>SAIX01000028.1 GCA_004028765.1 Chitinophagaceae bacterium | reverse complement strand
TTTATGGGCTGTACCTATTTGTTAATCATAAAACCCTATGCAATGTTAAAGAAAATTTCTGCTATGTGTATTGGCTTTTTAGCTTTTCAATCGTCGGATGCGCAATCCGATTCCACTAAAAAATCAGTAACCACGTTCACCGGTTCGGTCGATGCCTATTACCGGTTTAATTTCAATGCGCCGGCAGGCAGTACCAACAACCTGACCAGTTTTACCAATTCAAACAGTTCTTTCGAGCTGGGCATGGCATCAATCCGTGTTGATCACAGTTATGGAAAAGTAAGTGCTACTGCCGATGTGGGTTTTGGCAGGAGGGCACAGGAGTTCTCATATAATGACGTGAACACAACACTCACCGCCGTGAAACAGGCTTATATAAGTTATGCCGCATCAGACAAAGTAAAATTCACGATCGGTAAATGGGCTACCCATGTTGGCTATGAATTACTGGACGCATATGCGAACAGGAATTACAGCATGTCGTACGGGTTTTCGTATGGCCCCTTCTTTCATACCGGTTTAAAAGCGGATATTTCGCTGGGTGGTAAGAGTGCATTGATGCTGGGTGTTGCCAACCCCACCGATTTTGTAAGCGCCCCCAGCAGTGTAAAAGTGATCATTGCACAATTCAGCACCGGCTCATCCAATGATAAACTGAAAGCCTATCTGAACTTCCAGGGCGGAACAGGTTTAACACATTTCAACCTTGTAGTGACAGGCACCGTATCGGATAAAGTATCTCTCGCTTACGATGGCAATATACAATCCACCAAACAGGGAACAGTGAATTCAAGCTGGAAAAGCCATGCCATTTACCTGAACTATGATCCGGCAAAAACATTTGGACTTACGCTAAGGGGCGATTATTTTGATGACAGAGCCACAAACCCCTTAATTGCCGGGGCTAAAAAGATATTTGCCACCACACTTTCCGGCAATATAAAAGTGGATAACCTTACCATCATCCCTGAAATCAGGCTGGATAATGCGAGCGGGAATGTATTCACCAAAAGCAATGGAGCAGGTACAAAAAATACAGCCGGTTTTATCCTGGCTGCTGTTTATAAATTCTGATAGAGAAAATCAGCACAACACAAACAGGAGGCGCTTTTGCCCTCCTGTTTTTATATCTGTCCCTACGTTGATTTATTTGTTAAGTTAGGGGAATGAAATGGCTCTTACGTTTCCTGCAATACATCTATTGCATATATGCACTGACCTGTTTTATTCTGCTCATGTTTCTCGTTTTGCCATTCGTGCTGCTTTCCCTGCTGGGCGGAAAAGTTACAGGTGGCAATATCATTTACCAGCTTTGCCGTTTCTGGGCGTATACCTGGTATTTTCTTATCGGAATAAGACATAAAGAAATTTATGAGCAGCCACATGATCGGAGCAGGCAGTATATTTTTGTTGCGAACCATATCTCCTACCTCGATATACCACCAATTGTATTGATCGCCCACCAGCCCATGCGGATACTGGGTAAATATGAAATGGTTAAGATCCCTGTTTTTGGATGGATCTACCGTGCCGCTGTGATACTGGTCGACAGAAGCAGTCCCGACACACGCTCGCGAAGTGTACGGGCCCTGAAAGCTGCATTAAAACACCATATCTCAATATTCATTTTCCCGGAAGGAACTTTTAATGAAACAGGAAGACCGCTGAAAGAATTTTATGATGGCGCATTCCGGATCGCAATTGAAACAGAAACACCGATCAAACCCGTATTACTCATTGATACGATAGACAGGCTTCATTACAAAAGTTTATTCGAACTAACACCAGGCATCAACAGGGTTGTTTATCTCGAAGAGATCCCCGTGGAAGGCCTCAGTATGCGGAATATCCCTTCGCTGAAAAACAAAGTGTATTCTGTTATGGAAGAAGGCCTGCGCAGGTATAGGGACTATCCTACCGCATAACCCTTATTTTTGAGATAAATTCTCCTTTGTACGCGGAAGTCATCATACCCCTTGCCCTGCCTAAAAATTATACCTGGCGTATCCCCGATAACCTGGGAGCATCTGCGCGACCAGGCATCCGGGTGGAAGTGATTTTTGGGAAGAATAAGCGCTATGCAGGGATTATAAAAAAAATATTCAGCGATAAGCCGGAAGGATTTGATCCGAAAGAGATCGTGAATATACTCGATACCGAACCCGTTGTTCAGGAACAGCAACTGCAGTTATGGGAATGGATGGCTGCATACTATATGTGCAGTGAAGGAGAAGTGATGCAGGCAGCAGTACCTGCCAACCTGAAACTCTCCAGCGAAAGTATCCTGATCTGGAATGAAGAAAGAAGCCTTGATTTCTCTGACCTCACCGACAATGAATACATCGTTGCAGAAGCCCTTGAGTTAAAAAAAGAACTGAGGTTAACCGAAGTGCAGCAGTTGCTGGATGTATCGAATGTTTACCCGGTCATCAAAAAGCTGATCGAAAAAAGTGTGTGCCATGTTTGGGAGGAATTAAAAGAGAAATACAAAGCCAAAACCGAAACCTATATCATTCTTGCGCCGAAATACCATGACGAAGATGCACTTGCTGGCCTGCTGAACAACTGGAGCAAAGCACCCAAACAAATGGAATTATTGCTGGCTTACCTGCACCTCGTGAAAACAGAAGGGGAAGTAACACAGCCGGAACTCTTAAAAAAAGCCAACGCTAGTGCCGCACAGCTAAAAGGCCTGGTTGAAAAGAATATCCTGCTCACGGAAAAAAGGGCAAAAGACAGGATACTGCCGTTGCCCAGGGAGTTAAAGATCGATTTTACATTATCTGAAGCACAACAGTTGGCCCTCGGGCAGATCCGGGAAAATCTTTCACAGAAACCTGTTTGCCTGCTGCATGGCGTAACCGCCAGTGGCAAAACAGAGATTTATGCAAAACTGATCGAATCTTATATCAGCAAGGGGAAACAGGTATTGTATATGCTTCCTGAAATCGCTTTGACATCTCAGATCATCCGGCGGTTACAAAAATATTTTGGCGGGTATATCGGTATTTATCATTCAAAATTCAATCCCAATGAAAGGGTTGAGATATGGAATAAAATAAAAACAGGTGAGATAAAAGTGGTGCTTGGCGCAAGGTCATCGCTCTTTCTCCCTTTTATGGATCTCGGTCTGATCATTGCAGATGAAGAGCATGACCCTTCCTACAAACAACAGGATCCCGCCCCGCGTTATCATGCAAGGGATTCGGCGATCTATTATGCTTCACTCAACCAGGCGCATGTGCTGCTTGGCAGCGCCACCCCATCCATCGAAAGTTATTACAATTGTCTGAACCATAAATACGGATTGGTTACACTGCGTGAAAGATATGGAGAAGCAGAACTGCCGCAGATCATTATGATCGACAGCAAAAAGATCCCGTTGACCGATGGCGCCAAATCCATACTCTCCCCAGAACTAACTGAAGCCATCAACCGTTCTCTGGATGAACAGCAACAGGTAATTCTTTTTCAGAACAGGCGGGGTTATACACCTTATCTCATTTGTACCACCTGTGGCTGGATACCGCATTGCCGCAATTGTGATGTAACACTCACTTATTATAAAGCAAAAAATACATTGAGTTGCCATTATTGCGGCAGCAGTTATCCCGTGATCAATACCTGTATCGCCTGCGGCAGTCATGGGTTCCGGCAGAAAAATTTCGGTACGGAAAAGATCGAAGAAACAGTGGCAGAAATATTCCCCTCTGCCAGAACTGCAAGAATGGATTATGACAGTGTAAAAGGTAAAAACGACCATGATGCATTGATCAAGCTTTTTGAACAACACCGGATCGATATACTGGTGGGTACACAAATGGTGGTAAAAGGGCTTGATTTTGAAAAAGTAAATCTTGTCGGGATCATTGATGCGGACGGACTGCTCAATTTCACCGATTTCCGCGTGAACGAAAGGGCTTTTCAATTAATGGAACAGGTTAGCGGCCGTGCAGGCAGAAAGAACAGCAAAGGCATTGTATTGATACAGGTAAGCAACCCGCAACACCCCGTTTTACAGTTTGTACAGGAACATGACTTCGAAAAACTCTATTCCTTTGAGATCAGGAACCGGAAACAATTTGCGTATCCGCCTTTTACAAGATTAATACAGGTAACTTTTAAGCACAAAGAAAAAAATATCGCCGAAGAAGCCGCACATATTATGATGCGTGGACTGAAAACACATTTTGGCGCAGAAACAAACGGACCGGCACAACCGGTGGTAGACAGGATCCGGAACCAGTATCTTTGGGAGATACTGATCAAACTGCCGAGAAATGCAGCGCAGATACTTTTATGCAAAAAAGAGATCCAGCAGCAGATCGCCATTATTCAGAATAACAAAAGATACCGTAGTGTAACCATCACACCCGATATCGATCCTGTATAAAATGTTATTACAAGAAAACATTTCGCTGCGCAGGTATAACAGTTTCGGAATTGAAACATCGGCCAGGTATTTTTCTTCCTTTTCAGGCCCGGAAGAATTACATGCCATGTATGATGCATTAAACAGGAAAAATATCCATGAGCGTTTGATACTGGGTGGTGGAAGTAATATTCTCTTTACAAAAAATTTTGATGGCTGTGTCATCAAAAACGAGTTAAAGGGAATCGATCTCGTCAATGAAACAGGTGATGCTTATTTTGTCCGTGCGTATGCAGGAGAAAACTGGCATTCATTTGTGATGTATTGTATCGGCAAACAGTATTACGGGTTGGAAAACCTGAGCCTGATCCCCGGGAATGTAGGCGCATCCCCGATACAGAATATCGGTGCATATGGGGTGGAGATCAAAGATTTCCTGCATCAACTGGAAGCATGGAACACAGAAACGCAGGAAATGGAAATATTTACGAACGCTGCTTGTAAATTCGGTTACAGGGAAAGTGTTTTCAAAAATATTTATAAAGGGAAATACATTATCTGTTCGGTTACTTTCCGTTTGCTGAAAGAGCCCCGTTTTATCATTTCATACGGTGCAATTGAAAAAGAACTGGAGGAAATGGGGGTTACTGCCCTCACCGCAAAAGCAGTATCCGATGCAGTGATCCATATCCGTGAAAGTAAATTGCCCGACCCTGCCATCATTGGCAATGCAGGCAGTTTTTTTAAAAATCCAGTTGTTTCTTCAGCTGTTTACGAATCTTTAAAAACAAAATACCCGCAAATACCCGGCTATCCGGCAAACGAAGGGAATACAAAACTTGCCGCCGGCTGGCTTATCGAGCAATGCGGCTGGAAAGGTTACAGGAAGGGAGATGCCGGTTGTTTTGAGAAACAGGCATTGGTCCTGGTAAATTATGGGCATGCATCCGGCCCGGATATATACCAGCTATCCCAAAACATTATCAACAGTGTTTTTGATCGCTTTGGGATAATACTTGAGCGCGAAGTAAATATTTACTGAGTAAATAGGTATGCCCCAACATTTCCGCAAGCCTGCAGAACAAACTGTTTTGCACCGCCGTGAATAACCGATTTTCTGATTCCATTTCTTCCGGGTTTATTGCTTCCGCGACAAGCCAGGTGAATTGTTTTGCCTCTCTCTTCTGCTGATTCCTTACCGGCAGGTAAGCAACTGTTGAATCTTTTTTCAGGGAATCTTTCTTTACGGGTTCTGTTGCTGTGGTATCCGCACTTACAAGTGTCTTGCCGTTTAAAATGACCGTTGTATCCCAACCCGGGCACAATGGGTAAGTGATATCAATGATCTTTAATTTATAACTCCCTTTCACCATATTATCAATTTCCCAGGCAGGTGTTGAAGTGGTTTTTTCTTTGGGTACTGCATTATTGGTGCCCGTTCTGGTTAGGGTGTATTTAAACTGACCTGAGCCTCCTTCGATCGCAACTTTTACAGAACCATTCGGGAAATTATTCAAAGGCTCATTGATAATTTCAATTTTACCGGATAACTGCACCATTTTTTTCTGGATCTCGAGTTCCTTGGTTGAAACAGACTGGTTGCAGGCATCTTTAATAAACACTGTATACATTCCGGGCGGTAATTCCGAATACACGATATTTTTTCCAAACAGTTTCAACTTACCAACAGAAGGCGCCAGTGAAGAAATCAGTTTACCCGGTGCGCCTCCTGTCATCTCGATCAGGATTTGTCCATCAGGCATTGTGGCACAGGTTGCTTCGGTCACACTTTCTGCTTTGATACCGAGCTGCGCAAATTTTCCTACTGTGAATACATGGGTTTTGAAATTTTTTCCAACAGGCATATCCGCATTGTATACCACAAGTGTATAATCACCTTCGGCCAGTTTGCTGATCTCCACCCCTTTGCTTATCGCCGCTTTACCAGACAATAATTTTTTCCCTTCCGCAATGATATCCGGCTGATCATCTTCCGTGATCTCTTTTCCTTTGATAACATAGTATGCAATATTATCCGCCGGTGAAGTGATATTTTTTACAGAGATCATGCCACTGGCAGTATTCGGACATGTTTCAGTAACCGCAACACCGGCTGCTTCAAACTGGGGACCTGCAGGTGTTACCTTTATTTCATACGGAACTGAATAAGACCCGGCCAGTTCTGCTGAAATTGCCTTGACCCTGAAACGGATCACCTGGCTTGTTTTGATCCCCTTTTTAAAAATATCTTTTGCGGGATTCACGCCAACGCTTTCCCCCGTTGTTTTTGCAAATTCTTTCCAATCGTTGTCATCATCCGTTTTATATTCCCATATATAACTAAGACCCGATTTATTGACGAGTTCGATGGAAGTGGATAACTGCACGGATTTACCTACATCAGAAACTTTTTCTGTAAGGTCTGATTTGATATCAGCAGGCGAGGGAATCCCATAACGGATCTTAAAGGTTGCAGAAAATTTATCGTCTTTGGCGGACATACCCAATACCTGTGAAAAAACACCCGGCGCGATCTCGGATAGTTTTAGTTCTGAAGAAACCACCGAGTGATAATTATCCCCTTTGTCAAACTCACATACATCCCCGTTATCGTTCTTAAAAGTTTCCATCACTAACCTGATCACATCCGACTTTGCACCAATCTTAAATGCTTTCAGGTTTTTCATCGGGCTTAAAGTAGGGTCTTCCGTCATACCAACGGTTTTTTCTTTTTCAGTTGATTTTACAACGATACACCGCGAAGTGAGCAGGTTATCAGGGCTTGCATCCGAATTAAAAAACTTAAAAACAGAATTGGTTGTTTTTTCGAGGAAACCCCGCACATTTTTATGCGACAGTTTATCGATCACGATCTCAACAGGAACCTCTTTGTTTTGCCCGAAGACGGAAAGGGAAGACAATAAAATAACAATGACCAAGAAAGGACTTCTCTGATTCATAAGCAGTGCATTTAGACAATAACGGGGGACGAGACTTTAAATTACTGTTTTTTACCGTATTACAATCACTTACCGCCCGTTTTTCAGGGTTATTCCTGTGTTAAGTCAATGGCTTACAAAACAAATCCCCCGCTTTTACAGGCGGGGGATTTGTTGTAAAGTATGCATTATGCGGTAAGATTACTGCGCATAACTTGCTTTCAGTTCAACACGGCGGTTCTTAGCCCTGCCTGCAGGGGTTTTATTTGTATCGATTGGTTTTTCAGAACCATAACCGATTGCAGTGATGCGAGAAGCATCAACTCCTTTTCCTGCGAGGTATTCTTTAACCGAATCAGCACGTTTCTGAGACAGTTTCTTATTCGCATCGGCTTTACCGGTATTATCGGTGTGGCCTTCTACGGTGAGCATTGCTTTCGTATATTTCTTCAGGATCTCAGCCACTTCATCAAGTGATTTGATCGCTTTTTTATCCATCACTTTCGCACTCGCCGTTGTAAAGTAAATGCTCTTGGAAAGTTCCGTGATCTTCTGTTGGATTTCAGGACAACCATAATTTGACCTTGGTCCGGCTTCCGTAGGACATTTATCTTCTTCATCATTTACACCATCTCCATCTGTATCCGGGATCGGGCAACCCTGGTAACGGGCCACACCGGGAACAGTAGGACATTTATCCTCTTCATCATTGATACCATCTTTATCCGTATCCGGGATCGGGCAACCCTGGTATTTAGCGATACCTTTTACAGTAGGGCATTTATCATTTTCATCATTGATGCCGTCTCCATCTGTATCCGGTACCGGGCAACCATCATATTTTGCCACACCTGGAACAGTTGGGCATTTATCTTTACTGTCAACAATACCATCTCCATCTGTATCTTTTTCAACAGGGGCTGGAGGAGGTGGCGGAGGAGCCATAACCACGGGCGCTGCTTTTCTTTCTTTAATGGGAGATCCTATACCAATTGAATAAGTAAGGTGATTGGTTGCCAGCGGAGAAATTTTTGCGTTATAACCAAACATGGTGTGCACAAAAGTTCCTTCACCCAGGTTCAGCTGTAAGCCGGCTCCCATGGGAGCATATGCTGCAAAATAAGTTCCTGCATACATAGAAGCACCTACACCAAATGAAAAATAAGGAACCAGGAAATATTTGTCGGTCAGCAGTTTGATATTCAGGTTCGCTGAAGATTCCAGGAGGAATTTATTGTCGTTGGAAGGACTTACCCCCGCATAATATGAAAAGGGATATTTCACATAGGAACCAGCAAGGGTAGCCATAAAATCAACATGTTCAGTAAGCCCCTCGTAATAAGCCAATCCGAGACCTGGGTTCATGTCACGTACTTTCGTCCATTGACTGTTGTTCAGTACAGATGAAAGAGAAGTGTGATCGATCAGGTTTGCGGTTTTCATGTCCTTCAGAAAGAAGTTCACCGAAAGCGTTGGAAGTTTTTTGTAGCTGGGGGCAGAAGGTGTTTGTGCAGAAGATGCAACAACCACCATCATAGCTATCAGGGAAAACATGAGTTTCTTCATAATGCGAGTTTTAGTATAGTGCAGCAAAAATACAGTCAGTATGTGACTTTTAGAAATTAAGATAACTTTATATTATACCCATTTAATTCAGAGTGTCTTTTTTCACCGGTTCCAGTTTCACTTTTATAAGGCTGCCGGCGCTCAGACCCAGTTTTTTTGCCGCCGCCCTGCTGAGGTCTATCACTTTATTTTTTGTTTTCTTAGGCGCCCGTAACCGATCATTGATCCTCACCAGAACCGATTTTGCATTCTCGAGGCTGGTTACCCGAACCCAGCTATCCAGTTCAAAAGCATTGGAAGCAGCCGTAAGTTTTGTTGCCCGGTACTTTTCACCGGAAGTCGTTTTAGCACCTTCTTCCCTGTTCGTAACCCCTGCTTTCCCGGTAATGATTTTACTGCTGTCTGCAGAGCTGTTATTTTTTTGATCGGAAGAATCTTTCACAGGTTCAAAACCCCTTGCCGAATCTGCCGGTTTTATCTGTAATGTATCCGGGAGTTTTTCATCTGTTTTAACCTGCAGTTTAATTGGTTCCACCCTCACCTTTGTTAGCCCCATTTCAATAAAATCCAGCTGTTTTGCAGCAACCCGGCTCAGGTCAACCACCCTCCCTTTTTTCTTCATCCGGGGATGCATCCGGTCGTTGATACGTACGATCACTTTTTTTCCGTTCCGGAGATTGGTTACCAGTACCCAGGTATTCAATTTAAAATGATTACTCGCTGCGGTAAATTTTTCATTCCGGTACCGCTCGCCGGTAGAGGTTTTGGTACCATCGAGGTTACTGCTGTAGAAACTTGCAATTCCGACGACAGCTTCCCCGCTGATAACCGTATCAGGGCTATTTGGTACAGATATTGCCGCTATGGGT
>SAIX01000027.1 GCA_004028765.1 Chitinophagaceae bacterium | reverse complement strand
CTATTTCTACTTATTGCTGTACAGCGGCGATACCGGGTAATACTTTTCCTTCAAAATATTCCAGCATGGCGCCGCCGCCGGTTGATACATAACTTACTTTATCCGCAAAGCCAAACTGGTTTACCGCCGCAACACTATCGCCGCCGCCCACCAGTGAAAATGCACCGCCCTGGGTAGCAGCGGCTACAGCGGTTGCGATGGTTTTGGTGCCGTGTTGAAATTTTTCCATTTCAAAAACACCCATGGGGCCATTCCATAAAATGGTTCTGGAGCGTTTGATGCAGTTGGCAAACTGCTCGCAGGCATTCGCACCAATATCGAGACCCATCCAGCCATCGGGTATTGCGTCGCTGGGTGCGGTGGAGATATTGGCATCAGCCGCAAATTTATCCGCGATCACAGAATCGGAAGGAAGGTGGATGCATACGCCTTTGGCCTCTGCTTTTTTCAGCAGGTCGCTGGCGGTATCGAGGCGATCTATTTCGCAGAGAGAATTGCCGATCTGTCCGCCCTGCGCTTTCATAAAAGTATATGCCATTCCGCCGCCGATAATAATATCCGTGGCACGTTCCAGCAGGTTTTCGATGATGAGGATCTTATCGCTCACTTTTGCACCGCCGATAATGGCAGTAAAAGGTTTTTCGCTGTTGTGCAATACTTTTTCAGCGCTGGATACTTCGCCTTCCATTACAAGGCCGAACATTTTTTTATCACCAGGGAAAAATTGTGCGATAACCGCGGTGGATGCATGTGCCCGGTGCGCAGTGCCGAATGCATCGTTCACATACACATCGCCGAGTTTACTGAGTTTTTCTGCAAAGGCAGCATCTCCTTTTTCTTCTTCTTTGTAGAAACGGAGGTTTTCGAGCAGCAGTACTTCACCGGGTTGCAGGTGGGCGGCTTTTTCGCTTGCTTCTGTACCGATACAATCATCGGCAAATTTCACCGTAGCACCATTCAGCAATTTCACCAGGTGGTTCACAAGGTGTTTCAGTGAATATTTCTCTGTGGGGCCATCTTTCGGGCGGCCAAGGTGGCTCATCAGGATCACGCTTCCGCCATCGTTCAAAATTTTTGTGATAGTGGGGATGGTTGCCCGCATCCTTGTATCATCCGTAATATGAAAAGAAGCATCCAGTGGAACGTTGAAATCCACACGGATCAATGCTTTCTGCCCGGAGAAGTTATGTTCAGTGAATCTGCTCATGATTTCAATTTGAAAATTCGTGGATTCGAAAATTTGAAAATGGCCTTAAAAAAAGTGTGGCAATTGAATCATGCAAGCCGCATTTTCAAATTGCCACACATTCAGTTTTAAAATTATTATTTAGAGATCAGTCCGGCGAAATATTTCACCGTACGAACCAACTGGCTTACATAGCTCATTTCATTGTCGTACCAGCTAACGGTTTTTACGAGTTGTGCATCGCCAACGGTCATCACTTTGGTTTGTGTTGCATCGAAGAGCGAACCGAAGCGGATACCGATGATATCTGAACTAACGATTTCATCTTCTGTATAACCAAAGCTCTCATTGCTCGCCGCTTTCATGGCCGCATTGATCTCTTCAGCGCTTGTTTTTTTGGCGAGGATCGAAGTGAGTTCAGTAAGTGAGCCGGTGATCGTGGGAACGCGTTGAGCGCCGCCATCGAGTTTGCCTTTTAATTCGGGCAATACCAGGCCGATCGCTTTTGCTGCACCGGTGCTGTTGGGAACAATATTCGCAGCAGCAGCACGGGCACGGCGGAGATCACCTTTGGGATGCGGAGCATCGAGTGTGTTCTGGTCGTTGGTATATGCATGAATGGTGGTCATGATACCCGTTTGGATACCGAACTTGTCATTCAGCACTTTTGCCATCGGTGCAAGACAGTTGGTAGTGCAGGATGCGCAGGAGATAATGGTTTCAGAGCCATCGAGGATGGCGTGGTTTACATTGAATACAACGGTTTTCAGATCGCCTGTTGCCGGGGCAGAGATCACCACACGCTTTGCGCCTGCGGTGAGGTGGGCAGCGGCTTTGTCTTTATCGGTGAAGAAACCGGTTGATTCGATCACCACATCCACACCATGTGTACCCCAGGGAATCTGTGAGGGGTCTTTTTGTGCATAAATCTTTACTGTTTCGCCATTTACGACGATAGAATCATCGGTAGAAGTAACGGTTGCGCCTTCAAAACGACCCTGGGCGCTGTCATATTTTAAGAGGTGAGCCAATACCTTGGGGCTGGTCAGATCATTGATCGCCACAACTTCAATCCCTTCCATGTTATAGATCTGGCGGAAAACCAAACGGCCGATACGTCCGAAGCCGTTGATGGCAACTTTCACTGTACTCATTGATTACGAGTTTAGAGGATGAAAAAATCAAAAACGAGCCGCAATTTACAGGGTTTGGGAGGATTTATGGTGGTTTTTTTAATGAATGGTTGTTAGCGGCTGCGGAATATGGAATACCCGGTTTACCGGACCCGGGGAAATAACTGTGTGAGGAATTTCTATTTAGGAAGAAAAGAAAAAGGAAATATTTCAAAAATCATTTGGCGAGAAAGTAGCGGAAGCCTATTTTTGCGTCCCGATAAAAGAACGGCCGGTTCGTCTATCGGCTAAGACAGCCCCCTTTCACGGGGCAAAGACGAGTTCGATTCCCGTACCGGCTACAAAAACACCCCAGCAATGCCGGGGTGTTTTTTTTGTTGGCCAGGAAATCAACACCTAAGGTTTTTTTAGTATAAGTATTATCGGCCTTTTCTGAAGGTTTCCTGAATAAACAAAGCAGGATTGTGAACCGAGTAACGGCTGCCAGTCCTATGATATAATTAAATGGCCTGTTCCGGGATGCCTGTTTACTCGATTGGTGACCAATGAAGGCATAATAGATACAGTGCGGGAAATAAAAGACAGATTTATGTCTGCTTTAAGCCAGATAATTTGGAGCAATCGGGTTGTGCAATTACTATTCGGATATTAATTACCATCCGGGTTCTTCAGGAAATTATTATCCTCTTCTTTTGCTTTTTTAAACTCCAGTTTCCCGAATTTATAACTGAAGTTAAACCCGAACGACTGGTAGGGTACATAACGCAGGTTGGTTGATACAAATCCTGCATTCACGACGGTTGTTTCCTGGCGGATATAATGACTGAAAGGATTGGTTGCGGTTAATCCGAAACTCAGTTTTTTGTTCATAAAAAATTTACGCATCGCAAAGGTATAAGCAAAAAACTGTGGCTGCTTCCCTTGTACATTATTAACCGGCGCATTGTAGTTGGCGAAACTCTCAGCTACGAGGCTCTTACTGAATTCGTAAGCCAGGTTCATATTAATACGGGCATCAAGGCCATTCGTAACGGCATTGGCAAGCAGGTTATTTACGATGTGCCGGTTTGACACAAATATATTGGTTCGGATGTTCAATGATTTCGTAACGGGGATCGATCCGGAAATGCTGATACCGGTCCTGTTTTCGAGCCCTACATTCACACGTGTAGTTACTGAAACATTCTTATAGGTTGAATCCCCTATTTTATAGGCCGGATAAAATTGGGTGTAAGGCTTAATATCCTGGCTATTGAACCTGGAAACCAGCGAAACATATAAACTGCCCCCGCCTTCAAACACTTTATTAAATCCAAGTTCAAAATTATTACCCAACTCTGGCTGCAGATTTGGGTTCCCCGTAGTGATATTATAAGGATCCGACAAATTATAAAAAGGGTTGATCTCGCGGTAATCGGGTCGTTCTATCCTGTGGCTGTATGCGAGTTTAATGGTGTTCCCGTTTTCAAACCTGTGCGAAAAAACAACGGAGGGTGCAACTGTATTGTAAGGTGGAATGGTTGTGCCGGGGTAATCAATAGCGGATTCCGTATGTTCAAAACGGAGGCCGGTTTTAACAGCCAATATTTTTCCCAACGGGAAACTGGCAGATATATACCCTGCATAAACCTGACGATTGTAATTGATCAGGTACGACTGCGACGGGTCAAGTAAATACAGTTTGCTGGATGGGTTCAGGGTAAAAACATCTGCCGCACTGTGAATTTTCTGAAATACGGTCTTGAGTCCCATTTCCAGTTCAACATCCTCATTTACCGGCCTGGTATAATCCAGGGCAATTTCACCTTCCCTGTTAATGCCCGGATTATGGCTTTGCGATCCTGTATACGGAGTATTGGCTCCTTTATATACCTGGTATTGGTTATAATCGGAGAGTGGAACACCATAACTATCGTCATATTGAAGTGAAATTTCCTCTCCCTCCCTTTTCAGTTTTTTCTTATACGCCAGGCTCCACTCGAAAGCATGCGTAGCGGAACTACTGCTGGAATTTCTTTCACTGAATATATCGGATACTGTTCCGCCTGAGTTGCTGTACTGCTCCTGCGTGGTTAAACCATACCCTGAATTTCCGAAATGATTAAAGCCAAACGACCCGCTCAGGTTTTCCTTTTTATTGATCGTCCAGTCGAAGCCCAGTCCTGACTGATAACCATTCCGCTGGAACTCACTGTAACCGTCCTGTATCAGTTTAGTATCAGTGGATGTTCTGACATAGCTATTGGGTGTATGCGACCTCACCTGGGCATTACCACTGAAAAAAGCGTTCATCCCGAAATGATTGTTGCGCATGGTAAGATTAACGGAACCATTCTCTAATCTTGAACCGAGGCTTCCATTGATCGTCCCGTTCATTCCTTTCACCTTACTGTCTTTCAGGATAATATTGATGATGCCACCCGTACCCTGCGCATCGTATTTTGCACCCGGGCTGGTTATCGCTTCAATACTTTTGATCTGGCTCGCAGGAATAGAAGCCAGCACATCGGCGAGGTTATTCCCGAAAACAGTGGAAGGTTTCCCGTTGATCAAAAAGCGGATACTGCTGTTACCCTGCAGTTCCACATTGCCGTCAATATCGACTGAGACCTGGGGTACTTTTTTTAAAACATCAAGCGCCACGCCGCCTTGTGCCGTAACATCGTTGGCAGCATTGTAGACAATTTTGTCGATTTTATTTTCTACTAACGGCGCTTTTGAAACAACGGTTACTTCGTTGAGCGATTGACCTGCATTTTTAAGCCTGATATCAGCAATATGAAAATTCTTGTTCCCTTCAGCGAGGGTCAACGTATCGTTATACGATGCATAACCGATAAAGTCTACGACTATTTTATAACTGCCTGTTGGTACATTACCGATAGTAAAATTTCCTTTCACATCTGAAATACCTCCATTCACTGTTTTCCCTTCCTTGTTCTTCAGTGTGATGGTTGCATATTCAATTGCTTTCCGGCTATTCATATCTATCACACGACCGGAAACGATAATACCTTTTGTCTGCCCATTGGTTACGGAAAATAAAAAACATAGCAAAACTGAAAACAAAAAACCTTTCATGCGTATTTCCATTTATTGGCGGCAAATGTATTGTGTCTTTCTGTAGAAAAACTGAAGTGTTACAATTGCAGGATATAAGTGAAATACAGGAAAAGTAAAATACCTTATACTGTATTATTCTTCATTTGTTCCTCTGCCGAATGCCAAAAATACAAACGCCTCAGGCGGCTGCTGAAATTACAAGCGCAACCTTGCCTGACACCAGGGCTACCTTCATTTTATATTAATTCTGGTACAGTTACTCCAAAATCACCGATTATGACCTTGTTTTCAGTTTTACTACAGAATTGAATTGGTAATTTACCTGTTAAAATAACTTCTCTTGAAACTCCTGATTGTTGAAGATGAAAGTTCGCTGAACCAGGGAATGACAGAATTTCTGTCAGCATCGGGTTATATCTGTGAGTCAGTGGGCAATTACCGGGATGCACTCGAAAAAATCGACCTGTTTTCTTATGACTGTATCATACTGGATATCATGCTACCCGGCGGGTCGGGTTTAGCTTTATTGAAACATTTGAAGAATGACAGAAAAGAAGACGGTGTCATCATTATATCAGCGAAAGATGCCGTGGAAGACCGTGTACTCGGTATTGATCTTGGAGCGGATGATTATCTAACAAAACCATTTCATTTTTCAGAGCTTGCAGCAAGGATAGCAGCGATCCTGCGCCGGAGAAATTTTAAAGGGCAATCCATTATCAATGCCGGTGATATGCAGATCGACACCAGCGGTATGACCGTGACAGTACAAGGCGATACCGTAGAACTTACGCAAAAAGAATACCAGCTGCTGCTGTTTTTTGTCATCAACAAGAATAAGGTCCTTACCAAAAACGCGATAGCACAGCATTTATGGGGTGATGATATGGGTTTCCCGGACAGCTATGATTTTATTTATGCGCATATCAAGAACCTGAGGAAAAAACTTACTGCAGCTGGATGTACCGATTATATCCGCTCCATTTACGGCCAGGGTTATAAAATGCAGTTAGCATGAAATTATTTGCAAAATATAACCGCGTTAATATTGCCGCTACCATCTGTGTATTCATTATCGGCAGTACAGGTTTCTATTTTGTTTTGCAGTATGTGCTTACCAGGCAACTTGATGAAACACTCCGGGTAGAGCAACAGGAAATAACTGCATTTGTTAAGCAAAGGGATACTTTACCGGTAATTGAAAATGCAAAAGATCAGTGGATTGAAGTGCGTCCGGTGGCCGAAATGACAAAAAAAGCAAGCTTCAGGAACGCGAATATCTATAACCCACAGGAACAGGAAGAAGAAACAGTAAGACAATTGGTTTTTACCATTAAGGCAGCCGGTAAACAGTATGAAATAATCGTCAGTAAATCTGCAACCGAAACAGAATACCTGCTTAAGCTGATCATCGGGATAGCGGTTATGATGATTGCCCTTGTACTGGTTTTTAATTACATCATCAACCGAACACTTATTCGGAGGATCTGGCAACCCTTTTACAGAACAATTGATGCAATCAAGGGATATCATGCCGGAGAGTCTTTACAACTGCCGCAGGAAAAAATTGATGAACTCCGGTTACTGAACCAGAGTTTGCACCAGATGTCTGAACAGATTAACCAGGATTATCAGACATTAAAAACATTCACCGAGAATGCGTCTCACGAAATGCAGACGCCTCTTTCTGTTATCCGTTCAAAAACAGAAGCATTGTTTCAATATGCCGAACGCGACGAAAAACTGATGCAGCACCTTTTGACTGTGGAAGACGCAACACAGAAGCTTGCAAGACTTCATCATTCATTATTACTGTTAACCAAATTAAAAAACAGGCAATTTTCCACAACCGACCTGATTGATTTTAAGGAAGTGATACAGAAAAAGATAAGGGAAAGACAGGAACTGTTTGAATCAAAAAAAATCACCGTTTCCCTGAACGGGGATATTACGGAAAAGATTTTTCATCCTCACCTGGCTGATATCATTGTCAGTAATCTTCTGAGCAATGCGCTACGATACACACCGGCTGGGGGCAGTATAAATATCCTGCAGGAAGAAAAAGCAATATCATTTCAGAATACAGCAGTAAACGGTTCCCTGGATGTGACCAGGATTTTTCACCGCTTTTATAAAGCAGATCAGTCTGCGGAAGGAACCGGGCTCGGGCTTGCAATTGTTGATGAGATCTGCAGTGCATCGGGGTGCAAAGTGGTATACCGCTTTCACGACTTGAAACATATTTTCACTATCGATTTTAATATGCTTACATGAAATTATTTTTAGCAATATTGTCGAGTTTATACTCCATACTTGCCGCAGCACAGCAGCACACCCTTCGGGGGTATATAGAATCGGCAAAGGAAAACAGCCCGTTGCTGAAAGAGTATAGCAATGCCAAATTGCTGAATGCGCTGGACAGCCTCCGGATCAGGGCTGCTTTGCTGCCACAGGTTACAGGGGTAAGCAGCAACAACTATGCACCTGTGATTGCAGGATGGGGTTATGATTATGCCATTACAAATGGTGTCAATTTCAGTCAACTCATTACTGTTTCCAAAGAAATTGTGCCGAAAACTTTACTGGCTAACCAGTTTGAATTACTTCGTTTGCTAAACGATTCATTGGCACTTGCGGGCAAGGTAACAGAACTTGATCTGACAAAATCGATTACAGCGCAATATATCAACGCATACGGGAGCCAGCAGCAGGTTAATTTTAACCAGGAATTACTTACCCTGCTCCGGAATGAAGAAGTGGTATTAAAACAACTCACGGAGAAAGCAGTTTACCGCCAAACCGATTATTTAAGTTTCCTGGTTACCCTTCAGCAACAGGAAATTCAGCATACGCAGGCAAAATTGCAATACCAGGCAGATCTTCTGACGCTGAACTACCTCTCCGGGATTGAAGACACCAGTGTGTATGCGCTGGAGCCGCCTCCTGTTCAGTTGTCTGTTCTTCCGGAAGCAGAGAACACTGTTTTTTATGAAAAATTCCGGGTAGACAGTATGATTCTGCGCAACACTGATGCTTTGATAGATTTTACCTACAAGCCTAAAATAAAAGCTTTCGCAGATGGTGGCTACTTGACCACGTTTTCGGAACAATACTATAAAAATTTCGGAACGAGTGTGGGATTAAATGTTACCATCCCTATTTACGATGGCAAACAACGAAAACTTCAGCACGATAAAATAAAGATCCAGGAAAGGACAAGGCTGGGGTACCGTGATTTTTTCCGGAAGCAATACAACCAGCAGGTGGCGCAATTATCCTTACAGTTAAAAAGCACGCAAGACCTGATCGCCCAAATGAGCAGCCAGATGAGGTATGTGGAAACTTTAATAGATGCCAATCATAAACTGCTGCAAACGGGTGAGGTAAAGATGACAGACTATATTCTTGCAATCAGTAATTACCTGAACGCCAAAAATTCAATCCGCATTAACAATATTAACCGGCTGCAACTCATTAACCAGATCAATTACTGGAACGCCAAATAAATCATTATGAAAGGGAAGCTCATCGTTTTACCACTTTTCGCTGTCGCCATGATATTTTTTTCCTGTAAATCAGAGAAAGCAAAAGCGGATACTGCTGAAGTGAAACCGGAAACAGATTCAACAGAAACCAGCTCCGTACCCGTAACAGTAACATCGCCGGTTCTTGGTTCACTCGGTGACACTGTTGAGCTAAATGCAACATCGGCCTTTTTGCTCAGGACCTATGTAAAATCCAGTGCGAACGGATATCTGCAACTCGTGGATGCGGAGCCCGGGCATTATATCACCAAGGGGCAGGATATGTTCATCGTTAAAACCAAGGAGGCACAAAGTTTAGGCAATACGATCCTGTCGCTGGATTCTTCTTTTCATTTTACTGGAATCATACATATCAAATCACCGGTTACCGGATATGTAAGCCAGTTAAATTCGCGTACCGGGGATTATGTGCAGGATGGAGAACAGCTTGCCACCATTACCGATACAAAAAGCCTGGTTTTTATTCTCGCATTGCCATACGAACTGAAACCCTATTTAGCAGAAAACAGGCAGTTAAACCTGAAACTGCCGGATGGCAAAATACTGGAAGGAAGGGTTGTGCAGGCTATGCCTACCGTAGATTCGGTTTCCCAAACACAGAATCATATGATTCGCGTAAACAGCAATACCCCCATACCGGAAAATTTAGTGGCCAAAGTCAGACTGGTGAAACAGGTAAAAGAAAAGACGATTGCGTTACCGAAATCAGCCGTATTGAGTAATGAAACCCAAACAGAATTCTGGGTGATGAAAATGACAGACAGCACCACTGCGGTAAAAGTAATGGTGCAAAAAGGGATGGAGAGTGGAGATAAAGTGGAAATACTGTCACCACGTCTTCAACCGGCAGATAAAATTCTGCTGACCGGCAACTATGGTTTGGCTGATACTGCAAAAGTGACCATCATCAAATAAACAACATGCGTCCCTTCTTCTCAACATATAAAAACCCGGTAACCGTAT
>SAIX01000026.1 GCA_004028765.1 Chitinophagaceae bacterium | reverse complement strand
TTATTAAGGCGTTTTACTTCCTGGTCGGTAAGACCGAGACTTTTCACCAGTTCGATATTGCGGAGGCTTTCTGTGGTGGAACCTGCCAGGGAGGTGGTTTCTTTTACGATCGTTTTCTGGATGACCTTGATCTTTTTACTCAGCAGGTTTGTAACAATGGCGATCAAAGCGGCGCCACCCATAAAGATGGGCATGATGGACCAGTGTAAACGCGTAGCATAAATGGAAACAAATACAATGCTCACAATGATAGAGAACAAAACATTGATCAGGTAGCCGATAAATTTTTCTGTATCGGTTCTCACTTTCGAAAGGATGGAAAGTGTTTCACCGCTGCGCTGGTCTTCAAATTCCTGGTAGGGCAGGCGCATGGAATGTTTTAATCCATCCGTAAATATTTTAGCACCGAATTTCTGGATGATCACATTCACCACATAATCCTGAAAGGCTTTGGCGATACGGCTTACCATGGCGGTACCCACCAGCAATAAAAGCATGCTTGCGATACCGTTGATGAAATCGCTGCCTGTCCGCACAGTACCTGATTTGTCGTAATGCGGGTTGCGTGCAAACTGGTCGATCAGTTTTCCGAAGATCATCGGGTCAAAAAGCGAGAAGGTCTGGTTGATGGCCGCGAGTGCCAGCGCCAGTATTACCAGCCATTTATAGGGTTTGAGGTAATGAAGCAGTATTTTCATTTGATTTGTTTTCTGAAAAGAGAAATAGCTGTCAATTTCCGTACAATTTTCCGAAAACTGACAAAGTTTCCCATTACTTTGCGGGGATGGCGGCAAAAGCAGGGTCTGCGGCAGAATAATTGCCCTGTTATCAGCCGGTACAGTCAGATACTATGTTTGATACAATAAAAATGGGCATTCGTGCCTGGCATTACCGGGTGCAGGAAAACCCCGCAGAGATCGCATTCATACTGGAACATGCGAAAAAGGGGGATACTTTATTTGATATCGGATCGAATAAAGGCGGCTTTCTTTACTGGATGGCCCATTGCGCAGGCAATGCAGGAAAAGTGATCGGGTTTGAACCGCAGCAGGTATTATATAAATATCTCAGAAATTATTACCGATACGTCAATAAACCGCAGGTAGCGATTGAACCTTTTGCACTTTCTGATGCGGAAGAAGAAGCAACAATGATCATTCCCGATAATGGGAAACCTTCGGCACCTGGCGCTTCCATTCATTTTACACTGGCAGATGCTCCATCTGCAAGGACGGCAAAAGTGCAAACCATTACCCTGGATGCATATTGCTATACAAATAACTGTTATCCAGCTTTGGTGAAGATTGATGTAGAAGGGCATGAATTAAAAGTGATCAGGGGTGGCAGAGAGATACTGAAAAAATACAGGCCCCGTATCATCCTCGAATGCGAATCGATACAGGTGGGCAGGGCAACCGTGCAGGAAACTTTTGATGCGTTATTATCACTTGGATATGATGGCTATTTTTTTTATAAAGGCACAAAAGTGGCGATCAGGGATTTTGAAGCAGAGAAACACCAGCCTGAAAAATATACCGGTAAAAAAAGCCGGGAATACTGTTCCAATTTCTTTTTTATATAAATAGCTTTTCTGCAGATGAATCAACCACCCCTGGTTTCGGTTGCAATGGCATGCTATAATGGAGCGCGTTATATCGGCGAGCAGCTTGATAGCATCCTCGCACAAACTTACCCGGCTCTTGAGATCGTGGTGGTGGATGATGGCTCAACGGATGATACACTTGCAATCTTATCATCGTATGCGCAGAAATATTCTTCTATCTCCGTTCATCGCAACGAAAAAAATCTGGGGGTAACCCCCACTTTTGAAAAAGCGATCCGTTTGTGTAAAGGAGAATTCATTGCATTGTCTGACCAGGATGACCTCTGGGTGCCTGAAAAAATTGACATACTGGTGAATGCAATCGGGGATCACGATGCTGTATTCGGGAATTCATTATTAGTCAACGGGCAGGGCGAATCGCTGCACAAAACCTTTAAAGACCTGATGAATATTCAGTCTTATTACAGCGGTGCTTCTTTTCTTTTATCCAACTCTGTTCCCGGGCATGCAATGCTGATGAAGCGTTCGTTCGTAGAGAAGGTATTGCCTTTGCCGCGGCATATTTTCTTCGATCTCTGGCTGGGTTTCTGTGCGGCTGCCAATAACGGGATCAGGTATGTGGATGAGGTACTGGTGCATTACCGCCAGCATGATGCCAATGTGGTTGGCACACAAAAATCATCCAACAAAAAAAAGAAACGGACGGTTCAGGGTGAATTTGAATTTAAACTGGCTGAATTAAAAACACTGGCTGCCGCACCTGTTACGCATGAACCCACCAAAAAGATACTGGCTGAAATGATCCGGCATTTTCACCGGCGCTGGAGCTGGAAACGGAGCCATTTTTTTTTCCGTAATTATAACGAGATACTGAAAAGCAAAAGAAAATCGGAGTTCCGGAAAAAACTGTATTGTATCAAAATGTTTTTTAAGCCCAATTTTTAATCTTTCCTGCTTAAATAAATGGCGGCCATATCGCCATTGTTTTTTTTATTTTCTGCGTACATCATTTTCCGGAAAGCGCGGGCCTGCTCTTTTGTAAAATGACTTGCTTTTTCATTGATGGTATAACTGTTTGGCGCATGCAGCGGGATGCCCATTTTATATTGTTCGCTTGCAATCACCACATAATCGGAACTGTCGTAATAAAACCGGTCAATGGTAAAACCGGCTTCTGCAGCCAGTTGTTTCAAGCCTTTTTCAGACGGGATAAAAATATGCCTCGGTGCATCAATGCCACACCAGTATTCCTGGTAATGTTTCCAGCCATAATTTCCCATTATGGGAACGCGTACCAGTGCACGGCCACCGGGCTTCAGCAATGAATATACTTTCTGCAATACTTTTTTGGGATCAAGCGTATGTTCGAGTGAATGGTGCAGCATGATCACATCAAAGGGTTCTTGCATTTCAAAAATATCCTTCTTTAATACTTTTACCGGGCCGTAATCTTTGCTTTCATTGATAAACGGATCGATACCGGTAAGGTTATTGAAACCCATATTGAACAGCCGCATCAAAAGGCTGCCATTGCCCGTACCCACATCGAGGATGGCTTCATCGTACTGGGCATTTGTGTATTTCATCCACTCATAAAACTCGCTCATGGTATAACCGATGCTGAGTAATTTCCCGAGTATGGGTTGTTTGCCATGCAGCAGGTAATCGGTTTTGATCTTGCGGAGCGGGTCTGCTTTTTTGCGGATGGTAAGATCGAGGTTAAAAGAATAGTAATCGTTATTGGGATAGTACCTGCCAAGATCGGCCGGAACTTCTAATAATTGCATGGTTCCGCAGGCGCCGCATAACTGGTAGGGAAATTCATCACCCAGGCCCAGTTGCAGTTCTTTGATTGTATATAATTGGTTGTGCGCTGTATTACCACAGACGATGCAGGGTGTGTTCATGCAGGGTATTTTAGGTATTGCAGATTAAGGGTATGCCCCGGCTGTTACCTGAGCAGGATATAATTTTTATAATCAAATGGTCTTACACCGGTATGTTTTTCCATGAAATTCTTAAAACGGTCTTTCAGGCTGAGTTGATTGTAAGATAAGTCATAACTGAATTGCCAGTTCATTCTCGCGATCCTTTGTTGCATCACTTCCGGGTGTGTTTCGCGGAACCTTTCCAGTGCATCGATTCCCGTATAATCAAAATCGCCGGAATACTGTTTTGCAAATTCTTCGGTAACAGGCTCACCATTCCAGTAGTTCCCGAAATTGCGTGTCTTATCCATCATGATCTTTGGCGGTCTCACCCAGCCGTAATGATACATAAAAGCATCCACGGCTTTTACGCGGAGTTTTTCATTATCCCCTTTGCGGAAACCCTGTGCATCGCGGTAAGAATAGATCGATGGATTTTGGCGTACCACCCTTATCTCATTCCGGTACCAGCGCGAAGAACTCGCTACATAATCGAACGAGCCGTAAAAATGTTTGTATTTCAGGAGCAGGCCATCCACTTCGGGATGATCCTTCCATTTCAGCATCGCTTCTTTAATGACAGGATGGTATTTTTCATGTAACACTTCATCGCCCTGTATGTAAAAGCACCAGTCGTATTTACCGGCAATGGCTTGAAAAGCTTTGTTGGTTTCATCTGCCAGTACGGCACCGCCGGTTCTGAGGTCGGGATTCCATATGGTATCAATGATTCGGATTTTATTGCCGGATATGGATGCGATCAATTCCCGTGTGGCATCTTCCGAATCGCCCACAGCCACCACCATTTCATCACAAAGCGGCAGGATCGAAGTAATGGCTTCCACGATTGGATAGTCGAAGGTAACTGCGTTCTTGATAAATGTAAATCCACACACTTTCATCCGGTAAAGATACAGTTTCGACCTTTTCTCAACTCCCAACTCCAAATTCCAGACTCCTAACTGTCAACAGTTCTCTCGTTTTCCACGTCTGTTAATAATAACATCATCCTTCAGGCACGCACCGGCACTGTATTCTCAGTAAATTACAGAAACCTAATACTTATGCGCTGGAGAAAGTTTAATGGTGAAAGCATCAACCTTCCCATCAAGGAAGCGGTGCGGGAAGCCATCGAAAGGGAATCATCCAATGGAACAAAGCTGAAAGTATGTATTGGTACCGACAGCCAGGTGAAAGGGGATGACACCGAGTTTGCCACGGTGATCGTTTTTTTACGCGAACACAATGGTGGCTTTATGTACATCCACAATGAAAAAACAAAACAGAAATACCACATCAAGGAAAGGATGCTGGTAGAAGTAGCGAAAAGCATCGAGATCGCTTATGAGCTTTGCGACCTGTTTATCGAGTACCATGTGGATATGGAAGTGCATGCCGATATCAACACCAACCCGCAGTTCAAAAGCAACGATGCACTCCGCGAAGCGATGGGTTATATCCTTGGTATGGGATTCGCATTTAAGGCCAAGCCCGAAGCATTCGCCAGCAGTTGCTGCGCGGATAAGGTTGTGAACTGATCTTTTTCAGGATGTGATGAAACGGTTGCCCCAGGCAACCGAACGATCTTTCTTCCCCTTTCTGTCCTGTATTTATTCAGATTCGCGGTTACAGCTTTCAATAAAAGAAAGCAATTCCTCCCTGCCCAGTTTTTTTTCGGAACTGCTTACAAAATGCCTGGGCAAAAACTGCCAGGTTTCGCCGAGTTTTGCGAGAAAAGATTTTACATTTCTTTCCACCACCGCCGGCTTTTCTTTATCTGCTTTTGTAAATACAAGACTAAAGGGCACCTGCCAGTGATCAAGCTGGTTTACAAAAGCGAGATCGATATTCTGTGGTTCATGGCGTGCATCGATCAATACAAATACCTGCGCGAGGTTTTCGCGTTTGCGCAGATAGCCATTGATCATCTCTTCCCATTTTTTCCGTTCCGACTGTGAACGTTTGGCATAACCATATCCGGGAAGGTCCACCAAAAACCATTTTTCTGCCGGCCCTTTTTCCGCCCTGCTGCTTTCGATGAGGAAATGATTGATGAGTTGTGTTTTGCCTGGTGTGGCTGAAGTTTTCGCAAGATGTTTCTGCCCGGTAAGCATATTGATGAGCGAGGATTTGCCCACATTGCTCCGGCCGATAAATGCATATTCTGCATGTTTGGGCGGGGGGCATTGGCTTACCAGCGCAGAAGAAACCAGGTATTTGGCGGATTTGATTTGCAAGACGGACTTGGTTGGGAAGTTAAAAGTGATGAGTTAATAGTGAAAAGTGAAAAGTATGGCTGTTCAACCGGTTTTGAAATACGATATTATTTTTTTCTTTTGATCACGAGGCTGTCGGCAGGGTACTTTGCTTTGATACTGTCCCGGATATCATCGCACCAGTTAAACAGCATCCGCTTTTCTGCATCGGTGAGTATGGCTTCTTTGTGGATGATGGTGTAAGAGGGAAGCGGCATTTCACCTTCTTTCACCTGCTCAATACACTCCTCCAGTTTTTTATATTGCCTTGCGATCCGGTAACCGCTGAATTCATTAAAGTTCAGGTGGCGCTTTCCATCATTGATATGACCGTTCAGCCACCAGCCCACGGGTTGTATCGAAGCGTACCAGGGATATGCTGTTTTGTTACTGTGACAATCGTTACAGGCTTTGGCAAGAATGGTTTTTACCGAATCAGGAAGCGGATAGGTTTTTGAAATATCCTTTGATTGATCATTGGAGTCATTCTTCGGGCTGCGGAAGGCCTGCAACACCACGAGGATCACGAGTAAGGCGATCAAAACTTTTTTGATTGTTTTCATATTAGCAGTGGTTAGGGTTAGATAAGGATATTGCCCGTCATTTCTTTCGGAACAGGTAAGCCCATCACCGTGATTATGGTAGGGGCAAGATCGCCCAGTTTACCGCTTTTCACTTCCCCTTTCCAGTCTTTGTCGATAATAAAAAACGGAACCGGGTTCAGGGTATGTGCGGTATTGGGTGTACCGTCTTCATTGATCATATAATCAGCGTTGCCGTGATCGGCCGTTAAAAATATCGTATACCCATGCGCCAGCCCTGCTGTAACCACGCGGTTCACGCAGGCATCCACCGTTTGGGCGGCAATTACTGCTGCACTGAAAACACCGGTATGGCCCACCATATCCGTATTCGCATAATTAAGGCAGATAAAATCGGCTGTTTCATTTTCAATTTCAGGCACCAGTTTATCGGTAATACCCACGGCGCTCATTTCGGGTTGCAGATCGTAAGTGGCTACCTTGGGAGAGGGTACCATAATACGGCTTTCCCCGGGAAAAGGTTCCTCCCTTCCGCCACTGAAGAAAAAAGTTACATGCGGATATTTTTCAGTTTCCGCGATACGGATCTGTTTTTTTCCGTTGGCCGCCAGCACTTCACCCAATGTATTGGTGAGGTTATCGTTTTCAAAAATCACATGCACATTTTTGAATTTGGCATCATACATCGTCATCGTGGTATAATGCAGGTCAAGTTTGTGCATATCAAATTCTGCATTGTTGCTTTGCGTAAGTACTTCGGTGATCTCCCGGCAACGGTCGGTGCGGAAATTAAAACAGATCACCGCATCTCCATCTTTTATCAGCGCAAGCGGTTGCTGTGCTTCATCAACGATCACAGTGGGTTTGATAAATTCATCTGTTACGCCGGCAGTATACGACGCTTCAATCGCGGCGATCGCATCGGTGGCTTTGGGTCCATCGCCTTTTACAAGGCAATCGTACGCCAGCTTCACCCTTTCCCATCTTTTGTCACGGTCCATTGCATAATACCTCCCGCTGACAGAAGCGATCTTCCCAACCGTTTTATTGAGGTGTTGCTGCAGGTCAGTAATAAAACCCAAACCGCTTTTCGGATCGGTATCCCGTCCATCGGTAAAAGCATGGATATACAATTCTGAAAGCCCTTCTTTTTTTGCCACATCACAGATGGCTTTGATATGATTACTATGCGAATGCACACCACCATCGCTTACGAGCCCCAGCAGGTGCAAAGGTTTTTTGTTTTCTTTCGCGTAGCGGATAGACGCCAGCAGTTCGGTATTGGCCGCAAATTCACCATTGCGGATGGCCACATTGATGCGCTGTAATTCCTGGTACACGATGCGGCCTGCACCAAGATTCAGGTGGCCCACTTCACTGTTTCCCATCTGCCCATCGGGCAAACCAACCTCCTCACCACAGGTAACCAGTGTTGTATTAGGATATTTTGCATACAATGAACTGACGAAGGGAACATTGGCATTCTGGATGGCATCGGCAGATTTTACTTTGCCGAGTCCCCAACCATCCATGATCACTAAAATAACTTTCTTGCTCATGGGTTAAAATTACTGTATTTCAGATTGATAGATAGATGTTAACTTTATGCAAACAGCTTAACGGCAGCGTTTGGCATGTTTTTGGCATCCGGTAAGGTAGAAACCAAGCAAAATGAAAAAGTTTTTATTATTGATAGGGGTGATGGTGGGGCTGATGTCCTTCACCGGGCAGAATGAGGCAGATGCCATTGTAAATGCATTTCGCGTAGCCGATGCCACACAGGTAGGTCAGTATTTTGACGACCTGCTTGATGTGAAATTTCCCAATAAAGATGAAGTGAAGAATATGGGCCGTAACCAGGCAACGATTTCTTTAAAAGCTTTTTTTGCCGACAACGGGATCAAAGGTTTTGAAAAAACTTCTGAAAGGGAAGTGGGCGCAACGATGTATATCACGGGTAAACTGAATGATGGTGCCAAAGGACATAATATCACGATTTTATTGAGGGCAAAAGACGGGAAGCGGCAGATCATCAGCCTGCGGATCAGTTAACAGATCACCAAACGGATAAAGTACCATTCCCGCCGCCTGGCGGGATTTTTTATTGCGGTTATGCCTGCATTGCTTTCAACTGATTACTTAGTTTTGCCGCATGTCATTACCAAAGGAAAAATTGATACACCTTATTTCAGAAGCACTCCACGAAGATCTGGGCGATGGTGATCATTCCACACTGGGCTGTATCCCGCCGGATAAAAAAGGCAAGGCGGTATTAAAGATCAAACAGCAGGGGATACTTGCAGGAATGGAAGTGGCGCAAGCTGTTTTCTTATACAAGGAACCTGCGGCACGTTTTACTCCTTTCAAAAAAGATGGAGATGCAATGTTGCCCGGCGAAGCTGCTTTTGAAGTGGAAGCTTCGATACATACGATCCTTAGCTGTGAAAGACTGGTATTGAATTGTATGCAAAGAATGAGCGGCATTGCCACCCTGACACATCAGTATGCACAAAAACTGAAAGGGTATCATACCCGGCTGCTCGATACACGCAAAACAACACCCAATTTCCGTTTGCTTGAAAAAGAAGCGGTACGCATCGGCGGCGGGGTGAACCACCGTTTCGGGTTGTATGATATGATCATGCTGAAGGATAACCATATCGATTATTGTGGCGGTATTACCGAAGCCATTGATGCGGCTTATGCATATTCAAACCGCTTACCTGTGCCTTTGAAAATTGAAGTGGAGACAAGAACGCTGGAAGATGTGAAGAAAGTTTGTGCGCATGCAAAAGGGAAAGTATTCCGGGTAATGCTCGATAATTTTCATCCTGATCAAATACGCGAAGCGCTTGCCGTTATCGACCATGCATTTGAAACCGAAGCCAGCGGTGGAATAAATCTTGATAACATCGAAGCCTATGCGGAAACAGGCGTGGATTATGTAAGTGTGGGCGGATTGATCCACCAGGCAAAAAGTATCGATCTCAGCCTGAAAGCAGTTATCAGTTGAATATTTCAGCAGCAAAATGAAATGGTAACATGAGTAAAAAAAGCAAACCCGACGCGAGGGGATTCGTATTCAGCACCGATCCTTCTTTCCAGTTTCAGCCGGAACAGCAGGAAGAAGCGGAAACAATAGCCCCTCAACAGCAAAAACTCCGCATAAGGCTCGATACCAAACAAAGGGCTGGTAAGGCGGTTACGCTCGTAACCGGTTTTATCGGAACAGGGAATGACCTTGAAGAGCTTGGCAAAAAACTCAAAAATTTTTGTGGTACCGGCGGCAGTGTAAAAGATGGTGAAGCAATCATACAGGGCGACCAGCGCGACAAAGTTTTGCAATGGCTGCTGAAAAACGGGTACAGCGGAACCAAAAAAATTTAATGTGCTTCCGGCAAGGGTTCACCCGCTTTTATTTTCGTGATCATTTCAGGGTAATTGTTGGGAAACGGGGGCGCTTTTTTATCCCGGATCAATGCCAAAGCTTTTTCCAGCCATTGAATGGCTTCTTCATTTTTACCGGCTCGGTACAACAACCTTGCATATGTATCAATTGAGGGCGGTGATTCATAAAACTCAAGTGAGCGTTTGGAAAAAGCAAGTGCTTTATCGGTATAAAAAGGATCTTTTGTAAAAGTATAGATCGTAAATGCGTGGTTATTCAACTCGGTGGAGAAGTTTTGTACGATGGGTGCAAAAGGGAAACTCACCCTTGTTACCGGAACCGGGTTGCCCGGCAGGGTTACGGTTTCCCTTGGTGCATTGGCCGCGATTTCCTTTCTCCGCATGGAATCCACGCGTTTCACA
>SAIX01000025.1 GCA_004028765.1 Chitinophagaceae bacterium | reverse complement strand
AACGGAGTACAGCTGGATGCCGGTTATGTGTTTGGGTGTGGCAGCGGCCAGTAATGATTTTGAAAAAAGTGCGGAGCCGGCCAGTGCAAAGGAGGTTTTCTGTAGAAAGATCCTGCGGGATTGGTTCATGATAATCGTATTATATGGCGTGAATGGTTAGTGCTGTAATTTACAAAAATTATTTTCTGTTGCAGCAACCTGATTTAGATAAAACCGTGTATGGTGCATACCAGAAATTTACCTTTATAAAATGAAAGCCGCCACCAGCCAGGAATTAAAACAGGAACTCATCGCCTTAAAGCCATCGCAGCTAACAGAACTATGTCTCAGGCTGGCAAGGTTCAAAAAAGAAAACAAAGAACTGCTTACCTACCTGCTGTTCGAGGCGCAGGATGAGGAGGCGTATATCCGCAGCATTCAAACAATGATTGACGAGGGCTTTACCGAATTGCCAAAACCCAATTTATACCTCAGCAAAAAAACACTCCGTAAAATTCTGCGTGGCACACTGCGGTATATCCGGTATTCCGGTTCAAAATTTACGGAAGCCTCGGCGCTTATTCATTTCTGCCATAAGATGAAACATTGTGGTATCGATTATTCCGGCAGTACGGTGTTGAATAATCTTTATGCATCGCAGTTGAAAAAAATACAGGCCGCTGTGAAAACCCTGCATGAAGACATACAATATGACCTGCTGAAAGAGATTGCACTGCTGTGACCGCCAAAAGTTACAGATACCTGCGCACCATCATCAGCTTTCTTCATCAAAAAACAATTTGTAATAGTGCTTACCGCTGAATTCATCATACCCTTTTTCAATCAGGTCGCGGCGGCCATGGATATATACATGAAAGTTTTTATCGAGTTTTAAAACGCTCTTAAACACACGCTGCTGTTTTTTTACAGCCGACAGGTGTATATCAAATTCGTCTTCTATCGATACCTGCCTCGCTGTTTCATAGGTTTGTTTATAGCGCGTAAAGCTTTCGATTACTTCAGGGTGATGCAATACTTCTTCTGCAAACTCCCCGATCTTAAAATTTTCTTTTGTTTTAAAATATTCCATGCTGCGGTTCAGCATGTCTATCTGCTCGCTTTTGTTTACCTCAAACTGTTCGGCCAGCTCGTTACTGATAAACAATTTACACATCCCCATTGCGGCATCGGTATAATGGTAACTGTTGCTGCTTTTCGTTACCTGCAGAAAATCGGTTACCCAGTAACGTGCATCATTCTGTTTATTGGTGTGATCCACCACGCATACCACATATCCCTCTTCCCGGTTTTGTTTGAAAACAAGGCAGCCTTTGTCGAGTTTGTTGATATTGATCCCGTCTTCCGCAATCACTTCCCAGTTTTCACCATGCGGAAATACTTTCAGAAAAGTTTCTTTGCTTTCACTCTTGAATATTCCGACCGCATCCACATATTCCGTACCGAAAGGCACCTGTTTAAACCGCGCCACATACAATTCGCCCTCCTTTACATTGGCATGGGTGCTTTTGCTGTACAGAAACTGTGCAAGCTTTGCGCTATGCTGTGTAAATTTTTTAGGCTCATCAAACAACTGTGTTACATACTGGTACACTTCATTCATCGAGAGATCACTGAGGTGCGAAAAACTATACTGTTCATGTTCATTGAAAGCCCCAAGGAAATATTTTGAAAGCATTCCCCGTACGATGGGATCGTTGAGGGTTAACGGGCTGTTGGAAAGTTTTAATGCTTGGCCACGGGTGGGGTTGCCCACTTTGTGAACGATTACCTGTTCCAGTTCTACGCTGTCGATATTTGTCATGGCTGCGAAGATATTTTCTATCTGTGCATATCCGCGCCTGCTATTGATTACTGTTGAAAACTATTGCAAAGGGTTTACAGCATGCTTCTTACAGCACCGCCATCCACTGTGATGGTTTGTCCGGTGATGTAGCGGCTGTGCGGACTAAGCAACCATGCAGCAAGGCCCGCAAAATCCTGTGCGGTTCCCAAAAAACCAACCGGTATCTGGTTAATCGCTTTTTCTTTTACTTCGTCAAAAGGCAATCCTGTTTGTTCTGATTTTTTCTGATAGATGCGGTTAATCGCCGGGGTATCGTGTGAGCCCGGGCCAAGTATATTCAATGTAACCCCGCTGCGGGCGATCTCCTGCGATAAGGTTTTCACCATACCCACCACTGCAACACGGAGTGAGTTGCTCAGCACCAGGTTTTCAAGCGGTTGTTTTACCGATGAACTTTCCACAAACAACATTCTTCCATATCCCTGTTTCATCATAGCCGGTACAAATGTTTGGGTGATGGCCACTTTCCAGCGGAGTATTTTGCGGTAGGCCTCATCCCAATCATTCAGTGTGGTTTCCAGTACCGTTTTTGCAGGCGGCCCGCCGGCATTCACCACGATACCATGTAATTGGCGTTGACCCACGGTTTCTTTCAGTAATTCCAAAACGGGTTCTTCACTGATGTCGCCGGCCAGTGTTTCAACTTGTTGGGGTGCTGACAGGTATAAAGCATGCAGTTTTTCTTCACCTCTCGCAACCGCAATAATATTCGCGCCTTCGGCAATAAGCATTTCTGCGATTGCTTTTCCGAAACCGGATGTAGCACCGCAAACAACAAATAATTGTGACCGGATGAGTAAATCCATACAGGCTGATTTATCACTAAAGATAGTACATGCATTCTATGGAGACAGATGGATTGTATCGATTCATTATTTTTATACAGCAGTATGAAACCCGTTTATACATTTATTGTCGTGATTGTTTTTTCCGGAGCGTCGGTGATGCCGGGAAAACTGTTTGGGCAGAATTTATTTACACTGGATAGTTTGGCAAAGGTTAAACAAGCCTGTTTAGACAGCGGCGTGCGTATGCCTTATTGCAGTTACAGCTACCTGAAACAAATGGACAGTCTATTGAATCTTGTATACAAGGGATATCAAAAATTATTATCCCCCGCACAGCGTGATTTACTCAGGCAGGAAGAATTGCGCTGGCTTAAGAAATTGAAAGCAGTTGCTGATACTGCGTATAAAGAATACGAGGATAATATTAAAAGCGGGGAATGGGGGCCGGATATGCGAATCATCCGTTATGGCACTGAAGCGGCTTTTATTGCAGACAGGGTTCGGGAACTGATCCGGAGAAAAGAATCGCTGCAAAAAAATAAGAAGTAGCTTTTACCGGATGCCCAGTTCTTTCAGCTTTTTAGCAAGTGTTGCCGGATCTTTTGCATAAGGTGCCAGATCAAAAAGTTCCACTTTCCTGAATTCAACCGGGTGGCTTTCGCTCTGGAGAGAGATATAGCCCTCTTTCAGCAACATCCCATCTTTTTTAACAGCCGGGTCAAAATTGGAAACATTGCCGTTGCCGATCTGTGGTTGTTCATACTGCATCACTACTTTCCCTTCCACGATATGCTGTATCAGTGAATCGCCCAATACCAATACCTGTACGGTTACCCACTGATCGCCATGATAGGTTTTGGAAGTAGAATTAAAACAATGGTTGGTTTGCAGTTTTCCATTCATCACCACATTGGTACCGGGAGTACAGAGGTTACCCGTAGGTCTTTCATCCTTTCCGTTTCCGCCAAGCAACTGTACTTCGAGTGAGATGGGAAAATCCTGTTTCAGGCCCATGGTTTCCGGCGCCTGGCAATGGATCATCACACCACTGTTGCGATAAGCCCAGCCCGGCCCGCCTTTTACCTGATCTCCGGTAAAACGGTATTCCACCTGCATCAGGTAATACCCATATTTGTTTTTGTAAAAGATATGACCGAAGCGTTCATTAAATGTGTCATAAGCATCATACTTCACTTTCATCACACCGTTTTCCACAGAAAAGGTATTCCCGAAATTTTCTTTGAACGGATACCCAGTTATTTTGGGCGACCAGCCACTGAGGTCTTTGCCATTAAACAGTTGCATCCACCCCGATGCATTCTTTTTTTGTGCCGTTACCTGGAGCGACAGTAAAAGCAGCACTACGAATAAATATCTCATGTTTAAATATAAACAGTTTCGCATCAACCGGGATAAAACTCCGCAAGAACCGGATTGTTTACCTTAGATAAGCAGCCGAAATTTGTATCCACAACAAATAAAAATGAATACGCAGGAGCAGCTCAATTACGAACGCATTGCCAACGCCATCGATTATATACGGGGCCATTTCAAAGAGCAGCCCAGTCTCGATGATGTGGCGGCACAGGTACATATGAGCCCGTTTCATTTTCAGCGCCTGTTTACCGAATGGGCAGGTGTGAGTCCCAAAAAGTTTTTACAATATACCAGCGTATCTTATGCCAGGCAGTTATTAAAAGAAAAGCAGGCCAGTATTTTTGATGCCGCTATTGAAACCGGTTTATCGGGTACCAGCCGTTTACATGAGTTGTTTGTAAATATTGAAGGAATGACTCCCGCAGAATACCGCGATGGAGGCCGCATGCTTTCCATCAATTACAGTTTTGCAGAAAGCCCTTTTGGAAGCCTTATCATCGCTTCAACACAAAAAGGTATTTGTTATATGGCTTTTTATGAAGACGAAAAACCCGCTTTCCAATTATTACAACAACAGTTTCCGCAGGCAGCTTATTCGCATAAACTGGATATGCTGCAGCAAAATGCATTGTTCATTTTTCAGCGCGACTGGTCGAAACTAAGCCAGGTAAAGCTCCACTTAAAAGGCAGTGCGTTTCAATTAAAGATCTGGGAAGCACTGCTGAAGATACCGATGGGTAAACTGGCAACCTATGGTTCTGTTGCAGCGCATATTCATCAACCCAATGCAGCAAGGGCCGTTGGCACAGCCATCGGCAGCAATCCCGTTGCTTACCTTATTCCCTGTCACAGGGTAATACAATCATCCGGTAATATCGGCGGCTACATGTGGGGGCCAACCCGCAAAACGGCGATCATCGGGTGGGAAGCCGGCAGAACAGCAGAAGAATAAATCAACAACAAATATGAACAACAAAAAAACATTCGTGCTGATACACGGATCCTGGCATAGTGCCTGGAACTGGCATAAAGTAGTGCCCATACTGGAAAACAAAGGCCATACGGTATATGCCATCGATCTTCCGGGTATGGGAAGGGATAAAACACCCATTCAGGAAGTGCTTATGAAAAACACTATTGAAAAATTATCCGCATTGCTGGATACGGTTGATGGGAAAGTGATCCTTGTGGGACACAGCAAAAACGGGATCATGCTATCCCAGCTTGCGGAAGAGAGGCCGGAAAAGATCGAGAAGTTGATTTATCTCGCAGCCTACCTGATTCCCAACGGTAAAACACAGGCTGAATATTCTGCAATGGATACAGAAGGCCTTTTAAAACCGTATGTAACCAGGCATCCCGAAAGCAATTCGCATAGCCTGCAACCGAAAATTTACCGGGAAGGTCTGTATCATGATTGTGATGAATACATTGTATCACTCGCAAAACTATTGCTGAGCCAGGAACCGGTTGAATCGGGTATTACGCCACTACAGCTTACTGAAGGCCGGTTTGGCAGTATCCGCAGGTTTTATATTGAATGTACAGAAGACAGAGCAGTGACTCCTTTTATACAGCGTAAAATGTACACCGAAATACCCTGTGAAAAAGTGTACAGTATGCAAACCAGTCATTCTCCTTTTTTCAGCAGGCCTGAAGAATTGTGCGAGATTTTTTGTGAGATTGCGGCGATTTGAGAAGAAAGTAATGTTGCCAATTTGGTGCAGTTCATAAAAAATACAGAAGCCCCCTATTATATATCTATTATTTTTTCCGCAACACCAATACTACTTTATTAAAATCAGCCGAAGCATTGATCACTTTCTGAAATGAAATGAATTGCGATAATGGATATTGATACCCTTTATAGGTTTCTGCGATGGTAATAATAATGTCATTTCCTTTTTGCTCATACCCTGAAATAAAACCCATTCCATCCGCTGCATCCATATTATAACTTACGTTAAAAACAAGGTCTTTCAGGTTTTCCGCTTCATATCCTTCCGGAAGGTGCAGGGTTATTTTCCTGTTCAAGGTATGCGGGTATTCAATTTCAACGGGCATCTGTCTGGATTTTTCCTGGTACATCTGCACCTGCGGACCAATTACATCCCCGATCTTCAGCAATATTTTTTTCCCGGCATTCTCCATCAGTTCGGCACTCCTGGCAACCCCATAAATCAGCAATGGTTTATTGGCGGGGCCGCCATCCATCAATGAAGTGTTGGTTACTTTCATTTCTGTTACCTGGTCGGTATTTACAAGGTTCTTTACCATCTGTTTGGTAAACTCGTCCTGTTTTTCTTTTGGCAGGTAAGTATACACAGGCCTGATACCATGTGCGCCGTAACCCCGGAACAATTGTGTGCTTTTTACGATGACCGTATCAAGGCTTTCATTCAGGGAAAGATCGGCTTCCATATCATGCGCATTTTCTGTGTACGGCTCCATTTTGATATCATTGAAAACCCCAAGTGCTGTTGTAAAGTTTCCAATGGTGGTCCCTTTCAGGAAAAGGCCCTTCGTTCCTGCAAATTCATAGGGGATATATGGATAGCGTAACTCCACATTCATCGGTGCCAGGTATTTTCCGGTTGAGGGAAAATAAAAAACAATGTCATCAAGGCGGTTCCAGTCTTCCAGTTCTTCATCAAGCGGTATCTCTCTTCTGTCGCCCGGGAAAACCATTTGAAAGTTCACGCCGATTTTTGAGAGCACCCCAGAGAATAATTTATATATCCCTTCCTGGTTGGCAGAACGGGTTTGGATAATGCTTTCAAGCTGACCTGCATTTTCGCCAATAAGTTTTTTATCGATATTGATAGATGTTTTGATAAAATCTTCTGCCAGCTGCATTTTGGTGATGGCATCTTTTTCCTGCGGCAGTTTCATCTGGGCAATGAATCCATCGAGGGCTTTGTCCTCTTTTTCTGTTCGCTCAGTATACCGCGCATACACTTTGCGTGCCAGTTCTTTCCAGGTGTACAGCCTGATATTTTCCCCGTTCGCCAGGTTGTAGCTGAGTTTGTAATCGATCCTGCGCAGGTATTGTGTTCTGTATGCATATTTTTCTTCCGGGAGTTCGGGTATCTCAGTATCATAACCGGCGATGATTCTTTTTTCACCTATCAGCGAATCCTTGCTCACTTTCATGCCATTGTATCCCTTTGCACTAAAACGAAGGTGCGATGGGGTAACCAGTGTGAACCTGGCTTCCTGACAGGGGATCCCCCCGGTTTGAAAAGTTTCTGATCCGAATAAAAACAGGTTGTACTTGATAATATAATTAAACTCAAATTCAGACCCTTTGCTTAATCCCTCGATCGCAAAAATGCCATAGGTTTTTCCGTCTTCTTCAATCCTGTTCATTTTTGCACTATCAACCGGTATCACTTTTCCACCGGGCTGTATCACACGCAGGCGTACCCTTGTAAGGTTTGCATCACCGCTTAGAGGGATATAGAGTTTGTTATACATTTCCACACCGCGGTCGTCGTTGATGGCAATGATCTTATGGAGCGAGTAATACGCGTTTATCTCTTTGCCCTCCGACCTGTATTCAAGCAGCCTGTCATCGAGTATGCAAACCGCGCTTGCTGAATCAAATGGTTTATGCTGTTTGTGCAGGCCGGGCTGGCCAGCCCAGTCGGTTGAAACATCAAAGCGGAATGATTGTGTTTTTGCCGCTATTGAAAAACATAAAAGCAAAGGCAATGCGATCTTCTTATACATGCGTTTTATTTATTGTTTTTGCAGTACCACCTGTTCGCGGTACCGGTTAACGATTTTGCGGATACTTTCATTCCATAGCGGAAAATCGCCAACGGGCATCAACAGTTGTTTTACCTGGTATTCCTGGCAGGCGATGATACGGTTTGTTTCTTTTCGATACGTAATCGTGAAAGAAATCACCTGGTTTGAAAGAGAAAAATCCTCGGGTACAGAAGAAACAGTGTACCCTGCGGGAAGACTCAGGATGGTGTATTGCCGGATCGTATAACGGAATTCGTTTTCCACTGCAACTTTCCGTTTGGCAGTATCGATAAAAGAATTGCTTGTGAAAAACTTTTCGAGGATGAGATTGGCGTACCATTCCTGCCCGATCTTTTTCCCATAATCGGGAACTTCGAAGCCTGCAGAGATATTGATCGTTTTGCTGGCAGGGTCGTTTTGCCGTATGCTAAAATCATTCAACAGAAATTTATTACTCGCTTTCCCCATCCTGTATTTTACATAATCGCGCCTGCCTGAAGCATCTTTGTACAGCAGGTCGTTATTGATCATGGTTGCGTAATAACCAAAATAGTCCACGCTGCTGTTACCCGTCATCCCCTTTTCACTAAGGTTGATAAATGTACTGTCGACCACGAGGTTTTTTGCTGCTTCGATTTCAGGGACACGCAGCAATTTGTATTCTTTTTCCGAGATGCCTACAAGGCATTGTTTCCCCTGGATAAAACCGCTGGGGAAACCGAAGATGCAGTTTGGATCGGTACCATCGAGAAAGATCCATTGCCCGTTCAGGTCAAGTACGCAGATCATGTGGTTATCGGTAACGGGCATTGGAACATCGTCGTATTCATACGGGATGCTCCTTGTACCGATCCAGGTAAAGTAAGCATTCAGCCCGGCCATCCGCAACAGGGAAGTAAGGAGGCAGGCCATATCTTTACAATCGCCAAAGCGCCTGTTATATACCAGTGCAGCCGGCCGGGGAATAAACCCTTCCAGCCCGTTTTCGAAAGCAACATATTTAATGTTCGCCTGAACCCATTGATATATTTTTTTTGCCCTGAGTGTTGCATCCGTTGTTTGACCCACGATACTGTCTACAAGAGGTTTGAGTTCTTCATTTTTTTCCGATACCCTTTCGCGGATGAAACCATAATTCCAGCGGTATAGTGCATTCACATCTTTCAGGTACTCAATATCAGCTCCCTTTTCATTCCTGTATGAACCGATCCGGTAAAGCACATGTGGTTCGTAATAGGCTGCAGCGGGGCCGTTGTTGTACCGTTCCGATTCTTTCAGGTCTGAAGCGGTAAAAATAATCGTATTCTGTTTCCCTTTTTTCAGCTCTGCCTGTTGAATGGTATGATCACCATTGTTCCTGGTATTCCACAGCAGCGTCATATTCTGCGGGTAACTGATGGTGAAAGATTCTTTGACAACAGGCAAATAAGACCTTGCGTAAAAGGGGCCGAACAGGTGGGCATCTTTATCTGCAATTGTATAACTTACATAAGCAATAGCACCTTTTACAAGCAAAGGGAAATCAAAACGGGATTCTTTTACATCGTCATAAAAAACACCGTTGCTGCGCGAACTTTCGGTTTTTATTTCAGCCACCTTTACCTGTCGGTAACCTTTGCCATCCGGTATTTTGGTATATGCCTCTATGTCCCGCAGTTCGTCGAATGAGCCATGAAAAACAGAGTATTTATTATAAAGGCCATTTGCTTTATCATCCAGTACCAATATTTCGCGCGTTACTTTTGTTTCAGCGACAGGCTGGCCGTTTTCAAAATAAATACGCATTGATTCTGTATGATTCAGTATTACTGCATATTTACCCGGAAATTTTTGCGACAGCTCTTCTACGGATTGTGCTGAAACATGCAAAATGCATACTGATAATATGCAAACAAAAACGGGCAATTTTTTTACAGCACACATCTGGGGTTCCCCTCCTCTTATTTTGAAACTGATTTCAGAACATTAAAATAATATATCCTGGTTTCCCGCAAATTACCGGATTCATCGTAATAACGGCAGGGGCCATGCAATTCATCATTATATATGTTTTCCTCCGCCCTGATTTTCCCGTTGGGATAGTATTGCTTGCTCAAGCCGTTGCGGCTGTCATAATAATAAGTGTCTTCCCTTAATAACTGCCCATTGGGATAATATACTTTTTTGGGGCCATTCTCCAGGTTTAAAATCCTTTTGCCATCGATATAGGTGTTCCCGTTGGAGAAGTACAGTTTTCGCACACCGTTAACAAGGCTCCCTTCAAAATCGATCTCAGCGCTTTTTTTGCCATTACGGAAATAAGCCACAACCTTACCGCTTCCATTGGGAAGTGGAATCTGAGGTACCAGTTTTCCTTCTGCATTTTCATAAGCATAGCTTTTTAATTCCCCATGCAGGAAATACAGTACAAGCGCTGTTATGCCGTTTTCGGCATAATAAAAGCAGGGCCCGTCTGTTTCGTTGTCTTTGTAATTAAATTTTTTATCGGGCGTCCCGTCTTCGTTGTACATCAGCATTTCTCCCTGTTCTTCCCCTTTTTCATAATACTCCTTTGTGTTCAATTGGCCGTTTTCATAATACTGTTTCCACTCCCCCCATTTTTCTCCGTTCCGGTATTTACCTTCGGCTTTGATGCTGCCGTTCCGGTAATATTCGTGGTATACACTGTCAAGTGCACCCTTTTTATAATAGTAAACTGCATTGATGACTCCATCAAAGTCCAATGCCTGAGAAAGCCCGTTCTTAAAATACCCTTCATAATGATTTTTCAGGTAGGGTTTCCCATTTTCATGAACAAAGATCATATCAGCACTCCCGTTTCGCAGGTTTGTTTCAGAGATGATTGTACCGGTTGTGTCGAATTGAGTGGTATGGATAAGCCAGCTTTCGCTGAAGAGTTGTTCATATTCTTTTTTCCCCGAAGGAGTATATGACACCGTATAGCCGTCGAGATCATCGTTCCTGTAATAATATTCATTAACCAGTTTCCCGAAACGATTGTATTCATAGTGGGGGCCCTGTTTCATCCCCTCCGCAAACCAGCCTTCTGAACGAATTTTGCCATCTTCATAATAACGGGTATAGTAACCGTCAATTTTATCTTCACGGAATGTTGCGCGTTCTGAAACCACGCCGTTCTGATAGTAGGCAATATGCTTCCCATCCTGCATCCCGTTTTTAAATTCTGTTTCTGCACTAATCTTACCGGTAGGATAATAATAAATCGTTTTACCTTCCCGGTTCCCGTCTTTTGAAAAAATACCTTCGCTGGTTTTTCTGTGCTGGGCGTCGTATAATGGAATGGTAACAGATGTGCTTTTTACAAAAAGGGTGTTGAATTCTTTTCCGTTCTTATCAAAGAAATGTGCTTCTTTTAATTTGCCTTTTTCATAAACCAGGCTGCTGATCTTTATTCCGTTTTCATCAAAGCCATCCGCTGCTTTATCCAGTTTTCCTTTTACATAGGTCGCTTTTTCCTTTACCTGTCCGCTTTCATAATAGGTAATACTTTCACCATCGAGTTCATCATCAAGATAGTTTGCTGTTTCTTTTAGCTTCCCCGACGGATAATATGATTTAGAAATCCCGTTGTATTTATTATGTAACCGGCTGCTTTCTGTTTCAAGGACACCGTTGTCATAATATCCTTTTACTATGCCTTCTGCTTTCCCTTCTGTAAAACCCGATTCACTTGACAAGGCTCCGTTTGGATGAAAGAATTTCGTTACTCCATCCTGCATCCCGTTCTTCTGCATCGCTTCATATTCCTTTGTACCATTCAGCCGGTAACCGGTTTGCAAGCCATTCTTTTTGCCATCCCGGTAATATGCAATGGTTCTTAACTGGCCATTGTAGTAATATATCTTCTCTTCACCATCGGGTATATCATTCAGCAACGTACGTTCTTCGCTCAGTATCCCGTTATCAAACCAGAACATACTTCTTCCCTGTACTGTATCATTCACAAAAGTTGAACGTTCCTTTAATATGCCATTGGTATAAAAAAAATTCCATTCACCGGTTTTCTGTTGCTTATCATTAAAAACACCTTTTGATTTGATTACTCCGTTGTCGTGATAAAACTCCCATGCCCCCGTCAACGATACATCGTCTCCGTTACTTGTCCAGAAACCTTTCCCGGTGCAGATCCCGTTATTGAAGAGATAAAAGGTTTTCGCCTGCTCCCTCTCATCTGCCTGGAGTATCCTTGTATTCCGTATCCCATTAAAATATTTTACTGTGTAGTTGATAAAGCCATCGATGGCAGCCTGGTTTTTTTTGTTGAAATTCTGTATGGCTTTTATCGACAAGCCGCCGAACATATAGTTCACCATCAGGTCAAACTTCCCCTCCGCAAAAAGTTTTGTAAAAAATGGAGTATAGTACTGCATACAAAAATCTTTCTGGTCGTGCAGGTATTCCAGTTTTTCAAAAACAACCTGAAGCTGCCTTGTGATAGGGTCGTCGACAGTGCATTGCAGTTTGTATTTTGTGTCGAGTGCAATTTTACTTAACAGTATCTCCTGCTGCAGGCCAAAGCCTTCATCATTTTTGTCTGCTTTATCAGATAATTTCATCACTTCGTCCGTAACCCTTGCTATTCCGTTGAGTGCGTTCACAGAATTATTGCTGTATTTGTTTTCCGGGTTTACAAGCAAATTGGCTGCAAAACAGAGCATTGCCCTGGCCATTCTTCCCTGGTAGTATTCTGTTAAACCCAGAAAATAATGTGCTGATGCGGAATACGGATATATCAGCAGGCATTTCTGGAATGCAAACCCTGCTTCGGTATATTTTTTTTCATTGTACCAGCTTATGCCTTTATTAAACCAGGAGAGATAACGGTTAGGGTTCTTTACAAGACTGCTATCATACAGCGCCTGTGCTTCCGTTTTGCGTCCCAATAAATCAAGCGCGTTCGCCATCAGGTTATACCACTCTGCCGCTTTTTCGGGGAACAGTTTTAATCCCAGTTTTGCATACGAATGGCTTTTTTCATAATTGCTGTCACTGTAATGGCTAAGCGACAATTCATGAAGCGCATCGCTGTAATTAGTGTCACTTCTCGAAATGCGTTCATACAATGAAATGGCCGCTTTGTATTTACCAGAATCATGTTTGTTTCTTCCTTCCTGTAATAGTTCGCCGCTGCTGATAAGGGCTTTCTGAGATTGCCCAGATAAAGAGATAGGGGCCCAAAAAACAGGTAACAAAAAAAAGATTCTATGTAAAAGCAAAGTACGCATCGGGCAGGTTTGTAAAGACAATATATTATTTTTTCGTTTAATAGAAACAAAATGTCATTTTGCTTGATTTCAGTGCTTGTCCACACATAAAAAAGACCCGCTCCTGGTGGAACGGGTCTTTGTACACAATTGAGGGGCCGAAAAAAAATCCCCCGATCCTATCCTCGGCCTTTAATCAACTGCACTACTTTTTGTTTGTTACCCTGTATCAGTTCGGCATAATAGGTGCCGCTGCTGTAGTTGTGACCGATCTGTAATGTACTGTTCGATCCCAGTTTCGATCTTGCATCTACCACCCTGCCCCTGCCATCCATCACCCGCAGGTTCACCGGCTGGTCGTACCTGCTCTCCAGCTTCAGCGTGAAGTAACTCGTACTCGGGTTCGGCATTA
>SAIX01000024.1 GCA_004028765.1 Chitinophagaceae bacterium | reverse complement strand
CTTATTTTTGCAAACAAAACCAAACAACCATGGGAAGAGGTGATAAAAAAACCGCCAAAGGAAAAAGATTCCAGGGCTCTTTCGGCAAAACACGCCCGGCCAAAGCCACAAAATCTAAGAAGCCTGTTGTAAAATCAACACAGGCCCAATAAGAAATTTCCTGAACGCCGTTCAGCAGCTGAAGCAGGAAAGCTTTTCAGCAGAACGGCGTTTATTTTTTCCTGCCTGCAATTTCTTCCAGCGCAAACACCAGTTTGTCGAGATCCTGTAACCGCGTATATACATGCGGCGTTACCCTTACGCAGGAAATGTTTTCCCATACAATACCTACCGTGTGTATTTTATAGGTATTCAGCAATGCAGAATCCAGTTCACCGGGTGTCATCCCGTCTACCGATACCCCACAAATCCCACAGGCATATTCCGGTTTGAACGAGGTATGGATTTTTACTTTCGGTATTTCCTTTGCTTTGGATGCCCAATAATTTTTCAGATACCGAACCCTGTCTTCTTTTCTTTTGCTGCCGATCCCGTTCTGGAAATTCACCGCTTCGCCAATCGCCTGTTCAATCGGGAAACTGCGTGTGCCCAATGTTTCGAACTTTCGGATATCTTCCCCCCTGGGTTTATCATTACATACCAGCGGCCATATCTTGCCGATCTTTTCTTTTTTGATCCACAACATACCGCTGCCAACGGGCGCACTTAAGAATTTATGCAGGCTGGTGCCAAAATAATCACAGCCCAGTTCCGGTATTTTAAAATCAAGCAACCCAAACGAATGCGCCCCGTCAACAATCACTTCCAGTCCGTGCTTTTTTGCCATATCGCAAATCTTCCGCACCGGCATGATCTGCCCGATCCAGTTAATGATATGCGTTACATGCAAGAGTTTTGTTTTAGGCGTGATGGCCTTTTCATAGGCACTCACGATCTCTTCATCATTTTCTATCGGGAATTTGAAATTGAGTTGGGTATACACAATGCTTTCGCGTTCCTGTCTTTGCCGCCATGCATTGATCATATTGGGATAATCCTGTTTGGTACCGATCACTTCATCGCCTGCTTTCAGATCAAGCCCGAAGATCACGGTATTCAACGCTTCTGTTGCATTGCGGTTCACAGCAATCTCTTCAGGCGAGCATCCGGCCAGCACCGATAATTTATAACGAAGCGGTTCGCGGCCCTGGTCCAGAATCCGCCACATATAATAAGATGGGCCCTGGTTGGAAAGATCGTTGTAACGCTGCAATGCTTCCTGCACTACTTTGGGTGCGGGGCTCACACCGCCATTGTTTAAAATGATAAGGTTGGAGTTAACCGTATAAGCCGATTGTATCACACTCCAGTAATCTTCATCCGCCGCAATGGCTTCGGGCGTAAGGCCGGCCAGTTTTCGCGTCGCATTTTCGAGCGAAGCAGCATGTAATTCATTAAAAAGGCTGTTGGCAGAAAAAGCACCTGCCAGTAAACCAGCCTGTTGTAAAAATTTTCTACGGGATTTCACTTGAATAGGGTTGAGGGTGAAAGTTAACGATTTCCCAGTGTAAACCTTCCATATCTTTGCTGCTGAAAACGGGTTCGTATGACGAAGAAAGGAGTCTTATTTATTTTGATGATGCTGGTGGCTTTATTCAGCGCAGAACTCTTCGCACAATGTTCTATCTGTACCAAAACCGCATCGCAGTTGGGCGAGGGCCCTGCTTCAGCCCTTAACTCTGCCATTATTTACCTGGCCGCCGCACCGTTTATGGTAATGGGTTATATTGGCTGGCGCTGGTGGAAAAATGAAAAAGCAATACAGCAATCAGAGGAAACAGGGGCTTAAGCATTGATGTGGCTGATTGCCGGTGAACCCAGCCATCCTGCTTCGCTCTTTTTTTGAAGAAGCAACAGCCAAATGAAAAAAATCATTTCATTCCTTGCAATACTGGTTGGGTTATTATCCGCATGCAGCCGTACTTCGATCCCTTTGCAAAAACTCAGGTCGGGCGACCTTCCTCCCTATTTTTCCAGCGCAGTATTATTTGGGGTTGATAAAGATGAGATGCTGAAAACAAATTCTTTCCTGATAGTGATCGGGAAAATTGATACAACAGATGAAAGCGCGCCTGAACGCGTTGCATGGATCAAGCTGGATAACCAAACCCGCAAACTCACTCTGGCGGAAGGGAAAACAGAAGATCTTGTAAAACTCAGGTACACAGACCCTGACTACGATTTACTTATCAGCTACCGGTTAACGGCAGATCAGCCTGCAGGATATGAAGGCAGTTTTGTATTAAAAACAAAAACCGGCCAAGTAAGTGAAAGGATTTATGGAACAGCAGGCTACCATTAAAACTTTAGTGCCGGTTTATCCTGCTAATAAATCCGTTAAATATTTCGCAGGAGAAGACAGGAGTGAAATAGAAAAAGAGTTTTACTCTTGTTACCCTCCTTTACTCTTGTTCCTCTCTTAGTGAACCTTTCGAAAACAATAATTTTGATTGACTGTGTAACCAATAAAGTTTCGATTATCTCGCAGGAGAGGACAGGAGTGAAAGAGAAAAAGAGTTTTATTCTTGTTACCCTCCTTTACTCTTGCTCCTCTCTTAGTGAACCTTTCGAAAACAATAATTTTGATTGACTGTGTAACCAATAAAGTTTCGATTATCTCGCAGGAGAGGATAGGAGTGAAGGAGAAAAAGAGTTTTATGCTTGTTACACAGGCCGTCAACTTACAGCAGGCCTTCCTGTTTCAAAAACCGATACAAATTTGTTTCCCCGCTTTGTTCGAGCTTTGTTTTGATCTCTGATTTATTGAGATCTTTCATCCTTTTTTGCTGGATCAGGTGAAATGCTTTTTCAGTAAGCAGCCAGTATTTCCGGTCGTGATTTTGCAAATGCTGCTGGTGCTGCAGGATCTTTTCAAACAATTCACCAATCCCCTCTTTCTGTGATGCAATTGTTTTTACAATGGCTACCTCATGTGTTGAATGATGAAATGCCGGGGCGAGCATCAGGCGCAGGTTTTTTACAAATGTATCTGCATCGGGGCGATCGGCTTTGTTCACCACAAAAATATCCGCGATCTCCATCAGTCCTGCTTTCATCGTCTGCACTTCATCACCTGCTTCCGGCACCACCACCACCACCGTTGTATCGGCAAGCCCCGCGATTTCAATTTCACTTTGTCCCACGCCCACTGTTTCAATGATCACATGATCAAATCCTGCCGCTTTTACAAGGTCAGCGATCTCAATAATTTTTGGATGCAATCCTCCCAAACTTCCCCTTGTGGCAAGTGAACGGATAAAAACAGAAGGATGATCATACCATTCGCTCATCCGGATCCTGTCGCCCAGCAACGCACCAAGATGAAAAGGAGAAGAAGGATCCACACAAAGCACACATACTTTCTGTCCCTTCGCAACGATCCCTGCAATCAGTGCATCCACCAATGTGCTTTTTCCTGCACCCGGGGGACCAGTAATCCCTGTGATCTTTGTTTCTGCCACAGGCAAATGTTCTAAAAGCCATGCATAACCGTTCACTTCATTTTCCACGAGCGATATCGCCCTTGCCAGCGATTTCCTATCGCCATGCACCACCTGTTCTAATATTTCCTGCCACATGATTGCTAAAGTAAACCGGATGCGCGAATTTAGACCCATGGAGCAGCCGCTGTTGAAAAATAAATGGAAAGAAATATGGATATCGGCAATGCTGATCCTTTGTATCGCCGGGATATTATGGAGCCGTGCGTTATTGTCTTTCGCCTCCGTACTGATCGTTGTGCCTTATTTTTTTCAGCGCCGTTTCAAATCAAGTCCGAGTTTCTTTACTGCAGTCTTGTGTATCATTCTGCCGGTATTGATTTCTTTTTTCTGGAGTGATGACCATGGGGCATGGTACAGTTCTTTGGCTGTAAAAATTCCACTGTTGTTTTTTTGTCTCGGGTTTTCGGGTATATCCATCTCTGCTGAATGGAAAAGAAAAATCATCCTCTTATCGCTTTTACTGATAAGCGCAGGTTGTTTACAGAGTTTATGGGAATACAGCCTGGACAGCGCCGCCTATGCTGAAGCCTATCTCCGTGCCAAAACCCTTCCCACACCCGCAGAAAATGATCATATCCGTTTCAGCTGGCTGGTGGTGATCATCATCGCATTTGCCATACAGCAGATAAAAAATGAAAAACAAAAATTGAACCAGGCAGTGATCCTGTTGCTGGTTTTTTTTCTCGTTGTATACCTCCATATCCTTGCCGCGAAAACAGGTTTGGTTTGTTTGTATACAGGCACCCTTGCATACCTGTTATATGCAGGATTACAGGAAAAAAAATGGAAACCGGCTTTATCGGTTACAGCCCTTTTATCTGTCATCTGTTTTTTTTGTTACTTGTATTCTCCCACATTCCGCAACCGCCTGCAATATGTTCGGTATGAATACAGTTTGTATTCGCAGGGGCAATTGACTTCGTCTTATTCCGACGCGGCCCGCATTTTATCGATGAAAGCCGGATATTCGATCCTGAAAGAGCATCCGTTGTATGGTGTGGGGTTCGGGGATCTGAGAGAAGAGGTTAACCAATGGCATTCTGTGAACCATTCTTCCAGTTTACCCGATGAACGTTTTTTGCCCGCAAACGAATGGCTGGTATATGGTGCGGGCAGCGGATGGGCAGGCTTTGCATTATTTACCATCGGTTTGGGTATGCTGCTGTTTGTATCGTTTCAGAAAAATCCATTGATGTTCGCGGTAGCTGTTATCAGTATCATTCCATTTTTAGTGGATGATACACTCGAAGGGCAATATGGCGGGGTTATATTGGCATTTATTGTTTTCTTTGGGCAACAAATCTTCCGCAATCCCGAACCCGCATGAAGCAGCCCATTTCTGTTGTCATCATCTGCCGTAATGAAGCACATATCATCGGCAAAACAATTGAAGCAGTAACTGCTTTCAGTGATGATGTGGTGGTGGTTGACAGTGGCAGCACAGACGGAACTCAGGAAATCGTAAACAAGCTCGGCGCGAAACTCATAGAAACCAACTGGGAAGGCTATGGCCCCAATAAAAACAAAGGGGTGGATGCTGCGCGACACGATTGGATCCTGTCGATAGATGCGGACGAAGTGGTGGATGCAGAACTGGCCAAAAGTTTACAGGAGCTTGATCTAAATGATATGCAGACCGTTTACAATATCCGCTTCCGCGCTTTCCTGGGTAATGCAATGATACGCTATGGCGAATGGAGCAACGACCAGCACATCCGCCTTTACCACCGCAAACAGGGTGGCTGGGATAATGCAGCGGTACACGAAAGCCTTGTATTTGCAGAAGGCACCAGGACGGTTACGATACCGAAAGGATATATCCATCATTACACTTCGCGGAATATGGAAGAGTTCGCTGCAAAAACAGTTCAGTATGCCATGCTGAATGCACATAAATACCACCTGGCAGGGAAAAAAGCCGGATGGTTCAAATGCAGGATGGCGCCGGTTTTTTCTTTTGTAAAGAATTATTTTTTCCGGTTGGGTTTTCTTGATGGAGCAGCGGGGTATACCGTTGCGAAGATGAATGCCTGGTATACCTGGTTAAAATATGCAAGACTGAGAGAGATGGACAGCGACAAATAAGGGCCCCCTTTATTTTCGGCTGTTACCGGTTCCCTACATTTGTAGTATGACAAATTTTATTCCCGTATTTCCGCTGGGCATCGTGGTATATCCCGGGGAAAATCTCAACCTCCACATTTTTGAACCGAGATACCGGCAACTGATACAGGAATGTTATACAGCCAACAAACCCTTTGGCATACCCGTGGTATTGAATAAGGGTTTGGCTGAACTGGGCACCCTGGTGGAGATCACCGGGATTGCCAAAGTACATGAAGACGGCAAGATGGACATACATACCCGCGGACTGAAAGTATTCCGCGTGCTTGAAATCATCAAAAGCATCCCGGATAAACTGTACAGCGGCGCAATAGTAAATTATCCTGATAATGGCGAACAGTTGCAGAGCCAGTTGATCCGCAGGGTGGTTGGCAATATCCGCGAACTGCACCGTTTGCTCAACATAACAAAGGATTTTAAAAAAGCAGATGAAGAACTTATCAGTTACGATATCGCTCATCATGCCGGTTTATCGCTGGAAGAGGAATATGAATTGCTCGGCCTGTTCAACGAACTGCAAAGGCTCGAATATTTAAAACGCCACCTGAACAGGGTATTGCCCGTGGTGGCAGGTATGGAAAACCTGAAACAACGTATTTCACTGAACGGCCACTTTAAAGAACTCAAAGGATTTAATTTTGATCTTTAACCGCATCCCATGTCTACCACCCTTTGTTTTGATTTTGGCAACACAAGGCTCAAATGCGGGATATTCCGCGGACGTGATTTCCTTGAAGAATATGTTTTACCCGATGACAGTGAAGCCACTGTTTTATCACTGATTCAAAAATACAAAGCGGATAAATCCATTCTTTCCTCTGTTATCAGCCATTCGCCTGCGATCGAGAACCTGCTTGCCGAACATACACATTTTCACAAACTGGGGCATACCAGTAAGCTTCCCTTAACAACGCCTGTTGGCAAACCCGAAACCATCGGTGCCGACCGCCTGGCCATCTGTGCAGCAGCGGTGGATATCTTTCCGCAGGGGCATAACCTTGCAATTGGCCTCGGTACCTGCATTACTTATAATTATGTCAATAACCGTCATGAATTTCTCGGGGGAAGCATTTCTCCGGGTATGAATATGCGCTTTCGGGCCATGCACGAACAAACGGCTTTATTGCCCCTGATCAAAGCAGAAGCCGGTTTCCCGCTGGTGGGTTACGATACCAAAACCAACCTGTTAAGCGGGGTGATACTGGGAATGGCTAAAGAAATTGATGGAATTATCGATGCATACGCCTTGAAATACAGCAACTTTAACGTGCTGTTAACCGGGGGGGATATGGGTTTTTTTGTGCCACATCTAAAAAACAAGATATTTGCCGACCCTAACTTAATTTACAAAGGCTTGTATGCGATCAGTGAGTACAACAATCGCTAGGTTATTCCTGGCTTTTTTACCCGTTCTTTTTCTGCTTGGCTCATCTGCGCAACAGAACTCCCCTTTTACCAGGTATGGTTTAGGGGAAATTTATTCCAATCCGCATATTGTCGGCCGTTCCATGGGTGGTTTATCAGCGGCTTATGCTGACGGGATCAATAATAATGTGGGGCAATCGATCAATTTCGGCAACCCGGCCACTTACGGGAACCTGTTCCTGGTTACATTCGACCTGGGACTCACCATCGATTCACGCACGCTGAACAGCCAGAACCCTACTGGTAAATTCACGAGCAATTATTTTATTCCTTCCTATCTCGCCTTGGGTATTCCCTTAAACAGGAAAAAAAATCTCGGCCTGGCTTTTGGTCTTAAGCCCGTGAGCAGTATCAGTTATTCCATTGCAAGCTATGCAAGGGTGGCTGGTGATAGTTTGCAAACGATTTATGAGGGCAGCGGCGGGATGAACCAGTTTTTTATTGGTCTCGGGAAAAAATGGAAAAGCTTTCAGATCGGTTTTAATACCGGCTATAATTTCGGCAGAAGGGAGATCAATACACGCAAAGCTTTCCTGAACGATACAGTGCCTTATTACCAGTCGAACTCTTCCACCAAAACCAATTTCAACGGCGTTTTCCTGAGTGCAGGTATGCAGTACGAATTTTCTGTAGGCAAAAAAACCAATGCCGTTACCAAAGCAGTGGATGAATATTTTATCCGCCTCGGCGCTACCGGTACCCTGCAGCAGAAACTGAATGCCACCCAGGATATCAACCGCCAGACATATATCGTAACCACACAGGGCGATGTTAAAATCGATTCGGTACAGGAAACACCCGATATCAAGGGAACCATTCAATTACCCGCAACAGTTGCCGGTGGTGTTACGCTGCATAAAACAACTACGGTATCCGGAAGGATCTATGAAATGTGGTCGTTAGGCGCTGAATATTCTGCCACCAGCTGGAACAAATACCGCTTCTATAACCAGGCCGATCAGTTATCGAATAGCTGGGAAGCCAAGTTGGGTGTCCAGTTCTGTCCCGATCCCACTTCTGGCCGTGGGTATTGGAACAATGTATTGTACCGTGCAGGCTTTATGATCGGGAAGGATTACTTAAACCCCGACGGTAACGGGTTAAAACATTATTGTGCATCCTTCGGCCTGGGGCTTCCTATCCGCAAATGGAGAGCGTACGATAACCAGTTTACTTTCCTGAACACCGCTTTACAATTCGGGAAACGCGGTTCGGCTGTTAATAATATCACAGAAAACTATGTTCAGTTTTCATTTGGAATGAGTTTAAGCGATCTTTGGTTTAACCCACGCAGGTATGATTAACCGTTCTTTATATACAATATTTATCAGGGCAGCCGTAATCACCGGCTGCTTTTTTGTATTGGCCTGTGAGAATGATGTAAATGAAGTGCGCGAACTGGGACGGCGAAAACTGAATGTGGAGGAAGGAAAAAATATCGACAGCTACCTGAGCATGAATGGTAAAATGCGCGCCCACCTTACTGCACCACAGTTATTGCGCTATTATGGCGACAGTGGCCGTATGGCAGAATTCCCAAAATCACTCCACGTTGATTTTTATAACGATAGTACCCGCATCGAAAGCCAGCTGAATGCCCGTTATGGCCGTTACCTCGAATCAGAAAACAAAGTATTTCTCCGCGACAGCGTAGTGATCTTTAATACCAAAGGCGATACCCTTTTTGCCAAAGAATTGTACTGGGACCAGAACCAGCAAAAATTTTATACCGATAAACGGGTGCTGCTCAGCAAAGGTTTCCGGCGTACCCTGGTGGTGGGAAATGGGATGACGGCCAGCCAGGACCTGAACAACATTACCTTCTTTAAAATAGAGCCGAATAGCTATTCGTACGTGTCCGACAGCACGGCACAACCAGCGCCGGCGCCCGCACCCGCGAGCACGGTACCTGCAGGTCCGCCCGCAAGTATCCTCAAATCCAAAAAATAACGCATCGCGAAAGCGCGCAAAAAAAGACGGGCTGTAAAATCGGTTAACTTGCTTTGCGAATATCAAACCCTATTTATGGAATACAGAAGAATGGGCCGGAGCGGCCTTCAATTAAGCGTGCTCAGTTTTGGAAGCTGGGTAACTTTTCACAAACAGATAGCAGATAACAGCGCCGATGAACTGATGGGCATCGCCTACGACAATGGCATCAATTTTTTTGACAATGCAGAAGTATATGCTCTTGGTGAAAGCGAGAAAATGATGGGGCGGGTTTTGAAAAATAAAAACTGGGACCGTACATCCTATACGCTCTCTTCGAAAGCCTTTTTTGGCTGGAGGGGGAAACAGAACAGGCCCAACCAAACCGGCCTCAGCCGCAAACACCTCAGCGAAGCCTGCCATGAAGCCTTGCAACGCTTACAAACAGATTATCTCGACATTTTTTTCTGTCACCGACCCGATACCAATGTACCCATTGAAGAAGTGGTATGGACGATGCACAACCTCATACAGCAGGGAAAGGTTTTGTACTGGGGAACCAGCCAGTGGAGCGGCGCTGAAATAATGGAAGCACACCGCGTAGCCGACAGGCACCACCTGATCGGCCCATCGGTGGAGCAGCCGCAGTATAATATGTTCGAACGTTTTAAAATGGAACAGGATTACCTGCCCGTTTTTCAGAACGCAGGAATGGGTACCACCATCTGGAGCCCGCTGGCTGCTGGTTTCCTGACCGGGAAATACAATGAGGGCATCCCGGAAGGGTCGAGGCTTGCCCTGCAGGGTTTCGATTGGTTAAAAGAAAGATGGGTACAGGAAGCCAAATTGCAGAAAGTAAAAGAACTCGCTGTACTCGCTGCAGCTATGGGTGTGAGCCTAGCCGAACTTGCCATTGCGTGGACAATCAAAAACCCGCATGTAACAACAGCCATCCTCGGCGCAACACGCAGCGAACAGCTGGAACAAAACCTGAAAGCACTGGATGCACTGCCTTTACTCAATACAGAAATAATGGAGAAAATTGAAAGTATCCTGCAGAACAAACCGGTGCTGGATCTTGCTTGATCACCCGGTTGTTTCAACAATCTTTCACCGGCCCCGGCAGCAATGTTCCGGGGCCGGTTGGCTATCAGGGAAAATGTTTTTGATAAAAGGCGCTTTCTTTTCCAACCTTTTCCTTCTTTTCGCCTCATATTACCAGTTAACCTTGGAACAGGCTACGAACATACAAACGGCTGTGGTGAAAAAAGCCTGTACCGGCGATGCGGAGGCGCAGGCCTGGCTGTACAGGCATTACAGCAAAGCGATGTTCAATATCTGTATCCGGATGGCAGGCAACCGCAACGATGCGGAGGACCTGTTACAGGAATCTTTCCTGCTCGCCTTCCGCAACCTGGCGCAGTTAAAAGACCCGATACAGTTTGGCGGATGGCTGAAAAGGATCGTGGTGAACGAATGTATCCGGTTCGGGAAAAAGCAGGTGTACTGGAACGAGTGGGAGGATGGAAAAGAAGAACAGTTTGCAGACGAAGGAACCGAATGGTGGAAAACGGTAAACTTTGAAATCATTCACAAAGAGATCAAAGCCTTACCCGATGGTTGCAGGCAGGTTTTCAACCTTTTTGTGGTGGAAGATTACAGCCACAAAGATATTGCAGCGCAACTCGGTATTTCTGAATCGACCAGTAAAAGCCAGTACCACAGGGCAAGGCAATTATTAAAAGAAAGGATCACCCGGCAATTAGCATTACATGGATGAACTGAAAAAATATATTCAGCAGCACAGGGAGCAGATCGACCTCGATGAACCCGGTGAACATATCTGGGAAAAGATCGCACAGCAAAGCACATCAATACCAGCGAAAAAAACACCTGTCGTATTTTTCGTAACACGCTGGGCCGCGGCAGCCTGTATTTTATTGCTGGCCGGTGTGGGAACCTGGTACCTTGTTACCGGTCATACCGATCCGGCAAAAACAAATGTTGCGGCAACCACCGGCTCAAAAGAAACCGGGAACCCGATAACGATCCGTACAGAACCGGCAGAAGAAAAAATACCTGCAAGCAGCGAACCGGTTGCAACAACTGCACGCAAAGCAATGGCGCATAAAAAAAGCGAAGCCATTGCAGATGCTGGTGCACAGTTGCAGAACCTCGAAAACAGTTTTACCCAGGTGATCAACCTGCAGAAGGACCGGGTAAGGAATATCCCGATGTATGCAGAATCACCCGATTATTTCAAAGATTTTAAAACACAGATACGGCAGATGGAAAAAGATGAGCGGGGTATCAAATCAGACATTGCAAAGCGCGGCATGACTGATGAGTTACTCAGCCAGCTGATCAATGTTTACCAGCAGAAGCTGAATGTATTAAAGCAACTGCAGGCAGAAATGAACAAAACCAATACCCGCTGGAAACAAAACCGGGTGCCGATTGATTCTGCCCATACTTATTTTCTGAAACTTTAAACAACACAAGATGAAAACAAACCTCTATGGTATGGTATTATTCGCTGTAACTGCGGTTTTTTCAGCAGGTGCCCAGCAAACGGTGACGGTGAGCGGGTTATCTGCGTCGGAGCCCGTTGTGGTAACAGGCCGCCAGATCAAAGAAGAAGACCTGAAATCAAAAGAAGTGAGCAAAGAGATCAATATGCCCAAAAGCGGCGAGGTTTATATCGAGAATATTTCCCGGGCCCTTGTGGTAAAAACCTGGGACCAGCCCAAAGTAAAGATCAGCACTACGGTTTATTACAGCGGCGATGATAAGTTAAGCGATGAAGAGTTGCTGGACAGGGCCAATATCAGCCTCAAAACATTGGGCAGTTCTGTCAAGATCAGATCGGGTGCAGGCAATGGTTTAAGCTATGCCTTTTCCAGTAATGCCCCTCAAGCCGCAGCTGGTATGGCATACAGTTACAACAGTTCCGGCGGTACTACTTTGATAAATTCAAATGGCAGGATAATCGGTACCAAAACTGCGCTTAAACGCGTACTGGTGGTTACCGTTCCGGCAGGAAGTAAAATGGATATCGAAAATAAATATGGAGATGTGAGTTTGCCGGATGGCATCACCGATGTTTCGCTTGATATCACCAACGGTAATTTCGAATCGGGTAACCTCAATAAACTGGTGCTGCGTTCAAAATATTCAAACGCCAATACCGGCGATATCAAAAATGCAGAAATCGAATTTTCCAACGGCCGCTTCAGTGCAAAAAATATCGATGACCTGGATGTGGACAGTAAATCTTCCACCATCGAAATGGCCACTGTTAAAAAAATGGTGATCCGCAGCACCAACGATGAATATGAAGTGGAAGAAGTGTATGATATCCGCGGGCGGAAAAATTATGGCAACCTGCGCATCACCAAACTTGAAGGACCCATGGATATCGAAGGAAGCAATGCAGATATCAAAGTGCGGAAAGTAAACGCGGCAGTGAGCAATATCAAACTGGACGATAAATACGCCGATATCCGCATCCCGTTGAGAGAACTGAAAAATTACAGTATCGATTTCGCAGGCACTTACAGCTCGGTATATGGCAACTTCGATAAAAAAGAAATATCGGAAACCACGAAGGATACTGAAAAGCAAACCATAAAAGAAGATCGTTCTGCCGTTGCACCCCAGGCGGTTACCGGTTCGCAAAGCAAAGTTTCAGGAACACTTGTTGCTACGACTGTTCCGGGTGTTGCCCGCTTCGGACATGTGATCAGTGACAATATCGGTCCCTCCCGTTTCACAGCTTCTGTTGGCGACGGAAAAGGATTAAAAGTGAATATGAAATGCCAGAACTGCACGGTGGATTTTAAATAAACATGGATTACTGCAATACTATCCCTTACCGATTTCACACAGCCGATTTTCTCATGTTGGTAGTATCGGTACCGTGCCCTGTTTTTACAGGGCACTTTTTCCGTGAATCCTGAACTGTTAAATGTGAATAGTTGGCTTGGCCATTTCACAAATACGCTACCCGGCAAGACGCGAAGCGCCGCATCAAAAATCCCCTCCCGGCCTGCCGGGAGGGGTGGCCGCGAAGCCGGCCGGGGCGGGGTTCCTCATCTCATGATTTTATCCTAATTTTCCTCCGTGACAGAACTCACTACATTGATCTTCATCGGCATCACCCTGCTCCTGATCGGTTTTTTTG
>SAIX01000023.1 GCA_004028765.1 Chitinophagaceae bacterium | reverse complement strand
GGGCGGGCTGCCTGTATCGACAAGGTTGCTTTGTACACATTTGTTTCAAGGATGCTCTCGATATTCAGGATAAAACTGCATTCAATCTTCTCATTCTGCTGAAATGCATCGTTGCTCCACCTGCGGTTATTCAGCAGGTTGTTGAGTTGTGTCTGCAGGCTGGTAAATATTTTTTTATCAACCGTTGCGTTTACACGCGATGCCACAACACTGACCCTTGCCTGCAATTCCTGCGTGCGTGCGTTACTGAAAAAGCAAAACAACAATAGCGTATAAAATCCCCGTTTAAGCATTCATTTTTGATATGATGTATGATACAATCTGCGCAGCCACTTCTTTTTTATCTGCCAGGCTAATCAATGTTTCACCTCCCCAGCGATCGAGGATCGTAACCTCGTTGGTGTCCACCCCGAATCCTGCCTGGCTGTTACGCAGTGAATTCAAGATAATACAATCCGCATTCTTTGACTTCAGTTTCTTGATCGCATTTTCTTTTTCATGCTCGGTTTCCAATGCGAACCCTGCAAGAAACTGGCCCGCTTTTTTATTGGCACCTGCAAAACGCAGGATATCGTTGGTTTGTTCCAGTTCAATGGTTAAGCCACCTTCCTGTTTTTTGATTTTCTGGGTTGCCGGACTTACCGGGGTATAATCAGCCACAGCAGCAGCCATCACACAGATATCAGCAATGGCAAGCTTTGATTCGCAGATATGAAACATCTGTTTTGCTGATTGTACCCTGATCACATCTATTCCCTTGTAGCGTGTTTGGATCTGTACGGGACCGGTAACAATGGTAACATCTGCTCCCTGCCGGTACAAATCTTCTGCAATAGCAAATCCCATTTTACCGGATGAGTGATTGCCGATAAACCGAACGGGATCGATTGCCTCATATGTAGGGCCGGCTGTCACAACTGCTTTCTTCCCTTTTAAAATGTCTTTCCTGAAAATATTTTCTTCAAGAAACAATACAATCTCCTCGGGTTCGGCCATTCTTCCATCGCCATATAAACCGCTCGCGAGTTCGCCGTTGTTCACCGGGATCAGCTTGTTCCCATACGCTGCAAGTGTTTTGAGATTGTTCTGTGTGGCAGGATGCTTCCACATATCTTCATCCATCGCAGGTGCCAGTATCACGGGACAGGTGGCAGAAAGATATACGGCAAGCAACAGGTTATCGCAGATACCATGTGCCATTTTTGCGAGCGTATTGCAACTCAGCGGTGCCATCACCATCACATCGGCCCAACGCCCCAGCATCACGTGATTGGCCCATTCAGCGCCTTCGGCCAAACCTGTATATACTTTGTTCTTTGATAAAGTTTCGAGCACCAGTGGTGATACAAATTCTTTTGCAGCCGGCGTCATCACCAGTTTCACTTCGGCGCCTGCTTTTACAAGCCGGCGTACGAGCAATATGGTTTTGTAAGCAGCGATGCTGCCACTGATGCCGATCAATATTTTTTTCCCGGAAAACATAATTGCGAATGGTGAGTCGCCCGAAAAATGATTTAACTACCCATAACCACCCTTAAAAATAACAAAAAACGACAGTTCATCACTGTCGTTCCTTTGCTTTATCAATTCATTAGGTAATTAACGGAACAGGTCGTTCTCGTCGTTCACGCGATAGTAAATTTTTCCTTCCATAAACTCCTGTGTGGCAAGGATAGCAGGGTTGGGCATTTTTTCATACGCCCTTGAAATTTCGATCTGCTCTTTGTTTTCATGGATCTCTTCCAGGCTGTCGGTATGGCTGGCAAATTCTTCCAGTTTGTTGTGCAGTTCCTCGCGGAGAGATATATTGATCTGATTGGCCCTTCTGGCGATGATGGCAATCGACTCGTACAGGTTACCTGTTTTTGCTTTAATATCCACCAGGCTTTTGGTTTCCACCACGCTGGCGGTATTAGCGCTCATCTGCCTTCTTAGCTTGCTCATTTTTCAGGTTTTTTAAAATGTTATTGGTTTGTGTTTTGTATTTGGACACTTCGGCCATGTATTTGCTGTCGGCGAAGCGTTCAGAAAAATCATTGCATTCCGAAATCACTTTTTCAAAGCGCTCTTTCTGCTTTTCTTCATAACTCATTTCCGCATATTTGAAATAAGCTTTGATCACAAGCATTTTATATTCATCGGCTTTTTTAGAATCGGGGAAATTATCTGATACATTCCCGAATGCGATAGCTGCTGCTTTGAAATAACCGAGGTTAAAATACAGTTCAGCGCCTTTGTATTCTTTCAGTTCCAGTTTTTCGCGGCACTTATCGATAAGGTCATTGGCTTCCTTCACCCTTGGTGAGTTGGGGTGCGTGTTGATGAATGCCTGCATCAACTGCATGGTCTTGTTCGTATTCGTTTGGTCGAGTTCTACTTTGGGCGATTGTTTAAAATAACAGAATGCCCGCATATAATCACACTCCTCGCTTCTGGTACTGGTGGGGAAGTTCTCAACAAATGTTTTGAAGAGGTTTTCCGCGTTCAGGTAATCTTTCTGGTAGTAATAGGAATACGCGAATTTGTAATACATGTCTTCGTAACGCGTAGACCCTTTTACATAAGGGAAGATATCTTCAAAGAGCTGCTGGGCATAGCCATAACTTTTATTGGCATAGTATTGCTCAGCCATTTTGTACTTGTACTCATAGTCCTTACTCTTCATGATCTTCCCGAACTTATTGGAGCAGGAAGACAGAAGCACCACCAGCGAAATCAAAAACGGAAAAATCCTATTCATACAAGTTGGCAAAATTAGTGAATTGCGGGCAATTTATACACTCCGTTCTTTGCCCCAATACCCACTTCGTTAAGAATTCCACAAAAAAGGCTGGTTTTCAGGCGGGGTTCATGGTTCATGGCTGATAGTTCATAGTAAAAGACCCCATGAGCCATGAACTATTAACCATCGGCTATGTCCAAAACGAAGGGCCATCCCTACGATAGGACAGCCCTTCATCATATTAGTAAAAATACAACTATTTCGCGTCGCCTTCTCCTTCCTGTAATTTGGCTTTGATCTCGGCCAGTGCACCCAGGTCGCCCAGGGTTGCTTTTTCCACCTTAGACTGGATATTCTTCACAGCTTTTTTGGTGCTGTCGGCTTCTGCACGGGCTTCTTTCTTCGCAGCTTCTTTGGTTTCGGCTTCTGCCTGTTCCCAGATACGTGCATGGCTAAGAACGATGCGTTTTTCATTGCGGTCGAATTCGATCACCATGAACTGTGCGGTTTCATCAGCCTGTACCTGCTTGCCATCTTCCTTATTCAGGTGGCGGTTAGGCGCGAACCCTTCGAGGCCATAAGGCAGTTGAACCACGGCACCCTTATCGTCTTTGCGGGTAACGGTACCTTCATGTACGGAACCGATCGCAAAAGTATCTTCTAGGGCATTCCAGGGATCTTCTTCGAGTTGTTTGTGTCCTAACTGCAGTTTGCGGTTTTCTTTGTCGATGCTGAGGATCACTATATCGATCTGCTCTCCCACTTTGGTATAGTCAGAAGGATGGTTGAAGCGCTTCAACCAGCTCAGGTCACTGATATGGATCATACCACCGATACCTGCTTCCAATTCAACAAACACTCCGTAAGGCGTAATGTTTTTCACCAGTCCTTTGTGCTTGCTTCCTTCAGGGAATTTCTGCTCGATGGTGCTCCAGGGATCCTGGCTCATCTGCTTGATGCTAAGGCTCATTTTGCGTGAGTCTTTATCAAGGGTAACCACTTTTGCTTCGTATTCATCGCCCAGTTTAAAGAATTCTTTGGCGTTGATCGGCGTATTGGCCCATGTGATCTCAGAAACGTGTACCAATCCTTCCACACCCGGCTGGATCTCGAGGAATGCACCGTAATCTTCGATGTTCACCACTTTCCCTTTCACAACAGAACCTTCTGCAAGTCCTTCAGGCAGCACATCCCATGGGTGCGGCGTAAGTTGTTTCAGACCAAGGCTGATACGTTTTTTGTCGTCGTCGAAATCGAGTACCACCACCTGCAGTTTCTGGTCCATCTTCACCACTTCGCTCGGGTGAGAGATACGGCCCCATGAAATATCGGTGATATAAAGCAGACCGTCCAGTCCGCCCAGGTCCATAAATGCACCAAAGTCTGTGATATTTTTCACCACACCTTCGAGTACCTGGCCTTTTTCGAGTTTGCTCATGATCTCGGCACGCTGTGCTTCGATATCGCTTTCGATCAGGGCTTTGTGGGATACCACGGCGTTCTTGATGGTTTCGTTGATCTTCACCACTTTGAATTCCATGGTTTTTCCTACGAACTGGTCGTAATCGGTAACAGGTTTTACATCGATCTGTGAACCTGGCAGGAAGGTTTCCATACCGAATACATCCACGATCAATCCACCTTTTGTTTTACTGGTTACAGTACCGGTGATCACTTCACCTGTTTTGTGTACTTCCACAATTCTTTCCCATGCACGGAAAATGCGGGCAGATTTGCGGCTCAGGTGCAGGTTACCGCTGCGGTCTTCTTTTTCCACCACCATCACTTCCACTTCATCACCGATTTTCAGACCGGGTACATCGCGAAATTCGTTGAGGGAAACGAGGCCATCGCTTTTAAAGCCGATGTTCACCACCACGTCCGTTTTGGTCATGGCTACCACACCGCCTTTCACGATTTCACCATCGTTGATCTGTACGAAAGTGTCATCATACACTTTATCGTATTTCATTCTTTCGGCTTCGGCATAATGACTCACGTTGCGTTTGTCGATGCTCCAGTCAAAATCATCATGAGCGGTTTCAATCACCGGCTCAGCAACAGGTGCATTTGTTGTCGCAGTAGTTACTTCCGGTGCTGTTTCAGCCGCGGCGTTCTCCTGTGCATCTGCGTTTAGTTGTTTGTTAATAAGGTTCATACAATACCCGATGGTTTTATTTCGGGGGAGCAAAGGTACAGAATAGTTGGGAGTTAGCAGTGAAAAGTTAGGAGTTTGAAATCGCCAAATGCAACCCCATTCACTCCAAACTGCCAACTCCAAATTTAAGGGTTAACTATATGATAATCAATTATATTGAGCGCTCAACCCCTGGTTCCGCCCGCACAATGAAGCCGGCTTTCGGAGGCGGTCAATGACTGTGTAACCGGGATAGGGTCCTGATTTTTTCAGATCGTCCAGCATCCGGTGACCATGATCCGGGCGCATAGAGATGGAAATGTTGCGGCAGACAAGGGTTTTTTACATAACAAGCACCTGAATATTACATCAGTTTCTGAACCCTACCATTTTATGCAGTACATGTGGGTTGTACGCCTGGCCTTCTTTGATTACTTGATACACTTTACGTATGTTCCGTATCTCTGTTAAAGGGTTTGCGTCTAATATAATCAAGTCGGCTTTTTTCCCGACTTTAACGGAACCGGTCATGGTATCCATCTGCATTACCTTAGCAGGTGTGATAGTGGCGGCCTGGATAGCCTGCATAGGTGTTAATCCCGCCTCTACATAGAGTTCCAATTCACGCGGCAAGCTATACCCGGGAAACCCCATATCGGTTCCAGCTACCAGGGGAATACCTTTATCATACAATATTTTTACCAGCGTTTTCATACTCTCATAAACCGGTTTACTTTTTTTTGCTTCTTCTGCTGGCAATCCCACTGTTGTAAACAATTGCTGCAATGGCAGCGGTAGATTAAAATAGTTGGGCTCCATTATTTTTATGTCTTCGCTAACCGACCGGTACGTCATTTCAAACACACCAATCGTTGGATCTACCACTGTGTGATGCGCTTTTAAAAATGCCAGCGCATTTATACTGGCCGTATCCAGCATGTCAACAGATCCGTCCATATTCTTTTTCATCATCGAATAAACATACTGTATGTGGTTAATCATATCCATACCCGAATCGATGCCGGCTTGTGTAGTCATGTTCTGTGGTATATGACCCGTAACAGTAAGGTTGAGGCGATGCGCTTGATCACATATAGCTTTTACAATTTCGGGTTTAACCGAGCTGTATATTTTTATTTGTGCAAAACCTTTGTTCTTATACATGTTTACCACCGAAACTGCTGCTTCTTTTGTATCAGCACGAACAATACCCAACCCTCTTGGGCCAGCGCCATCAATAATACCCGCTTTCAATATCAGCGGACCGATGCCTTTGTGTGAATCTATAGCCTCTTTGATCGCATTGATATAATCGTATTCATTTCCACAATCACGAACAGTGGTAACGCCTGCTGCGAGGTAGGCTGGCCCCCACTCCGCCTGTTCAAAATGTGCATGCATATCCCAAAGTCCCGGCAGGATGGTTTTACCCTCTGCATGAATTACCGTTGCATCTGAAGGTATTTTTATATTGGCAACAGTGCCTAATTTTTTGATAATCCCATTCTCAATAATGATTACGGCATTATTGATATTTTCTTTTTCTTCCACATCAATAACATTACCACCCACTATGGCCAGGGTTTTATTTTTCGCTTCATGCATCTTCATGGAACTGTTGAAAAGTTTCATGGCATACATAGCTGCTCTGCCAATAAGCTGTGGAAGCAATGGTTCATAAGACTCCCGCATCATCTCCAGTTTATCGCCTTCCGCATCATTCGTGATGAGACAGATGAGCTTACCGTCATGATCTGTCCATGCAATTTCATTACCCCATATCAATCCGCTAATGAAATACCTGTTCAAAACCAGGCTTTTGTTTTGAAACTGTAAGGTTTCTGTACCATCACTCTTAATTACTACTTCCCCTTTCGGTAACATAGCAATTGATCCCGGTTGCCCGTGTTTTCGCCAATAATTCAACAAAACCATTTGTACTGTACCCGGGGAATAACCAGCTACCGGGAATGCAAGTCCTTTGATCTGCTCTTTGCTTACAATACTATCCACCCAGTTCGTGGCCGTTTTATTTTGGATACGGATACTGTCGTTGATAACAGAAAATCGCGAAGTGCGTCCTTTCACAAAAAGACCAATGGGTTCATGATCAATTGTTGTAACCAATTTTGCTGCCAATGGGACCGGGCGGCCACGGTCTGTAAATTTGAAGTCAATATCGTAAGTGAGCTGATTCCCGTTCTTGTTGATGGTATATTTTTCCCTGCCGATATTCTGCGCAAATTTGTGGAGTAAAAAGCTTCCGCTGTCAATTACATTTTGTGCAAAACACAGGTTGGCAAGCAGTAATAATAGTGCAGAGAAATACGCTTTTCTCATTTTATCAGGTTTTCATGAATAGGAACGCATGATTTTATGTAAAGCCAGGTTTCGTGAGATACCAATTAAATATATTCAAGTAATCTTAATTATACACTTTTCAGAAAAGAATTGCAGCATTTAATAACCAGGCCCTTTCGCCAGGCCGCTTAAGCACTTCTATAGCTTCGCCCAGAGATGCCGTTTCATGCTTTTCTCCCTATAATGAAATAAAAATGACGAAGTATAGGTCACTTCGTCATTCGATATTCTTATACCCAATATTTTACAGCGATCTTTCGATGCCCAGTTCAAGGCCGCGCAATTCAGCCAGTCCGCGGAGACGGCCAATCGCTGTATAACCGGGATAGGACCCTGATTTTTTCAGATCGTCCAGCATCTGGTGACCATGATCCGGGCGCATAGGGATGGAAATATTGCGGCGTTTCTGTACTTGCACGATCTCTTTCACCACCGCATACATATCCACATCCCCATCGAGATGATCGGCTTCGTAGAAATTGCCCTGTCCATCGCGTTTGGTGCTGCGTAAGTGCAGGAAATGGATATGATCGCCCAAACGTTTTACCATACCAGGGAGATCATTGTCTGGGCGAACTCCGAATGATCCGGTACAGAAACAGAATCCATTGGCAGGTGATGCTTCCGCCACCCGCAGATCATTCGCATCTTCTTCTGTACTCATGATGCGTGGCAGACCCAGCACAGAATATGGAGGATCATCGGGGTGGATGGCCATTTTCAAACCACATTCTTCCGCCACAGGCGCCACTTCACGGATGAAATGAAAGAGATGTTGTTTCAGTTTGCTACGGTCGATGCCTTTGTATTTTTCAAGCGCTGCAAAAATCTGTTCGGGCGTAAACTGTTCGCGGCTGCCGGGCAGCCCGAGCAAAGTGTTTTTGCACAGCAAGTCTTTATCTGCCTGGCTCATGGAGTCCAGCATTTTTTTACCCCGCTCCAGTTCTTCAGCGGTATAATCTTTTTCAGCACCGGGGCGTTTCAGCAGGAATACATCGAAGGCGATGAACTGTGCTTTGTTAAAATAAAGTGCGCGGCTGCGATCGGGCATTTCATAATTGACATCTGTTCTGACCCAGTCGAGGATGGGCATGAAATTATAGGTAACCACTTTCAACCCGCAGGCGGCTACGTTGCGCAGGCTGATCTTGTATTTTTCGATCCACTCCTGGAAATTACCATACTGGCGTTTGATGTCTTCATGCACGGGCAGGCTTTCGATCACCGTCCAGGTAAGCCCTGCGGCTTCGATCATGGCTTTCCGTTTATTGATCTCATCGATCGTCCATACTTCTCCTACCGGTATCTGGTGCAGGGCAGTTACCACACCGGTGCAACCGGCCTGCCGGATATCCCAGAGATCAACCGGATCTTCCGGGCCAAACCATCGCATCGTATGTTCCATTGACATAGGCAATTATTTTGCATCGTTTGTTGTGAATCGCGAGTGGTCAGTTGTGAACAGCTGATCTCCTCCAAAATTTCAGGCGTAAACCTACTGTTATCGGGAATGATTTCGCAGAATGCTGTTAAAAAAATCTGCGAAACCGATGTCGTGAATAGAGAGTGGTGAGTACAATTGATAGCGGGATTATTTTTTAGCCACTGATGGCACTGAGGGGCACTGATTTTTATAGAAATGGTGAGTATGCCCTTGACATACTCACCTCTCACCACTCACAATCCTACCAGAAGATCGTATACAATGCAGTGAGCACACCGCCTACGATCAATGCGCCTACGGCGAAGGCGGGGTTCATTTTAAACATACTGCTGTCAACTTCGAGGCCATGGGGCTGTACGCCTTTTTTGTTATCGCGTGTACTGATGATCCACATGCCGAGTATACAGATCAGGAATACAAATCCCATCCTGTCGAGGAAGGGGATCTCATATACTTCTCCCACTTTCGCTGCGAAACCAAAAGGTTCGAGGAAAGCAAGGTTAACGAATTTGGGCAGGAATTTGAATATCACGGAAAAACCAAATCCGCCAATAGTGGCAAATAATGCCGCGTTGGAAGTTGTTTTTTTCCAGAAAAACCCTAGAATAAACATCGCAAATATCCCAGGTGATACAAAGCCGGTATATTCCTGGATAAATTCGAAGCCTCCTTTTTTGTCGATACCCAGAAACGGGGCGATTGCCACACCGATGATCAAAGCCATCACGACTGTGATTTTCCCGATCCATACCATTTTCTTTTCATCTGCTTCGGGATTGATCTTCTTTTTATAAATGTCGAGTGTAAAGATGGTGGCTATGCTGTTCGCTTTACCGGCAAGAGATGCCACTATTGCCGCAGTAAGTGCTGCAAATGCGAGCCCTTTTAATCCGGGCCCGAGGAGGTTCAGCATGGTGGGATAGGCATTGTCCTGCACGATCTCACCATTCACCATCATCTCTTCGTGGAAGCCGCCATTCTGGTACAATACATAGGCAGCAATACCCGGTAACACAACGATCACAGGCATCAGCAGTTTAAGAAATGCAGCGAATAAAATACCGCTGCGCGCAGTTTTCAGATCGGCGCCTAAAGCACGTTGCGTGATGTATTGGTTACAACCCCAGTAATTCAGGTTTACGATCCACATACCACCGATGAGCACGGTAAGGCCCGGCAGGCTGATAAAATTAGGGCTGTCTTTTTTGAAGATCATATGAAAATGGTCATCTGCTTTTGAAGTAAGCAACTTCAATCCGTTCAATACACCGGTTGTACCAAATTTTTCCGACACAAGTGTTAATGCGAGATAAGTGGTGGCCAGCCCGCCAACGATCAGAAAGAATACCTGTATTACATCGGTATAGCCGATCACTTTCATTCCACCGAGTGTAATAACCAGTGCGAACACGGCAAGAAATACCATGCACAACCAAAGGTCGATACCGGAGATCGCATGAATGGCGATTGCACCGAGGTATAAAATAGAAGTAAGGTTTACAACAACATACAATAAAAGCCAGAACACTGCCATGATCATCGCAACCGTACTGTTATAACGCTGGTTGAGAAATTGCGGCATGGTATAGATCTTATTCTTGAGATATACCGGGATAAAAAAGATCGCAACGATCATCAGCGTAGCTGCTGCCATCCACTCATAAGTGGAAATGGCAAGCCCCATTTTAAATCCGTTACCGCTCATGCCGATCATCTGTTCGGCAGAAATATTGGAAGCGATCAATGATGCACCGATGGCCCACCAGGTAAGTGACCCTTCTGCAAGAAAATAATCGTGCGATGCAGTGGCAGTTGCTTTTTTCTTTCGGTGGTATACCCAGTAGCCATAAGAGGCCACAATTATGAAATACACCAGGAATACGATGTAGTCGGCAGATTGCAAAGATTTCATAATGGCAAGTTGGTTTGGTTGGGGTTTGTTGGTTTACTGGTTTATTCGTTTATTAATTTATTCGTTTATGGGTTTATTGGTATGAGCAGATGGGTAGGGAGTGCCGGCTTACCGGTAACAGGTCTCATTCCAGCGGAGCTCTTTTTTGAGTTCCGGCAGTTTTGTGTCTTTATCAATCAGTACCATCTCGATACCGGCCATTTCTGCAAAATCGGTAAGATGCTCGCTTGTCAGGTTCTGGCTGTAACAGGTATGGTGTGCACCGCCTGCCAGTATCCATGCGGCACAACCTGTGTGCATATTGGGATATGGTTTCCACAGAACACGGGCCACAGGTAATTTCGGCATGCTTTGCATCGGGGTTACTGCGATTACTTCATTCACGAGTAAACGGAAGCGGTTTCCCATATCCACCACTGAAGCATTCAATGCAGGGCCGGGTGCGGAATTAAATACAAGCCTTACAGGATCGGCCTTGCCGCCAATACCCAGCGGGTGTATTTCGCAACTGGGTCTGCCTTCCGCGATGCTCTCGCAGATCTCAAGCATATGGCTGCCCAATACCATCCTGTTATCCGGGTTAAAATGGTAAGTATAATCTTCCATAAAACTGTTACCGCCTTTTAACCCGCTACCCATCACTTTCATCGCACGAACCAGCGCTGCGGTTTTCCAATCGCCTTCAGCAGCAAAACCATATCCCTTCTTCATCAGTCTTTGCGCAGCAATGCCGGGTAATTGTACCAGTCCGTGCAGGTCTTCAAACGTGTCCGTAAAACCTTTGAAGCCGCCGGCTTCGAGAAAATGTTCAAGGCCTATCTCGATCCTTGCAGCATCACGAAGTGACTGGTGCCTGTTGCCCCCTTTCAGCAGTTCATTCACGAGTACATAACTGTCTTCATATTCATCCACCAACAAATCAATGCTATGATCAGATACTTCATTGATGATTTTTACAAGATCACCAATACCATACGTATTCACGCTGTACCCGAATTTCATTTCCGCTTCCACTTTATCGCCTTCGGTAACGGCTACGTTGCGCATATTGTCACCGAAGCGCACGAAACCTGCCTGCTGCCAGTCGTTCCAGGCTGCAGCTGCCCTGGCCCAGGTACCGATCTTTGCCAGTGATTCTGCATCTTCCCAATGCCCCACCACCACTTTACGGTTCAGGCGCATCCTCGTCATGATATGCCCGAATTCGCGGTCGCCATGTGCCGACTGGTTCAGGTTCATAAAATCCATGTCGATGGTTGACCAGGGGATATCGCGGTTAAATTGTGTATGAAAATGAAGCAAAGGTTTTTGAAGCGTTTTCAATCCGCTGATCCACATTTTTGCGGGCGAAAAAGTATGCATCCAGGCAACGATACCGATACAGCCTGCAGTATTTCCCGCTTCGCGGCAAACGGCCAGGATTTCTTCCGCTGTTTTCACAGTGGGTTTGTATACCACGCTCACAGGAATATGTTCCGATGCATTCAGTGAACGGGCAATGGTTTGTGCGTGTGTTGCAACCTGCTGTAAAGTTTCATCTCCGTACAAATGCTGGCTGCCGGTAACCAGCCATATTTCTTTTTTTTTCAGTTCAATCATATCCTGTTGTTTCGTAGCTATTTTGTGATAAATGAAATATCCCTGATCACCGAAGGGAACCATAGCTGCATTTCGCCCTGGCCACGGTTTGCCCAGCTATAATAGGGTATTGCTGTAAATTCCTGTTTTTTTGTGGATATCTGCTGATTATTTTCCACCTTAACTGCAGGCAGTTCTCCTTTAAGAACAGTAACACCGTTTAACAGTTCGGGAACATAGACAGGACGGAGCTTTGTTTCTTCGGGTAATAACAGGTTATGTGTGAGGCCTGCATTGTCGGTCCATTCCGAGCAATACATCAGCGGCCCTCGTTGCAAAGCCAGTTTGCCGATATCTTCTGCGAGGTTATCATCGGCTTTTACTTTCCGGATCTCCATCGGAAGATCCATTTCGAGTTGATCGCCTTTTTTCCAGGTACGGCTGATGAGGGCATATCCATTCTCAACTGTATAAACACTGGGTTCGCCATTAACGCGGATCGTAGTTTGTGCAAATGACTGATCGGTAAAACGATAGAGTGAAGATGGCATGGCTTTGTTTTGTGCCCAGCCGGGAATGCGTATCCGGAGTGTAAATCGGTTTGGTTGAGCAGGATCGATCTCAAACAGCAGTTTCCCTTCCCAGGGATAATTGTTCTTCTGTATGATCTGCACCTGCTGATCATTCAGTGAAAAAGAAGCTTTACCCGATACAAAAAGATTTACAAATAAATCGGAACCTTTTTTTGCATACACATAGCCGGGAATGGATGGGATCAGGCGCACCAGATTGGTGGGACAACAGGAACATTCAAACCAGCCCGAGCGGGTGAATTCGATATCCGGGTGTTTAAAGCCATTGGTGATCTGCATGGCATTGGTATAGAAAAAAGATTTCCCATCAAGGCCAATACCCGAGAGCAACCCATTGTATAAAATTTTTTCGAGTATATCGATATACTTCGAATCGCCATGCAGCAGGAACATGCGGTGGTTCCAGTACACATTGGCGATTGCGGCACAGGTTTCGTTATAGGCAGTTGCATTGGGCAGTTCATAATTTTCGCCATAACGCTCCCCATTACC
>SAIX01000022.1 GCA_004028765.1 Chitinophagaceae bacterium | reverse complement strand
ACAGGATATGGCGTAAAAACATTGCCCGGTATCCGCGAAGCGATTGAACAACGAAACTTTACAGAAGCAGCCGAACAGATACAGGTAGTAACAGCAGCATTGCTCCGCCTTTCCGACGCGATCGAAAAAGCCACATCCGGGTCACCAAACTAAAGGATATGAAAAAAGATTGCCTTGCCCTGCTGTTTTTTTTTATCGGCATCGCCACACAGGCGCAAAAGCCAACGGATGCATTTGAAAAAAAGGTACTGATCAATGGCGCGGATACACTCCGGTACAGGATATTGTATCCCGAAGGCTACCGGGAACAAAAACGCTACCCGATGGTGGTTTTCCTGCACGGTTCCGGCGAAAGGGGCCGCGACAATGAAGCACAATTATTACATGGCGGAGACCTGTTTGTAAAAGAAACCATCCGGAAACACTTCAAGGCCATTGTGATCTTTCCGCAATGCCCGCCCGACAGTGCATGGTCGCGTTTCCGGCGGATCGGGATCTCAAACGAAAGAGAAGTGTTAGCTAATACAAGCGCACCGGTTCCGCAGAAGCTGGTAAAATACCTCATTGACAGTTTGGTGAAATCGGGCAAAGCAGACGAGAGAAGACTATACCTTGGCGGATTATCCTTGGGTGGGTTCGGGACCTATGATATGCTGATCCGGTATCCCGGCTTTTTTGCGGCGGCATTTCCCATTTGCGGCATAACCAATATCCCCGCCTTTCTTGAAAACGCAGCAACAACGCCATTGTGGATCTTTCATGGCGGAAAAGACAATGTGGTTAAGCCCGATGTTGACCGGGAACTGTTCAAAGCTTTACTGACAAGAGGGATCAAAACGGTTCAGTACACCGAATACCCGACGATGGGGCACAATAGCTGGGATTCCGCATTTATTGAACCCAGGCTCCTGCCCTGGTTATTCTCGAATAAAAAGAAAGCAAAAGAGATTCGCTAGAAAAGAAAATACAATGAAGGGATTGTTTCAAAAATTGGGGATGGTTTTCAGTTTGCTTGCATTTGATGCAAGCGCGCAGAAAGATTTTGGAAAACTGAAGCTGGTGGGCGTATATGAACTGCCGCATAATATGTCATTCAGGGGAACAACGGTTGGCGGTTTATCGGGCATTGATTATGATAAAGAAAAGGACCAGTATTATATGATCTGTGATGACAGATCTGCAATAAATCCTGCGAGATATTATACGGCAAAGATCCGCTTTGGCGAAAAAAAGATTGATACGGTGATCATCACCGATGTGGTGCTGCTGAAACGGGCAAGCGGAGAAACCTATCCCAATTCTTCCAAAGATCCTGCACATACCCCCGACCCGGAAGCATTGCGTTATCATCCCGGAACAAAACAAATGTATTGGACAAGCGAAGGGGAGCGCATTGTAAAAGCGAAAGATACGATTCTCGAAAACCCATCCATCACGCGCATAACAACGGACGGAAAATATATCGACACATTTCCGTTGCCCGCTAATTTGAAAATGCATGCAACCGAGAAGGGCCCAAGACAAAACGGTGTTCTGGAAGGAATGAGTTTTGCAGATGATTACCGCAGCTTATATGTGAATGTAGAAGAACCTTTGTATGAAGACGGGCCACGCGCTGATCTGCGAGACACCAATGCCTACATCCGGATATACAAATTTGATGTGGCAACCAAACGAAACACCGCCCAGTATGCGTATAAGCTCGATCCTGTTGCATATCCGGCCATTCCGTCTACCGCGTTTAAAATAAACGGGGTACCCGATATACTCGATGCAGGAAATAACCGCCTGCTGGTGCTTGAGCGATCCTTTTCAACAGGAAGGTTGCCCTGTACCATCAAGATATTCCTGGCCGACCTGAATGGCGCAGAAGATATCCGGAAAAATGCATCGTTAAAAAACAAGCCTGTTACAAAACCAATTTCCAAAAAATTATTGCTGAATATGGATGCACTCGGAACATATGTTGATAATGTGGAGGGCATCACATTCGGCCCCAGGTTGCCAAACGGCCACAAAACACTGGTGCTGGTGGCCGATAATAATTTCATGGTGTTTGAAAAAACACAATTCTTTGTTTTTGAAATCCAACCCTGATGAATAAGCAACAACGGCGGATATTTTTTGCTTTCGTATTCTTCTTCTTCGTGGTTTTATGGGTTTCCTGCAAAACAAGGACACAGAACGGGAATACGCCACACATCGAAATACAAACAGAAAAGGGCGATATAGAAATAGAACTGTACCCGCTGCAGGCGCCGAAAACCGTTGCGGCTTTTCTATCTTATGTTGATTCGGGTTTTTATACCAACAGCAATTTTTACCGCGTATTGAATGACGAGAACCAGCCCAGCAACGCAGCAAAAACAGAACTGATACAGGGTGGTATCTGGAAAAGCAATAACCGCATGGCCGCAAGCCTGCCGGGCATACCGCACGAAACCACCCAACAAACCGGCATCTTGCATACAGATGGTGTAATATCCCTTGCAAGAACAGAACCTGGTACAGCCACAACGGAATTTTTTATCTGTATCGGAAAACAGCCCGGCCTGGATTACGGGGGTGAAAATATTGCAGACCGGCAGGGGTATGCCACATTCGGAAAAGTGGTAAAAGGAATGGATGTGGTCAGGAAAATATACCGGCAACACGAAGAAGACCAGGCTTTCGATCCGCCGGTTGCGATTTATGCAATTGTCCGGAAATGATTTCTCTTTCTTACTAAAACAGGTTCTGCCGCACTTGCATTTAGCATTTGCTTCACAAAACTTTCACGGCAGGTTAATACTTACCGGCACATTGCTTGTATCATAATTGTATGTATTGATAACCTTAAAAACATACCATTATGAAAACAAGAAAATGGATGCCCGGCATCATGATGGTTGGCATTTTATTCGCCTCCTGCAGCCAGCGGGCCTATGTACAGAAGGATGATACAGTAGACTTCAGCAAAATCAGGACTTACGCATGGGTGTATGGCACGCAAAAAGACAGCCTGTCGAAAAAAACGGAGCTTAATTCTTTAACAGAAACGAAGATAAAAGAAAGCATCGACCGCAACCTGCAAAAAAACGGCTGGAAACAGGTCAGTAAAAACCCCGATGTTCTGTTGGTATATGATATGGATATCCAGCGCGAAAACAGAACCGTGAGCGATCCCGTTTATACCATGCCAACGACCCGGTGGTTTTATAATCCGTATTCCAGGAGATATACGCCCGTATATTATCCTTCCGAATTTATAGGATATAATAACCGGCACGAATCTTATAAAGAGGGAACACTTACCCTTACTATAATGAAAGCGGAGAATGAAAAAACCATCTGGCAGGGCTGGACCAGTTCCGAAATCAATGGGCGTCGTATGACAGACAGGGAGATCGATGAAAATGTGAAAGCCATTATCCGGAAAATGGGTTAGGCATGAATGCGGTTTTTTAAAAAACCATGGCGGGCGAAAGACTTTGCCGTTTAATTAGTGGCCTGCACATATACCCAGGCCTCTTTTCCCGAAGCAAGTGTTACGGCAACCCGCGTATAATCGCTTACTTCATAACGGTCGGCGGCCAGCAATTCTTCCTCGGTGATTTCAAAGACCATTCCTTGCAAACTGTCGTAGGGATCTTCGGAAGAGATGGCGATAGGGTGATATGCCTGCTGGCTGCTTGCAAGAACGGCTTCATCAGTGATGCGCAGCATTTCGATTCGATAACCGGGAAGCGTATCTTTTTCTCCATGGAGGAGCCGGCCGAAAGAATCGAGCTGTACTTTTTCTTTTTGAAGTGTGCCGTATGAAAAAAGAAGCGGCATAACAGGTGGTTGCCAAACTAAATTACAATCCTTTTTTAATTACCGACCGAGAATGTGAAGCTTTGCCTGTGGCTGTACAAAACCGTATGACCATCGCGAAATGCGGGTTGCCAGTTCGGCGAAAGCCGGATCACCCGAAGGCTTTCCGAATCAATACTCCATTCACAGGAGCGGTAAATAAAAGGATCATATACTTTGCCGGTACTATCGATGTTGAATTGCACACCCACCGGCGCTTTTTTGCCATTATAGGCCTGGTTCAAAAACTTATCCGGCATGGTAAGGTGCTTTGATAAAAAATGATTCCATGCAGAAGTACCACCCGGAAATTCGGCAGGGCGCTCGTCGGGATAATGCAAAAAAGAACGGCCGGTTTCTTCTATTGCGCGTGGATCTGAAAACGGATACATGTCTCCATTTTCTTCTTTGATCGTCCTGTTGATATTGTCGATTGTTTTATATAAGCGCCCGTTCCTGTAAACAGCAACCACTTTCACCTTGCCGCTGTCGCCAATAAAGCCACAGTCCCACCTGCCATCTTTAATACCGCGTTTCACCATGCCGACTGTGTCCAGCCTGCCGTTTACATCGTACCAGGCAAAACGCCCGTTGGGGATATCGAGTGCAGAATCGAGATAGGTTTCCCAGCGCAGCATGGGCCCGTTTTTTTCGTAGTAGCGGCAAACCCAGGCTGTATCATTTTCTTTCTGCGCCTCCATAAAAAAAGTGGCCTGGTCGTAATTTACAGCGGGTGTCCAGTCGTATTTAAAAAGAAAAATACGGTTGCCTTTCTGCTGCGCTGCAGAAAGCAATGTAGTTGTGGCGAACAGGACAGATAAGAGAATTTTCATAGACAAGTATCCCTGAAAATAAAAAGAAACCGCGGTCAATAATAACAACTTTATATAAGGCCATACTTATTTGATAGAAGAAAGCCTTTTTGCTGCAGGCGGCATCAGTTCTTTATCCGTACATACTTCTCGATATTCAGGCGGTTGATACCGGCGCTGTCAATTTTTTCAATGCCGCGTTGTACCAGTGTATCGTTTTTGATGCTTATGGTAAAATTGAAATCGTGGCCTTCCCAGTTCCTGTCGCTGCAATATTCGAGGTGTTCGGTATAACTGCTGTCGGCAAGCGTGTACCTGCCGCCGCCTGCGCTGAAGGCTTTTGTGCTGTCGGCCCCTTTGTTGTTATCATGCAGCAGAAAAGAAAAATACGAATCATTGATGATCTTGATAAACGAAAGATTTTTGGTATAATCTGTAACCACGGTATCCCCTTTCTCTACCAGGGTTCCGCTGATCAGCCGCCAGGTTCCCACTATGGGGATGTTGCTGGTTTTATTTTCATTGACCGGGCCGCGGCAGGAAAAAAACAAAAGAGCAGTTGCTGCGAAAAGAATTTTTTTCATGAGAGTAAGAACAGGGTTTATTTATAGATAAATTATTACCAGGTCAATTTTGCTGCCATGAAAATATGCAGACCAGAAGATTGCGACGCAACAAAGATGCCATACAAAACAGCTGCCGGTATTAAAGATCCATCACACAAACAGATACCGCATACGGATCCTGTTTACAAATAACTCAGCCACCATTTTTCCGGGTGAGCGGTTTTATAACGGTCGTACCATTTGCAGAGCGGGTATATGGCGATGATAAGCGCAACCCAGATCAGGTAAACGATACCCAATGAAAAACCTTCCCCGGCAACAATAAATTTATACGGGAAGCCATCGATCCCCTTTAAGCCCTGTTCGAGTGTGTGGCCACGCAGGAAAAAAATGGTATCGGAAACAATGGCCAGCGTATAAAAATGCAGCACATAATAAAACATGGGCACCCTTCCGAATACAATAAAAAACCGGGAGACTGCACCACTGGTATTTTTTACGAATGACAGAAAAATCAAACCCGGCGCAATGGTTGCACACATATACAGGAGCGATGGCGGATATTTTTGTACGTTCATAAACGAGAGAAAGCTATACAATGTATTTCGCTGTGCGCTCCAGTGAAGCGGATCGCCGTAAGCGTTGGTGAAACGGAGCAGCGCAAAAAATGCGATAAGCCCAACCCCAATCCATAAGAGCATGCGGCTTCTTTCTTTTTCGGCATATCTTGTAAAAATGGTACCGCAGCAATACCCAAGCATCATCAGCCCGCTCCAGGGCAGGAAGGGGTAGAAAATAAAAAGCTGGTGATTGCCCCACAAATGAAAAGCGCCCTGCTGGTGCATGAGGTGCCAGAGAAAAGGAAGGTTGTTATTGCGCGCCTCAACAAAATCGAGGCTGTTATGCCCGAGTACGATCAGCAAACCGATAGCGAGTACGGCGCGGAGCGGGAGCTTTATCATAAAGCCCATGATGAACATGCTGATACCGATTGCCCACAATGTTTGTATCACAAAAAAGTCGAACTGGTAATTGGAAGTGGTGCCGAATGTGATCACGGTAAGATCCATCAGTACCAGCCACAGGCCGCGTGTAACCAGGAAACGGCTTAATTCAGATTTGGTTTTCCGTTTGCTCTGCAGCCAGATGGAAACGCCGGATAAAAAAACAAAAGTTGGTGCACAAAGGTGGGTGATCCATCTTGTGAGATATAAAACAGGTGTGGTGGTAGCTACGTTCAGCGGGTCATCGAGCATGGCCTGGTTATGAAAAAAATCGCGTGTGTGATCCAAGGCCATGATCACCATAATGATGCCACGGAGAAGATCGATGGAGCTGATGCGGGTTTTGGTAAGTGTTGTCATTTGTTTCGGAAAATTCGGGAATATAAAATGTCGTTTTCGGGCATCGTTGTTTTTAATACGTGCAAAGCATAAAAAATTATTTGTTTCCAAGAAAACCCATCATCCCCATCCAGTCAGTAAAACGGTCGATCCAGCTATCGGTGGGAATTTTTTGTGTACGCATCCCGAAACCATGACCGCCTTTTGTATACGCATGCAGCTCAACCGGTTTTTTGGATTCATTCCATTTTGTGTATAATGTGATGCTGTGTGTTTGCAGGTTTAATTGATCGTCGGATGCCACAACGAGGAACATGGGAGGAGCATCGGCCGCAACCTTGCCTATCAGTTCGGGCGGCATGAATGCATAAACAGGTGCAACAAAATCGGGACGGTTCGCTGCATCATAACCAAATGCGGAAGAAGCGGTAACGGTACCGCCCGCAGAAAATCCGGTGATCCCGATCTTTTTCGGATCAACACCATATTCCGATGCATGTGAACGTACATAGGCTATCGCTGCTTTCCCGTCTGCAATAGAAAGCGGGATAGCAGCCTGCATTTTTTTCTCCGGGTCGCCGGTTTGTATGGCTTTCATCATTTCAGCAAATGGATCGTTACCGGTTACATGCGCCAGCCGGTATTTTAATACAAAACAGGTAATGCCTTTTTTCACCAACGCTTTTGCCACATCCGTTCCCTCGGTATTCATCGACAATAACATAAAACCACCACCGGGGCAGATAACCACAGCTGTGCCGTTGGCTTTGCCTGCTTCAGGTTTAAAAACCGTGAGTGTTGGGTTCACTACATTATACGCGATCTCAAGTCCATTGCTGTTCATCGGGATAAAACCTTCTTTCCAGTCCCATTTTTCGGAGCCGGGTGCTGCACCGGGATAAAGACTGATTACCTGTTGTGCATAAGAAAAAGAGATGAGTAAAAAAGAAAGCAGCAGGAGTTTACGGGATAACATGACAGTTGTTTTGGTGTGAATGGTAAGGTAGAAAAGAAAACTTGATTTTGCAAAGCGGCAGGATCATGAATATTGAATACCGAATAAGGAATAACGAATGTTGAAGGGAACGGAAGAACGGTGAAATGGTGAATGGGCAGTGGTGAATGTGCTATCCATTAATCCGCCAATCCGTAATTCGTAAATCCGGGTAGAGGAAAATGTTTTTAGGTTCTTGCTTTACGGGTTTTAATCCTGGCAACCTAAACCAACGCATCGATCCGTTTCGCAAGTTCATGGTCTTTTCCGGTAACAATATCACCGGCATCATGGGTGTTCAGCCAGATCTCAACCGTATTCCACACATTGCTCCAGCGCGGGTGGTGGTTTATTTTTTCGGCCTCCATTGCTACCCGTGTCATAAATGCAAATGCCGCTGAAAAATCTGCAAAAACAAATTTCCGGTAAAGGGCATTGTTGTTTTCTGTCCACATACAATTATGATTTAGAAAGAAAAGATCATTTCCTAAAACACCATATTCCCCTTGTTCTTTATCTGCTCGTTCGTTAGCTCTGCCACCAGCTGCACACCGCCGATACTTTTTACTGCGCTTTTTATCCAGCTGCATTTTTCATCATCTACAAAATCGCCCTTCATCAGCCACAGAAAATCCATGTGTTTGAACTCGGGCAAAAGATATTCCCCGTCAAACTGGTTGTGATAAAGATAATGTACCAGGAAACTACCCGGCTCGGGCGATTGGTAAACGGAGAAATAATAACTGCGTGTTTTTTTCTTCAGGTGTATTTCTATCTCGGGGTTCAGCCTGAAATCGTAACCCAGCAGGTTATTCAGTTGCAGGCAGAACTGGTAATTTTTTACAGGTGCGGTGATGCCGAGCAAACGCGTGTCTTCAAAAAAGTCATCGTTCAGTTCGTCTATGTTCAGGCGCAGCTTCATGGTTAAAATACGAGGTCGAATTCTTTTTCTTCGTTTCCTCTTTTGATCCTGAGTTTGGTTTTATCGCCCTTGTTAAATTTACCCAGCGTGGTCATATAACTGTTTACATCCACAAATTTATAATCGCCCAGCTGCAATAGGATATCTCCTTTTTGCAGGCCGATTTTTTCAGCAAGTTTACCCGGGCTCACCCCATCGATGCGCATACCCGTTCCTGAAAAACCATAATCCGGAATTACGCCAAGGCTTACTTTAAAACCTGTGCCGCGGCCCTGTTGCGGGTCGTTGGTTTTGGTAAATGCAAGTTTCCCTTTTGTATCCGTTTGCTCAATGACCTGGTACACCAGTTTTACGATCTCCCGTTCTCCTTCAAAATTTACTTTGTCCCAGTCGTCGGTGGCTTTGTGGTAATCGCTGTGGCTGCCGGTAAAAAGGAAAAGAACGGGAATATCTTTTCTGTAAAATGCGGCATGATCACTCGGGCCGCTTCCTGTGCTGTCGAATTTTACCAGGAGGTTTGTTTTGGTGGCAGCAAACACTTCGCCCCAAACGGGTGATGTGCCATATCCGCCGATGGTGAGTTTGTGTGCAGTATCATACCGCCCAACCATATCCATGTTGATCATATAATTTGGATTGATAGCGATGCTCCGGTTATCGAGCCAGTATTTGCTTCCGAGTAAGCCTTGTTCCTCACCGGAAAAATGCATGATGAGGTAATTATTGTTTACCGGCGCTTTGGTTTTGAGCATGGCAGCAAGCTCGAGCAGGGCTGATGAACCGCTGGCATTATCGTCGGCGCCATTGTGGATGATGTGGCCGGTATCAAGTGCCGTTTTGTCTTCCCCATAACCCAGGTGATCATAGTGTGCGCCAAGGATCACCGTATTGGCGGCATGGTTATCAATAAACCCGAGAATATTGTGTGCGGTACGGCTCCTGTTGCTGATCTTGATTTTCAGGTGCAGGTTCAATGTGGCCGAATGATCTGAAAAATATTTTTCATAGCCTTCTTTGGTAATGTATACAACAGGAAGTCCGGAAGCTGCGCTGCTGTCATTTTTATTGAACTGGATATTATCAACCAGCGTTGAAGTGTTGTACACGATCAAAGCCGTTGCACCTTTCCCGGATACGGTTATGGCCGCTTTACGGATGGCATCTTCCACATCAAAATGCGGGTTGCCTTTGTTTTCTTCGAGCTGGTCTTTCAGATCGAGGAACCAGGGTTGTTTGGGTTCGCTGAGTGCCATCGCAGGAGTTCCTGTAATATCTGCATCGGGACTAAATGCAAGGGGAAAATAATCCTGTACCGCTTTTAATTTTTTTCCATCGATCTCAAAAAAACCAGCCGGGTCGATCTGTTTTCCTTCTTTGATCATGAATTCCTGTACATAGCCGTTGTTGCCTGCGGGCAGTAAACCCATCATGCGATATTGTTCTGTGATATATTGCAGTGCTAGCGCCTCTCCTGCCGATCCCGATCTTCTTCCTTCCAGTTTATCGTCCGACAAAAACTTTACATGCGCAGTAAGTTTTGCCAGCAATTCTGCATTGGCTTTTTCTTCGGCCAGTCTTTTCTTCTTTTTACTTTGTGCAACTGCAAGCGAGGGAACCAATACAAGCAACAGGAGCCAGTGTTTCATACAGTAGGTTTCTTGCAGCAAAAATAAGGGATGCGTTCCCCTTTTGTAAAACAGTTCCCGAAGCGGTATATTCTCTTCCCGATATCGTAACCGGGCGGCAGGGATAGCCGGTACTTTTGCATCTTCTCTAAAACCCGTGAAAACGCATTACCATATTGCCCTTGTAGGAAACCCGAACAGTGGTAAAACATCCCTGTTCAACTCGCTTACCGGGTTGAACCAGAAAGTGGGCAATTTCCCCGGCGTTACAGTAGATAAAAAAACAGGCCGTGTACAACTGGATGCAGATAAACAGGCAGAACTGATTGACCTCCCCGGAACCTATAGCCTTTACCCGCGCAGGGGTGATGAATGGGTGGCCTATAAAGTGCTGATGGGAGCCGATACCGAGATCAAACCCGATATGGTTTTACTCGTGGCTGATGCAAGTAACCTCAAACGCAATCTTCTTTTCTGCTCACAGATCATCGACCTGAAGATACCCGTGGTAATGGCTTTGACGATGAATGATATCGCCGCGAAAAAAGGGATCGAGATCAATGTACCCGGGCTTTCGGCTGAACTCGGTATTCCTGTGGTGGCCGTAAACCCGCGTAAGAACAAAGGACTTACCGAGTTGAAAAAAACCATTGCACAGATGATGACCAGCGGGCAGGAAAAACCCGCACGCGATTTTATGGATACGCGGCAACTGGCGCCCGGTGCAGTGGAGGGGGTGAAAAAAATATTTCCGCAACTGAGCGATTATGCGGGCATCCATTACCTCATCAACCATGAGGATTTTCCTTTGAGTGCTGCAGAACAGGAGGCGGTGGAAAAAGTGGAGACCGATAACAAATTCAACCCCACCAAAACACAGGCAGAAGAAATTATGCAGCGCTATTCGCGTATCCGCCAGATCGTTCAGCAGCAGGTGGTGGAACCGGGGCCGCTGGAAAGAAAAATATTTTCAGACAAACTCGACGACCTGCTTCTCCACCGTACCTGGGGTTACCTGATTTTGCTGGTTGTGCTGTTCCTGCTTTTTCAAAGTATTTTCTGGCTGGCGCGGTTCCCGATGGACGGGATCGAGTGGGGTTTTAAGGAAATTGCTGTTTGGCTGAATGCGCATCTGCCGCAGGCCTGGTGGAGCGACCTGATCGTTAATGGTCTTGTAGCAGGCTTAAGCGGCATCATGGTTTTTATCCCGCAGATCATGATCCTTTTTGGATTGATCACGATACTGGAAGACACGGGCTATATGGCAAGGATCAGTTTCCTGAGCGATAAACTGATGCGGAAAGTGGGACTGAATGGCAAGAGCGTAATGCCGATGATCAGCGGTTTTGCCTGCGCCGTACCAGCGATCATGACGGCGAGGAATATTGAGAACAAAAAAGAACGACTGCTCACGATACTGGTTACGCCACTGATGAGCTGCAGTGCACGGCTGCCTGTGTACACCATCCTGATATCATTGGTGGTGGATGATAAATATTATTTCGGTTTTTTAAGCATACAGGGTTTGGTGATGATGGCGCTGTACCTGATCGGCACCGTGATGGCATTGATCGTGAGTTATGTGATGAAGGCGTTTATCAGGATAAAAGAGAAAAGCTTTTTTATCCTTGAATTACCGATTTATCGGGCACCGCGTTGGAAAAATGTGGGCATCACAATGGTGGAGAAAGCGAAAATATTTGTGTTCGACGCAGGTCGTGTGATCATACTCATCAGCCTGCTCCTGTGGTTCCTCAGTTCTCACGGGCCCGGTAACCGGATAGAAAAAGTGGAAGAAAAATACACGGTGCTGATGCAGCAACAGCCCGCGCAAAAAGATTCGCTGCAAAGGCACCTTTCTTCTGAAAAACTGCAGAACTCTTATGCAGGTATCCTCGGCAAAGCCATTGAACCTGCGATTGCGCCATTGGGCTTCGACTGGAAAATCGGTATCGCCCTCATCACATCTTTTGCAGCAAGGGAAGTGTTTGTAGGAACGATGGCCACTTTATACAGCGTGGAAGAAACGGATGACAGTTCGCTCCGCCAGAAAATGGAAGCAGCCACACACCCCGACGGGCGAAAAGTATACACGCTGCCCGCAGCTTTTGCATTGATGATCTTTTATGTTCTCGCGATGCAGTGTATGAGTACATTGGCCGTTGTGCGGCGAGAAACCAAAACCTGGAAATGGCCCGCCATCCAGTTTGTATATATGACCGGGCTCGCCTATCTCGCCAGTTTTCTTGTGTACCAGATCTTTGGTTAATGTGTTTCTTTTTCGATGAGCGAATTCGCTTTTGTATCCTTCATAAAAACATATACCAGCAGCGAAACAAAAATACAGGCACTGGTGTACCAGTAATAGCCGGTTTCATTACCTGCATCTTTACACCATAACGCCAGGTATTCTGCCGTACCGCCAAACAGGGCAACGGCGATGGAATAAGGAAACCCGACACCCAGTGCGCGGATGGATGCAGGAAACAACTCTGCTTTTACCACGGCATTGATGGAAGTATACCCACTAACAATCACCAACGATGCCATCATTAACCCAAAAATGAAAACCGTGTTTTGTGTGGAAGATATCAATGTCATGATGGGCACTGTACAAATGGTTCCAAATATGCCAAACGCGATTAATAGGGGCTTCCGCCCGATTTTATCCGACAGCAAACCAAAAACCGGTTGCAGCAATGCATAACACAACAAACTCAGAAAACTCAGTTGTGTGGACTGTGCTTTGCTGAGATGAACCGTATTCACCAGGAATTTCTGCATGTAAGTGGTGTATGTATAAAACGCCAGTGTTCCGCCCAATGTTAATCCGATCACGGTAAGCACAGCGCGCGGATGCTGTAACAATGCACGCAACGAACCGCGCTCTTTCTTTTCACCTGCCTGTTCAAATGCGGTGGTTTCTTCCATATTTCTGCGCAGGTAAAATGCGGTGATGGATAAAAGCGCCCCGATAAAAAACGGGATGCGCCAGCCCCAGGCGTGCAGTTGTTCGTTGGTAAGAAAAATATTCTGCAGCAACAGTTGCACACCAACGGCCGTAAGCTGCCCGCCGATCAACGTCACATACTGAAAACTGGAATAAAACCCTCTCCGGTTGCTGCCAGCCATTTCACTGAGATAAGTGGCAGCCGTTCCGTATTCGCCGCCAACGCTCAGGCCCTGCAACAATCTTGCAGTTAATAAAAGAATGGGTGCTGCAATGCCGATGGTTTCATAAGAAGGGGTAAGCGCAATCAAAAGTGAACCGAACGACATTAATAACACCGATAAGGTCATCGCCCATTTTCTTCCTTTGCGGTCGGCCAAGCTGCCAAACAGCCACCCGCCGATGGGCCGCATTAAAAAACCTACTGCGAAAATGCCTGCCGTATTCAGCAAACTTGCTGTTGGGTTTTTACCAGGAAAAAAAACCGGCGCGAAATATAAAGTAAATGCGGCATAGGCGTACCAGTCGTACCACTCTACCAGGTTGCCGATCGATCCGCTGATGATGGCGCGTAATGGATGTTTGCCGGCTCTTGGTTGCATAAAAACGGGAACACCCGTACCGGTAAGATACGGGTGTTTGCGATCCCGGAAAAATCACATTATCAACCTATCCCACTTTCCAGGAATAATCCGACGAATCAAAATACAAAACATAGTGCCCGCCTTTTTCAAGCCTTGTTACCTGTGTTTTGTTCGAACCATCTGCTTGCGTGGTATACAGGATGATATAAACAGAGCGGCCGTTTATTTTATAATCACGGGCCTCACCGCCGCCGATCGAATAATTTTCATCATGGCTTCTGCCATCATAGCTGAAATAAAAAGTAACCGGTACCGAAGAGCCGTTCCGTATGCCAACACCGGTAACCATGTTATTATCCTGGTCGTCATTGTGTTTAAGACTTTCCT
>SAIX01000021.1 GCA_004028765.1 Chitinophagaceae bacterium | reverse complement strand
ATTTTGCCATCTAATAATAACATGGCGCAAAAGTATCTGAAAACAATCGCCCTGCCATATTTTTTGAATTAACCGCTTATCAAAAACCTGATCCGATAATAATTCGGCAGGGAGTTTTACAAAAAAAGATGCCCGAAATTTTATTATATATTTATTTTATTAATAAAAAATGATAATAAATATTTTAGACATAGTTAAAATTATGTATTAACGAAAATTTTAGAATTTATGCAGCCTTTTTTTCTGTCGGCAGGTCTTAAATCCGGACCGGACGGGTTAACCAATTGTAAAATTTGTTGAATTAGTTTTTTTTTAACAATATGGATCGATTGGCTATATTCGTCCACTCAAAAGTTTATCCAAAAACTAAAAACATGAAGAAAATTGTATCCACACTTGTAGTGGCGGTGCTGTGCTTTAGCTCGGCCGTCATTGCACAGGTACGTCCGATCACGGGTACCGTAAAAGATGACCAGGGAGCACCTATCCCCAGCGTTTCTGTTAAGATCAAGGGTACAAGCACTGCAGCTGTTGGTGATGCCAACGGTTCATTCAAAATCAGTGCTTCTGAAAATGCCGTCCTGGTGTTTTCTGCCGTTGGTTTTAACGATTATGAGCAGAAAGTCGGAAAGGCTTCTGTTCTGAACATTTCATTGTCTAAGAAAGTCAATGAACTGGAGAACGTTGTGGTAACTGCCCAGGGCATCAAAAAGAAGATCAAAGAGATCGGATATGCGTATGCCAGGGTTTCTAATGAAGAAGTTACCAACGGCCGTTCACCGCAACTTGCCCAGGCACTTTCTGGTAAAGTATCTGGTCTGGCTGTTTACAACGTGAACAACAGCGTTGATCCTTCAACCAAAATCGTTCTCCGTGGTTACCGCTCACTTACCGGTAACAACGAAGCCCTCGTGGTACTGGATGGTATGCAAACAACTTCTACGGTTCTTGCCACCATCAACCCCAACGATATTGAAAGTGTTACCATCCTGAAAGGTGGTCAGGCCGCTACCCTGTACGGTTCTGCCGGTATCAACGGTGCACTGGTAATTACTACTAAAAAAGGTAATAAAGGCAAACTGAAAGCCACTTACTCAAATACAACAAACTTTGAGCAGATCAGCTTCCTGCCTCAGTTCCAGACTACTTATGGACAGGGTTCACAGTATTACCCTTATGTATATGGTCAGGCTGGGTACAGCTCAGATTACCTTGTAAGGATGAAAGAAAACTGGAGGCCTTATGAAAACCAGCAGTATGGTGATGCATTCGATGGTACCCAGCGTATCATCGGCCGTGTGATCGATGCTGCCGGTGATAAAATGGTGGTTCCTTATGCCAATTACCCGAATGCACGCCGCAAAGCTTTCGACATCGGTGTTTCTGTAAACAACCAGGTAAGCTTCCAGGGTGGTGATGATTATGGTACTTATTATATGTCAGTTGAAAACCAGAAAATCGCAGGTATCGTTCCGAACGACCGCAGCCAGCGTACCGGTGTTCGCTTGGCAGCTACCAAAGAATACGGAAAGATCAGCACTGGCTTTAATGTTAGCTATACACAGGCGGATTATGACAGAACAGGTTCTGATTTCTATAATGACATCATCAATACTGCCGCAAATATTCCGATCGATCAGTTCAGGGACTGGAGAACCAATATCTTCGCCAACCCGAACGGATATTTCAACGACTATTATAACAACCCCTATTTCAATGCCGATGTAAACCGTCTCCGTTACAAAGACGCTAACATTTCCGGTAATTTTGAAATCACTTACCGTGCATTGCCCTGGTTAAGTTTCTCAAACCGTTTGGGTGTGATGAACAACTCACGTACCGGTAAAAACATCGTTGAGCAGTTCCTTTATTCAGATTTCGCAAAGAACACGGCTTATATCCCTGCTCCATGGCAGCATGCGGATGACTACCCCGGTATCTATCGCGCCATCTCTGACCAGTTAGGTTCTGTAAACGATTACTCTTCTACAGAGAATGTGGTAAACAACGAAACACAGGCGCAATTGAAGAAAGACATTGGTGCTTTCTCCAATAAACTGATCCTGGGTTATTCTGTTTACCAGCGTACCACAAAATCAATCAACGTTTCTTCCAGTTCAATCGTGGTACCGGGCGTTTACAATATCGCTAACCGCCAGGGTAACGTTGCCGGTTCAGAATCCAATTCAACAGAAAGAAAATATGGCACTTATGCTGACTTTACCACCAGCTATAAGGATTATATCTTCCTGAACGGTTCTTTCCGTTATGACTGGACATCACGCTTCTTCAAACCAACCAGGGATGCAAGCCTGTATTCTTATGCATACTATGGTGTGGGTCTGTCATTCGTTGCAACAGATGCTTTACCCAGCCTGAAGAGCAAAACATTGAACTACGCTAAAATCCGCCTGAACTACAATAAGAATGGTAATGATAACCTGCCTTTATATGGCCTGGATCTTACCTATCCGAACGGTTCAAACTTCCCCTTCGGAAGTACAGTGGGTTTAACAGTGGGTAACACATTGCCTGATGCAAACCTGAAGCCTGAGTTCGTAACTTCTTACGAAGCGGGCGGTGAGTTCCAGTTGTTCAACAATCGGGTTAACCTCGATGTAACAGCGTATACTCAGCGTTCTGTTGGCCAGGTGATCACGGTAAAAGTTCCGAATAGTACCGGTTTCTCTAACCTCCTGATCAACGTAGGTGAATCTAAAAACTGGGGTTATGAAGCTGATCTGAAAGTACAGATCCTGCGCAAGAGCAAACTGAAATGGGATGTTGGTTTCCGTTATTCTTATAACGATAACCAGGTGGTTGATCTGTATCCTGGTATCACTGAATTCCAATATGGCGGTTACAGCTATGCAAACGTAAACGTAATCAAAGGTCAGCGTTTCCCGATCCTGAAAACGGATGGCTACCAGTATGCATCAGATGGTTCTGGTATGAGACTGGTGAACGCAACAACCGGTTATCCTTTGCGTGATGCAGGTCTTACCCCGCGCGGTGGTACATTGCCCCGTCATATTGCAGGTTTCTCGAACAAACTGTCTTATAGCGATTTCACCTTCACCTTTAACTTCGAATACCGCGGTGGTAACGTGATGTACTCTGACCTCGGCCGCCAGATGACCTTTACCGGTTCTGGTAAATGGACTGAAAACAGGGCTCCGCAGATCTTCCCGAACTCTGCCTATATCGATGCTTCAGGTAAAATCGTTCCAAACACAACTGTACAGGTTCGTGAGCCTGAGTATGCACTCTGGGTTAACAACTACCGTTTGATCTCAGAAAACTTCGTAAACTCTGCCTGGTTCATCAAATTGAGAGATGTAAACCTCTCTTATAATTTGCCTGCCAGCATCGTGAGAAAGACGAAGGTATTTACTGCTGCCAGTGTTGCACTGTTCGGTCGTAACCTGTTTACCATTGTGGATAAGAACAATTTCTATACTGACCCCGAGTTCAGCTATACAACAGGAAATGGCCAGGGTATCAACAATACAGGCCAGACTCCTCCGGTTCGTCAATATGGATTTAACGTAAACCTTACGTTCTAATCACTTATCACTAACCAATAAATTAGAATGAGATGAAAATGAAATCATTATATATCCTCGGGTTAGCGGCGGTCCTTGGAACGGGTTGTAGCAAGTCTTTTCTTGACGTCAACACAAACCCCAACTCACTGCCTACAGCAACCCCGGCGTTCGTAATTGCCAACGCCCTTAACACCACTTCCACCAATATGGTAGGTCCTAATGAACTGGGATCTTACTGGTCTGGTCAGTGGACACAGTCAAATGGTTACATCCTGTCAACCACCATCTTCTCGTACAACTTCACCAATGGTGATTTCAACTATTGGGATGGATTTTACGACAACCTGGAAGATTACCAGTATGTGATCAATGGTGCGGATGCAGCCGGTCAGAGCTATCTGAAAGGCCCCGCCAAAGTAATGAAAGCGTTTATCTTCCAGCACCTGGTGGATATGTATGGAAACGTACCTTTCAGCGATGCATTAAAAGGAGTGGGTTCACTTGCTCCCAAGTTTGACGATCAGAAAACCGTATACGAAGGTTTGATCACTTTGCTGGATGATGCTATCAAAGACCTCAGTGCAAATGCTTTTGCAAGTGCCTATGCTTCTTCTGATATCATGTTCAAAGGAAGTACCACTAAATGGATCCAGTTTGCGAACTCTCTGAAACTGCGTATCCTTGTTCACCAGGCGAGAATTTCAGGCCGCGATGCCTATATCACTACTGAAGTAAACAAAATTGTTACGCAGGGTGGTGGTTGGCTTACCGGTGCTGAAGCAGCAGTAAACCCGGGATATGAAGCAGTAGCAGGACATACAAACCCTGTGTACAACACCTGGGGTTATTCTGAAACAGGTGCAAAACGTGCGTTGAATAACTATCCTCGTCTTACGCAATTTTTTGTGAACTCACTTAAAGCCAACAACGATACCTTCCGTTTGAAGCGATTTGGTTATGCGAACGGTGGAGAGGCTAGTTCAACACCGGGAGTGAGCCTTAATCCTGAGATTGCCAGCAACTATACGGGTATTCCTTTTGGTGTAAGTTCAGGTTACCTGCCTTCTGCAGCCAGTGCACTCGGACCAAGCCTGCTCGTAAAGGGAGATTATGGCCGTCCTTATGTGATCATGTCTGCTGCTGAAGTACAATTCTGCCTTGCAGAACTGAAGCAGCGTTTCCCTGCTGTTACACTTGCGGGTACAGCACAGGGTTATTTTGAAGAAGGTGTTCGCCAGGCATTCCGCCTGGTAGGCAGCAGCACTGCGAATGCCAACGTACTCACTTCAAGTGGTATCAATAACTGTGATTGGGCTGCTTCTACGGATAAACTGGCGGCAATTGCAACACAGAAATGGTTTGCTTTGGCCAACTTCAATGGTTTTGAAGCCTGGACTGAATACAGGAGAACCCGTCTTCCGAATACTCCGCAAACTCCGCAGGTTACAACCACCGACAGGCCGCTGCGTCTCTTCTATCCTGGTACTGAACTGGGTTCTAACGGAGACAACGTAAAAGCACAGGGTACGGTAGATGTATTCAAAACAAAGATTTTCTGGGATGTTAACTAATTCCTGAAAACTCTTTCCTCATACAAAGGCCGGTTATTTAACCGGCCTTTTGCTTGTTTATATTTCGGTATTATTTCTGCCATCTCCTGATTACCTTCGCGACAGATAAAAGCAATATGGAACAGCAACCTTCCCAATTAAATATCGAGATCAGCGAAGAAACCGCTGAAGGCAGTTATGCCAACCTGGCCATTATCACACACAGCAATGCAGAATTTGTGATCGATTTTGTGAATGTGATGCCTGGCACACCCAAGAGCAAAGTGAAATCGCGTATCATTTTTACGCCGATGCATGCCAAGCGTTTTATGAAAGCATTGGAAGAAAATATCGAGCGTTTTGAAGCAGCCAATGGGCCGATCAAAGACCTTGAACATATTGAGATCCCGATGAATTTCGGCGGGCCTACTGCACAGGCATAGTACGCTCTCTATCAAAAACGATCATAACATACCTGCATCCGCGAAGCTGAAATAGCCTTCGCTGCTGACAATGATATGATCGATCACCATGATGTCGAGCATTTGTGCAGCCTGTTTTATTTTTTGTGTAACCAATTCATCTGCTTTACTGGGTTGTGTACTGCCGCCGGGATGATTGTGGCAAAGGATCATAGCCGTGGCATTTTGTTCCAGTGCTTTTTTAAGGATAACCCTTGGATCGGCAACTGTTCCGGTAAGCCCTCCTTCACTGATGATCTCCATTTTCCGGATCGTATTGCTCCGGTTGAGAAAAAGCACGGCGAAAACTTCGATGGGTTTAAAAGCAAGCTGTGCCCGCAGGAATTCAGCGATATCGGCGCTTTTGGTGATGCGCGCTTTTTTTCTTTCAGCGGCCTGTTTGCGGTTACCCAGTTCCAGTGCTGCGATGATGGTGACAGCTTTCGCCTCACCAATACCCTTGATCCCTTTTCGACGGATATCCGCTACTGTTAGCATCGATAAATCCGGGAGATGGTTCCCCGTGGTTTGTAAAAGATTTTTAGCAAGGTCCAGTGCCGAACGGTTCTTTGTTCCGTTCTGGATCAGGATCGCGAGTAACTCGGCATCACTTAATGCGGAAGGGCCTTTTTGCAGCAGCTTTTCCCGGGGCCGGTCGTCTTCGGCCCAGTCTTTAATAGAAAAATTCCGCATGGTGAAAATTATTGAAAAATCAAAATACAATTTCCTATCTGAAGTTCTATCTTCGCCGCACATTCCTCTTATATGAACCCATCCGTCAAGATTTTCTCGGGCACCGGTTCGCTGATGCTGGCAGAAAAAATCGCCCAACGTTTTGGCGCCCCCATCGGTAAAGTAAATATTCAGAAATTCAGTGATGGGGAGTTTCAACCCATTTTTCTTGAGAGTATCCGCGGCGATTATGTTTTTCTGGTGCAAAGCACTTACGCACCTACAGAAAACCTGATGGAATTGCTCCTGATGATCGATGCGGCCAAACGTGCCAGCGCTTACAAGATCATCGCAGTAGTGCCCTATTATGGTTTTGCGCGTCAGGACAGGAAAGACAAACCCCGTGTTGCCATCGGATCAAAACTGATCGCAACACTGATCCAGGCTGCTGGTGCAGACCGTGTTATTACGATGGATTTGCACGCTCCGCAGATACAGGCTTTTTTTGATGTACCAGTAGATCATCTTGACAGTTCAGCGATATTCATCCCATACATCGAACAGCTAAAACTCACCAATCTTTGTTTTGCAGCACCTGACGTGGGCAGTACCAACCGTGTTCGGGAAATCGCCAGTTATTTTAATGCTGAAATGGTGATTTGCGACAAACACCGGAAACGCGCAAATGAGATCGCAAGTATGGTGGTGATCGGGGATGTAATGGATAAAGATATTGTGCTGGTTGATGATATCTGCGATACCGGCGGAACACTTGTAAAAGCTGCAGGTTTGTTGAAAGAAAAAGGTGCGCGCAGTGTAAGGGCTTTGATTACGCATCCTGTGTTAAGCGGCAAGGCTTATGAAAATATCGAGAACAGTGTACTGGAAGAACTTGTGGTTTGCGATACAATACCATTGCGCCAGGAAAGTGCAAAGATCAAAGTGCTTTCTGTTGCCGATCTTTTTGCGATCGCGATCCGGAATGCCTACGAAAATAAAAGTATAACCAGTCTCTTTATTCATTCCCAGCTGAGGGGAAGGGATAAATAATAGGTGTAAATTATTATTCGTAATCTATTATTTGTCAAGTGATTGTTTCAACACTTCGAAACCAGTCGCTTTCAGTAATTATTATTCTCCGATTGGCGGTTATTCGCCTGCTGTTCCCTACCTTTGCCGTCCAAAATTTAAATCATGAAAACAATTACAATCGAAGGTGTCCTGAGGACCGAACATGGCAAAAAAGCCGCCCGCCAGATTCGCTCTCAGGAAAATGTGCCGGGTGTAATTTACGGGGGTGCCGAAGAAGTGAATTTTTATGCTTCCGCGAAGGCTTTCAAGCCTTTGGTGTACACTGGTGAATTTCAGTTGGCAGAAGTTGCCGTTGATGGCAAAAAATACAAATGTATCCTGAAGGATCTTCAGTTCGACAAAGTGAACGATTCACTGATCCATGTTGACCTGCTCGAACTGATGGACGATAAAAAAGTAGTGGCTACGTTACCGATCAAATTCACAGGTACTTCAGTGGGTGTAAAAGGGGGTGGTAAACTGATCACCAAGATCAATTCCCTCAAAGTAAAGGCTTTGCCGAAAGACCTGAGAGAAAATATCGAAGTGGATATCACCAACCTCGACCTGAATGGTAATATCCGCGTGGAAGATGTAAAAGTGAATGGCCTGGAGATCATGAACTCTCCGCGTATCCCTATTGCTTCTGTTGTATTAACGCGCCAGTTAAAACAGGAAGAAGCCACTGCAGCGAAGGACGAGAAAAAGAAATAATTTCTCAATCAATATTTCAAAAGCCCGGTATTTTTGTACCGGGCTTTTAATTTGCATGAGGCAGCGATACATAGAATGTACTTCCTTTCTGTTCCTGGCTTTCCACCCATACCTGCCCGCTGTTTTTTTCGATAAACTCTTTGCATAGTTTCAATCCCAGCCCCGTTCCTTTCTCGTTAGAAGTACCTGTAAAGGAAACCATACTCACAGGATTAAAGATCGACCTGCAGGTTTCTTCGTTCATACCAATGCCTTCATCTGTAATTTCAGTAATGATGGTGTTTCCTTGCTTATGTGCCGTAATGGTGATCGTTCCGTTTTGGTAACTGTATTTGATGGCATTGGCCAAGAGGTTCCGGAATACGAGCAGCAGGTGTTCGGTGTCAGCAAACACGGAAAGATCAGGGATATCTGTTGTAAGAACAATATTTTTTCCTTCAATACTTTGTTTCAGCAGAGGCAATAGTTGTGAATGGAAAAAATCAGGCAGCGCTGTTTTTTCAGGCCTGGCCACAATGCCCTGGAACTGGCTGATACTCCATCGTAACAGGTTATCTAGGGTGATATGGAGCTGGTCGACCTGCGCACTCAGTTTCACGGAAATTTTACCGAATTCTTCCGGTGAAAGATATTCGCGGTTTACAAGATCAAGAGAGCCTTTTAACTGCGCAATCGGCGATTTGAGGTCATGCGAAATGATCGAAAATAATTTTTGTTTTGTTTTATTCAGCTCTTCGAGCTCCCGGTTTTTTTCTTCAACCTGCTTCTGATAAGAAACCTGTTCATTTTTAAAAAACATCAATGCCAGTACCATGGTAAGCAGCGTCCATGAAATATTAAACACAACCCTGCTTAACGGAACGGTATCATACACATAAGAACCCATCAGGAAAATTTTGATACCGATAAACAAAAGACAATTCAGCAGTGTGACAGAGACCAGGAATTTCTTTTCAGTAAAATAAATGATGATGATGATGAGGTTTGCAATAAGGTAGTACTCACCACCATTCCTGAAAAAAACGGCGCTTGCAGAAAAAAGGATGCTGGCAAGAAACGTCATTACCAGCCTGCCAAGCAGGAATTTCCGTTTGCTGTTGATATATAAAATAAGAAAGCCGCCGATCAGCAGACAGAGATTGATAAAAGCAAGAAGCGTTTTATCGTGCAGTGCATTGTGAATACCAAAATACGCATTAACGGGGATGCCGCTTCCCACCACCACATTCAGCAATTGTGTTTTTTTCTTTTCGTGGAAACTCAGGTCATCAGTGATCCCGAGATTGGCCAGTTTCAGAAAAAGCGATTGTATGGATTTTAAAACAGGCTCTTGCATAGAATGCCGCGTTTCCGCGGCCATGAAAATAAGATTTGTTCAGGTAAAATCCTTATTTCAGCCGGGCCCGCGCTTTATCCACCTTGCTTTGCGCATTAGATTTTAGGGGCTAATTTTGATCCCTGTATGAATAAGTTTCTGATCGTTGGTTTGGGTAATATCGGGGATGAATACCGCCATACAAGGCATAATATCGGTTTTGATGTAATAAGCGCTTTTGTATTAAAACATGGCGGTTTTTTTAAACCAGACAGGCTCGCCGATATGGCGGAACTGAAGTGGAAAGGGAAGACCTTTATCTGCATCAAACCCACTACCTACATGAACCTGAGCGGCAAAGCTTTCAAATACTGGATGGACAAGGAAAAAATTGAAATGGCCGCAACATTGACGATCGTGGATGAACTGGCGCTTCCGCTCAGTAAAGTAAGGTTACGCGGTTCGGGAAGCGATGGGGGGCACAATGGTTTGCGCGATATTCAACTGACATTGGGAACGGATCAGTATCCTAAACTCAGGTTTGGTATCGGTAATCATTTTCCCAAAGGACGGCAGGTTGATTTTGTATTGGGAAGATGGACGCCGGAAGAGATCCCCATTGTTCAACAAAAGATCGAAAAATGTGTTGAAATTATCGAGTCTTTTGCTACTACCGGGATTGAGCGGACCATGAACATGGCCAATAGCCTGAACTTTGAATAATAACCGGCCGCTTTTCAGCGTTTACCGGAGAGAAATATAAACTAAGTGACGTATGAACGGATCCCGTCATTTACTTACTATTTTAAAACCAACTTTATGAAGATTTTTTGTGTAGGCCGCAATTACGCCGATCATGCAAAAGAATTGGGAAACGCTGTACCCGAAGAGCCGGTGATTTTTATGAAACCCAAATCGGCGCTGCTGCTTTCCAATGCACCTTTCTATTACCCTGAATTCACCAATGAGCTGCACTATGAAACGGAAGTGGTGCTCCGGATCTGTAAGAACGGCAGGTATGTGGGTGAATACGATGCGCATGAATATTATGATGCATTCACCATCGGGATCGATTTTACCGCAAGAGATATCCAGGCCGAATTAAAAAAGAAAGGCCTGCCCTGGGAAAAAGCAAAAGCCTGGGACAATTCCGCCATTATCGGTAAGTGGATACCGTTTACACCTGAACTGCGTGAGAAGCCGATTCTTTTTTCGCTTCAGAAAAACAAGGAACTGGTTCAATCGGGCAATACCAGTGATATGATCTTCCCGTTTGATGTGATCGTTGCACATGTTTCACAATATTTCTCACTCAATATCGGCGACCTGATCTATACAGGAACACCGGCGGGTGTAGGTGAATGTGTTACCAATGATGTACTGGAAGGCTTTTACCAAAATGAAAAAATATTCTCACTCGAGATCAAATAGCTTTCGGCAAGATCAAGTACAGGAAATGCTCACACCCGATAAATTATTGCATGCCTACCAACTGATGGTTACCGCAAGGAACATGGCGGATACCTATGAAGCCAACCGGCAGGTATGCAGGTATGTTCATTCCACTTCAAAAGGGCATGAAGCAATACAGATTGCTGCAGGAATGCAATTACTGCCCTGCGATTGGGTAAGCCCCTATTATCGCGACGACAGTATTTTATTATCGATCGGGTTTCAACCGCATGAGCTGATGCTGCAGCTGCTTGCCAAAAAAGAAGATCCTTTTTCCGGTGGGCGTTCTTATTATTGTCATCCCAGCAGCCGCGACAGCAATAAACCTTCCATCATACACCAGAGCAGTGCTACCGGTATGCAGGCCATCCCGAGCACGGGTATTGCACAGGGGTTGCAGTTTCTCGAACAAACCGGATCGGCATTGTTTCGTAAATCAACCGATGGAGAGTTGCCCGTTGTGTTATGTTCGCTGGGTGATGGCAGTGTTTCGGAAGGCGAAGTGAGTGAAGCGCTTCAGTTCGCTGTTTTAAAACAATTGCCTATCATTTACCTGGTTCAGGACAATGAATGGAGCATCAGTGCCGCTGCAGAGGAAATACGTACCAACAATGCTTATGAATATGCTGCCGGCTTTAAAGGGCTGAAACGTTTGCAGTGTGATGGCAGCGATTTTATTCCTTCTTATGAAACAATGCAGCAGGCCATTGGGTATGCGAGAATGGAAAGAAAGCCTGTGCTGGTTCACGCGCGTGTTCCACTGCTCGGGCATCATACCAGCGGTGTACGAAAAGAATTTTACAGAAGCAGGGAAGACCTTTTGAAACATGGTTTATATGACCCACTGCCCAAACTGCGTTTACTCTTAACAGGCGTTGGATACGAGGAGCAGGCCATCAACCAGGCCGAAGCGCGTTGCAGGGAAATAGTAGCGGCTGATTTTGAGAAAACGGTGCAGAGTGCCGAACCCGATCCTTTGCAGGTTGAGCAACATGTTTTTGCACCCACTGTAGTAACAACCGAAAAAGGAAACCGTGTTGGCCGCAATACAGAACGGGTGATGATGGTGGATGCGGCACTTCACGCCATTGAAGAGATACTGGAAGAATACCCAGAAGCCGTATTATACGGGCAGGATGTAGGTGCGAGACTTGGCGGTGTTTTCAGGGAAGCAGCAACACTCGCAGATAAATTTGGAAGTCACCGCGTTTTTAATACTGCGATACAGGAAGCATATATCGTTGGATCAACCGTTGGATTGTCGGCATTGGGGATGAAACCAATTGTAGAGATCCAGTTCGCGGATTATATCTATCCGGGTTTGAACCAGTTGATCACAGAAGCTTCAAAATCCTGCTATCTTTCGAATGGGAAATTCCCGGTACAGATGGTATTGCGTGTACCAACCGGTGCCTATGGCGGTGGTGGCCCTTATCACAGCGGCAGTATAGAAAGCACTTTACTCTCTGTGAAAGGCATTAAAGTGGTCTATCCTTCCAATGCTGCTGATATGAAGGGATTGATGAAAGCCGCATTCCTCGATCCCAATCCCGTAGTGATGCTGGAGCATAAAGGCCTGTACTGGAGCAAAGTACCCGGGACCGATGAGGCAAGAACGGCAGAGCCGGATAAGGACTATGTTCTGCCATTGGGCAAGGCGCGGGTTGCGCTGGAAGCCAATACCGATAAACTCAAAAAAGGGGAAACGGTTTGCATCATCACTTATGGGATGGGTGTATACTGGGCCAAAGCGGCTGCAGAACAATACCCGGGACAGGTAGAAGTGGTTGACCTCCGTACTTTGTTCCCCTTAGATGAAGAATTGGTTTTTGCAACTGTACAAAAACACGGAAAAGTATTGGTATTGAGTGAGGAGCAGCAGCATAATTCATTTGCTGAGGCTTTGTCGTTACGCATCAGCAACCATTGTTATCATTTTCTGGATGCGAAGGTGGAAGTGCTTGGGGCACGGAACCTGCCGGCAGTTCCCATTAATCTCTCTTTAGAGGCGGCGATGCTGCCCTCGCCTGTCAAAGTTTCGGAGCGTATCGCGAAACTTTTGGCCTATTAGCGCCCTTTTTTAGCCAAACCCACTATATTTGCAGCCCGTTAGCAAAGCGGTACCCGGCGAGGTAGCTCAGCTGGTTAGAGCATCGGATTCATAACCCGAAGGTCGGCAGTTCAAGTCTGCTCCTCGCTACGAAGCCCACCAGATTTGGTGGGCTTTTTTTTGGCATGTCGTCATGCAGGAACCTGAAAAGATTCACGGGATTTGATCGGGAAGCCGGGTGCATGTTACAGTGTGAACAAGTAAGTGAATTTTTATTTTGCTCCTCTGTGATCCTTATGTACAAGTGTGCGACGCAAGGATGTTGGGAAGTGTACAAATGCCGGGTCAATAGAAAATTGTTCTGCAACAAAAAACCCAGCTAAAAAGCCGGGTTCGTTTGTCAAAAAACACGGTTATACAACCGGTATCTTTGCAATTGCCTGATTATAATTTTGCCGATTTTACGGTTTTGATGATACGTGCCGCCACTTTATAGGGATCGGCTGCAGAGTTGGGCCGGCGATCTTCGAGATACCCTTTCCAGCCACGCTGTACGGTAGCAATCGGGATACGGATGGATGCACCCCTGTCGGAAATACCATAGGAGAAATCGTGTATAGAAGCGGTTTCATGTTTCCCCGTGAGGCGCATGTGGTTATCGGCTCCATATACTTCGATATGTTCTTTCACCACAGGGCGGAAGGCTTCGCATATTTTCTCGTATACGGATTTGTCACCACAGGTGCGCAGGATGCCGTTCGAAAAATTGGCGTGCATACCGCTTCCGTTCCAGTCGAGGGCGCCCAGCGGCTTGCAATGCCAGTTTACGGCAACACCGTATTTTTCACCGATCCTTTCAAGCAGGTAGCGGGCAATCCACATCTGGTCGCCGGCTTCTTTGGCGCCTTTGGCGAATATCTGGAACTCCCATTGACCGGCTGCCACTTCAGAGTTGATACCTTCTACATTGATGCCTGCATCGATAATGGCATCCAGGTGTTCTTCCACGATATCCCTGCCAAATGCATTTTTAGCACCCACAGAGCAATAGTACGGACCCTGGGGGCCGGGATAGCCGCCTTCCGGAAAGCCCAGGGGTTTATCGGTATTCGGGTCCCATAGAAAATATTCCTGCTCGAACCCAAACCAGAAATCGTTGTCGTCGTCTTCAATGGTTGCACGGCCGTTGGACTCATGCGCCGTACCATCGGCGTTCAGCACTTCGCACATAACCAGGTATGCGTCGCGGCGTTGGGGGTCTTTCACAAAATAAACAGGTTTTAACAGGCAGTCTGAAGACCCGCCCGGCGCCTGTTCGGTTGATGAGCCATCGAATGACCACACGGGCAGTGAAGCCAGTGTGCCATCGAGTTCATCAGATTTTACAATTTTGGTTTTGCTTCGTAAGCTCTGTGTTGGTTTGTAACCATCTAGCCAGATGTACTCTAATTTGATCAATGACATTGGTTGGGATTTTATGGTGTTACAGGTAAAAACCGGGTCAGCGGTTATTAATAATATAATTTACAATATGATTTATTCAGGTAATGAAATTACTAAAATTGTTGTTTATGGATTAAATAATATAAATATTTTTTATTTTAATTTGATAAATAAAAAGAAACATGCATCAAAAAGGC
>SAIX01000020.1 GCA_004028765.1 Chitinophagaceae bacterium | reverse complement strand
CAGGCCAATTAGGTCATCATTGCTTTTACAAAATCACTTACGAGGTAACTGATCAGTTTGCCGGTGCCATCCGCTTTTCTTCCATCGGATAATTGAACAGCACCTTCGCAGATATGCAGGTAGGCCACTTTACTGTCGGCCGCTGCAAAATTGAGGTATTGCCTCGCCTGGTTTACGCTCACACCGGCGGGACTGCCGGCGCTGCTTAATGTATTTTCAATACAATCCATATCCAGCTCGATACCGCAAAGTGTATCATCGGTAAATGCAGTAGCATGGCCCACTGCCTGGAGAAAAGTTCTTTTTTCATGAACAAAAATGTCTTCATATGTGATGCAGTCCACAAAAGGATTGTTCACCATATCCATCCATACATTCTGCGGGATATAATTTTCATGGATACCGATCACGCAATATTTTTCAAGGTACCCATCGTTTTCCGCATAGGTAAAGCCGTTGCCGCTGTGCCGGCCCTCCATAGGCCTGAAATCCGCATGAGCATCGAGATTGATGGCATTGATCTGCGCGATCGGTATCACCCCGGCTTTGTAAAACCCCTTCGCTGCACCTTTGATACAGGGGTATGAATTGTTATGCCCGCCGCCGATCACGATCGGGATTTTTTTATTCTGTGTGATAATATGGATGATCTGCTCCACTTCATCATCGATCTGGTTCACTGCATGGCGATAGGCTTCCACTTTCTCTTCAAAATCATGTGCATTCTGTTCGATCAGTTTTTCCATACCGGAAAAATCGAAATGTCCCAGCAGTAATATGTTGTTGCCATCGAGAAAGTCGCTGCTTTGAATGTTCAGAAACGCATGTAGAAAAGACAGCCAGGCAGAATCCGTACCACCAACCCCATGGTTTGCTTTTACACCAATATCTTCCGGAACGCCCAGCAATACAAAGGAAGCGGAAGAACGCTGCAGGGAAGCTTCCAGCTGTTTCGGGTCGGCCAGCACCTGTATCCGTTCACCAAGTTTGGTTTCAAACCTACGGATCCGCACTACGGATAAAACATCTTTTTTATCATAAAAACGAAAACTCGACATAAGCATGCAATTGAGGAATAACGGTCATACTGCTTTTAAATATACTCAAATAAATGCACCATTGATCATGACCCTGTCAATAAGATCGGATCCAAAAGCATAGGGCAGATATGCAATGGAAGGAATGGGCCGGGTGAAGATCAGGTTAGCCCTTTTGCCTGGAGTGATGCTGCCAACTATATCCGCAACTTCCATTGCATAAGCGCCATTCAGTGTGGCGGCGTTGATGGCTTCTTCCGGCAACATCCGCATACGGATACAGCTCATAGCCACAACCAGGTTCATGTTCCCGCTGGGACTCGAACCCGGGTTATAATCCGAAGCCAGTGCAACCGCACAATTGTTATCAATCAATTCTCTCGCAGGCTGAAAAGGCATCCGCAGAAAAAAAGCGGCCGTGGGCAATAATGTCCCGATGGTTGTGGAAGATGCCAGCGCACGGATGGCCCCATCATCCATTGTTTCAAGATGATCCACAGAAACCGCGTTCATTTTGATACCGGTTTGAACGCCGCCGGAGAGATTCAGTTGATTGGCGTGTATTTTGGGCTTCAATCCCCACCCCTTTCCTGCCCTGCAGATCCTTTCTGTTTCATCGGTTGAAAAAAATCCATCTTCACAAAACACATCTATATAATCAGCAAGTCCCTCTCTTGCAATCACCGGAAGCATTTCATCTGTGATCTGACGTATATACGTTTCATGGTCATCGCGATAAGCCAGGGGATAGGTATGTGCGCCGAGAAAAGTGGCTTTTACAGGGATCGGCGCCCATTGCTTCAACCGCCTGATCACGCGCAGCATTTTTAATTCCCCTTCCACTGTTAATCCATATCCTGATTTTATTTCGACAGCGCCGGTTCCCAGATGCATTACTTCTTCCAAACGAAGTTTCGCCTGTTCAAATAAAATCTCTTCCGGTGTTTCATTGAGTTTTCTTGCCGAATTGAGGATACCGCCGCCTTTTGCTGCAATATCTGCATAACTCATCCCTTTCAGTTTGTCTACAAATTCTTCTTCCCTGCTTGCCGGAAATACAAGATGTGTATGACTATCGCACCAGCAGGGCAAAACCGTTGCACTTTTTGCATCAATGATTTCTTCTGCCTGCGGCATGGCTCCTCCCATCAGTCCATACGATTCAATTTGCCCGTTTTCAATGAGCAGCCAGGCATTGGTAAGCACAGGTAATATGCCAAGCGCCTCTCCCCTGAGCAATGATGTTTCCTCACGAACATTTACCAGTTGTTGTATGTTGCTTAGCAATAACTTCATACCGGAAAATTAACCGTTTCATTGTAAAAAGGGAGTTTGTTTTATGATCTGCACACTGGTGGTGGCAAGGTACCCGAAATGGCTGGGATGGGCCGGTTTGTTATCAATGGCTGTATTCCGTTTACCCTTATGGCTATCCCCTTCTATCCATTTCTGGAAATTGATGGGGTGCGGACGCAATGGAACATTTGATAAAACACCCGACTGGCGCCAATGGGCTGTATTGATTACTGGCGAAGAAGAAACGCAATTGCCGCCGTTCCTGCATTCCTGGTGGCGGTTCTGGGGCTGCGAAAAATTTACGATAAAGATGCAGGCCGTGGAAGGGCATGGTTACTGGGACGGGAAAGCCTGTTTCGGGGATCTTACCAAACAAAGGGATACAGATGGAATGATCGGGGTATTAACAAGGGCAACAATACGCCTGAACCGTTTAACTGCTTTCTGGAAAGAAGTGGATACGGTGGCAGACCGCATGCGGCAGGCCCCGGGTTTTATTTTTTCATTGGGCATCGGTGAAATTCCCTGGATCAAACAGGCCACTTTCAGTATCTGGGAAAGCAAAACACAGATGCAGCAATTTGCCTACGGAATGCGCGAACATGCCGATGTGGTCCGCAAAACAAGAAAAGAAAAATGGTACAGCGAAGAAATGTTCGTGCGTTTCCGGATCCTTTCGGTTACCGGTTCATTAAATGGTAACCATCCTTTGCCGGGAAAATCATAACTTGCATCAATGATTACAAAGGATGCGATATCGTTTCCAGGGTTACCTCTCCATTTTGCATGGATGTACCGCGGCCTCAACCCCATGCCCGATCATTAAGTACTTATTGCACTACCCCCGTTACTGTTTTTCAAATCTTAATTCATCAAAGCATGGATAATATATTATTTGTAAACTCCGAGATCGGAACTTTACAACGTTTACTGGTACACAGCCCCGACAGCGGCCTCGGGAAAGTGGTTCCTTCCAAAGCGCAGGACTGGCTTTTTGAAGACATCGTTCACCTCGACACGATCCGGAAGAATGAATATGATTATTATACAAAGATCCTTTTGTATTTTTTAGACCCCGGGAAGATCAAGGGAAAACCGGTATCGGTTGATGCCCCGGAAAATGACCGGGATTTTTATAAACCCGGCAGTGCCGCTTTTTTCGCATCCGATAAAGTGATCGAACTTGAATGGCTGCTCGCACAGGTACTGGAACTGGAAGAAGTACGCAACAGTTTAATTGCATCTGTCTGCGCCGTGGAAGGATGCACTTACTCGGTGCAGAACGAATTAAAAAACTATTCTGCCGTACAGCTTGCTAGGACTTTTATTTCCGGGACCGCTTTGCAGAAAGAGCTGCTATTTCCCCCGATACCAAATTTTATTTTTACCCGCGATATCGGCATCACTATCAAAAACCATGTACTGCTGAACAAACCCGCAAAAAAAGCGAGAACAAGAGAAGCGCTCCTTGCGAAATATATTTTCTTCCACCATCCTTTTTTTGCCGCTTACCGTAATAACATACTCGAGCTGCCGGATTCCACAAACAGTTTCCTGATGCCAAAGGAAGAGGATGAAAGAAAAATCACGCTCGAAGGCGGCGATTTTATGGTGGTGAGCGATCAGCACCTGCTTGTAGGCATCAGCGAAAGAACCAGTTCCGAAGCTGCCATCAGGATCACGCACCTGCTCTTCGAAAAAGGACTGATGGAAAAAGTGACGCTCATCCGCATCCCCAAAAAAAGGGACTATATGCATATCGACACCATTTTTACACAGGTGAAAAGAGATGTATGGGTGATGCTGGGCAATTTTTCGCGCAAGGCAATCATGCACGAAGACAAAGACGCGGTCGAACGCATCATGGAAGTAAAAAAAGAAGAAAAGATAAAGATCATCCAGTTCCATAAAAACGATACCGGCAACCCCACTTATTTTGAAAGCCTCGAAGACCTGTTAACCGATATCAGCAAGAACGACCTGGGCTGCAAAAATGAAACCCGGTTTATTTATTCGGGTAACAATGAATTTCCGTACAGCGCGAGAGAGCAGTGGACGGATTCCTGTAACCTGCTTGCATTAAAAGAAGGCGTAGTGCTTGGATACGACCGGAACGATAAAACCACGGAAGCATTCCGTGAGGCGGGTTTTGCAACGATCCGGGTAAATGATTTGTTGCAGAAACTGGAATCGGGCGAATTAGCTGCCGATACGATCAGCGACACACTGATATTGATGCCATCAGCCGAATTATCAAGGGCCCGGGGCGGGTTTCATTGCATGAGTATGCCCTTACAACGGAAACCCATTGAACTCTAAAAACAACGCATGCAACACAGTTCGCACCTGCTGATGATACGCCCGGTGAATTTTGGGTTTAACAGCGAAACAGCTGCCAATAATTATTTTCAATCAGCTGATACTTCTGCAGGTATCCAGGAAAAAGCTTTGGCAGAATTCAATGGTTTTGCAGAAACACTGACAAAAAAAGGGATCGATGTAACAGTGGTGGATGATACGCCTGACCCATACACACCCGATTCGGTTTTTCCCAATAACTGGATTTCTTTTCACGAAAACGGTACGGTTTGCTTGTATCCGATGTTTGCGCCAAACCGGAGAAAAGAAAGAAAGCAGCAGGTACTGGATAGCATTGCAGAAAAATTCAACGTCCGGAAACTGATTGATTACGCTCGCTATGAAGAGGAAAATAAATTCCTGGAAGGAACAGGCAGTATGGTACTCGACAGGGTTCATAAAATTGCCTATGCCTGTTTGTCACCCCGGACGGATGCCACGCTGGTACAACGGTTCTGCATGGATATGCAATACCAGCCCGTTCTTTTTAACTCGGTTGATGACAAGGGTAATGCAGTGTATCATACCAATGTGATGATGTGTGTGGCAGACGAGTATGTGGTGATCTGTATGAACAGCATCCCGGATAAAACTGAAAAAAAATCGCTGGAAACTTCTTTCTCCAAAACCGGTAAAGAAATCATTCCCATCAGTTTTTCACAGATGAATCATTTTGCCGGTAACATGCTGCAGGTGCATAACCGCACCGGAGAAAAATTTTTGGTAATGTCGTCGCAGGCATTCCGTTCCCTGACCAGTGAACAGATCGTTTGTATCGAAAAATACAATCCCGTTATTCATGCACCCATCGATACCATCGAAAAAAATGGCGGTGGCAGTGCAAGATGTATGCTTGCTGAAATTTTTTTAAAGCCGGCTCAGCCATAAACTATCCACTTATCTGAATAAGTTTTACCTAACGTTTGTTTGCATTTTTATTCTGTTTCCCGAATCAGAAGAGAAGTTGTAAAACCCTTCAGCAGCAAGCATTGCAAAGGATTGCAAAAGGTGGAAAAGATTTACTGCCGTTATTTTTTTTCCCCGCAAAGCTTTGAAATAGGGTTTCCACGCGCTGATAAGTTGGCAATTATACTCAAATGCTTATTTTTGGAACTCCGTGTAGCTGATACACATCAGATTACGAAAGATTGCCATTGGTATTTAATTGCACTAAAGAAGAATTGACCACTTACAATGTCCGAAAAACAAATTTCTAAAATCGGGGTGCTTACTTCCGGCGGGGATGCCCCGGGTATGAATGCCGCGATCAGGGCCGTAGCGAGAACGGGTATTTATCATGGACTCGAAGTACATGGTATTATGCGCGGCTACAGCGGTATGATTGATGATGATATTTTCAGAATGGACTCCCGTTCGGTTGCCAATATCATACAGCGCGGCGGCACCATCCTTAAAACGGCCAGAAGCAAAGAATTTTTTGAATACGAAGGCCGCAAAAAAGCATACGAAAACCTGAAACGCCGCGGGATCGATTCACTCGTGATTATTGGCGGCGATGGCAGTTTCCGTGGCGCACAGAAATTCAGCAATGAGTTTGATATCCCCTGTATCGGCCTGCCCGGCACCATCGATAAAGATATTGCCGGCAGTGATTTTACCATCGGTTTTGATACGGCAGTGAATACGGCCGTGGAAGCCATTGATAAGATACGCGACACAGCAGATGCACACGACAGGCTTTTTATCGTGGAAGTAATGGGCCGCGATGCGGGATATATTGCTTTGCACAGTGGCATCGCCACCGGCGCAGAAAATATCCTGATCCCCGAAACCAAGACCGATATCGAGGAACTGATCTCTTCTCTCACCGAAAAAGAGAAAAGAAAAAAACTCGTGAACCTGATCGTTGTGGCCGAAGGCGATGAATTCGGCGGCGGTAATGAGATCGCCGCGATCATCAAAGAAAGATTGCCGCAGGCGGATACAAGGGTATGTATCCTCGGGCATATACAGCGCGGAGGTTCTCCTTCCTGTCTCGACAGGCTGATCGCAAGCCGCATGGGGTATCATGCGGTGGAATGTTTGATCACTGGCCGCACCAATGTAATGGTGGGTATCCTGAATAACAAACTGCATTATACCCCGCTGGATAATGCAGTGAAAGCAAAACAAAAAATATCCGACGACTGGCTCAAGATCGTGAAGATACTGGCCAGTTAAAAGAGCAGAAAGCAGAACCAACCAACAAAACAAACCATACAATGTCTAAAAACATCGATAAATACCTGCATCGCGACATGGACAAAGAAGCAGGTGTTGAACATGTGAACCACCGTACCAAAATTGTGGCAACAGTGGGGCCAGCATGCGATACCTACGAAAAACTGCTCGAGCTCGTGAAAGCAGGTGTGAATGTATTCAGGCTCAACTTCTCACATGGCAGCCATGAAGACAAACTCGCGATCATCGAACATATCCGCAATATCAATAAAACACAGCCTTATAATATCGCCATTCTCGGTGATCTGCAGGGACCCAAACTCCGTGTAGGTGAGATTGCCAACAATGCGCTCGAAGTAAAAGTGGGCGATGTACTCACATTTACCAACGAAAAATGCATCGGGACCCTTGAAAAAATTTATGTTTCCTATCCTAATCTCGCCGGTGATGTGGTGATCGGCAATATCATCCTGATCGATGACGGAAAGATCGAAGTAAAGGTTTCAGGGATCGAGAAAAACGGAGATGTAAAAGTAACGGTGACACTGGGTGGTGTACTCTCCTCTAAAAAAGGGATTAACCTGCCCGATACAAAAATTTCATTGCCGGCTTTAACCGAAAAAGACCTGCAGGATCTGGATTTTATCATAGAGCAGCAACTCGACTGGGTGGCTTTGAGTTTTGTTCGCCATGTAAAAGATATTGTGATCCTCCGCAGCAAACTGGATGAGCGCAAAAGCAAAACCAAGATCATCGCGAAAATAGAAAAGCCGGAAGCGCTGACAAATATCCGCGAGATCATTCTTGAAAGCGATGGCATCATGGTGGCACGCGGCGATCTCGGTGTGGAACTGCCGGTTGAACAGATACCGCTGATCCAGAAAGAGCTGATCCGCAAATGCATCCACCGCGCAAAACCCGTGATCGTGGCTACACAGATGATGGAAAGCATGATCGACCGTGTAAAACCAAACCGCAGCGAGATCACCGATGTGGCCAATGCTGTACTCGAAGGCGCTGATGCAGTAATGTTAAGCGGTGAAACCGCAACCGGTCAGCACCCGGCACTGGTGGTGCAAACCATGCGTAAAATTATTTCAGAAGTGGAACGCAAAGAATACCGCTATAACCGCGAAGGAGACCTGAAACCGCAGGCACACTCCCCTTCTTTTCTCAGCGATGCCATTTGTTACAATGCCTGCAAAATTTCAGATGATGTGGAAGCAAGGGCTTTGATCGGTATGACACAAAGCGGGTACACAGCATTTATGCTGAGCAGTTACCGGCCTTCTTCTCCGTTATACATTTTCACAAAAGAACGTACGCTTGTTAACCAGTTAAGTCTCAGTTGGGGCGTTCGTGCGTTTTACTATGCGGAAGAAGAAAGCCTGGATAATATCATTTTCGACCAGATCGCGATCCTCAAAGAAAGGGGCTTCCTGAAATCGGGTGATGTGGTGGTGAACACAGGAAGTACACCCGTACACCTTCACCTTCCAACCAATATCATCAAGCTCACAAAAGTTGATTGATTTTTTTTCACGAAATAAGAGAAAGATTCCCGCCAACACGGGAATCTTTTTTATTTTCGCCACGCTGATGACGATTGCCCCAGGTCAGTATTCAATTGTAACACTTACTCCCCATTTATGAAAAAAACACTGCTTGTCATTGGCCTCTGCATAGCATTGCAGGCCACTTCCCAAAACATTAGTATTATTCCGAAACCTTCCACAATGGAAGTACAAAGCGGGAGTTTTACGATTACACCCGCTACACAGATCGTGTTGTCAGAATCAGGAATGGAGAAATCTGCACAATTCCTGAATGATTACCTGCAGAAATTTTATGGGTTTAAGCTTACAGTAACAAAAACCAGTAACCATAAAAACAGTATTGTTCTCGACAGGGAGCAGATGGGTCATCCCATCCCCGGTGCATATACGCTCCAGGTAAATGCTAATACCATCGAGATCGGTGGGGATAATGCCATCGGGACTTTTTATGGCGTGCAATCGCTGATACAATTACTGCCCATTGAAAGAAAACAAAGCCTCACAGTGCCGGCAGTGCTCATTGAAGACAAACCCCGTTTCGAATACCGTGGCATGCACCTCGATGTGGGCCGTCATTTTTTTCCGGTTGACTTTGTTAAGAAATTCATCGATTTCATTGCCATGCATAAGATGAATACATTTCACTGGCACCTTACTGAAGACCAGGGCTGGCGCATCGAGATCAAAAAATATCCAAAACTTACCGCTGTTGGCGGCTACCGCAATGGTACCATTATCGGGCATCATCCCGGTACCGGCAACGACAATACCCGTTATGGCGGCTACTATACACAGGAACAGGTAAAAGAGATCGTGAAATATGCAGCAGACCGTTTTATTACAGTGGTACCCGAAATTGAAATGCCCGGTCACGCTTCTGCAGCCATCGCAGCATACCCGCAACTGAGCTGTTTCCCTGAAGAAGCCACCAAACATTCACCCAAAGTAAGCTGGAGCGGCGACAGCACAGGCAAACAGGTGCAGCAGGCATGGGGTGTTTTCCCGGATGTGTTCAGTCCGTCAGAATATACTTTTTCTTTTCTCCAGGATGTATTGGATGAAGTAATGCAGCTTTTCCCGAGTAAATACATCCATATCGGTGGAGATGAGTGCCCCAAGGATAACTGGAAACGTTCTGAATTCTGCCAGAACCTGATCAAAGAAAAAGGTCTTAAAGATGAGCATGGATTGCAGAGCTATTTTATCCAGCGTATCGAAAAATACCTGAACAGCAAGGGTCGCCAGATCATTGGATGGGATGAGATACTCGAAGGCGGTCTCGCCCCCAATGCCACTGTAATGAGCTGGCGCGGCGAAAAAGGCGGCATCGAAGCAGCCAAACAAAAGCACAACGTGATCATGACGCCCGGCGGCTGGGTATATTTCGATCATTCTCCGAATAAACAGGAAGATTCACTTACGATCGGAGGCTATACCAACCTCGAGAAAGTATACGGCTACGAACCTGTTCCCAAAGAACTTTCTGCCGATGAGCAGAAGTATGTACTGGGTGCACAGGCCAATGTATGGACTGAATACATGAAAACACCTTCAAAAGTTGAATACATGATCTTTCCGCGGATGGAAGCCTTAAGCGAAGTTTTGTGGACACCGAAGGAGCAGAAAAACTGGGAGGATTTTCAGAAACGTGTGGAAACACAGGTAAAAAGGTATGCATTTCTGAATACCCAGTATAACCGGAAATACAATGATCCTGCAAATAAATAATTGCAGGTTTTTGTAATATTCAATAGAATTAACTGCAAGTTTTTGCAGGTTTATGAGTTTTTAGGGATTCAAACCTGCAAAATCATTGTATTTTAGCGAAAATTTCAATTGAAATGAACATGGTAGAATCGTTTGAAAAGATCCCGGTCAAAGTTTTCCCTGATTCTAAAAAAGGTTCGGCTTATGTAGCGCAGGAAATCGCTGCGCTGATCAGAAAAAAAGCAGCCGCCTCTGAAAAATGCGTATTGGGGATGGCTACAGGCGCCACACCGGTAAGCCTTTATGCCGAACTGGTTCGTATGCACCGGGAAGAAGGGCTGAGTTTTAAGAACGTTATCACTTTCAACCTCGACGAATACTACCCCATCGAAAAAGAAGCCGTACATAGTTACTGGAGTTTTATGCACCGGCACCTCTTCGATCATATCGATATCGACCCGGCCAATATTCATATTCCCAACGGTTCATGGCCTAAAGACGATATTAAAAAATATTGTGCCGCCTATGATGAAGCCATTGACGCAGCAGGTGGCATCGACCTTCAGATCCTAGGAATCGGTTTAAACGGGCACATCGGCTTTAATGAACCGGGCTCGAGCATTTATTCCAAAACAAGGCTGGTCAATCTCGACAATACCACCCGTATCGCCAATACTTACGAGTTTGCCAATATTTCAAAAGTACCCCGTCTCGCCGTTACAATGGGTATCGGCAATATCCTCAAATCCAAAAGAGTTTTACTGATGGGTTGGGGACAAAAAGCGGCTATCATCGCCAAAGCTGTAGAGGGCAATGTTACCGAGCAGATACCGGCAAGTATCCTGCAACAGCATCCCGACTGTACATTCATCATTGATGAGGCTGCATCGAGCGAACTTACCCGCAACAAAGCCCCCTGGCTCACGGGTGATTGCGTATGGACTCCTGTAATGATCAAAAAAGCCGTGATCTATCTCGCACTGAAACTGGGAAAATCAGTACTCAGTTTAACCGCCATGGATTATATCGAAAATGGCCTTTCAGATCTGCTGGTTGAAAAAGGGGACGCTTACGAGATCAATCTTCAGGTGTTTTATATGCTGCGCGACAGTATTACAGGATGGCCCGGCGGAAAACCAAACGCTGTAATACCGGCGCACCCCGAACGCAGCGAACCGCATCCGAAAAGATGTATCATTTTTTCACCGCACCCGGATGATGATATCATCAGCATGGGTGGAACATTCATGCGCCTGCACGACCAGGGGCATGAAGTACATGTTGCCTACCAGACCAGCGGCAATATCGCGGTAACAGATGAGTTTGTTACGCGCTTTATCGATTTCGCAGTGGGTTTTGAAGAGATGTTCGGGATCGATAACCACAAAAGCCAGCAGATACTGAAAGCGGCACGCGAATACATTGCCACCAAACAAAAAGACCAGCCCGATACTTCCGATATCCGATCTATTAAAGGCCTCATCAGGCGTTGTGAGGCCAAAGCCACCTGCCGATATGTAGGATTGCCCGAAGGACGCGCCCATTTTCAGAACCTGCCTTTTTACGAAACAGGTGCCATTGAAAAAAATCCGATGGGAGAAGAAGATGTAACACTTACCATGCAGCTTTTGCGTAAAATCAAACCGCACCAGGTGTATTGTGCAGGCGACCTCGCCGATCCGCATGGCACACATAAAGTTTGCCTGGAAGTGGTATTCGAAAGCCTGCGCCGTATCAAAGCCGCGGGCGACGAATGGGTGAAAAACTGCTGGGTATGGTTGTACAAAGGCGCATGGCAGGAATGGGATATTTCCGAGATTGAAATGGCGATACCGATGAGTCCCGACCAGGTAATGAAAAAACGCTTTGGCATATTCATCCACCAGTCGCAGAAAGATATGGTGCCCTTCCAGGGAACCGACAGCCGCGAATTCTGGCAGCGTGCCGAAGACAGGAACTCAAATACTGCGAACATTTATGCCGAACTGGGCATGACAAAATATGCCGCCATGGAAGCCTTTGTAAGGTGGCATTATTAAGTTCTGGTTATTTTTGAAAAATGAACGACAAGGATTTGCAGAACCAGCGGATCGCCATGGCCTGGCGGACTGCGTGGCGGGATCGTGATTTCAGGATAAAAACCATTACCGGAAGCCTTTTATTGATTGCGGTACTGATCTTCTTCCCTTATTTTTTTGGGGTGATCGAACGGCGGCATGGGATCCGGCTGAATGATTGGCTGTTAGCTGCTATCCCCCCTATCGATGTTTCGGGACTTACGTTTATTGTTATCTGGTCGATGACAATTTTTCTCTGGGTACGTTGTGCGCAAACACCCCGCATATTTTTAGTAACCCTGGTGTCTTTACTGATCCTTTGTTTTTCGAGGATACTCAGTATCTCAATCGTTCCGCTCGATCCGCCTGCAGGACTGATTCCGCTTACTGATCCGATAAGCAGCCTTTTTTATGGCGGGCCAAAAGTGTTTATCACAAAAGATCTTTTTTATTCGGGCCATACTGCCACACAGTTCCTGATCTTTCTTTGTCTTGAAAAGAAAAAAGACAAACTCGTGGCATTGCTTGCCACCATTACGGTTGGTACACTGGTGCTGGTGCAGCATGTGCATTATACGGTCGATGTTGCCGCGGCATTTATTTTTACCTGGCCCATTTATTTGCTCGGGAAAAAAATTGCATTGCGAAAGCCTCAGAATGCTTCGCCCAATTGAAGATAAAAACCACTGTTTTTTCCCTGCCCCACTCCAAAATCGAGACGCAGGTTCAGCTTTTCTTTTTTATTCAGGGCCACACGCAAACCGCCGCCAAAGGAATATTTGAAATTGTCGGTACTGTATACCGACCAATCCTTTCCCACGGTTCCTGTACCGGCAAAAGCCACGCCGCCAAACCGTTTATAAATCGGGAAACGGTATTCACCCTGTACGATCAGCATGTCCAGGTCTTTGTAACGCCCGTCATAATAACCACGCATCCGGTTGGCGCCGCCAAAAGAAGCCAGGCTGCGTACCGGCACTTCTCCGGTGTTATTAAAACTGTATAATTGAAAAGCCAGCACCTGGTTCGCGCTTGTGGGGATATATTTTCTGATATCGAGAACGATATTGGTATAGTTATAATCCGATCCCCAGAATTTATCAAAATGATTACAGGAAAGCTGGCAGAACAACCCGTTATCCGGTGCAAATGCGTTGTTGCGTTTGTCGTAGCTGATGCTCCCACCCAGGCCGGAAACATGGTAACCCTGCCGGCCGGTCACATTTTGTTTATCGAAGAGCCCGCCCGACTGATAGGATACATTCCATACTTTCTGTGTTTCAAACAAAACCCCGGCAAAAAAACCGGGTGCAATTTTTCTTTGAAGATGGAGGTACACATAATACTGATCGAATTTATAGGGCTCTTCGGCGGAATCAGGTGCCACCGGGCCGAGCCCCCAGAATTTATCCGGGTAAGAACTGAAGGAAACCTGCTCGTTCAGGATATATTTCTCTTTGTGAAAATACTGGCTGCCGTTTATGGCGGTGATCAATTGTTTTTTTGTAGAATACAATACTAAAA
>SAIX01000019.1 GCA_004028765.1 Chitinophagaceae bacterium | reverse complement strand
GCTATTCTGATCGCACAACACGTTAGATATTAAAGAAGTTAGATAACCTGAAAATCATTTACCAAACATCCTGTCAAGATAATCCTCTTTGAACTCCAGGTAAGTAGGACTACCGGTAGGTGTTACATTCGAAGTCTGGCAGGTAAACAATTCCTCCACCAATGCAAGCATTTCTTTTTGGGTTAATGCCTGCCCGGCTTTTATGGCCTGCTGCCTTGCCATACAACGAACCAGTTTTTCGCGGCGGCTGAATTTGATATCGCTGCTGAAATGTTTGAACTGCTCCAGCAATAATTCAATGGAATGTTTTTCATTGCCGGGTAACACGTCCGCAGGAATACCCTGGATCACAAAACTATTGTTGCCAAAGGGCTCCACCTGGTAACCGATCATCTGCAGGTCGGGGATCAGCTCACTCAGCAATGCAGCATCGGAAGCCGTTGTTTCAAGCATAACAGGGAACAGGCTTTGCTGGGTGGCTGCAGATTGTCCATGTGCCGCCACGCCATAGCGTTCATACAAAATCCTTTCGTGTGCCAGTTGCTGGTGCACGAGTAAAAAACCACTGTTGGTGGAAGCAATGATATAGGTATTGTGCAATTGCAGCAGCGGGCTGTCGGGCAGAACACGTAAACCTTCTTTGCTAAAGGAAGACCCGGTTTCGGTTTGTAATTGTGCTTGTGCTGGTAAACCCGGCACGCTTTTCTGTACATCGCGTCCAGCATCCTGCGGAGTAAAAAACTCGCGCCAGTGTTTTAATTCACCGCTTTGCTTTTCGCTCCGCTCAATAAAATGCGCCTGGTTTTTCTGTGTAAAGGTTTTATACAAACTAGAAGAAACGGCGGCATCTTTTTTCTCTTCTGTAAAAGGTTTGCTTACGGCATCCAATCCCTGTATCTCCGGGTTCAGTGTAAAATCGAGAGAAGGGGCGATACTGAATTGTGCAAGCGCATGTTTTACGGCTGCCTGTACAAATGCATAAATGATCTTTTCATCCTCAAACTTGATCTCCTGCTTCGTGGGATGTACATTGATATCCACCTGCGATGGATCCAGGTCGATATACAATACATAACCCGGGAAACTGTCTTTGGCGATCATTCCTTCAAAAGCACTGTTCACTGCATGGTTCAGGTAAGCGCTTTTGATAAAACGGTTGTTTACAAAAAAATACTGGTCGCCCCGGGTTTTGCGTGCGGTATCTGGCTTGCCCACAAAACCATGGATATTCATGTAATCCGTATCTTCTTTTACCGAAACCAGTTTGGTTTGATAGCTGTTGCCAAGCACCTGTATAACACGTTGCTTGTGGTTACCTGCTTCGAGATGAAAAACTTCCTGGCCATTATGCGTCAGCGAAAAGAAAATGCCAGGGAATGCCATTGCCACTCTCACAAATTCATCCACGATATGCCGCATTTCCGCTGCATTGCTTTTGAGAAAATTTCTTCTGGCCGGTACATTGAAGAAAAGGTTCTTCATGCTGATATTGGTTCCCGCCGCACAGGCACAGGGCTCCTGTTTCAATACCTCGCTGTTCTCTATCTCAAGAAGGGTACCCAGTTCATCTTCGGGCCTCCTTGTTTTTACCGAAACCTGCGCCACCGCTGCAATGGATGCCAGTGCTTCGCCCCGGAACCCCATGGTTCTGATATGAAATAAATCATCAATGTTCCTGATCTTGCTTGTGGCATGCCTTTCAAAAGCCATACGGGCATCGGTTTCACTCATTCCCTTGCCATTATCGATCACCTGTACCAGCGCTTTGCCGGCATCGGTAACCAGCAGTTTAATTTCGGTGGCACCGGCATCTGCGGCATTTTCCAGTAATTCCTTCACCGCACTCGCCGGCCGCTGGATCACTTCACCCGCCGCTATCTGGTTCGCAATATTATCCGGTAACAACTGTATGATATCCGCCACGCAATACTTATTTATAATGAGTTGGTAAAAATACTACTCTCCCCGCTTTCACAGCGGAAGCTTCCTGTAAATTTGCCTCTCAAAACAAATTTCTATGACATTGAGCGCTGATATCAAAAAACTGGAAAGGCATTTTATACCCGCTGATTTTGTGGTGAAAGACTGGGATTCACTCGAACCTTATTTCCGCAATCTTTCTGAAAGGGAGCTTTCTTCCTTACCTGACCTGGAACAATGGTTAAAAGATATGAGCGAGCTGGAAGCTGTGGTGAGTGAAGATGCCTGCTGGCGGCAGATCCGCATGACATGCGATACCACCGATAAATCGCTGGAAGAGGCGTTTACCTATTTCTGCATGGAAATACAACCCCGCCTGCAGCCCTATGCCGATCAGTTGAACAGAAAACTCATTGATTGCCCTTTTACCAAAGAACTCGACAAAGAGAAATATTTCACCTACCTGCGCAGCGTGAAAAAAAATATCGACCTCTTCCGCGAAGCGAATATTCCCCTGCAGGCCGAACTGAGCGTAATGCAGCAGCAGTATGGCGCCATCGCCGGAAAAATGACGGTTGAAGTGAACGGACAGGAATACACTTTGCAACAGGCTTCCAAATTTCTGGAAAGCCACGACCGCGAACTCCGCGAACAGGTGTACCGTAAAATACAGGAACGCCGGTTACAGGACCAGCAGGCCATGCATGATCTTTATTCGCAACTGGTTCAGAAAAGGCAACAGGTTGCAGAGAATGCCGGTTTCGCCAATTACCGCGATTATAAGTTTGTGGAGCTTGGCCGTTTTGATTATTCAAAAGAAGATTGCTTCCAGTTTCATGAAGCTGTAAAGCTCCACGTACTTCCCCTGATCGAAAAAATTTACCAGCGCAAAAAACAAAAACTGGGTCTTGATACCTTACGCCCCTGGGATACAGAAGCCGAACCGGAAGGCATAGAACCCTTGAAACCTTTTACTGATGGTAATGATCTCTACGAGCGTTCGGTAAAATGTTTTGAACAGATGAATCCTTTTTTCGCTGGCTGCCTGCGAAAAATGAATGAGCTCAAACATTTTGATCTCGAAAGCCGGAAAGGCAAAGCACCCGGCGGATATAACTGCCCGCTGGCAGAAAGCGGTGCACCGTTTATTTTTATGAATGCCGCCGGACAAATGAGCGATGTTACCACGATGGTGCATGAAGGGGGCCATGCCATTCACTCCTTTCTTGCACACGAACTGGAGTTGAGCGCTTTCAAGGAATACCCGATGGAGATCGCCGAAGTGGCAAGTATGAGTATGGAACTATTCAGCATGAACCATTGGGATAGTTTTTTTGATAAGGAAGAAGACCTCAAACGCGCCAAAGAACACCAGCTTGAACGCACCATCACCATCTTCCCCTGGATCGCCATCATCGATAAATTCCAGCACTGGGTGTACGAAAACCCGCAGCATACCAAAGAAGAGCGGACGGATCAGTGGATGAACATCTTAAACGAATTCTCCACCAACAGTATCGATTATACCGGTCTTGATGCGTATCGGCAGATCGGCTGGCAACGCCAGCTGCATTTGTTTGAAGTGCCGTTCTATTATATCGAATATGGTATTGCTCAACTCGGTGCCATCGGTCTCTGGATGCAGTACCAGCAAAACCCGCAGCAGGCGCTGAACAATTATATCAATGCGCTCAGTCTTGGTGGCACCAAAACATTACCTGAACTCTACCGGGCAGCCGGATTAAAATTCGATCTCTCTCCCGATCATATCAAAACACTGATGGAGTTTACCGCTACTGAAATGGAGAAACTGTATTAAATAGTTTCCTGAAATTGAAAAAACCTCTTGTAATACAGGAGGTTTTTTATTAGGTTTATACTACCCCGCACATAAAAATTTCCCAATGCGAAATTTTTTATCCTTGCTTTTCACAGGTACTGCTGTTTTTTTGATTGCCAGTTGCAAGCCAATTTGTGAGCAGTGCAGTTCTTCACCGCAGGTTTTGCTTAGTGTAAAAACAAGTATCAACGACTCGTTGGGTAATCCATGTAATACCTGTTTCAGTTACCAGTTATATGGGTATAACACCATGGGCCAGTTAATCAGTATCAGGGACAGCATTTCCCCTTCCGGAAGCAAACTGGTTGGCTTACCCATTGAATTTTTACCGTATCTTACTTCCGGGACTTTTCAATATTATTCCGATATCACCTACAATGCGGAAGGGAATCCATCAAAAGCATTACGCGATTCTTTTGCGTACAATACAGATAACCGGATCGTAAAACGTTACAGAAAAGTTCAGTGCGAAACCTGTAACAGTTACCTGGTTAACCAATACACTTATGACCTTTCGGGCCAACTGATTGCCGATACAACCTATAGCGGACAAACAATGAACCCGGCGCAATCGGTTCTTTCGGGTTATACTGTTTTCCTTTATTCCGCCAATGGAGATGTGATAAAAACGGAACAGTATTTTGCGGGAAACAATACCCCCGTTTCAATTCGTGATTTTATCTATGATTCGGGATATAGTCCATATAAAACCAATAAGATGCTTTTATATCTTGCCACGGGTTCTCCGCAGGTGCTGAGCATACACAACCCGCTTTCTGATGGCATGAAATATGAATATTCTTTCAATGGGCTACCGCTATCCGTGCGTTACAAGGGCTTTGCGAGAACTTACACGTATCAGTAAAAAATTGAAAACTTTCTTACCTGTCATTGGTGCGATACCGTTCTTTTAATTGACCAATACAGCATAATGAAACCTGCTCCCAAATAAAAAGAGACGCTGATCATTTTCAGCGTCTCTTTTATAACTTTTGCATTTTTACTTTTTACTTCTCCTTCGGCGGCTCCTGGTTTCTGTCCGGTCTCTGCCCCTGCGGGTTCCGTTGTCCTTGCTGCGGGTTTCTTTGTCCACCCTGCTGCTGTTGTGGTCTTCCACCCTGTGGTCTGTTACCCTGCGGCCTTGGTCCTTGTTGATTGCGCGGACCCTGTCCTTGCTGTGGGTTTCTTTGTCCGCCCTGCTGTTGCGGGTTATTACGTTGTTGCCCCTGCTCACCCGAAGGTCTTCCTCCGTTGTTTCTGGGGTTGGGGCCATTTCTTTTTGCTCTTTCCTGGTCGCGTTTTTTCCGTTCATTGCGCTCCAGTGTTTTCAGGCTGATCTGCCCAACAAGGTCAACAAATGCGGCGGGTTCGGCATCTTTCGGCTTGTTACCGGTGATGTCAACGGGTTGTAATTCGTCTACTTTCTGTCCCTCACGGTTCAGGCGCTTGATCTCTTTCACCCTTTGTATCGACAATGGATAATGCTTGGTATTATTCGGCAGCACATACCACATCAGGTTCTTAAAAATATCTTTCTTGATGAGTTGCGCGGTTCCCATCGCAGTGTCCAAAGTATCTGCATAATCGGGGAATTGCTGCAATGCATCGAGGTAGGTATCGAGTTCATAGTTAAGGCAGCATTTTAACCTGCCGCACTGCCCGCTCAGTTTTGTCTGGTTGATCGAAAGGTTCTGGTAACGCGCAGCTGTGGTGTTCACGCTTTTAAAATCGTGCAGCCAGGTACTGCAGCACAGTTCACGGCCGCAACTGCCGATACCGCCCACTTTCGCGGCTTCCTGGCGGATACCGATCTGGCGCATCTCCACTTTTACCTTGAACTCACCCGCATATACTTTGATCAGTTCCCTGAAATCCACCCTGTCGTCGGCAGTATAAAAAAAAGTTCCCTTCTTCCCATCTGCCTGCAGCTCCACTTCACTCAGCTTAAAATTTACATTCAACTGCCTCGCAATGGCACGGCTGCGGGCAAGGGTTTCCTTTTCCCTTCCCTTGCTTATCTGGAAACTCTCGATATCCCTTTCCGAACTCTTGCGCAGGATCTTTTTCATATCGGGGTTAAATTCATCCACCCCTTTTTTCTTCATCTGCAGGCGCACCAGTTCCCCGGTTAAACTCACTTCGCCAACATCAAAACCACTCACGCCTTCTACCGTTACATAATCTCCTCTCTCAAAATATTGTAAAGTGGTATTGCGGTAAAAATCCTTGCGGCTGCCTTGCTTAAAACTCACTTCAATCACTTTGCAGGTACTCTCGGGGTCGCTAAAGGGCAGGTTCAGTAACCAGTCGTGCACATTCATACGGTTACAGCTGCCCGAGCTGCAACCCCCGTTGCTTTTACATCCCCCCGGCTTGCCCCCGCTTTTGGAGCTGCATGATCCACATCCCATATTATGGCCTGATAACGTGTTAATGAATTAAATAATGGGAGGCTGTTGGTACGAACACCTGTACTGCTATCGGGCGCCTGTTGTGTCACTCACTTCGGCGTTCCGTTCCCTGGTCAGCTAATAACGAATGCTGCTGCCAGAATAGTATGATGAAGCGGTAAATGGTATTCTTTGTCCCAGCAATGCCCTGCCCACGTTCCTCTGCCTGTTCCCGGCACACGGCTAACTGATTGCCAGTTCTCCTGCCGCCGGTAATGGCTATTGCATCAAAATTAGGGTTTTGTTCTGAATGATATGGTACAGTTTGATGCTCAGCGCCTGGAACAGCATTTTGGCATTGGCATTTCTTTCTATATAATAAGCCGCCCGGTCCAGTTCCTCGATGATCGACTGCTGCTGGCTCACCGAAGCAATTTTATTCAGCCGCTGGGCAAAATCCTTCTCATTTTCTCCCAAAAACACCCCATCGGCCCCTAAAATCCGTATCCGGATGCTCTGTTCCAGAAGGTGGTTAAAATACCGCAGGAACTGTTTCTGCTTTTCCCTTCCCAGCTTGCTTACCTCTTCCGTGAACTTTACCTGCGCCATCGGGCCGCCTTTTAAGGTGGCGTTCAGCCACTCCCGTAACAGGCTTTGCCAGTCCTGGTCGGCATGCTGCAGCATCTGCAGCGCCTCGCGGTAATTGCCTTCACAAATGCCTGCTACCTGCCGGGCCGTGGTGGGGTCAGCCTTTGCCCTTGCTATCAAGGCTTTTTCGATATCGGCTGGCTCCGGGCTAGGTATTTTCACCAACTGGCAACGGCTTAAAATAGTGGGCAGGATCAGTTCATCATTTTCCGCCACCAGTATAAATAAGGTATTCGGTGGCGGTTCTTCAATCAGTTTTAATAGTTTATTTCCTTCCTTGCCCAGGTATTCAGGCATCCACAACAACAACACCTTGTACTCGCTTTCAAAACTCTTTAAACTCAGTTGCCGGTTTATCTCGTTGCATTCTTCCGCGGTAATATTTCCCTGCTTATTATCTGCGCCGATAAACTGCAGCCAGTCGTACACATTTCCATACGGGTACAGTTTGATGAACTCCCGCCATTCCTGGATATAATCGGAACTAACAGGTTTGTCCCCCGCTTTTTTCGGTATCACCGGGTAAGCGAAATGAAGGTCAGGGTGTATCAGTTGGTCTGCACGCTGGTAAGCAGTTTGTGCAGCAATATCATTCGGATGAATATAGGCAGGCGCGGGTTCCAGTGCTGTCATTCCCCCAAACAGGTCTTCCACCACCGGTGAAGCTTGCGGCAATGAAACAATGTATTGTGCAAATGCCAATGCCAATGGTAAGGCACCGCTTCCTTCCTTTCCTAAAAACAACAATGCATGGCTCAAACGGTTTTGCTTCACCATCTCTGCGAGATGCTGCTTGGTATCTTCCAGTCCTATCACATCGGTGAATAACATAGTTTTACGATCGGCATGCAATGTATCAAAATCATCGTTGCCATCGCCGGTTAAAAATCCACATGCAACGGTGTATGCAGGGTTGGTGTCAGGTAATAAATATTGAGAATGCGCAGACTATTTCTTTTGCTTTTTGTATTACCGCTGGCTTCCCGTTCACAGGTTTACCTGCAGGGGGGCGTAAATACTACTGATCTGCTGGTAAGCCCGGCCACAACCAATTATCATTATTCGGGTGCCCAGGCCTGGCAAATCGGTTTCTTGTCCCAATTCCCGATGGAGAAAAAAGGTTTCCTGTATGCCGGGCTTTTTTATACAGTCAAACAATTTCATTCCTCTTATTTCGCCTGCTGCAGTTTTAATGTAGAGGCCGATTTTCGTCCGCAATACATCAGTATCCCGCTTGGTTTTGGGGCAGCATTTCCTGTAAATAACAAACTATCGATCCAGGTTAAAGGCGGACCTTATGCAGGATATGCAGTGGGTGGTAAAGTAAGTGGCAATTCCAGTATTGGTGATATCATTATACCCAAACCGGTTCCCTTCAGCAGGAATATCGATTATACCAATGGTACAAACAATGGCGATAATCTCCGCCGGTGGGACTGGGGCCTGCAACTCGGCTCGTCCCTGCACTGGAACAGGTGGTTATTCTCGGTGGATTATCAACTTGGCTTAAACAATCTTTCTGCGGATAACTATTTTGCAAACGGAGGATACCTTACATACAAATACCGCACCCTGCAGTGCAATCTTGGTTACCGGTTAACTACGCGTAAAAAATAAGAGGGACGCAAGCCCCTCTTATTAATCAGAAAAAAATCATTTGCCAATCCGTGATCCGCCAATCGGTTTTATTTCAAATATTTGATGATCTCCTCGCTGTCTGGCGTAACCTTGCTCGGAAAATAAGCGATCATTTTTCCGTTCTCATCCAGTAAAAATTTGTTGAAGTTCCAGGTGATGGTGGCATCCAGTACACCATTCTCTGTTTTACTGGTAAGCCATTTGTAAATAGGAGCGGTATCATCGCCTTTAACGCTGATCTTGCTGGCCAGGGGAAACTTAACACCAAAACGGGCTTTGCAGAACTCTTGGATCTCGCCATCACTACCGGGTTCCTGCGCGCCAAAATTATTGGCAGGGAAACCAACGATCACAAGTTTATCCTTGTACTGCTCATAAACTTTTTCCAATGCCTCATATTGGGGCGTATAACCGCATTTGGATGCAGTATTTACCACAAGGATTTTTTTGCCTTTGAATTTGGAGAAGTCGATGGTGCCGCCCTCGATCGATTTTACTTTAAAACTGTGGATACTCGGGTCGCCGGGCAGGGTAAAAGCGCTTAAACAGGCAACAATGGCCAGTGTTAACAGGTATTTCATGATGGTTGTTTTTATAAATGAACAGATAAATATAAAAAAGGTTGAACAAAACTGGATGAATGGAGGAACGAAATATTGTCTCTGCCGGTTACCAGGGCTTCCGACAGGGCAATTTGCTGGCAATATCACTTTTCGGAAGGGCTTATAATGAAAGGGTATAAGCCGCCGCGGCGATGCTTACCCTGGTACCGCTGACCGCTAACAATTTTGCAGCACAGGCTTCGAGGGTAGCACCAGTGGTAACCACATCGTCTACCAGTAAAATATGTTTACCCGCGATTTTTGCTGCATCGGTTACGGCAAAAACCTGCTCCATATTCTGCCAGCGGCTGATGCGGTTCTGCTGTGTCTGCGTTTCGGTAAAACGGGTTCTTTCAACAACGGAAGAAAGCATGGGTTTCTGCCAGGTATCCGCAATGCCTTCACTGATCAAAGCGGCCTGGTTATACCCGCGCAACTGCTCTTTTTTCCGGTTCAATGGAAGTGGGATGATATAGTCCACACCGGTAAATCTCGCGGAAGCAGATAATAAATAGCCCATTTGCCTGCCCAGGAAATAACCGGCTTCCCGGTTGCCTTTGTACTTCAGTTGCACCAGCAGGTGCTGTACGAGTGATTGCTTGGTAAAATAAAATGCTGCTGCTGCCGCTTCTGCATGGACCCTTCCATAAAAAACTTTTTCAACCGGGTTGGCGGCTTTGTCAAAAAAACCGGTATGTGGCAGGCGGTGTATACACTTTGCACAGAGCAGTTGTTCATTATATACGATATCTGACCCGCAACCGGTACAATGATGCGGGTAAAACAGGTGCAGGATATCCGAAACAAAATATGCAAGATGTTTTTTCACGCAGTAAACATGCAAAGAAAAGATGGAACCATATTGCGTAATCCCCGTAGTTTTTTTAACGGTGGGATTGGGTTGACTGCAACCCTGTAAAAAATGTAATAACCAGTATATCGATTCAGCAAACGATCATCCCTGCAAACCAATAAACCAATAAACCAATAAACAGGTAAACCAGTAAACAAAAAACAATACCCTAAAAAAGCTGCTTATATACTTCATCCACCCGGCTCAGTGCGGTTACCTGTATCCTATATGCTTTGGGGTCAAAACTTTTCTTATTGTATTTGGATACGATGATTTTTTCAAAGCCGAGTTTTTCCGCTTCCGCGATGCGTTGTTCAATCCGGTTTACCGCACGGATTTCGCCATTCAGTCCAACTTCTCCTGCAAAACAGATATGAGAAGGCAAAGGCACATCTTCATACGACGAAAGCAATGCGCAAACCACCGCGAGATCAATGGAGGGGTCTTCCACTTTGATGCCGCCTGCGATATTCACGAATACATCTTTCATCCCGAACTGAAATCCGCCGCGCTTCTCCAGTACCGCAAGTAACAATTGTAAACGTCGCAGGTCAAAACCGGTTACGGTTCTTTGGGGCGTACCATACACACTTTGTGTTACCAGCGCCTGTACTTCTATCAGCAGGGGACGCATGCCTTCCAGTGTGGCTGCAATAGCGCTGCCGCTTAATTGTTCTTCCCGCTGCGCGATTAAAATTTCGGAAGGGTTGGAAACCGTTCGCATCCCTTCTCCCGTCATTTCATAAATACCAAGTTCTGATGTGCTGCCAAAACGGTTCTTGATGGTGCGTAATATCCTGTATGCGTAATGCCGGTCTCCCTCAAACTGTAAAACAGTATCCACCATATGCTCGAGGATTTTTGGCCCGGCAATGGCGCCGTCTTTGGTGATATGACCGATCAGGAAAACAGGGGTATGTGTTTCTTTCGCGAAACGTTGAAAAGCGGCTGCACATTCGCGTATCTGTGATACGCTGCCGGCAGATGAATCGATCAGTTCCGATTGTAAAGTCTGTATCGAATCAACGATCACAAGTTCCGGTTTCAGTTTGCGTATCTCCTGGAAGATCGTTCTTGTATCTGTTTCTGTTAACAGGTAAAAATGCGAATTCTTAGTCTTTAACCTGTCGGCCCGCATTTTGATCTGCTGTTCACTTTCTTCACCGCTGATATACAGGACGCGTAATTTATCCATCAGCAAACCACTCTGCAAAAACAAAGTGCTTTTGCCAATGCCCGGTTCACCTGCAACCAGAACAATGCTGCCGGGCACAATTCCTCCCCCAAGCACACGGTTCAATTCTGCATCTTTACTCAATATCCTTTTTTCTTCTGTACTGACTACATCTTCTAATGCAATCACTTTTTGTTTTCTCGCATTGTCAGAATAATTATCCCAGCTCTCTTCTTTTTCATTTCCCTTGTGAAGAATTTCTTCGGTAAAACTGTTCCATTGCGAACAGGATGGACATTTACCAAGCCATTTGGCGCTTTCGTATCCGCAATTGGTACAGAAAAATGCTTTTTTGATCTTGCTCATTAAGTAAAGATAGATGCAGGGGTTGATTGACTTTTGAATTATATCCCGCTTTATATGCAAAGCACATACTAAACAGGAATGATGGGACGTTGCTGATTTTTTTTGCGTAAAAAACGGTGCAGTATCACAACGCAAAAGGGCCAACATTGCTGTTGACCCCTTTACTTACTAACCCATTAAATTCTTGAACTAAATTACAATAAAGGGGCAGATTCCCAAATTATTTTTTACCCCATTTCAGGGTTTATTAAATGGGCAACCGCTGAAAAATAAATAAAAGGTGCAGCAACAAAACCATTAATTTATGTTCAAAATCAATGGTTTATGAATTTTATTTGTTGACCTGCCCTGTCGGTTTCGGGCCTCCCAAATACTGCGTAAGCATTTCTTAACGTAGGGTTAGTCAACTGTTCGAGATTGTTGTTTTATTGATTCAAGTATGACGTTTTTTGTGACTTCGAGCAGCCGGTTTCGTAATTGAATTATTATTTTTTATATATGAAAATTTGATCCACTTACGGTCTCAGTTTTATCGGCCTTACAGGCAATTAGCTTGTTCTTTTTCGGTAAAAACGACTTCCTGCGACTGATATTCTGGTTCACAGGAAATGGGGTATTTTTTGCAAAATATTTAAATTAATCTCGATGTGATTACACCCATACAAATAATTGTGAGCAGCTATTAAATCATTGAGATTTACCAGATGATCAGCGGTAATGCAATCCAGCTGTATCCGGCATTGCTGCGCTGTTCAGTCCTATACAATAAACTTGCGGGTATATCCATCAATCAGGGGCCTCGAAAGGGCTTTGATTTTTTATGAATCATCGTACCTTACAAAGCCGGTACTGTATGAAAAAAAATATTACCATATTAATGACAATGTTGTGTGTATATCATTCAATTGCACTGCCCAATATTATTTCATTTCGTGGAGCCAAATGGACCACACAGGTATTTAAGATTGATGTGAATGGGGGGCCTTTTGAAAGCAGGTTCGCTGATGTATCTGGCACTCCGTATTTTAATGAGGAATATAAATTGATGGATATCTCACTGAAACAGGGCAACAGGAAATTTGTAAAGATAAAGGCCAAAATAAACCTTGTAACCCAGGAAGTGGTCTTTTTATCTGCTAATGGTATTGAAGGATCTATGGAAGCGGGAACAGTGAAAGAAGTATCTTATACGGATACCACCGATCGCGGGATCATCCCTTATGTTTTCCGGACGGGATATCCTGCAATAGAAAAACAAACCGACAAATACTTTTACCAGGTATTGGCTGATGGGAAATGCAGTCTTCTTCGCTCACTGGTTAAAAAAGTAATTGAAAGAAAAAATGAATTACCCGGTGAGAACTCAAAAGAATTTGAAACCATCGAAAACATCTACCTGTTTGCAGGCGGGGAAATGAAACGCTTTAAAAAGGACAAAGATTTTATCCTGGCTGCATTGGCCGACAAACAACAGCAGGTAAACCAGTTTGTACTGGATAAAAAAATCAATTTTAAAAACCAGGAACAGGTTATACAGCTTTTGAATTATTACAACAGTCTTTAAAAAAGAAGGCGGCCACTGCAGTGGCCGCCTTCTTTTTTAGCAGTAAATATTTCTCAGAATTTGATCTCTTCTTCATGTTCATTAAAGAACCT
>SAIX01000018.1 GCA_004028765.1 Chitinophagaceae bacterium | reverse complement strand
GCTACCGGTACCTGAAGAAGGGGTATTGGCAGCGAGTGTTGCAGAAGAGAGGTTACAGAGTTGTTGATCGGGCCCTGCATTGGCAGTTGTTACCGGCTGCTCTACATATACCGTTACAGGATTTGAAAACAATGCTGGACAATTGAAATTTTTTACTGCGGTCCGATATGTGGTTGTTCCAGTAAGATCATGGTAGGGTAAAGTATCTGCAACAGAAGTAATGGGTAACCATGAAGCACCATTGTTCAGCGAATACTCCCAGCGGTTGATATTGCCCGTATAACCTGTGAGAGAAAGCATACCGCTGTTGGCGGTAGCACATACAAAAGCATCGGCAGCAAGTGTTCCTGCCACAGTGGGTGGGTTCACCGTTATCCGCACCGTGTCTCTGGAATCAGAACAAATGCCGTTTGAAATTGTCCATACCAGTTGGTAACTGCCATATACCAGTCCATCAATAACCGTAGTCCCATTATTCACATCATTAAAATGAATCGTTGATGGCCCGGATAACTGGCTCCAACTGCCAATGCCGGAACTGGGACTGTTTCCCTGTAAACTGGTAAGTGTTGTATTGCATACTTGCTGATCGGGTCCTGCATCAGCAGGGGTTACTTCGGCCAGAACCGTTACAGTTGCTGCGATACCCGAATAAAGCTGTAATCCCACGCCATTCTGCACAAGCGCCCTGAAAATAGTGGTGGTGGTCAGGTTATTGTATTCATAATGGTCCTGGTTCTGTCCAACCGTACTGGATATGACCGACCAGTTTGCACCATAGTCCGTAGATAATTCCCATTGCAGAACCGTTCCGAGATAACCTGTTAAATATAGTGTGCCGTGATTGTTACCCGTACATACCACAGCGTCCGGGCCAACCACACCGGGATTGGTAGGAGGTTGTACGGTTATCTGCATTGTATCCTGCGAACTGGCACATACACCGTTCGATACCACCCAGCGAAGCAGGTACACGCCATCGGTAGGTGGTGTGCCATGAATATAATCTAACCCGCCAACTGTGGCTTTGGGGTCGTGTTTATTGGTAAAATTTAAAGTGGTTGGACCAGTCACCTGCTCCCAGGTACCGGTTCCCGATGTGGGAACATCTGCATTCAGCCTTGTACTTGTAATGCCATTGATCACGATCACATCGGCGCCTGCATAGGCCGTAGAAACAGCTTGCGCAACTGTAATGGTTACAATGTTTGAATTCAATGTTGTGCAGATACCATTCTGCAGCGTAACCCTGTATTGGGTGGTTGCGGACAGGCTTGAATAACTGAGTGTATCTGTTGTATGGGTTACCGTATTCCAGGAACTGCCATTGTCGATGGAGTATTGCCAGTTCAGGATACTTCCGAGGTACCCGCTTAATGATAATACACCTGCATTACCGGTGGCACATACGGCTGCGGAGGCAGACAGTGTGCCGGGCACTGTTTGTGGTACGATGTTGATCTGTACGGTATCCCTTGAAACAAAGCAGGCACCGTTGCTGATACGCCACTCCAGTAAATACGTACCACTTGTTAAACCGGTAACGATCGTTGTTGGGTTGGATGCATTGATAAATGAAGCGGGAGAAGGGCCTGATAAGAGTGTCCATGTTCCGGTTCCGGAAGCAGGGTTATTGGCAGCAAGCGTAGCGGAAGAAACATTACAAAGGTTTTGATCGGGCCCTGCATTGGCGGTGG
>SAIX01000017.1 GCA_004028765.1 Chitinophagaceae bacterium | reverse complement strand
GTATTGGCCTGCGCTTTGAGATTGGTTTTGTATTTGCGTTTCCATTTTTTGATGATGGAACTGAAAAAACCCTTCGTGAGATAAGAATAAACAATCGGGTGAACAACCAGTGTCAGGTTTTTATGTGCATGTGTAACGAGATAATGCAGTTTTTTCTCTATCTCATCTTCCAGCAAAAGTGTAGAAGTTATCTTCCCGGTTCCGTTACAGGCAGGGCAGGCTTCAGAAGTATTGATGTTCACTTCCGGGCGCATACGCTGCCTCGTGATTTGCAGCAACCCGAATTTTGAAACAGGCAGAACCGAATGTTTGGCCCGGTCTGTTTTCATAAAATGCTCCATCGCCTCCTGCACCTTTCGTTTGTTATCGGGCAGTTTCATATCAATAAAATCCACTACAATAATCCCGCCGATATCGCGCAGCCTTAATTGCCTTGCGATCTCTTCAGCCGCTTCAAGATTTGTTTCAAGTGCATTGTCTTCCTGGCTGGTGTTTGTGCTCTTATAACCGCTGTTCACATCCACCACATGCAAGGCTTCTGTATGCTCGATGATGAGATAGGCGCCACTTGGTAAATTCACTGTTTTACCGAAAGAGGATTTTACCTGCTTGGTTACCCCGAAATGATCGAAGATCGGCAGGCCATTCTGGTAAAAACTTACAATGTCTTTTTTATCCGGTGCAATGCGTTCGATATAACTCTGTGTAACGGCAAAAAGATTTTTATCGTTCACCACCACTTTGTTGAAGTCTGCACTGAGCAGGTCGCGGAGGATACTGGTCGTCTTTGTTTCTTCGCTCAGGATGCGTACCGGTGCAACTGCGCCTTTGAGGTTCGCTTTGATCGTTTTCCAGGTATCCTGCAATGCGAGGAGATCCTGGTGAAGTTCCGCAGTGCTTTTTCCTTCAGCGGCTGTCCGTACGATCACCCCAAAATTTTTCGGCCTGATCGCTTCAACGATCTTATGCAGCCTTTTTCTTTCTTCTGAAGAATGAATTTTTTTGGATACGGCAACGATCTCGTTAAATGGGGTAAGTACCACAAACCTTCCCGGAAGGGATAATTCACAGCTAAGCCTCGGCCCTTTTGCTGCAATCGGCTCTTTGAGGATCTGTACAAGCACATGCGGTTTCCCGTTCAGCACTTCCGTGATCTTCCCTGTTTTTACAATTTCGGCCTCCGACTGAAACTTGGAAAAATCAAAACCGCCCGGTTCTTTGTCATTCATTGCGATCTGCGTGAATTTGAGTATCGAGCGTACATAGGGGCTGAGATCGGTGTAATGGAGGAAAGCATCTTTTTCAAAACCCACATCCACAAATGCAGCATTCAGTCCCGGTATCAGTTTTTTTACCTTACCGAGATACAGATCGCCAACGGCAAAACTTGCATCTGTTTTTTCATTGTGCAGCTCAACCAGTTTCTTGTCCTCCAGGAACGCGATGTCCACACCGGTAGGGCCTGCATTGATAATTAATTCTTTGTTCACAAAAATGGCAACTTTAAATACAAAATCACAGTCGCTCTGTGGCAGCGTCTGAACACACAACTATCTGAAACAATCACCACAGGACAGGAAGGAAAAGGAAAGTTGCAGCTGAAAGATGGAGTGGTGATATTCTCTGGAAGTGTAAACAGGAGTTTGTATGGATATTATAAATACAAACTCCTGTTATGTATACGGTCTGTCAGAAAAACTATTTGTTTTTCTTCTTATGACGGTTCTTCCTTAAACGCTTTTTACGTTTGTGGGTAGCAATTTTATGACGCTTACGCTTCTTACCACAAGGCATACTCTGTGAAATTTTGTTAGTTAATAAATTTATTTTTTAAGATCTGCGATCCTTTTGTCAAGTTCTTTTTGTGCTTCGGGCAATTTCACCAGTTTCTTCACCTGCTCATACCATTTAATGGCATCGGCTTTATCGCCTTTCTGGTCATAACATTCCGCAAGGTTAAAAATCGCTTCTACGTTATCGGGTTGCTTGTTCACCACGATCGTAAAACGTTCGATGGCTTTGTCGAACTGCCCGCTTTTTTTTCCGCCTAAACCTAATACCATCTGTGCATAAAGGT
>SAIX01000016.1 GCA_004028765.1 Chitinophagaceae bacterium | reverse complement strand
ATAAAACGTTCACGTTGGTTAATGCACCGATACCCTTATAAGTGGTTGCAGAAATCGTACCCGCTACAATTGTTCCGCTAGCTGTAATATTTGTCACACCCGCCAATGCCGTGATATTCGGCTGGGGCGCCGCAGATAAAGTTCCGCTCAACGTGCCGGTAGTTATATTTCCCGAAACAGTAATATTAGCAAGGTTGGCCAGGCTGGTAATCAATCCCAGTGTGCCCGAACCAAGGGTTCCGCTGAAAGTTCCGCCTGTTATGGTTCCGGTTACTGTTAATGAGGAAGAGGATACATTACCTGTTACCGCCACGTTTTGTGACCTAACCCGTGTAAAAAAGAAAAGTGAGACTACCGCAAGAAAAATAATTTTTGTTCTCATACCAACTGTTGAAAATCTAAAAGGGTCAATAAATGTTTGTGTCAACAGATAGAGGATTCAGCAGATGCGTAATAGATAATTACAAATTTAACCTCTTTTTAAGGTTGGGGCAAGACGCTAGATTAAAATAACCTTAAAACATATATGCAAAACTCGCGGAAACTATAATTCCCAAACAAACTGAGCTATTGTTTATTGCTTTTAACTGACAACAGTTCTACGTCTAGCACCAATGCACTACCGGGCGGAATCATTGCAGTCCCTTTATCGGCATATGCCAATGCTGAAGGAACAAATAATTGCCAGCGTGAGCCTTCCTGCATCTGCAGCAGCGTTTCGTTCAATCCCGGAAAAAAGGAAGAAACAGTTGCCCGGAATGGTTTTTTGGATTGATAGGTATCTTCCACAACAGTGCCATCAGGTAGTTTGGCCTGTATGTTAACAAGGATTGAGTCTTTTTCGGTAGGATGCGCTCCTGTTCCGTTTTTCTGAATTATGTAACGAACCCCGTTGGGGAACATTCCCACGCCGGGTTTATCCTTTAATGAATTGAACAATTCCGCTTCCTGTTGTGAGGATTTCTGGGTTTGAATAAATCTTTGATAGGAGCTTACAAGAGGCGATATCAGAGAGTCGTTTACCAGAAGCGGCTTTTTTTGCAGTTGATCATTCAATCCTCTTAAAAAAAGATTTCCGCTGTTTACCTGGAAACCATTTGTAACGATCCATTTCCCGATGGTAACCCCGATTGCATAATCCAGGCTGTCCTGCAAACCGGGCAATGGCTTTGTGCTGGTAACCGGTGGCTGACCCGGTTTTGCATTTGCTTTATTTGCAGTTTGTGAAAGCCCTGTTTGCACAACCATTGCAGCAATCAGTAAATAAATGATACTCCGCATGTATCCTGAAATTATCATTACATGTAATTAAACAACAGTAAAAATACACAATATGTGTACCCGTTAATTCCAGTTACCAAGGATAGCAACACCGCTTGACCCAACAGGCGAAACTTTAAAATAGGAACCGGCCTGAACCACAGAAGCGGCTGCAACTGTCATTGATAATTGCGGAATTATTGTACCTGCTGCGGTTACCCTGATGACGCCTTTGATTATTGCTGTACCGGTGGTACCAGTGTTATTGGTAACCAATGTTGTATTTGCAGCAGTATTATATGTATTAAAAGAACCTGATGCTGTTGCAAGTGATGTTGCATTCTTAGAAGCAATGGCCAGCCAGTTTTGTGTAAACGTAGCGGTTCCTCCCAAAGCAAAACCAAAACTACCACTGGTTCCGCTCAAACCGTTCACGGCATACGAACATTCAAACTGGTAAGTACCTGCCGGCAGTGTAATTTGGCCTCCGGCAGAGCCACCCCCTCCATCAAATATGGGTTGAACGGCAGTTTGACTTGTCATAGTGTTGGTTCCGGTTAAGATTATCATTTGTTCCGAAGGCACCGCTCCCCTGCCGCCATTGGTTGACGTCATTGTGGAATATAAAACTGTGCCGTCAAATTCAATGGTGCCGGCTTCAACAGTAGTAAGACTGGTTCCCGGAGTGAACTTCAACGGAGCACCCTGGTTAGCTGTCGCTGTTCCCGCACCCAGATGCAGCTGGGCTGTGGAAGAAGCAACATTGATACCGGTTTTGGTACCAGCTGTTGTATTACCGATAAGAATGGTGTTGGCTACGGCCCCGGTTCCGATGTTGATGGTTTTACCATTGGTTGTTCCGGTAGCAATATTTACGGTTGCGGCACCGGTACCAGTGCCGATGTTAACCGTTTGGGTGGCTGAGGATGAGCCAACTGTAATAGCACCCGTTCCTGCCGAATTGCCCAGCAAAATGGTTCCAGTGGTATTGGGTGTGATGGCAGTATAATTTTCTGCGAATATGCCAAATACGACCGGCCCGGTTGAATTGATCATTTCGAATTCACCCGTGGATCCGTTCGCAGCGTTTACAGTTCCAGATCTTGTTTCAAAACGAAGGTTGTATTGCAGGTTTGCAGGTGTGGATGTTTTGGTGAGGAATCCAAAATCCACAAGAGCCGCACTTCCATTTGTGTAATAAACCGCTCCGTTGGCGCCGTTTGCATTTTCAATGATCAGGCCTGCTTCTCCATAGGTATCCCCTGTTTCAGAAATGGTAACACTGGTAACGCCCCCAATCGTGATTTTACCGGTGGCCGTGATACTGCTCATCTGTGAAACACCTGTTACGGATAAATTCGTTAAAGCGCCCAGTGAAGTGATATTGGGTTGTGCGGCTTTGGTGATCGTACCACTTAAAGTGGAAGCGGTGATATTATTTGTAACGGTTAATCCCGAAAGGATGCCTACAGCCGTAATTGTTGATTGGGCACTGTTACTCAGGATACCGCTGAAAGTACCTCCTTCAATGGTGCCTGTTACCGAAACATTGGCAGAACTGATTTTACCTGTAACTGCAATATTCTGTGCCGATGCTGAATATCCAAAGCCTGATAACAACAGGCATAAAAAAATCCGGGAGAACCGGATATGCATTTTAAAATCTTTCATTGAAACGTTTCATTTTCACACTATCGCAACTGAAAGACAAATCAGAAATTTGTGATAACAGTCATAGTAAAAACTTGTGCAAATTAGATGTATCACATATACAAAAAAATTAAATGCCAATTAAAAAATCTCACTGCGTTTTCATTGATGTGCAAGTAAAATATATCATGAAACCATTTTTCCCGTAGAAGAAGAACAATGAACACTCCCGGAGCTATGGAACTGATTCATTAAAACATTAAAATCTGACAATAGTACCTGTATAAAATCAGGCCTGTTTTTTTGCACAGTTGTTTTTACCGCTTTTATTTTTTCAAGCATAAAAACTTTAGTCATTAAAATATCCCAGACTGAAAAACAGGAAATAATCTGGATCAATATTCAATAATTACGATTCCCGAAGTACCGTTTCCTCCGGATCGGGCTACAGCAGATGTACCCGCCCTGCCTCCAGAGCCCCCGCCACCAAAACCAGTAGCATTGGAACCATTGGCGCCAGCAGCAGTGAGTGGCATTGTACCTCTGAAACCAAATCCAAAAGCCGCATCTCCCCCGTCACCCTGGTAATTAGATGTGGCCGCCATTGTACCGCCACTACCGCCGTTTCCACCGGTAATATTCAAAGTTCCGCCGCTGCCTGTGCCACCCGCACCTTGTGTACCCGTAGCTGCAACCGCACCGCCACCACCTCCATTTCCCAGATACGTGATACTATTATAAGTTACGCCCGAAGGTCCTCCCGCATTACCTGCCGTTGGAGTGGTAGTACCGCCTGTACCCCCTCCTCCAACTGTTACAGAAATTGTGGTAAGACCTGAAACATATGTTACATAAACGATGGTTGCGCCGCCCCCACCTCCGCCAGCACCTACCTGACCGGCTGTTGCCGCAGTACCTCCTCCTCCTCCTCCTCCTCCTATAATGGTTAGTTTAAACCTAGCACCGGGTACCTGAACAGCAGTTGGAAGCGTAATGCTTTGACCGGATACAACTGCAGTTACGGTTGTCATATTTGAGAAACCTGCACCTGCAGTAGCCATAATAGTAGTCGCTGTAATTGTAGTAGCCTTAATGCTGTTTGTTGTGGTCAGTGACAAAGCATTGATACCTCCTGTAACAGAAATTGTTGCAGAAGTAATATTATTGGTAACCGTAAATGAACCTGCCTGTAAGCCACCTGTTAAAGTGAGGTTCCCGATTGCTGCCACGCCGGTTACTGATAGGTTTGCAGAAGTGACGTTCCCGGTAACTGTTATTTCATCGATCAATGCACTGCCGGTAATCGAAACCGTTGAAACGGTAAGGTTATTCGTAATGGTTAATGAGTTTGCATTGATCCCATTGGTAACAGTGAGGTTTGTTAAGGTACCCACTGCTGTAATATTCGGCTGTTGTACTGTGGTAATGACGCCGCTAAAAGTAGCAGCACTGATATTATTCGTAACCGTAAGGCTTGTTAACGTCCCCACAGTTGTTATTGAGGTTTGTGCGCTGCTTCCAAGTGTGCCGCTGAAGGTTCCTCCTTCAATGGTTCCTGTAACTGAAATATTTGCAGAACTGATTTTGCCGGTTACCGCAATGTTCTGGGCAGATGTGAAAAATGCCTTTCCCGTAAAAAGGAAAAAGAATATCCAGAAGTTGCGGAGAAAATGTTTTTTGTGATCCATAATTTCTTACCAATCTGCTAAAAAAGCCCTTTTAAACAGCTTTCTTTTATTTAGGATACTAATAGCAAGGTGGTAAGAAATAAGCTTAGTGATTTTTTTTTTGACTTAAATAAGACTTAATAAATAATTAAATAGATATTAAAAATAATACCTCATCAAGAGACAGGCCTACCTGTATTCTCGGATGATTATAGTACCAGCGGTTCCGGCACCCCCGTTTTGCGCCGCAGCTGTTCCTGCCGTGCGGTTTGAGGCTGCCCCGCCGCCGCCTGCTCCAAATCCTCCGGCCGCATCTCCGGCAATAGAAATATTGGAAGGAACCATTCTGTAAGCCCCGCCATCACCAAATCTCGAATTGGCTCCGAGGCCTGATATCCCTGTGGTTGCGGACGCCCTGTGCCCATCCCTGCCTGTTGCACCGGTAAAATTAATATCGCCACCTGTTGCAGTCCCGCCCGAGCCGCCGGTTGCCAGGGTATTTACAGTTGTTCCGTAAGCCATAAAATTCCCTCCCGCTCCTCCATTGAC
>SAIX01000015.1 GCA_004028765.1 Chitinophagaceae bacterium | reverse complement strand
TATCTATATTATCAGGCCCGATGCCGGTAGAAACTACCGAAAGGCGTTTCTTACCGACAAAGCCGGTATGGGTAACAAATTCACGGTGCTGCCTTTTCACTTCCACTGAATCAAAATGCTTGCTTACCTCTGCCACACGGTCGGGATCGCCAACAGTGATAATGGTTTGGGCCAGTTCTTCGGGTCTTAGGTTGAGGTGGTAAATGGCTCCGCGGGCATTGATGATCAATTCACTTTCAGCTATTCGGTTCATAGTTAAATGCGTTTGGCGGCCAAATTTCGGCTTTTCATATTTAGAATTTTGATTTTCCTTCGATTGCTTTATTTTCGCAACGCTAACGGGCAATCAGCAAAGCCCGTTTTTTTGAAAAGTAGTAGTATCACTACAAATCACTACAAGCAAAATTGGTCCTGTGGCCGAGTGGCTAGGCAGAGCTCTGCAAAAGCTTCCACAGCGGTTCGAATCCGCTCGGGACCTCTGAAAAAACCCGCAAAATGCGGGTTTTTCTATTTATAATCAATCAATTAGACCTTCCCTATCATAACACGAAGCTTTGTCTTGGTTTACAGGCATTTGTATCCCCATCCCCAATTGGGGAAATCTTTTTAAAGATTTTTTTTGAAAAATATTGTGAAATAGTATTATTGTCTACATTTGTAGTGTAATCTTTACAGTCGCTCCGTTGTTTTAACGGGTAAAGACCGGTTGAGAAAAGCAAGTGTGCAAATAGCGACCAAATCCAATCCGCACCATTATCCTCCTTAAAACCTCTGGCGCTTGTCCAGGCTGATCTCAAGCATGGAATCCTTTTCACGTTTGGTTGTACGCAGATTTATTCATTTACCTGTTTTGAGAAATTTATGAACCTGAAATTTTACCTGAAGGATTTTCAAATTTCAAAAGTTTGGAAAAAAACATCCCTGTTTTTTTCACTTGCGCTTACGTCATTATCCCTTGCAAATGCACAAACTCCCGGAACCGCATTGTCATTTGATGGCAGCAGTTATGTAAGCATTCCTTCCAGTTCATACGTGAATATATCTACGACACTTACTATTGAAGCGTGGATTTATCCAACAAAATCCGTGGGTGTCCAGGATGTGATTTGTAAGTCTAGCAAGACTACCAATAATGGTTATATTTTTCCAAGAACGGTTGATGGATGGACGAATACCCAGTTTCTTTTAAACATCAATGGGTATGGCTGGCAAACCCTGACAGTGCCCTTTGGACAGGACAAATTGAATCAATGGCATCATCTTGCGTGTACTTACGACGGCTACACCATGAAAATATATATTGACGGGGTGTTGGCAGGGAGCAAATCCATCGCAGGTACGATTACAGTTAACAGCAATCCTTTGGTGATTAGCGGACAAACAGGGTATGGAAGTGAATATTTTGGTGGTAAAGTAGATGAAGTGCGGATATGGAGCAGGGCGCTTGCAGTTTGTGAGATCAATAATAACCTCACGTGCGAACTGCCTGCCGGACAAACGAATTTGAATGCATACTATAAATTCAACCAGGGTTTTGTGAACCTGCCCAACCCGCTTGTTACAACAGTGACTGATGCGAGCGGTAATGGCAATAATGGAACGCTGAATGGATTTTTACTTACAGGATTGGTTTCAAACTGGGCAGACGGAATTGTATCAAGCACTTCCTGCACCCCGTACGCGCCTATCGTTGCAACGGCTTCCGCTCAAAGTACAATTGTGGCTGAGGGATCGAATATTAATTTATTTGCCGACGGGGGTACTTCTTATGCCTGGACAGGCCCCAACGGGTTTACTTCCAACGTTCAGAACCCGGTTCTTCTTGGGGTAGGAACCAATGCCAGTGGCGTTTATACGGTAACTGTTACCAAGAATGGCTGTTTGGCCACAGCAAGTGTAACCATTACGGTTGCGAAACTTGCCGGGGCACTTAATTTCGATGGCAATTCGAACGTGGCTGTTGTACCGCATAATAACTCATTAAACCTCGGGAATAATTTTACAATTGAAACATGGATCAAGCCGAGCAGTGGTTCGCCTACCGTTCAGAATGTTATTTCTAAATCTTCAAGGATTACAAGTACCGGTTATATTTTCCCGAGAACAGACGATGGATGGAGGTCTTTCTCTTTCTGGCTCGATGTGAATGGTTCATGGAAAGTGCTTTCAGCGCAATTCCCGGCATTGAACCAATGGTGCCATGTTGCGGCAACCTATGATGGGTTTAACATGCGGATCTACCTGAACGGGAACCTGGTAGGTACACAGGCTGCCATCGGTACGGCTATCTATAATACAAACGACCTTACTTTCGGTATCCAGGCAGAAGCTCCTGAGATTTATAAAGGGAGTGTGGATGAAACACGTATATGGGGCCGCACGCTTACCCAATGTGAAATTCAGAATAACCTGAACTGTTCGTTAAACGGCGACTGGGAATTTGATAGTAACGGTGTGCCGATCAGGCAGGGTATTGCCAGCCAGGTGGGGCTTAATGCTTATTACCGGTTTAACCAGGGGCTCGTAAATACCGACAATTCACCTTATACCGCTTTAGCCGATTCCAGCGGCAAAGGAAATCACGGCACACTTCAGGGCTTTACGCTCAATGGGGCGAGTTCTAACTGGGTTGCTGGTAATATTCTTGCCACCTGCTCACCTTATGTAGGCATACAGGCCACCGCAGGAAGTAACGGACCCAATGTTGAAGTGGGGACCACTTTACAGCTTACTGCAAGTGCGGGGAATTCATGGTCATGGACAGGTCCGAATAATTTCACATCAACGCTTCAGAACCCAACGATACCAAATGCAGGTATCAATGCAACAGGCACCTATTCAGTAACTGTTACGGGCAATGGCTGTACCAGTACCGCCAGTACAAATGTTGTAGTGGCGTACAGAGCTGGTACATTAAATTTTGATGGAATCAATGATAACGTAGTTGTTCCCAATAAGCCATCCCTGAATATTAATAAAACCATTACACTTGAATCATGGATTTATCCTACCAGCAGTGCCAGCCAGGTACAGGATGTAATGGGTAAATCAACCAGGTTAGTAAATTCAGGTTATATTTTCCCGCGTACGGATGATGGATGGGCCAATATCTCTTTCTACCTGCATGTGAACGGTTCTTACCAGATCTTAAAAGCACCTTATCCGGGTATTAACCAATGGCACCATGCTGCAGCCACCTATGATGGTTACTACATGCGTATTTATATTGACGGTATCCTGGCTGCCTCTAAACAGGTTAGCGGCGACATCACTGTAAATAACAATGATGTGATTCTGGGATCTCAACCTGGATTCGGAGAATATTTCACGGGCTCTGTGGATGAATCCAGGATATGGAACAGGGCTTTGAATCAGTGTGAGATCATCAATAACATGAGTTGCGAAGTTGATGCTACACAGGCTACCGGGCTGGTTGCATATTATAAATATAACCAGGGTTTTGTAGGCGCTGATAACTCTACTGAAACAACACTGAAAGATATCAGCGGCCAGGGTAACGATGGTACATTGACTAATTTCGCATTGAATGGCACCACCTCTAACTGGGGTGAATTTAAAGTAACAGGAACCTGTGCATTGTTCTCATTGCCTCCTGTTACAGCAGTTGCCAACGCAAGCATTTTTGGGGTGGGAAGTACGATTCAATTGTTTGCCAATGGGGGCGTAACATATACATGGGATGGTCCGAACGGATTTACTGCAACAGGCGACAGGCCGGTGATCACAAACGCTCAAACAAATGCGAGCGGTGTATATACTGTGACAGCACCATTCGTGAAGTGCGTGGTAACGGCAAGTACCCAACTGGTGGTATCGCCTCTCAGCCCGATTACATCATCTGGCCCGACTACCTTCTGCCCGTCAAGTTCTACAACATTGGGCATTTCGAATCCCGGCACTTATCAATGGTACAGAAATGATGTCATCATCCCAGGTGCAACCAATAATACTTATGTAGCCACACAAAGCGGTAACTATACCGTTAAGGTTACCAATAGTTTTGGAGATGTATTGCTCTCTTCTCCGATCACGCTGACAGTAGTGGATAATCTCCCGCCTGTTCCCGATGTGGCAAGTTTGCCGATATTGAATGTGGCAACACCTGCACAGATCACTACTTTCCCCACGGCTACAGATAACTGCAGGGGAACAATTGTAGCAACTACAAATAGCCCGCTTATATACAATACCCCCGGAACCTATACGATCAACTGGGTATACAATGATCAGAACGGGAACTATGCTTACCAGGACCAGCAGGTGGTGGTGGTATTGGGCGTAGACATTATTCCTCCGGTACTTACTGTCCCCGCTTCTATAACATTGAATGCAGATGTAACGGCATGCGGGGCGGTTGCGAATTTCAGTGCAACTGCTACTGATAATTCGGGTAGCCCGGTAACAATTACTTACAGCAAAAATCCCGGAACTGTTTTCCCGATCGGTAATACCGTAGTAACCGTAACTGCTGCCGATCCTTCAAATAATATTACAACCGGAACCTTTACTGTAACAGTGTTGCCAACGGTTGTTGCGCCTGTTACTGCAGTTAATACAACGATTTGCGCAGGTACCGGTACAACTGTATCAACAGCCACTACCGGTGGAAGCTGGAGCAGTTCCAATGCGTTGGTGGCAACCGTAGATGCAAACGGAAATGTAACGGGTACAGGGGCTGGCACAGCCAGCATCATCTACACAGATGCATGTGGAAGTAAGGCTTCTGTGAACATCACAGTAAATGCTGTACCAAATGCACCCGCAATTGCCGGCCAGGATAATTGTGGTAGTTCAGTGTTAACTGCTACCGGATCTAATATTATTTGGAGTACCGGAGCGACAGTAAACAGCATTTCAGTAGTAGCGGCAGGAACGTATACAGCCACGCAGACAGTGAATGGCTGTACCAGTGCAGCTGCTTCTGTAACGGCATCACCAGTTGCCATACCATCTGCACCGCAATTGAGTGCACAAAACAATTGTGGTGGTTCTATATTAACCGCCACCGGATCAAATATCGTTTGGAGTAACGGGG
>SAIX01000014.1 GCA_004028765.1 Chitinophagaceae bacterium | reverse complement strand
GAACATTATATCAATAAGCCCTATGGCGATGTTTGGCATAAGATGCGCGAACTTGCCTATAAAGTGCACCCCTATCGCTGGATGACGATCGGGAAAGAGTTGGCGCATGTGGAAAACGCGCAGATCGATGATGTAAAACATTTTTTCTTCAAACATTACCGTCCTGTAAATGCCATTCTGGTGGTGGCTGGAAATGTGAAAACGGATCATATCAAACACCTCACAGAAAAATGGTTCGGCGATATTCCGATGGGTGAAAAATATACCCGCAACCTTCCGCAGGAACCCAGGCAGACAGAAGCAAGGAAACTGGAAATCTATGCAGACGTGCCCCTGGATGCCCTTGTAAAAACCTGGCATATGGATGCGCGCCTGGAGAAAGGCTATTATGTAATGGACCTTGCCACAGAAATTCTCGGTGGTGGCGGTTCATCGCGCTTATACCAGTCGCTTGTAAAAGAGAAAAAATTATTCTCGAACCTTGATTGCTACCATTTCGGGAGCATGGATAAAGGACTGGTGGCGGTAGAAGGCCGGCTGGTAAAGGGCGTAAAAATGGAGGATGCCAACCATGCCGTGGAAGAGGAGATCGAAAAGATCTGTTCAGAAAAAGTGAGTGAACAGGAACTGCAAAAAGTAAAAAACAAAACAGAGAGCGTAATTGCTTTTGAAGATATGGGTGTGATGAGCCGTGCCAACAGCCTCGCGATGTACGAATTACTCGGCGATGCGGAACTGATGAATACCGAGCTGGAAAAATACCAGGTCATCAGCTCAGAGGAACTGCTGCAGCACAGCCGCGAAGTTTTCAGGAAAGAGAACAGCAACAGTTTGTTTTACCATGCAAAAGCATAAACCATGTCATCCTCCTCTTCTTTTCATAAAGATCAACACCCGAAACATGAATTCCAGGTAGAGCGGCTCGCCTTTTTCAGTGACGCCGTTTTTGCCATTGCCATCACCTTATTGGTGATCGAATTCAAAGTGCCGCATGTTGATAAACTCACCACTTATGAAGAAGTGCTTCAGGAACTGAAAGCGGAGAAATTTAAATTTCTTGCACTGATATTCAGCTTTACGCTGATCTCAACCTATTGGGTAAGGCATCATATCCTTTTCAAATACCTGCATAGCTATAACAGGCGGGTTTTAATGGCCAACCTGTTTAGTTTATTACCGGTGATTTTCTTTCCTTTCACCACTGCTTTTTTTTATGAAAGTATCAATAATGAACAGGTAGTTCCCCTGGCCTTTCGTCTTTTTGCATTGAATAATGTGCTGGCGGGTATCATGAATTACCTGCTCTACTGGCTTATTACGATGCGGCACCCTGATTTTTCCTACCCAATGGAACAGGAAGACAAAGAAGTGTTTTCATTCCGTGTTTTGTGGATGATATCGGCGTTTGTATTGGTATTGGTGATCAGTTTTATTGATTTCGAAAAATTTTATTTAGGGTTATTGCCAATGTTTATTGCCCTCATTTATCAAAAGTTTCAAAGAAGAAAAAAGAAGAAGAACGAACATGCCTAACAGAAAAGAATCCCCGGCTATTGTGGATGCAGTGAATATGGATTTGAAACTGCGGCCGTATGAATATTTTACCTTGTCGAATAAAGTGCCTGTTTACACAATTGATGCAGGTGCCCAGGATGTATTGCTGATAGAATGGGTATTCAGCGCCGGCAACTGGTATGAGGATAAAAACATCGTTGCCGCTACAACGAATTTTATGCTGAAGAACGGCACAAAACAAAAAACAGCTTTTGCCATTAATGAACATTTTGAGTTTTATGGCGCGTATCTCAACAGGAGCTGCTACAATGAAACCGCCACGATCACACTGCATTGCCTCAGCAAACATCTGCCGCATTTGTTGCCGGTAGTGGCGGAACTGTTTACCGAAAGTATTTTCCCCGAAGAAGAACTGGCGATCTATAAGCAGAACCAGAAACAAAGGCTGGAAGTGAACCTGAAAAAATGCGATTTCGTGGCCAACCGGCTGATCGATGAATATGTATACGGCTTTCATCACCCTTATGGGAAATACACATCCACGATCGATTACGACAGTCTGCAAAAAAGCGAACTGGAATCTTTTTATAAAAAATTTTATACCGAAGGGAACTGTTTACTCTTTGTTGCAGGAAAACCGCCTGCCGATCTGCAGCAGCAACTCGAAAAATATTTTGGCGGTTTGCCTTTTACACAATCAGTAATACAAAGGGTTTACCAGCAAACCCCGGCAGATACTAGGCACTACCGCATTAACAACGACCCCAATGGTGTACAGGGTGCGATTCGCATGGCAAGGCCTTTTCCCAACAGGCACCATCCGGATTTTCCAAAAGTGCAGGTGCTGAATAATATTTTTGGCGGGTTCTTTGGGTCGAGGCTGATGAGCAATATCCGTGAAGACAAAGGCTATACCTATGGGATTCACAGTTACCTGCAAAACCATATTCATGACACCGCATGGATGATCAGCACCGAAGCAGGCCGTGATGTTTGTGAAGCCACGATTGATGAAGTGTATAAGGAGATGGAGATATTGAGAAAAGAAACCGTTGACCCTGAAGAACTGGATCTCGTAAGAAATTATATAATCGGTTCATTGTTGGGCGATCTCGATGGCCCGTTCCAGGTAATCGCAAGGTGGAAGAATTATATCCTGAATGGATTAACTGAGGAATATTTTTATAATAGCATCCATACAGTCAGAAATATTACGGCCGAAGAACTCCGCTCTCTCGCGCAACAATATTTAAACCCGGATGATTTTTATGAGTTGGTGGTGATATGATTCCTAGTCAGATAGAACAGAAGAACAAGGAGCAATGTAATGTTGAAGTAGTGTTGCGAACCTGGCGACTTTGCGCCTTGGCGAGAAAAAGATTGAAGGAGAAAATAAGCGAAGTGAATGGTGAATGGGCAGTGGTGCGTATTGGATTCGATAATCCGCCAATCCGTAATCCGAAAACAATTAAACGGGTTCTTTTCAGTGCCTCTCTGTGTATTCAGTGGCCCCAAAAGAAAAATATAAAAATAACCTTACGCCTTTGCGGTTAAAAGCCGTATGCCTTATACCGAACCGATAAGTTTTCACTAAGAAACAGAAAACAAGTAATTTGAAACATAAATAAACCCCATGGGAAAGTTTTTCGCGAAAACCGTGGCCACTGCTGTTGCGGTTTTGTTTGCAGCCTATATCCTGAAAGGTGTGCAGGTGGATAGCACCGTTACCGCTTTGCTCGTAGCCGTGGTGTTGGGTTTACTCAATAGTTTTATCAAACCCGTACTGGTATTGCTCACCATTCCTTTTACGGTATTAACACTTGGCCTTTTTCTTCTCGTGATCAACATCCTCATCGTAAAATGGGCAGCCGATATTGTACCCGGCTTTTCGGTGCATGGCTGGTTAACAGCGCTTATTTTCAGTTTTGTGGTAAGTTTTGTTTCATCGCTTATTGAAGCGGTCATTGGTTCTAACCGGCGCAATGACGATGCATAAACTTACAGCGAAGCAATCAGCGCTTTTACTTTTTCACTGATCAGATCACGCACTTTATTAAATGCTTCCGGTTCCATGTGTTTCGGATCGGGTATCTGCCAGTCGATAAAACGTTTGGCGGGCATCCAGGGACAGGCATCCCCGCACCCCATTGTAACCACTGCATCAAAAGGGGCAAACGCTTCCACTTCTTTCAGCGATTTGCTTTCATGGATGCAGAGATCATAACCCAGTTCCTTCATGGCAGCAATCGCTTTCGGGTTTACAATGCCACTGGGTTTGCTCCCCGCACTGTAGGCTTCCACAGCATCGCCGCCATGGATCGTTGCAAAAGCCTGGCTCATCTGGCTGCGGTTACTGTTTTCAACACAAACAAAAAGGAGTTTCTTTTTTTGCATGATAGATCATTTTAAACCATTACGTCATCAGCAGCACCCAGGTGCGCAGCAGGCATTTTCTTCCAATGGTTTTTCCGCGTAAACAGTGATGCTGTAAATACCCGTGTTGCCGCTGCGTAATATTGCGATCTCATCTTTGCTGAGATAGTTTATAAGGATATCATCAGGAATATGAATGGCTTTCTCTTTCTGCAATGTGATATTCGTAAAACCGGTGGCATTGATCAATTCGAGATATACCTGTTTCTGTATGGCTCCTGATACACAACCTGCATACATTTCTGCTGCTGATTTCAGTTGTGCGGGTAAATCGCCTTCAAGCACAATATCTGATATGCTGAAATGCCCGCCGGGTTTCAGCACGCGGTATACTTCTTTCAATACATTGAATTTATTGGGAACGAGGTTCAATACGCAATTGCTTACAATCACATCCGCGATATTGGCCGATACAGGCATGTACTCAATATCACCCTGACGGAACTCCACATTATGATAACCCAGTTTTTCTGCATTGGCCCTTGCTTGCTCGATCATCTTCTCCGTAAAATCGATCCCGATCACTTTCCCTGTTTCACCAGTTGCGGCACGTGCAACAAAACAATCATTTCCCGCACCACTACCGAGGTCGATCACCACATCTCCTTTTTTAATCTTTGCAAAAGCGGTCGGTAAACCACAGCCCAGACCCAGGTCCGCATCGGGATTGTATCCCTGCAAACCGGCATAATCATCTGCCATCAGGTTATATACTTCATCACTGCAGCAGCCCGATCCACAGCAGGAAGAAAGATTTTGTTCGCGTGGTTGTTCGGCGATGCTGCTGTATTTTTCTTTTACCAGTTTTTTTAATTCCTGTTCTGTTTGCATAAACTATTTTTAAACGATGAATAAATCGATCACCTGATTCCCTAACAGCAATCGGACATAGTTACTTCGATACCGGAAAAAAGAAGATTGAATTGCACTTTCAGTTTTTCCACTGCATCCCTGTCGATACAATAGCAGCTCTTCGGGCCGTCAATGGTTCCTTTGATCAGTCCTGCTTCTTTTAATTCTTTCAGGTGCTGCGATACTGTCGATTGTGCAAGAGGTAATACTTCCACGATCTCCCCGCAGATGCAGGCTTTTTGTGCGGCCAGTATTTTCAGGATCGCGATTCTTGCGGGGTGCGATAAGGCTTTTGCGATACCTGCGATATCCTGTTCTTCCTTTGTAAATGCTTCTCTTTTTGCGATGGCCATCTGCTTTATCGTTTTATTACGATAATCAAAGGAATGAAATTATTCCGTTAATCGTACAAATACGATGAAAATTATTTTTCGCCATTTATCAATCAATATTGCCA
>SAIX01000013.1 GCA_004028765.1 Chitinophagaceae bacterium | reverse complement strand
AAATGCAAAATGCAAAATGCAAAATGCAAAATGCAAAATGCAAAATGCAAAATGCAAAATGCAAAATGCAAAATGCAAAATGCAAAATGCAAAATGCAAATAAGTCAACTCGAAAATCGCGTTCCTTATTGTATCTTTCCTGAACTATTTTCACCACTCACCACTCACCACTCACCTGAACAACTCATCATCCAGGGTGTTCGTTTTATTTACGATAGTACGTATCTGCTGATCGAGTTCATTGGCGCTATCCACCAGGTGCTGAAATATTTCCAGTTCACTGATACTTCCCGTGGTTTTGAGTATTTCAATCATCCCGAGAATATTGGCCAGTGGTTTTCTTACTTCGTGTGATTGGATAAACGCGATATCGCGTAAAGCTTTGTTCTGAGCGCGTATCTTTTCCTGCCCCAGCACATCCGCAGTAATATCCCTGTTCGTCCCGATGAGGCTGATGATCCTGCCGCTTTCTGATTTTTTAATGACGGCATGCGATTCAATATACCGGATCCCACCGTCGGGTAACAATATCCGGTACACAGCTCCATCGATCTCTTTTTTCATAGAGAGCAACTCCCCTATCACCTGGTTCATCCGTTCACGGTCATCCGGGTGCAGCGATGTGCCGAATACTTTATACAAGCTCAGTTCCGTATCACGCGAAATACCGTAGATCTCATACATCCTGTCGTCCCAGATCACTTCATTCGTGGTAAGATCGATCTCAAAAATGCCGATCTCGGCAGAGTCGGTTGCGAGTTGCAAACGCTGCAGCAGTTCTTCCTGCCTGCGCAAAGTATTTTTACGCAACGTGATATCCGTTTCAATGGCCATGAATCCGATATGCCTACCGTTTTCGTCGATCAAAGGTTGACAGTCCACTTCCAGCCATACCTGGTTCCCTTCTTTTGTGTGACTGATAAATTCTTCTTTAAAAGCCATTTTAGCTTCTATCGAATTCCGCATGCGCCGGTAAACATTTTCATCCAGGCCCGCTCCGTGCAATGAATAGCCCATTTTTTTCTGTAAGAGTTCTTCAAGGGTATAGCCACTTATTTTCAGGTATCCTTCATTTACCCAAATGATGTTCTCATCCGCATCTGCGATCATTACAGAATTGGTGGTATTGTGTGCCACGAGTGCAAGGCGCTTTACTTCATCACGTGTTTTCGCGAGAGCTGCTTCTGCATTTTTTCTTTCAGTGATATCCAGCAGGCAGCCATCCACATAACTTAACTGGTCGGTTTCATCATATACGCCTTTGCCGGTTTCAAGCACCCATTTTATTTCACCTGTTTTGTGCCGGATCCGGTATTCTGTTTCATAGCGTTCTTTCTTATCCATTGCTTCCTGCATGACTGACCGTAACAACTGCCAGTCTTCGGGGAAAATTAATTTGGAATAACCGGAGATACGGTCCGATAAAAAATAAGAAACAGGATAACCTGTCAGTTTTTCCACCCCGTCACTAAAAAATTCAAGTGTAAACGATGCATCTCCCCTGCAACGGTAAATGGCCGCCGGTATATGATTTACCAGGGCCCGCAGTTTGTGGATATCAATATCTGATGTGGCCATGCAGTTTCTTCTGTATGGATAGGAAATTGGCAACTTTAATATAAGCAAAAAGGCCGACTGGCGGCCTTTCTGTTTTATAAACCGGGATCCTTTAATCCTGATCAGATATCGATCGCTTCTCCATAGGCGGCGGCGGTAGCTTCTTTTACCGCTTCACTCATGGTGGGGTGCGGATGAACAGCGTTGAGAATTTCATGCGCTGTGGTCTCCAGCTTACGTGCAACAACGGCTTCGGCGATCATATCGGTTACATTCATACCGATCATGTGACAACCCAGCAATTCGCCGTATTTTGCATCGTAGATGATCTTTACAAAACCATCTGTTGCACCTGCGGCACTTGCCTTACCGCTGGCCATGAACGGGAATTTACCGATCTTCAGTTCATAACCGGCTTCTTTCGCCGCTTTTTCCGTGTAACCTACACTCGCGATTTCGGGGGTGCAATAGGTACAGCCCGGGATATTGTTATAATCAAGCGGCTCTGGCAAATGGTGGTGTTTCTTTTCCATATAAGCCATGTGTTCCGCAGCATTGATACCCTCTTTGGCAGCCACATGCGCAAGGGCCTGGCCGGGTGAGCAATCGCCGATGGCATAGATACCCGGAACAGAAGTTTGCTGGTATGCATCCACCACCACTTTTCCTTTTTCGGTTTTGATACCGTTTTCCTCGAGGCCGATATTTTCGATATTCGCCACCACACCCACTGCACTCAACACGATGTCCGCTTCAAGTATTTCCGTGCTGCCATCCTGTTTTTTTACGGTGGCTTTTACACCGGCACCACTGGTATCTACAGAATCAACAGAAGCATTGGTCATGATCGCAATACCCTGTTTTTTATATTGTTTTTCGAGTTCTTTTGAAATCTCTTCATCTTCCACGGGAACGATGCGGGGAAGGAATTCAACGATGGTTACTTTGGTACCGATGCTGTTATAGAAATAAGCAAACTCAACACCGATTGCGCCGCTGCCTACAATGATCATGCTTTTGGGCTGATCGGGCAATACCATTGCTTCGCGGTAGCCGATCACTTTTTTACCATCCTGCTTCAGGCTCGGCAGTTCCTTGCTTCTTCCGCCTGTGGCGATCACGATATATTTCGCTTCCACTACAGATGTTTTTCCATCGGCAGCCGTAACTTCCACTTTGCCTTTGGACTTGATCTTTCCATAGCCCATGATCACATCGATCTTATTCTTCTTCATCAGGAACTGGACACCTTTGCTCATCTTATCGGCCACACCACGGCTGCGTTTGATCACCGCACCAAAATCATGTGTGCCTGTTGCATTGATCCCATAATTGGAACTGTGCTTCAGGTATTCGTACACCTGTGCGCTTTTGAGCAGGGCCTTGGTGGGAATACATCCCCAGTTGAGACAGATACCACCGAGACTTTCTTTTTCAATGATCGCCACTTTAAAACCCAGTTGAGAAGCACGGATTGCCGCGGGATAACCGCCGGGGCCGCTACCGATCACAATTACGTCGTATGCCATGATTGCTTTATGATTGAATGATAGAATGAAATACAGTCAATGCAGCCGGAGTAAACAGTTCTGCAATAACAGGGTGCAAAAATACTGGGTATTGGGGAAACGGAAAAACGCAAATTGGGTGCGGTTCCTGTTCTATTCAAAGAATATCCTTACGGTTTGGTAGAACAGTTTGTTACCCGAATGGGAATTGGTGCGCTGCATCTGTTCTGTAAAGCCCTGGAGGCCAAAAAGCCCGGCCATATTGCCATTCCGCAGGGCAATCTCGAGATAGCCGGCCGAATTGAACCAGGCGAGTTTTTCCGCCTCTGGTACAGAAGCATAATTTTCACTGATCGTATCGATGGTTTCATTGCGCTTGAAAACGATCTTAAAACTGCGGCCTTTTCTTTGTTCGTTAAATTCTTCGCGTGTGATATTGATCACCACGTTCTCAAAATTATCGATAAACAGGATCTGCCCTTCCATCCAGTCGGGACCGATGGTAGCGCGTAATGGGTATTTTTCTTCGATCTGTGTAACAGGCGCACCGGCAGAAGCGAGTTTACCTGTTTCAAGTACCGCCGATACCGACCATGCAATATGCTGTGTGATCTCAAGCAGGGTCTGGTGTTTCGACAGATCAATCGCAACGATCTCTTTGGGTTTGTCGCCTGTGATCATCGTGAGTATGCCATTATCGGGGCAGATAATATATTGCGCATTGTGTTTTGCCACCAGCATGTTGCGGGAACTGGCTTCAAACAAATTAATGATGACCAGGTGAAAACTGCCGGGCGGGTAATAGCGGAACGCGTTGTTACAGGTATAAGCCGCCAGCGGAAAATTGGTTTGCGAAAGATAGTGCGTGATGTCGCAAATATTGAGCGTGGGTACCAGGTTAACAAACTGACCCTTGATGGCACCAACAAGAAAATCCCGCTGGCCTATGTCTGTTGTCAGCGTTAAAATAGGCATCGTGTTCCTAAAACGTTATACAGGGGAGCTTATTTCACCAACACATTATTTTTAAAGAAAAAATTCCTTACAAGTTTATCCGCAAGTGCTGGAAAAAACCGGTTGAGGAATACAGTACGTTTTCCGGTAAATGTGAGCACCAGTGTTCTTTTTCTTTTGCGGATGGCGGTAAGGATGTGTTGGGCGCATTCTTCCGCACTCATCATTTTACCTTCATCCATCGGCGATTCGCCCTGCGATTTCCCGAGCGCATTCAGTGCCACATTCCGGATATTGGATGTGGTAAAGCCGGGACAAACCCACATCACATTGGTACCGCTGTTCAGCAACTCGGTACGCAAAGCTTCCATCCAGCCATTCACTGCATATTTGGAAGCGGAATAACCAGAGCGGCCGGGCAAACCGCGGTAACCGGCAATAGAAGATACGGCAACTATGGTTCCTTGATTGGCAAGAACATGCGGCAGCGCGAATTTGGTGCAGTTCACCGTTCCCCAGAAATTAATATCCATCACCCTGCGGATCGTGTCCAGTTCAGTATCCTGGAAAAGGGCGCGCATAGAAATACCGGCATTATTGATCAGGATATCAATGGTACCAAATGCAGCGATCACTTTATCGATAAACAAACTGCAATCAGATTCACGGCTCACATCAGCTGTATGAATCAACAATGGTTTCCCCGGATAATTGGATTGCAACTGGTATAATTTATCGTAGTTACGACCACAGGTGGCTACTTTTGCGCCTTCCTGCAGCATGGCATCTACCAAAGCCTTACCAATTCCTTCGGAACCACCGGTTATCACCACAACTTTGTTTAGAAATGCAGACATATTATGGATATTATAAGCACAAAAATAAGTGGTTGTGTTCGTGTTTGGGAATGAACTGTGGGTAAATAAAGCAAAATTGTTTTTTAAAAATTTGGCTGTTTCTGTATTTCACCTATTTTTGCACTCCCAAAAAGTAAAGGAATAGATTTTATTCCTGAAACGGGTATGATTCCGTAGCTCAGTTGGTAGAGCAATACACTTTTAATGGGTCCTGGGTTCGAGTCCCAGCGGGATCACAAACCATCGCAAACGCGGTGGTTTTTTTATTTCATCGCTTCCCTGTATAGAAATCAGCTTGCTTTTAGGTACATTCGGATAAGCGATTGTGTATGCTATTTCACCAAAAAACTGTGATCATTACAGGTGCCGGCCAGGGGATCGGTTTCGAAATTGCCCGGCAATTGTGCAGGAAAGGGGCCGTGGTGATTTTAAATGATATCGATCCGAAACTTGCAGCATCTGCTGCCGAAAAGATTGTAAATGAAAGCGGGGGTAACTGTATCGCCATTGGCGGTGATGCAGGCGACCTGTCTGTTATCCAACTGATGACCGATGAAGCCATGCGTTCAGGCGGTGCCGATATCGTGATCGCAAATGCAGGTATTACGGTTTTCGGAAGTTTTCTTGATTTTACAGAAGCGGATTTTACAAAACTGGCGGAAGTAAACCTGAAAGGGAATTTTTTTCTCGCACAAGCAGCTGCCAAACAAATGATCCGGCAAAAAAAGAAAGGCTCTATCCTTTTCACTTCTTCGGTTACCGGTCACCAGGCACATAAAAATCTTGCGGCATACGGTATGAGCAAAGCTGCACTTGAAATGCTGGCGAAACAACTGGTCGCAGAATTATCTCCCTACCAAATCCGCATAAATGCAATCGCACCCGGTGCCACACTTACCGAACGGACACTGGGCGACAGCCAGTACGCCGCGACCTGGTCGAAACTGACGCCGCTTGGCAAAGCTGCCGATGTAAGCGATATCGCCGCAACTGCTTTGTTCCTGGTATCCGATGAAGCCAAACATATCACCGGGCAAACGATTGTGGTGGATGGGGGCTGGACAAGTATCAGCCCATCGCCTTATGAATGATGAATTAAGTATTTAGAATTAAGAATGAGGGATTTGAATTGATAAAATATGAAAGAGATCGTTTTCAGTATTTCCGCACTTTTATTGACTGTGTTTGTATCGACTAAATCAGAAAAGAAGGATACTGCAACCGCGGAAAAATATGAACTGGTATGGTCAGACGAATTTAATAAAGACGGCCAGCCCGATAGTACAAAATGGGGATATGAGGAAGGTTTTGTACGCAACCACGAACTGCAATACTACAGCCGTGAAAATGCCTATTGTAAAAACGGGGTGCTGGTGATCGAGGCGAGGAAAGAAAACAAAAACAATCCGGGTTTTATTGCAGACAGTAAAGACTGGCGTAAAAACCGCGAGCGGATCAAATACAGTTCGGCCTGTTTGCGGACGATAAATAAACACCAATGGCAATATGGCAAATTTGAAATGCGGGCAAGGATCGATATCAGTGCAGGCATCTGGCCGGCATGGTGGACACTTGGTGTTTCTAAGCCCTGGCCCGCCAATGGTGAGATAGATATCATGGAATATTACCGGGGTATGCTGCTGGCCAATATTGCCTGTTTGGGTGAAGACAAAAAAGCGTTATGGTACAGCAACCGTTTTTCACTGGATTCGCTCGGTGGGAAAAAATGGGCAGAGCAGTTTCATGTGTGGCGGATGAACTGGACAGCTTCTTCAATTGCCTTGTATGTAGATGATCAGTTGCTCAATAAAACACCGCTTGATAAACTGGCAAACAGAGATGGCACCGGGTTTAACCCGTTTCAGCAGCCGCATTATATGTTATTGAATATGGCGATGGGCGGCGATAATGGCGGTGATGTTTCTGCAACAGCTTTTCCTGTCAGGTTTGAAGTGGATTATGTGCGGGTTTACCAGGAAATACTAAAACAATAATAAAACTGATTTGCTGAAATAGTATAATTCTTTTTTCACGCGAAGGCGCGAAGTTTCGCAGAGGAAAAATCACTCACTCACCACTGACAACTCACCACTCACTTATCTGTTTGGTTAAAAGGGTCAAAGAATTTTTATTGACGATTCACGATTGTCGATTCGCGAATCACCTGCCTTCAGACTGGGTAATCGAATACAAAAAAACTCCCTCCTGCTGTAAAGTCCGGTTGGTAAGCAGGATGCGCCAGATGGGGCGGTTGTTCCAGTTCGTTTTTAAGCCCTGTTCATGCGGTTCGGTCAATGGCATCCGTTCTTTTGTTACGAGCCAGTCGGCAGCATTGTACTGCAAAGTAACCTGTTTGTTTTTTTCGGTTGTGAAGAAAATCTTCCCCGCAGTTGCGATATCTGTTTCACAAACGGTCATAAAAGTTTGGGTAAGCTGGGTAACGGGTTTTGTAAAAGCATACCGGTCGTTCACTGAGATATTGTTTTTATTTTCATCAACCGTGATGGTTCTTTGCCATTGTTTCAGGTTGGCTTCTGTTTTGTAAGCGGTTGACAGCTCCATATTAAAACGTGTGATACCATTATTGGATTGAAAAGAGACCCCCGATGCTTTTGCCGCTGCACCTGCCTCCTGCTGAATGCCGTTGGGTGTGGGAAGGTTGTGATAAGGGGATGTATTGTACCAAAGCGTATAGCGGTTTTTTGAAAAAGTTACGGCCATATATGTGCCACGGCCAGCATCGATGATCACCGGCGCGCCATCGGAATAAATTGTAAAATCGCCCACATCATTGTGGTTATGGCTTTCGGCATTGTTACCTCCATGTGCTGATACGAACAGGTTGTTATTGGTGCGGGCAGTCATTAATTCCACACTGGGCAAATATATATTTTTCAGCCTGACTTCCTGTTGCGGCGCTGCCGCACATTCTGTTACCTGGAGCATATTATATAGTTGCCTTGGTTTAAAGAACGATTCAACACGGGGGGAATTGTCCTGTATATGGTGATAGGCCCATGAACCAAATCCCATCATCTGTGGATCATTCACCGCTTTCCCAAAACGATAGATCGCCACGCCATCGGCTTTGATCGTTGGATTGGCATCGGCAACATTTACAAAATACTCGCCGTCGATATGTGTCTGGTAAATATATGCGCCGAGTTTCCGGATCAGTGGATGATCAAAAATATTGACCTGGTTCCTGCTCACATCGGCGATCATTGCCAGGGCATCATACAATGCGAGGCCTGCGGCAAACCAGTAAGAAGGGCCTTCATCGGTTGCACCATCTTCTCCTAGCCCATTGATATAAAGATCAAGCAGCGACATCGATTGATACATCAGCTTTGCTCGGCGCTCTGGGTTCTTTTCAAGTAATAAAAATGCGGTGATACAATTGCTCACCACCCAGGGGTCCCAGTTATTTACACGAACCGTCCTTTTCCCGTTCCCGAAATAGCCATAACGTGTTACTTCATTTTCGTAACTGTTCAGGATCTTATGATTGGTTTCATACAAAATTCTTTCGCGGAGAAGCGGTGAAACGCTGTCGAGTTTATCCCCGACTAAATAATCAGTGAGTGCAAGCACCGCAGCCGTTTCCGCACCAAAAAGGTCGACGGTTGGATCGGTCACATCCGGCAGGCCGCTTCCTCTTTTCTGTGTGCCGATATGCGCAGTAACACCCCAGTAGGTTTCCTCGCAGATATTCCAGACACCATTTGCAATTGCATCGGTAAAGCGCCCCTTACCCTCCATCGATTCGGCAACCACCAGTGTGAACAGGCGGTTTCTTTTATCAAAAGATAAACGTTCGTAATTGGCCCGGTTCCCGTTTCGGATATATTCGAGTGTTACTGTTGCCGGGATGGATTGAAAGGGTGTTTTCAAAACCTGTTCGGCCTGTTTAATGATGCCATTTCGCAAACTGTCGGATACTTTTACCTTCCATTCCTCCGGTGTACGCGGAAAAGGTTTCCATTCATCTTTCCCTGGCAAAATATTTTTTACCTGCCCGATAGAATATTTTTTGGTCAGGATATCTCGTTCGATCACCTGTGCATCAAGGGATCTTCCCGGAAGAAATGTGCTTATCAAAAGAAGCAGTATGAAATATTTATTTGCCATGACAGCTGATTTCTATTTACCAGGATATTGCAAACCCTCGCCGAATTTAAACAATGCATAGCCAATCCCTTTTTTATTTCCGGGCACATCCGATAATTGTTTTTCTACTGCCGCTTCTGAAACGGGTGTGGTGAAAGGCATTTTTCCGGTAGGCCGAAACCTGCCGGAAACCACATCGAGCAGGGCATCCACTGTTGTGTTGAATGTTGCAAGAACGCCTTTGATATCCGGGATAGTAGAAGCATTGTATACTTCATCGATCACCCAGGGATTGGTATAGTTGATGGCGAGTACAACAGGTTTTTGGGCAATGAGTTTATTTACATAATTCACATCGATCCCGTTTTTAGAAAGGGAAAGATAGAGCGGTGACCCATCCGATTCAAAAAGGGATTTTGATCCGGGCGATATCCATAAAAGCACCATATCCGCTTCTTCGGGTGTTTTTACAAATTCCAATCCATAGGGGTTTTTATCCGGTATGATCACATTGTTTGGTTTTGCATTCCGCTTGGGAAGATAGGATTCAAAATAAACTTTTGTTTTAGGCGCTATCGGCAGACTGTTTTTTTCATTACGCAGTAACACGATTGATTTACGCAGTGCGAGATCGGCTTTCTGCTGAAAATTTTTATTCCCCACGATCTTCTCGGCAGCATCTACGTCCACATAAGGGTTCTCGAACAAACCAAGTACAAATTTTTCGTATAATAATTTATATACTGAACTGTCGATGCGTTTCATGTCCACCATGCCCTTGCGGATCGTTTCCAGTAATTTTCCCGGGTCTGCTGTTCCTGAATATAAATTCACTCCTGCCTCGAGTGTTCTTTGGTATCTTTCTGTGATGCTGAGGTTTTCTGCGCCCCAGGGCATCATTTCAATCGGCCCGGTATCGGAATTGATGATGCCTTTAAAACCGAGTTGTTTCCGCAAAAGATCATCGATCACCTGTTTGTTATAGGCATACGCGATTTTTTCATATTTGGTATCAAGCGGTATGGAATAATAAGGCATAATGGCAGAAGTACCTGCTTTGATCGCTGCTTTAAAAGGGATCAGGTTGTTCTCAAACATCCCGCCGGGAAAATGTTCCTGTTTACCCCAGTCGAAATGCGGATCCTGTCCGCCCACACCCGCACCGCCACCGGGAAAATGTTTGGTAGTGAGTGCTACAGAATTTTTTCCCAGTTTTTCACCCTGGAAGCCCAGCACCACTTCTGTGATCATGGAAGCCACCCAATTCGCATCTTCCCCAAAAGTGCCTTCGATCCTTTGCCATCTTGGTTCTGTACTGAGATCGGCCATATACATATACCCTTTGCGAAGGCCCACTGCTTTCCATTCCTGTCTTGCGATGTCTGCAAATTCCCTAACCAGTTTCAGGTCGTGCATCGCCGACAAACCAAGCTCACCAGGCCAGGTAGAGAAACTGGTATTGCCTACGCTTAATCCAACCGATGCATCTTTGGTGAGGTGGTTTCGTGGATTAGAAGCGATGATCGCAGGGATACCCAATCCATCCGATTCGCACAAAGCCTGTAAACGGTTTGCCCATTCCGCAGTAATGCGTGTGCTTGCGTTCGCACGAAAAATAAAATGACGCAAATGAAACTGGGTAACCCCTTTTGTGGTTCCGGCAATATTCAGCATCGGAACCGGTAATGGCTTTTTTGTAAAAACATTGTTCACCATCAACCTGTCTTCTTCATTGAACTCACTGGTAACAGTTGCCGCAGCGCCCCCGCCAAAACTGTTTTCGTTTTTCAAAGCTGCAGAACTGATCAGCATATAACCTGCTTTTTCCTCGAGTGTCATCCGGCTCAGCAGATCGAGGCTTCTTTTTTCGGGAGACAGGCGCCAGTCTTCATAAGGATCGAGTTGCCCGTTCCGGTTCAGGTCTTTGAATTGTTTACCATCCACTGTGATGATCTTTGCCGAACGGTATCCCAATTCAACCTGTCCTTTCCCGGAAGGAACGGTTTGTGCAGAAGCATTCTGCTTATATAACAGGCACAAAAGGAAGCAAAAAAACAGGAGGAACAAACTATTTCTCATGGCAGACAAACTTTAGTATCATCAAATTACTAAAGCGGAATTGTTACCATAGCGTCGACCGGTTTTTTATTTACGAAATGCTTTTCGCTAGTTTACGAGAAAATGCAGTGATTTCCATAAAGTGAAGAGGCTGGTGCAGATCACCAATCCGCCTACCAGAAAATACATGGTTTTCAGAGGAAGTTTTCCCACCATCCGGGCTGCAATGGGCGCGGCGATCACACCACCCAGGATAAGGCCAAGCACATCGCCCACAGGGATATGTTTCAGAAGTATAAAAAAAGTAACGGCGCTTGCAAATACCACAAAAAATTCGGCGAGACAAACAGAACCGATCACATACCGCGGGCTTTTGCGTTTGGAGATCAATGTGCTTGTTACCAGTGCCCCCCATCCGCCACCGGCGAATGCATCCATAAAACCACCAGCACCGGCAAGCCAGCCTGCGCGTTTTACTTTATCCAGTTTGTTTTTTTTCCTGATCGCTTTGCGGATGATATAATAACCCAGGTAAGTTGTATAAAATGCGAGTGGCACACGTACATAGCTGGCATATTTCTGCCCTACATAGGCCAGTGTTGCACCCGCAACAGCACCCACAACACCCGGCACTACCAGTGTGCTGAATAATTTTTTATTGATATTACCAAAGCGATGATGGCTGTAGCCCGACACACCGCTTGAAAAAACGCGCGCGGAATGGACACGGCTGCTCACAACAGCCGGGTTTACTCCGTTTGCCAGCAAAAAAGTAGTAGAGATGGTGCCATAGCCCATGCCAAGTGATCCATCCACCATCTGTGCAAGAAAGCCGGTAAGCAACATGATGGCAAAAGAATGAAGATCGAAAAGATCAGGTAATGAACGGAACAAATTTGCCAGCTCTTTCCCCGGGAAAAAAGTAAAGACCCCGGCGCCGATAATCATACAAACAAATGCAAACAGGCAAAGCTTTACCACCTGCTGCCATTTCTTTTCCTTTGGCCGGAAGAGACTGATGTCTTTCAGCGTTGCTTTTTTAGCAACGAGTACCCTTGTGAGATCGTTGAGTTGTTTTACTTTATCAGAGAAATCGCCATTGAGCTGCGAGCGGATCCGCTCCATATCATTCAGCACATCATCGAGTTCGTCGGGTATGCTTTCATTCAGCACTTCTTTTACCCGTTTGGCAATGGTGGGCGATTTTCCATTGGTAGAGATCGCAATTTTCAGGCTGCCTTTTCGCACGACTGAGCCCAGATAAAAGTCGCAGAGCTCCGGTTTATCCGCCACATTCACCAATAAGCCTTTTTGTTTTGCCTCTTGCCGGATCCGTTCAGCCAGCGGGATATCATTTACTGCTACGATCACGAGTTCTGCCCCATCGAGATCGGTTGTGGTATATGATTTCTGAACAAGTGTTATATGCTTATTGCCAGCAGCGACCTGATGGATGCGTGGATCTATCTTTTCTGCAACAATGCGTATCTGTGTACCCGGTGCATTTGAGAGGACGGCCTGTAATTTTTCCCAGCCTACGTTCCCGCCACCAATCAACAACAGTTTTAATTGCTCCAGTTTCAGGAATACAGGGAATAACGGATTCTTTCCGCCCGCATCATCTTTCTTAAGTACCGAATCCACCTGGTCCATAGTTATCATCAGGGCGTAAGATAATAATTCCTACTTAATTAGTAGACTTTAAATGTAACTATTTACCCTTTCGTAGGTCCAGGTTGTGAAAGTAGAAAACCCTTGCCACATCATTGCTTTTATACCGGTTCCCCGCTGAAAGCTGCTGGAACTGGTTCATATACCCGAACTGGATATTATCGGATGCATTTACATGATAACTGAACCCCATGAAAAAGCGGTTCTGATCAAAATAATTATAGACCACATTGCTTCCGAAATTCACATGGATCTCATCATTCAATACAAAAGAAAGGCTGCCAGGAGTGAACGCTTTTGCACCAAGTGGCACATTGAACAGGAAATTATACCGGATCCGCCATTTAAAATCAAATCCATCTGCCAGTAACCCGGTTGCAGCATTTACTTTATGCTGCCATCTTTCTTCCAGGCGCAGCCACTGCATCAACCGGAGACGGGGATATTTGGTATGCCATTGCAGCTGTTGCCAGACCCTGTGTTCAGGCTGTGAAACATCGGGATGATTATCGCCGGGGAAATTATTGACCCAGGTATAACCGAGTGTCAGCTTGGTGTTATCCGTCAGGTAATTTGTTAATCCCAAGCGCACCAATGACTGATTCAGGTTATCCGTAAAATTTTCTTTGGTGCGTAGCTGGATATCCGTCCAGCTGCCCCATTTTTTACTGAACCGGGTCTGGTTGAAATAGCCCAACCAGACCTGGTTATTGTGTTCGGTACTTTTTGTGGTTTGCGCATACATCTCACCGGCACAGAAAAGAAATCCAATAAAGGGTAAAAATTTTTTGATCATCATTCTTATTTCAGCAGTCCGTCCAAAGTTATGGCCGTATAATACAAAGCCCCAATAGTGGGTCCACCGGCATACTGGATATAACTATTGTTTAGCAAATTGGTGCCGCCGATTTTCAATGTCGCTTTCCACACAGGGATACGGAAGGTTACCTGTGCATCAACATTATTGATCACGCCTACATCGCCTGTAACGAGCGGGCTTTCCCAGAGATAAGCATCCTGCCATTTCCAGACGATATTAAACCCAACATTTTTACTTAACGCACGGTTGCCGAATGAAAGATTGCTCGTCCATTTGGGCGTATTGAACCCCGTTACAAAAAGATCGGGTGTACTATTGCCTTTGATCTCATTGTAATTTACATTACCCGAGATGGCATAACCCTTGTCGAACTGCCAGGTGAGCCCGAGTGAAGAGCCATAAGTGGTGTATTGATTTTTCGCATTGGTGTAAACGCGGTAACGTTCCTGCCCCTTACTCGCTGCATTGCCGCCACTTGCAGTTGTTGCATCGCGGTTACGATCCACCATCGCAATTACGGCAGCATCCGAGCCAATCGTTTCCCCGATCGGAACATAGACCTGCACCTGTCCGAGAAAACCGGTGTACACATTTGCGTAAGCATCCCAATCGATCAGCAGGTGATTATCCAGTAACACAGATTTGTAACCGACTTCCCAGGAAGTGATGCCTTCCGGTTGTCCATCGGGAAGATTGGCAGGTTGCAACAGGTTCCTGTTAGCCAATGCAGCCGCATCGGAATTACCGGCCGCTTTTACAGCCGCATTAAAAACAGCAACAGATGATTGCGTATAACTGTTGTCGCGGTAACCCAATCCTTCATTGATGATAGGAAGAATACCCACGCGTTTCACCCTTCCATTATTTACATAAGAGAGTGCTTCAAACAAAGCCGGGAAACGATACCCCTTCTGGAAAGTGAAACGGATATTATGCTGTTCAGCCAGTGTATATACCAGTGCTACCCGGGGCGTCCATTTTAATGAGAATTCAGGATTGTCATCTGCGCGGAGTGATGCATTAATTTTCAGGTGCTCATTAAATATTGTTTTGGTAGCCTGCACAAAGCCGCCGAATTTTTTATAGTAGGTGTTCTTTCCAAAACTTCCGTCCGGTAATGCTGTATTACGGTCTGCAATGGCGCGCGAAAAATCGACGAAATTATTTCCATCGGGGATGAGTTCATACACACGTGCATCAGCACCTACCAATACTTTCGCCCAGTTTATATAAGAACTCAGGTCCCATTGTCCTTCGATATGATACAAATTACTTTTCTGGATCAGCGCTGCGCCACCGGTAACCGGTGCGTTGGGTATGGCGGAAGATTTGATATCCCAGTTATTGATCTTCACGATGGAATCTTTCACACGATTAAATCTTTCTGTACCGGGTTCTGCCCTTCCTGCATCAGCCTGCTGCCTCGCATAAGCTGTTGCATCCGCGAGGTTGGCCGAAGTAAGTCCACCATGATCGGCACCATAAGCATTCAAAGCGGTTTTGTATTTCGCAGACCAAACTGTTGCGCTCCCACCTGTATACAGGTCAAGGTTATCTGCCAAAGGTTTTACATTGTATGAATCACCAGTATTTTCTTTCGATACATAGGCTTTCACGGTAAAGCTTTTTCCCTTCAGTTCCAGCTGGTGATTCTGCACCACCACATTATCTAGTTTCACTTTATTACCGCGCTGGAATACGCCATCCATTTTACCGATACGATATGCATAGGAAATTTCAAGACCGGGATTGATACGGTAATGCAGTGCAGCATCCAGTTTCAGGTTATCCACTTTTGGATCCACCAAATCTTTTTCCCAATAACCCGTTCTCGCCACGGTGAGTGTTTTATTCGATTGTCCATCAATGGTGAGCCCGGTTACAGAAACCGTATTACTGCCAGCCAGTGCGTCGTCGCCATATTTATTCCATCCGTCGAAAGCTGTATTGGCAGCACCATTCAGCGCCGGGAATCCGGGATTCGCCGTGATTTTATCATTTGTATTCTGATCCTTGCGCGTATCAGAGATCCAGTCGATGCCCTGCATATAACTCACATTGAGCTTGAATGCCCATTTTTCATTCCAGGCTTTTGCATAGCGGATCGCTGTTTCAGTGAGGATGCCCGGTGCATGATCTTTTCCATCCACATGGTTGATACCTGCCCGATGAAACACACTCAATCCCTGTGTATAAAAAGGATTCTTGGTGAGCAGGTTGGCCATACCATTGATCGCATTCATGCCGTACAATGCAGAGGCAGCGCCGGGTGTGATTTCGATACTCTGGATATCCAGTTCTGTGGGACCGATCGCATTACCCAACGGCACACCCAGTGTGGCTGCCTGCATATCGATGCCATCCACTAACTGCATAAAGCGAAAATTATTGGGAATATTAAACCCCCGCGTATTCGGTACTTTGAAGGTGAGCGAAGAAGTTGTCAGTTGTACACCTTTCACATTCCCCAGTGCATCATAAAAACTGGAAGCCGGTGTTTCTTTCAATGCACGAAGATCAAGTTTTTCAATGGCTACAGGAGATTTCAGGATCTTCTCCGGTGTACGGCTGGCGGTTACCACCACTTCGTTCGCGACATAGGTTTGTGAAGCGAGCTGAATGGTTACCGGGTTTGTGGTATTGTGTACCGTCACTTCCTGTTGAATAAACCCGATGGATTTTATTACCAGTGTAAAAGGAAGTGACTGACTCACCACCAGCGAAAATTTACCGTTTGAATCAGTGGTGGTTCCATGATTGGCGTGTTTGATGGCGATACTCACGCCGGCAATGGGTTCGTGTTTATCATCCACGATACGACCCGATAAAACCAATGATCCGTTCAATTGTGCCTGTGCATATACAGTTAGCAGGAGTAAAAAAAGCAGCAGTTTCTGTTTCATATAAAGTGTTGAAATAAGACAATACGATACCACCCGGATTTTTGATCCGGGAATCAGTTGAATGGGACAAACCAGTGTATTATCCGATCAACATCGGGTGGAGAAATGCATGGTGATGCAGAGAGATAAATGGGCCGAAAATGTTTTCATGATTGTTTGCTGAAACGAAGATACTATATTCCTACTTATTTAGTAGACTATTTGAAAATAAATTTTTTCCTTTTCTTTGAAACGCTTCCGGCAACCCGAAAAACTTCTCACTGTCTGCCGATATCAGAGGAAAGATTTTATGAGAATACCTGAAAATGCAGCCGCCAGGATAATATAGGGTTCCGGTATCCGCCGCCCCGACAATAGCAAGCCTGCCGTTAGCAGTGCAATCAGCAGCACAGGTATATCAATTATGCACTGACGGCTGATAATAATCACTGCGGCCACCAGTGCGCCAACAACAGCTGCGGTGATGCCATCTACAAAAGCCCTTACAGAACCGTTCTTTGCAATGCGCGAAAAATATGGTGCGGGCAAGATTGTAAAGAGGTAGCAGGGCAGAAATGTGGCGATCGCTGCCACACATGCGCCCGGGAAGCCCGCCACGAGATACCCGATAAAACCAACTGTAATCACAACAGGACCGGGGGTGATCATCGCTATCGCGACTGCATCGAGAAATTGTTGTTCTGTGAGCCAATGCTGCTCCAGTACAACACCGGAGTGCAGAAACGGCACAATCGCAAGGCCGCTTCCAAAAACAAATGCGCCGGCTTTGAAAAAAAATAACGCCAGTTTTCCAAGTATCGAAGTTTCATACTGCCAAAACCCCAGCTGAAGCAAAACAAAACTGTTCAGCGAACTGCTGTCACCTGAACGTAGCGGTGCTTTGATCAACATATACAATATACCGGCGCCCACAAAAAGTAAGAGATGTTCCTGCCGGGTTAGCAATGTAACCACCACGGCGCTTCCGAAAATAATCCACAACAGGCTTTTACTGCGAAAGGAAGTCCATGTAAACTGCCCGATCGTTTTCTGTGTAAGCTTATAAGAGCTGATAGCGATAATGCCTGTTACAGATGCACCCACTCCGTAAAAAACAGCCTGTATCCAATGAGTGCCGCCGTATAGTTTGTAAATCATACCGAGCCCTACAACCATCAGAAAAGAGGGGAGTATAAATGCGATTCCGGCCAATGTTGCACCAAGGACCCTGTAATGAACAAATCCAAGGTATATCGCAAGCTGAGCGGCCAGTGGTCCAGGAGCCAATTGTGCAAGTGCTAATCCTTCCTTGTATTCCTGTTCAGATACCCATTGCTTCTTCTCCACGAGATCTTTGTGCATATACCCAACCAATGCAACCGGGCCACCAAATCCTTTTGTACCAAGTTTCAGGAAATAAACAACAAGTTGTTGCAGGGTATATACTTTACCGGGTTGCGGTGCCATGATCAGATAATATAAAAGAAGAAATTACATCAGCCATTTCTGCGTAACATGAAATCGCCGAAAGTTTCTCCGGTTTTGCGATTAGTGGCATAAGCTGCAAACAGGGGTTCGAGTTCGGCAAGTATCTCTGCTTCGCCGATATTCTCTTTATAGATTGCATTCAACCGTTCCCCTACCCTGTCGCCACCGAGTTGCAGGTTGTATTTACCGTATGCAGTACCGACCAGTCCGATCTCAGCAGCATAAGAACGGGCGCAACCATTCGGACAGCCCGTCATACGAATCGTGATGGGCTCTTTTTCGAGTTCGTATTTCGCGAGCAGCGGTTCAATTTTATCAATCAAAGAAGGAAGGTAACGCTGTGCTTCTGCCAATGCCAGCGGACAGGTAGGAAAAGCCACACAGGCCATCGCATTCCTGCGGATCAAACTGCTCTCTTCTGTTTTTGCTTTTACACCAAAGCGTACCAGTATTTCATCAAGCACCGGTTTATCGGCTTCTGCAACACCGCTCAGGATCACATTCTGCGTGCAGGTGAAATGAAACAGTGCTTTACCGGTCAGTGCCACTTCACGAAGTGCTGTTTTCAATGCCTGTGTTTCATCATCCGTAATTCTTCCGTTCTCAACCAGTAGGGTATAATGCCATTTTCCATCTACACTTTGTTTCCAGCCATAATAATCACCCCGTGATGTAAATGTGTAAGGCTTTGCCGGCTCAAGCGAAAAGCCTGTCCGTTTTTCAAGCTCTTTTACAAAAGCTTCCACACCCATTGTATCCAATGTGTATTTCAGCCGCGCACGTTTTCTGTCGCTGCGGTTACCGAAATCACGCTGAATGGTCACCACTTCATATACCGCCTTCAAAAGTTTCTCTTCGGTATCCACGAAACCTATCACGGTTGCCAGTCTTGGATACGTTTCAGGATTACCATGTGTGGAAGATAATCCGCCACCCACCGCAATATTGAACCCTTTCAGTTTTTCATCTTCGATGATAGCGATCAAACCGATATCGTTGGCGAGTGCATCCACATCATTGTTGGGTGGTATCGCGATCCCGATCTTGAATTTGCGGGGCAGGTATCTTTCCTGGTACAAGGGATCTTCTTCCTCTTTTTTATCCAGCAGCACTTCCTCATCCAGCCAGATCTCGTAATAAGCTTTTGTTTTTGGCATCAGCAGGCGACTGATCTTATCGGCATAACTGAAAATTTCCGCATGCAAAGGAGATTGTCCCGGATGCGAACTGCAGAGCACATTCCGGTTAATATCACCACAGGTAGCAATGGAATCCAGTTTTGCCAGCTGAAACGCCTGTATGGTCGGTTTGATTTCTGATTTCAGGATCCCGTGCAGTTGTAATGTCTGCCTCGATGTGATCTTGATCACGCCGGTTCCGTATTCGCCTGCCACATCATATACGGCCAGCCATTGTTCAGGCGTCAGCAATCCACCCGGTAAACGCAGACGGATCATATAAGAATACAAGCGTTCCAGTCTTTTCGCAGCTCTTTCTTCGCGGCGGTCGCGATCGTCCTGCATATACATGCCATGAAATTTCACGACAGCCTGGTCGTCGTCCCTGATCGCCCCGGTGATTTCATCCTGCAGACTTTCTTTCAGACTGCCGCGCAGGTGTTCACTGGCTTCCTTGATTTTTTCTATTGCTGATTTATCTGACATATAACTTTTACGCTTTTGTTCTGCGATATTTTTTAACCCGTTTGAATTTTATTTACGCCGTAATTTATTTTACCTTAGATTTCTTTTCACGCAAAGAAACCAAGGAGCAAAGGCGCAAAAGAAGGAACTGCTTTGCGTCGTCTACTCTTTGCGGCTTAGCGTGAAAAAGAACGAAGTCTGAGGTAAGAATAAATTGTTTATCACTTACAACTTATTACTTATAACTTATTACTCCGCTAGTATACATCTTTACAATACCGCCCTTCATTCTTCCACTGCTCGAGTAACGCGATAGCTGCTTCCTCCGCACCTGTAATATGTTCCGTAATAATGTCCAGCAATAATTTTTCCACTTCCCTGCTCATCGGCTCTTTCTCACCACTGATATAGAGATAAGCGCCCGACTCCAACAAAGCGGCTATGGATTTTGCTTCTTTACGGATCAGATCAGTGATTGTTTTCTCACCGGCGAATTCTTTTTCAAAAGCCACTGAAACTTTATGCAGGGTGCCGGTATGATACATATCCTGCAGATCGGTCTGGTACAGGAAATCCGTTGTGTATTTTTCCCCTGCAAAGAATAACCAGTTGTACCCGTTTGCACCGGTGCCCGTTCGTTCACCGATAAAAGACCGGAAAGGCGCAATACCGGTACCCGGGCCAATCATGATCAAAGGCGCAGCACCCGATGCGGGTAAACGGAAACGTTTGTTCTTCTGTACAAAGAAGCTCACTGTGTCACCGGTTTTCCACGCTTCCATCCAGCCGGTGCATAAGCCTGTCTGCGCCTTACCATTATTTTCAAAATGATGTTTCTCCACCGTCAGGTGAATTTCATTCCCATGCATAGCAGGTGCTGAAGCGATGGTATAGATCCTTGGTGCAAGCGCTGGCACTGCATAGATCAGTTCCTGCCATTTTTCTTTGCCTTTTACCGGGTATTGTTCCAGTAATGAAAGCAGATCAGATTTTTGTTTCGGAACATGCGCTCCAGTGATCACAGCAAATTTCTCCGAAAACTTTTCACTGAGGTTTTGCAGGCTGAGTTTTTTCAGTAACAGCTCATGGAGTGTGTACTGTTCTTCTTTATAAGTGAATACGGTATCATCCGTCAATCCGCTATCTGCAATTATTTTCTGTACAACCTGACGATCGTTCTCCGGAATAATGCCGATCGCATCTCCAGCCTCATAGGCAACATCTTCCGCCTGTATTTCGATATGCCAGATATTTTTATTCGATCCATGATCTGTAAGCTCTGTATGAGAAAGTACAGTCCCTTCATATACAGCTTTCTTCCTGAGTGTGGTTGCGGAACTGATGGCAGTTGCGGCTTGCGGTAGCTGTACCGAACGAGGACTTCTCACCACTTTCACCAGTTCATCATACCATTTGTTGGCATCCGCCTCAAAATCCAGGTCGCATTTGCGAAGGGGAATCGCTCTTTGCGCGCCGAGCTTCTGCAACTGTGTATCCACATCTTCGCCTGTTTTGCAGAACAAAGGATAAGAAGAATCACCCAGGGCCAGTACGCCATACCGCAACTGATCAAGCCGGAAACCATTGAGGTGAATATGCTCGTAGAATTTCTGTGCAGCCACAGGTGGCTCGCCATCACCCTGGGTACTGATCACTACAAAAAGGTTTTCTTCTTTGGTGAGATCAGTAAGACGGTATTGATCCAGCGAGACCAGCTTTACGGAAAGATTTTCTTTCCGCGCACGTGCAGCCAGGTCTGTGGCAACTTTCTTGGAATTACCGGTTTCCGTTCCGTATACCAATGTGATCTTCTCCGGCTTTATCAAAGCAGTTGTTTCACTTTGACCGGAACGATCCAACAGCGCGGCAACATATCCCTGTATCCAGTACAGTTCTTCTGTACTGGCAGATGCAACCAGTTGTTGCAGTAATTCTTCTTTAGGCCCGGTCAACCTGCCTGTTGCTGCGTTCATTTCCGTTTAATGATTTTATCGTACTTGTGAGGGGCTTGAAATAATGGTGCCGAAGATCGCTTCCTTTAAACCAGGCCGTTTTCGTATGCAGGCTCACTACTTTACCAACGATCACCAGTGAGGGTGATAGAAATTCTTTCTCAGCAAAATCTTTCGCTGCTTTTGACAGTGTTGAAGCAAATACCTGCTGATAAGTCGTTGTTGCCTGTTCAATAACGGCAATCGGGAGTTCTGGCGAAGCGCCGTTTTTCAATAAACCATTCACCAATAACAACAATGTTTCTGACGACATATAAAACACCAGCGTATCATCTGATGTTGCCAGTTCTTTCCATTGTGCTTCTGATATAATAGAGGATTGATATAAAGTGAGAAAACGTACCCCGGTTGCATGATCTCTTGCGGTAAGCGGAATACCTGCATACGCTGCAGCACCGGATGCGGCTGTAACACCGGGCGCAATTTCATAAGGGATCTGATGCTGCACCAGTGTTTCCAGTTCATCCAGTACATTAGAGAAAAAAGAAACATCGCCCCCCTTTAGACGCACCACCAATTTTCCCTGGCTGGCATATTGCACCAGTAGTTCATTAATGGTTTGCTGCGGTGTAGATACGCCCCTTCTGCATTGCTTACCTACATGAATAATCTCAGCCTGCGGACGAACATAGCGTTGCAGGATCACTTTACTAACCAGTCGGTCTGCCAATACCACATCTGCCTGCTCGAGCCAGCGAACCGTTTTAATCGTAACCAGGTCAGGGTCACCGGGACCCGCGCCGGCCAGTATCACTTTTCCTGTATGGTGTTGCAGTGTTTTCATTTTATTGGATCATGCAGGCGCCAACAGTAACATGGCTGGTTTCATCGATCAGGATTGCGCCCCCATTCACGCGCAGGTCGGCATAACGATCATACGCCAATGGCGAAGCTGTTTTCAAAGTTACCCTTGCCATATCATTCAGTCCAAGATTTTCCTGTCCGTATTGTTTTTCGAGTGTGTGCACATCGAGTTTGTATTGAATTTCCTTCACCACCGCTTTCACCACACGGCTGTTCAGTTGCAGGAGATAACGGCTGCCCGGTGTGAGTTGTTTCTGCGTCATCCAGCAGAGATTCACTTCAATTTCATTGGATAGCTTTGGTTCATCACTAGATAAAACAATGGTATCACCACGACTCACATCCACATCATCTGCCAGGTGAACAATGATACTTTGCGGTGCAAAAGCCAGTTCTGCTTCAACACCACCTGATTCGATGGAACTGATCCGGCTCTGTAAACCGGAAGGCAAAACGGTAACAGCATCGCCTTTACGGAGAATACCACTTACCAGTTTACCCGCATAGCCACGGTAATCGTGCAGGTCTTCTGTTTGCGGACGGATCACATACTGCACAGGAAAGCGCGCATGCAACAGATCCACTTCGCGACCGGTTTCCACTTCTTCCAGTATAGACAATAAAGAATCGCCCTCATACCAATCGAGTGCTGCGGATCTTTCCACGATATTATCGCCGTTCAGTGCACTGATCGGGATGTATTGTACGTTCTGTAATCCAAGCCCGGAAGCCAGCGCGGCATAATCGATCACGATATTGTTGTACACATCCTGCGAATAATCCACCATATCCATTTTATTCACGGCAACGATCACATTCGGGATTCGAAGCAGGGATGCGATAATGGAATGACGTCTTGTCTGTTCGATCACACCATTTCTTGCATCCACGAGAATAATGATGAGGTCTGCATTGGAGGCGCCCGTTACCATGTTCCTTGTGTATTGTACATGGCCCGGTGCATCAGCGATGATGAATTTTCTTTTTGGTGTAGAGAAATATTTATAGGCAACGTCAATGGTGATCCCCTGTTCCCGTTCTGCACGGAGACCATCGGTCAGCAATGCCAGGTCGATATCACCCTCTTCGCGGTTACGGCTTTGTTTCTCTATCGCTTCGAGCTGATCGATCATGATCGACTTACTGTCGTACAACAAACGCCCGATCAACGTGCTCTTACCATCGTCCACACTTCCGGCAGTTATAAATCTCAAAATATCCATAGAAGTTGTAAGTATTAGGTTTTAAGTTTTACTTTTCTCACGATTGACGATTCACGATTCACGTCTAAAAGTATCCGCTCTTTTTCCGGTCTTCCATTGCGGCTTCAGAAACCTTGTCATCAATCCTTGTTTCACCGCGTTCACTGGTTTTGGTGGCAACAATTTCACGGATGATATCATCGATGGAAACGGCATCCGATTCAACGGCCGCTGTACAGGTCATGTCACCCACGGTACGATACCGCACGCGACGGGTACTGATCCTGTCTTCCGGTTCAATCCGGATAAATTCCGAAACCGCGACGAGTTGTCCCTCATGTTCCAGCACTTCCCTGTCATGCGCGAAATAAATGGAAGGCAAAGCAATGTTTTCACGACGGATATAATTCCAGATATCGAGCTCTGTCCAGTTACTGATCGGGAATGCACGCACATTCTCACCCTTGCTGATCCGGCCGTTATAGGTATTCCAGAGTTCGGGGCGTTGCAGTTTGGGATCCCACTGACCGAATTCATCCCTCACAGAAAAAATTCTTTCTTTCGCTCTTGCTTTTTCTTCATCGCGACGGGCGCCACCGATACAGGCATCGAATCCGAATTCCTGGATGGTATCGAGTAAAGTGAATGTCTGCAATGCATTCCTGCTGGCAAATTTTCCTTTGGGCTCCTGCAATTGTTGCGTGCGGATCGTGTCTTCCACTTTACGAACGATCAGTTTCTCACCGATCTGTTCTGCCAGTGCATCCCGGAAATCCAATGCTTCCTGGAAATTGTGACCGGTATCAATATGTACCAACGGGAAAGGAAATTTACCCGGGCGAAATGCTTTCAAAGCGAGATGCACCAATGTAATGGAATCCTTACCACCACTGAAAAGCAGGGCGGGTTTCTCAAACTGTCCGGCCACTTCACGTAAAATATGAATGGCTTCCGATTCAAGCTGCTCAAGATGATCTAAACGGTACTGCGACATGTTCTTTTTCTTAATGTTATCTTTCGTGTAAGCCACATTCTTTTTTGCTGCTGTCTTCCCACCACCAGCGTCCCGCCCTGAAATCTTCCCCCTCACGGATCGCACGCGTACAGGGCGCGCAACCGATGCTTACAAAACCACGGTCGTGCAAAGGATTATAGGGAACAGCATGCCGGTTGATATATTCTTTTACCTCTGTGGTTGTCCAGTTCAACAGTGGATGATATTTGATGACCTGGTTGGTCTCATCCCATTCGAGCGGTGATAAATGGCTACGCCCCGCAGAATGTTCTGCACGCAATCCTGTTATCCAAACACGGTTACCGCTCAAAGCCCTTCGTAAGGGTTCCACTTTTCGGATATGGCAACAGGCTTTCCGGTTATCGACAGAATGATAAAATGCATTGGGGCCTTCGGCGGTAATAAATGATTCGAGCGATTGAGCATCGGGGTAAAAAGCTTTGATCCGGATCCCGTATTTTTCAACTGTTCGGCTCCATACAGCATAGGTTTCGGGGAAGAGGCGGCCTGTATCCAGTGTAAAAATACCTACTGGTAATTCATGGGATGCAAGCAGGTGTGTGATCACCTGGTCTTCATAACTGAAACTCGTTGAAAACACCACACGTCCGGGAAAATTCTGCAGGAGTAATGCAAGATTGTCTGCCAGTCTTTCTGAGGAGAGCTGCCGGGAAAGCTGTTGTATCGTATCGGAACTGTGGGATTGCATATTGTTGTTGTTAAAGTGGTGATAGGGCGAGGCGGTATATATCGCTTAGCAACAACAACAAGGTTTATATATCATATTAGTGTTCACAGCGTTCATAAAATAGTCTACAATTCCGGTAGGCAAATATAGTCTACTTTTTTTATGGACAAAAAATATTTCAAAAAACGAAACGACTGCTCGTTAGCAATAAAGCGTAACTATTTAAAACCGCAGAGAGAGGGTGGGCTTACCAGTTTACAACACGGAAAACGATCCGGCTATAATTGGCTTTTTCATACAGGATCCCAACGCTTTTCCCGGGTAATGCCACGATATCAGAGTAGGCCGTGGCATCGCCTTTTTCGCCAGGTACTGCAGCATCGATAAGAAATGATTTTGGCCAGGTTTTACCGGCATCTGGGCTGATACGCAGGGTAAGGCTATCGCGCCTTTTCAAAGAAGCATTGTTACTGAAAGCGAGTATGGCCTTTTTTTTACCGGGTGTGAGGTTAAGGATACTGCCTTCGCAAACTGGATCGGGCAATTGTGTATCAAACCCCGTGCTGTCCCATTTTGCACCACCATCGCTGCTCAATGCAACAATTCTTGCACGGATGTCGCCTTTCTGGTTACGGATATTCATCACCAGTTTTCCATCGGGCAATGAAGCAGCAGTAGCTTCATTAGAGCCGGGAATACTGATCACTTCGCTGAGATGAAAGGTTTTTCCATGATCATCTGTATAATATCCATGTGCATGGTAATCGGCACCGGCAGGTTGTGCATTACCTGCGCTGTGGTTTGCGGCCACATAAATACGGCCTTTGTATTTTCCTTCAATAAACTGTTCAGCATGACCGGGCGTATTTGCATAACAGCGCCAGTCATCGGTAAAATTCCATGCAGGGTTGATGGCAGGTTTCAAAGGGCGGCTCACCTGTGTGGTGATATCGGTTGGTGCCGACCAGGTTTTACCGGCATCCACCGATGTGATATACCATACCTGTTTGTATCCTTTTCCTTTGCGGATATCGCTTTCTGTAACTGTGCCAGTATTGTAAAAAAGAAAGATCCTTCCCTTGGGATAACGTGGGTCGGTGATATCAACAACGGGAGCAGGATTACCTGATTGCAGCGTATCAAAATCGGTGATCTTCTGTAAAGATGACCATGTTTTTCCCGCGTCTTTGCTCCGTTTCATCACAATATCGATATCCCCGAAATCGGCGCCGCCATGTACACGGCCTTCGGCAAAAGCAAGCAGGTCGCCGCCCGGGATCCGGATGATGGCGGGGATGCGGAATGTTTGATATCCATCGGTACCGGAAGCGAATACGGTTACAGCCTCTTTACCTGTTTGTGCAAACGAAACCAAAGCGATCAGTAACAATGCGGATGTAAATATTGTTTTCATATCAGTTTTTGCGATGATGAAGTAACGACCAGCAAAGCCATTCCTGCCGAGGCAAATGAAAAGGGCCTTTGAAGAGATTACCCTTTGCTGTTTGGGCGATGCTGCCATCCCTGTGCAGGTAACCGAACCATTCGCCGTATTCCTTATCGTGAAAACGGTCGTAACTGTACTGATGCACCATCCTGTGCCATGCAGCATATTTTTCATTTCCTGTAAGCAGGTAAGCCATCAGGGTAGCAATAATGGTTTCGTTATGCGGCCACCAGAATTTCATATCCTGCCAGTATTCCTGAACAGGTTTCCCGAATACATCCCTGAAATAAAATATCCCGCCATATTCTTTGTCCCATCCCCTCTCCCACATATAATCAAGCATCTTACAGCCCAACGCGATCAGTCGTGGGTCATTGTTGCGGTGCTGTGCTTCTCGCAGAATGAACCAGGCACCTTCTATTGCATGACCGGGATTTAATGTCCTTCCATCAATATGATCGATGATGCTGCCATCGGGCGCAATTTGCTCCATTACACAGGCAATCTCATCTTTCACAAAGTCTTTTTCAATTTCATCGATCCATTTCATGATCCATTCATCGCAACGCGGGTCGCCGATAGTGTCGCGGATCTGCTGGGCAGTATTGATCATGATCATCGGAACTCCGATTCCTTTCGAAGGGCGTGTATTCGTGTATTTCGGCGGTAATAAACCGGGCTTGGTTGCATATTCAATACACTTCCCGAAAAGAAAACGGGCTTTATCAGCGGCAGCTGCATCGCCACTTGCTTTTGCATACGCTGCATGGGCAATGGCTGCAAATGTTTCAGAAAAAAAATAACGCCGTTTGCGGATCGGCCTTCCATCGCGTGTTACATGAAAAAACATCTGCCCATCCGTATCGAAACAATATTTATTTAAAAAACCGATCCCCGATTTTGCCCCATCAAGCCACTCCTGTTTGGTGCCGAAACTGTTGCAGAGTGTCGACAGCATCCAGGCACCCCGCCCCTGTATCCATACCGCTTTGTCATCGTCAATCAGGGAACCATCTTTATCGCGCATAAAAAGATATCCGCCGAATTCCTTATCAACAGAATGGGGAAACCAGAAGGGGATCGTATTATCCAGCAACTGCCTTTGGTAAAATTGTTTAAGTGTATCCAGTTCACTATCGGTATAATGCATCATGTCTTATTAAAATCAGGGATATTTTTTTCTTGTAAACGACGTGGCTTCAGAAATACCAGTTGTACCGCAAGCGCAGCCACCACGATCAGCGCAAGCATCGCAAAATCTTTACCAAGCCTTCCTGCATCGGAGGATTTGCCAAGTATGTCTGTAATAAAAGCGCCAAAGAATACACCGCTCATATTCATCAACCCATATCCCGTTGCACGTTGTTTTACCGGCACCAGCTGACAAAGTATCGGCATATTGTTCCCGTCAAACATTCCATAGCCGATGCCAAAACAAACTGCTGCGATGATCGCGGATATAATACTGTTCCCGAAACCAAGCAATAACAGGGATGGAATGGTAAGAGCAAGACCGATAGCGCTGGTATAAATTCTTCCGCGGATATGTTTGGTTACCCATTTATCCGAAAGGGCACCGCCAAATAACACCCCGATAAATGAAGAAACAGCGACGGTGATGGTAGCGATCGGCCCGGCCTTTGACATAGGCAATTGAAGATTTTCTGCAAACAGGGTTGGCAGCCAGTTCTTAGCGGCCCATCCCGGTAAACTTGAGATCGCGAAATACAGCACCAGTAACCAAAAGCCCCTGTTTTGAAATAAGTGATGCAAAGAGCGGGCTACTGTATCGTTATTTATTCTGCCACCGGCATCCGGGCCAAGATTGTTTTTTTCCTGCAGAAACAACAAGAGCAATAAGGCATATAACATACCCACCATTCCGAAAGAATGAAAAGTGGTGTGCCAGGAATAGTTCGCGGCAATTGTTGCACCAAAGCCACCGATCGCCTGGCCAAGATAAAGACCCGTCATATGCAGTCCTACTGCCAGGGAGCGTGTACGGTCGTCATGAAAATCTGCAATCAGCGACAGACCTGCAGGGATATACAATGCTTCGCTGACGCCCATAATGGCACGAAGCACATATAATGTATTGAAATGATCGGCATAACCCATACCGAATGTTACACCAGACCATACAAAAAGACTGCCCACAATGATCCACTTGCGGTTAAAACGATCCGCGATCATCCCGGATACAGGGCTCATACAACCATATATCCAGAGGAAAATGCCCATCAACCGCCCAAAGTTTGCAGCGGAAGCCAGTTCTGGTATATCCGTTTGCATTGAAGGGCGCATGGTAGCAAGCATTTGCCTGTCCATATAATTGAGCAAAGCCACTCCCCATAAAAGCGCGACCAGCCACCAGCGATATGATTTTTTTTCAGTAAGCCGCATAACTAATGGATCGTGGTTATATGAACCAATGGGGTGCGTACACCGGGTTTTATTTCGCCACAGGGGATCAATACCTGCTTCCCACTCACAACTGCGTTCGTGGTTACCTGTGCGGCAAATGGTAATATGCCATACTGCTTCCATTGGCGGGAATGCGTATTATAAATAAGTATCTCTTTATTGAAACCAACATGACCCGTCAACAATTTCTTTTTTTGTAACAGGAGTTTTTCTTTGGCTGCCTGATTTGTTTCTGCTGCGATCATTGCGTTCAGTGATTCGATCTCATGAAATGTTTCTCCGCGATCGCCACCAAAAACAAGGATCTCATTATTTCCGGCTGCCACACCTGTGGCGGCAGAAAGAGAGATCGTTCTGCCATTTATTCTTAACGGATCCAGTGTGATCCATCTGTTGCCTGTAAACTCATAACAAAATACAGTACCATGCAGATCGCTGATACCTGATGCCGTAGCCCTGCGGCCACCAATCAGGTAAATACAATCCTGGCCTTTTTCATTTTTCTGCACAACCGCCAAAGCATGTGAAAGAGGGATTGGTACTGGCGGCAATTCTTTCCATACAATTTTATCACCGGTTATATCAGTCATAAAAAAACGATCCGAAACTTTTTTTTCGGTTTCGCCGCCCATGATATAAATACCCGACCTGTAAGAAACCGCGGCGGCATTTGCCAACGGCAGCGGCATCGGGGTTAATGCTGTTACTGACAATTCGCCTGCGGATGGCAGCCAGTGCAGAAAAAAACTTTTATTGCTGAGTGTACCATCTTCTTTTTCGCCACCACTGCAGAAAAGACCTTTACTTGTTGACACTGCTATCCCGTATGCAAGCGCTTCCGGGAGTTTTTTTGAATATTCATTCACCCATCGCCAGCGGCCCGATTTTTTTTGGAGCAGGTAAACATCATCATACCTTTTTTTAACACCTCCTTCCCATGGCATCTGATCCGGGAAATTGGCGCCACCGGCGATGATACAGATATCTGAATCCATTCCGGCAAAAACGCCTGCTACTCCCAGCCTCGCAGATGATTTTTCAATGGCAGGCAATCGTAACACCGTCCAATAAAAACCCTGGTTGTTCTGTGCGGGCAATGAGCAGGAAACAGCAGCGAGTGTTACAGACATAATAGTTGCCAATGAAGGTGTGCTGTTCATAGATCAGAATTGTACCGGGTTCGGTTTTCTTGAGCAGAACTCAGCGAACCCGAGCGATAAAGCTTCTTCTGAAAAAATTCTGTAGGTTGCCGGGTCCATATTTTTTACAGGTAAACGGAATTCACCACAATCGAGCCCGATGAGTTTCATGTAAGCTTTCCCAACGGAAATGCCGCCATATTTTCCCAGGAGGCGTATCATATCGATTGATTTCTGCTGCAGTACCTGTGCCGATAACAGGTCGTTCATCGCGAACATATCCATCAGCCTGTGATACAATGGAGCCGCATAATTAAAGGTGCTGCCCACTGCCCCCGCCGCTCCTACGGCAAGTGCAGATAACATATTTTCATCCCTGCCCCAAAGCATATCATACCGATGGTTGTTGAAATTGAGGCAGCTTTGAAAATCCATAAAATCTTCGTGTGTGTATTTGATCCCCGCGAGGTTTGGCATTTTATCATGCAGGTATTGCAGCAATTGTATCATGGGTATCTCAACACCGGTCAATACAGGAATATGATAATAATAAAAAGGCATGTCCGGCACCGATGCGGCAACTGCGAGGCAGCAATCGCCCAATTGGGCTGCATCAGCAGGTTTGAAATAAGAAGGCGCAGTAAATGCGACAGCATATAACCCTGTTTCCTTTGCATGCTTGGCCAGATCGATGGCATCTTTGATACAGGTACCGCCCAGCAAAGGCATGATCTTAAAATCAGGATCACTACCACCACAGGCAGCCCATGCTTCAGCAACTGCTTTCTTTTCATTGAGTGTTAAGGATACCCCTTCGCCGGTTGAACCATTGATAAACGCCCCGCGTACACCGTTTTCTTTCAGCATCGCATAGTATTGCGGAATGAGAGAGAGGTTTATTTCTCCATCTTTATGCATCGGTGTAAAAGGAGCTGCGATCAATCCCTTCAGGTAGTCAATTCTCATGTTTGTTCTTATTTCTTCAAATTAAATCATTCTGTTTAAATAACCGGGGATCGACATCCCCGGTCCTGAATTGCTCGCCATCTGTTTTATTCCTTAACAATATGGCTATACCAACAACATAAAATTTTTAGAACGAAGCGTATCCCGGTGTTTGAACCAGCAAACGGTTATTGGTTAAACTGGACCTGTCGATGGGCCATAATAACCGGTACAGTTCATTTGTAGGCATAGTTACATTTGCAAACACATAGGTATCGCCGGCCCTGCGCAGATCATACCAGCGCTTACCTTCGAATATGAATTCAAAAAATCTTTCCTGCAAAATGGCATCGAGTGGTTTAGCATCAATGGCCTGGTTAGGGTAACCCAATGTGGCTGCATTGTAATTACTGCCGTAAGCCCTTGCGCGAACGAGGTTGATCTCGGCGGCCGGGTTCTCGCCCAGTATCACTTTGGCTTCTGCAAGCAACAATAACAGGTCTGCATAGCGGTAAATCGGGAAATCATTTGTGTAAGCCCGGGCTCCCGCACTTTGCTCGCCCTGGTACTTATTTACAAAACACCCTGCAATCACATATTTGCCGCCACTGAGATTGTAAGCAGGTTGTATGCTGGCCCATTTACGACTATCCAGATCACTGAACTTACGGAAGGTCGCAATCTTTATCGGCGCACGCAGCAAGCCACCCCAGTTATCCGTGGTTACATTGAATTTGCGGTTGCCCACAGAATCATAATAATTTGCAATCAGGCCTGACTGCGGCAAAAATGTACCTGAAAATGGAAGACTACTTTCATTCAATACATTCCTGATCGCAAAAATAATCTCACTGTTACCACGGTTTGTAGTTGAAAAAATATTGGCGAAAGAGGATTGCAATGCAAGACCCGCTGTATTGGTTTGTGCATCCAGCAAAGCTGTTTTGGCAATCGTTGCATCCGCTGTACCTCCACCGCGGTAGCTTGTCCACAGGTATACTTCCGCTTTGAGCATCAGTGTAGCCGGTTTTGACCAGTAAGCTTTGGTATTGCGGAATGTGTACACATTACCGAATGCTTTCTCCGAATTATCAATATCATCCTTGATCAGTTTGATCACGTCTGCTTCAGGTGAAGCTGCTTTGGCGAGATTGGAAATATCGATGGCAGTTGTGGGTTCGGTCTGAATGATTGCTTTTCCCCAGGTACGGTATATGTGAAAGTAATAATAGGCACGCATACCATAAGCGATACCCAGGTAATAACTTTTATTAGCGGCTGTTACAATATTGGTGCTGTTCAGTTTACTGATCAGCAGGTTGATCTGCACGATATTATTATAAAAACCACCATACCCTGATACACCTGAATTATCCAGGTCGAGGTTATTCGTCCATAAACGCTCCACACCCTGTGTGGCTTCGCCGGTAAAAGCAGCGCTTGACCCGGGATCGGTTCCAAAAATATCCGAACGCATTTCACCGAGATATTGAAACTGTGAAGTGGTGCTGCGGAAACGTGTATGGATACCCGATACAAATGCATCCACCTGCTCGGGTGTTTGCCAGAAATTGGCATCACTGATGCTGCTGATCGGTGCAAGTTCAACCTGCTTGGTACAGGAACTGAATGCTGCTGACAGGCACATTGCTGATACAATAAGAATATTCTTTTTCATAAAATAAGCTTAGCGGTTTTTAAAATGAAACCTGTACACCGAGTACAAATGTTTTTGGTGTTGGATACGTACCTGTATAAATACCAGAGATCGCTCCCCCGGATACTGGTGGCTCAGGACTTGGGCCGGTGAACTTGGTGATATAAAACAGGTTGCTCAGGCTGGTATAAATTCTTGCCTGTGATAAAATTTTTGTTCTCGCAAGAATTGATTTCGGGATCTCATACGACAATGTGATCTCGCGGCAAGCGAGGTAATCACCTTTCTCATAAAACCGCGAATTATTGCTCTGCAATACTGCATTGGCATTGTTGATACGTGTATAGTTTTTCTTGCCCGCCGGTGCAGCTACCTGGTCGGCGTAATATACTTTCGGAATATCTGTTTCGGTATTGGTGGGCGACCATGCATTTTTCTGCAGGTCGAAGTAGTTAAACGTTCCCTGGTAATTACCGAGCGTTCTTGCCACAAGGTCGTTATAGATCGTATGCCCCAATGCAAATTCAAAACGACTGTACAGTGAAAACCCTTTATAGGAAAGATTGAAATTAAACCCACCCGTCCACTTAGGATAAATATTACCGATATACACCTGGTCCCTTGAATCGATCGTATCATTCCTGTCAACATCCATCCAGTTTACATCACCTGCACTGATCTTACCTGTGCCATACGCTACGTTAGGTCCGCTGATACCGGCTACAAGGTCTCTCCTGTTACCTGCGATCTTAGCCACATCTGCATCACTAGCAAAAATCGACAACTGTTTAAATGCATAGATATCTCCCAAACGCTGCCCTTCCTGCAATCCACCTACCCAGATCACTTTTCCGGATACGGGATCATATACCTGTAAACCACCCTGTCGGTTATTGTCGTTCCCGTTATAAGGCAGTTGCAGGATCTTATTTTTAACAAAAGAAGCATTGGCACCAACATCTAACCTGATACCGTTGGGTTTATTCAGCAGGTTGGCATTTACAGTGATCTCAACTCCCCTGTTCTGGTAAGTGCCGAGGTTGGTTCTCACAGATCCGAAACCGATATAACTCGGCAATGAGAGATTGGTGATGAGGTCGCTGGTTTCACGGTTAAAATAATCAAACATAACAGTGATCCGGTTTTTCAGCAATCCCATATCAAAACCGATATCTGTGGTTTTACTTTTTTCCCAGTGCAGGTTATTATTGATGATGCCGGTATTAAGAAATCCTGCATTTCCATTATACAAACCCTGTGAACCATAACCGCCCTGCACTTCATAACGGCCCAGTCCGGATACGTTCCCGTTCTGGCCATAGCTGAACCTGGGTTTAAAAGTGGCAATATATTTTGCAAAAAAAGAGCGTTGGAAGAAATTTTCCCTGTGCAGGTTCCATCCCGCCGACATACCAGGGAAGAATCCGAATTTATTTCCGCTGGGCAAACTTGATACACCATCATTCCGGAAAACAAATCGTACCAGGAAGCGCTGATCATAGTTATAATTCAGGTCACCAAAAGCAGAAACGATCCTGTATTCTGATTTGGTAGTATAGTTTGCACCGGCAGCAAATGTAGTGGCTGCATTCACAGTAGGAATATCATCCGTAGGCGCGAGCGTACCATCCACCTGCATATCAAACTGCTTGGTACCATAATATTCGCCACCCACCAAAGCACTTACATTGTGTTTCTCACCAAAACGCTTTGTGTAGTTAAGCAGCAGGTTGTATTGTTGCTGAAATGATTTTGAATAGGTGGCATACGACTCCCGCGTAGTGCTGCTGAAGGAAGGAGGCGTTGCAAAAATATTGGAGTATAATTGTGTTGCCCGGCCGAAGCCCTGATCAAGCGATTCAAAATAATACACCGCTGCAGTTCCTTTCAGAAATAAGCCGGGAACAAGATCCCATTTTACAGCTGTGTTTGCCGTGATACGGTTTACTTCGTTCGACACATCTCTTTTACCAAGCCAGTATAATGTGTTACCATCATTGATACCATTACCCGGGTTGGGCTGGGTTTTGGCAGAATCGAGCCAGGGATTGAATGTGGGCCAGATGGCCATTGTGCGATACAGGGTATTCACTTCCGAACCCACCACACCGATCTGCGAGGAAGTGGAAAGGGTAACACCCGTACTTACTTCGAGATTGGGTTTTACTTTATACGATCCATTTAGATCGCCCGAAAACCTTTTGTATCCTGAGCCGATGATCACGCCATCTTCTTTGTAATAATCAAAGCTGGCAAAATATTTCCCTTTGTCATTACCTCCTGTTACATTCAGGTAATGATCCTGCGTATGCGTGGTTTGAAAAACGAGGTTCTCCACTTCTTTGCCGTGGTCTTTGAATATGAGTGTTCCGCCATAAGGATCTGACACGGTATCCCAGCCTTTTTGCAGGAGCACTGCGGTGGTGGCATCATAGCTGCGGATATCAAAAGATGCCAGGTCGGCTGCGCCGGTCAACAGGCCATAGCCCCTGGAAGAATTTACCTGTGCCAGTGTTCGGCCCGAATTCAGGTTACCGAGACGGTTGTAATAGATGTAATCTTTTGCATTCATATAATTGTAGCCGCTCCTTCGCCTGTTCTCGCCACCTGTGAACTTATAACTCACCTGCGATGTACCTGCTTTTCCTTGTTTGGTGGTGATGAGGATCACACCATTATTGGCACGCGCGCCATAGATCGCTGTAGCAGCGGCATCTTTTAATAATTCGATCGATGCGATATCTTCTGATGGAATATCATTGTATGCACGGATGATCCCATCCACCACTACGAGAGGGGCACCCGGGCTATTGATAGATGCCCCGCCGCGTAAAAGGATCACGGGCGAAGCCCCGGGCTGGCCAGTGGCATTCACCACCTGCAAACCTGAAACCGTTCCCTGTAAGGCAGCGCCTACATTCGCACGGGGTACATTGGCCAGTACTTCTTTATCCACTTTTGCAATGGCACTCGTTACGTTGCGGCGGGATTGTGTGCTGTAACCCACCACCACCACATCATTTAATCTGGATGCATCCGGCTGTAACCTGATCACTGGGATTTCTGCATCACCCACCGTTACCGATTGGTCTGCAAAACCTGTAAAACTAAACAGGACCACATCGCCTTTTGAAGCCTGTATGGAAAAGGATCCATCGACAAGGGATTGTGTAATGCGCTTCTTTCCTTTTACAGAAATGGTTACGCCCTGTAAGGGGGATTTGTCTTCTCCGGACTGCACAGTACCCGATACTTTACGGGGCTGTGCAAAAACGTTTGTCAGCAGCAGTACTGAGGCGAAAACCAACAGTAAACGTTGCAGGGACCGCTGTTTTTTCATGGCAATTGATTTTGGTATTATGTATGACATATATACAAACGTACAAAAAAACAAATAGCCTCCAAATTTATTTTCAGGTTTTATACACATTTTGTTGAAAACAGCAGGAACCGGCTGAAAGCTTTGCTGGTATTGGGCTGTACCGAGCGGCATCCTGGCAGAAACGGGCAACGTCCCGAAATAAATTAGCGGAAACATTTAAATATGTCATACATAATACATAAATTTGCAAGGAGCGAACAATCCGGTATCTTTATCCTATAATGAATTTATCCATGAGCAAAAGCGAAACAACAGGCAGCCTGCGTAATAAGATCGCACCCATCATCAGTTATTCCCTTACTGACCAGGTAGAGACGCGATTGCTTGACTTATTTAAGAAAGAAGACCTTCGCAGCGGTGATGCCGTTCCCAAAGAAAATGAACTATGCGAAGCAATGGGTGTAAGCCGTACCGTGATACGGGAGGCTTTGACAAGGTTAAAAACAATCGGCCTGATAGAATCCAAGAAAAACAAAGGGATGATCCTGAAAGAGCCCGACCTCCTGATCGGCCTTGATAAACTTATCCAGCCCAAAATCCTCAGTGAAGAAACCCTGCAGGATATGTTTGAAATGCGGCTCGTACTCGAAATGGGGATCGCAGAACTGATCTTTGCACGCATCCAGCCAAAAGATATTGCAGACCTGAAAGCCATCCTGAAAACAGAAAAAAATTACCCGGCTGTTTTTGAAATGGACTTTGAAGCCAAATTTCACGGAAGGATCTACGAGATCGCCCGCAATAATACGCTGATGCGTTTTCAGTCGATGCTGCTCCCGATTTTCCAATATGTACACGACAAGGGAATGAAACTGAAACAGGAAGAACTCCCGAAAAACTATGTAACCCACGCATTGCTTGTGAAAGCGATTGAATCGGGGAACCCGGAAAAATACAGGGATGCAATGAAACGGCACCTCAAAGTACATTTCGACCGCACCATCAAAATCCGTAAACTCATCACAGACTAATTATTGATGACAATGACAGCTTTTCGAAAAACAGCCGTGTGGCTCGCACTGCTGAACAGTATTGTTTTGCCCCTGCTTGCCCATGTATCCATCGACAGTATTTTCCGCGATGGTATGGTGTTACAGCGCGATGCAGCTATTCATCTCTGGGGCGGAGCTTCCGCAGATGAAAAAATACTGACCTTGCAGTTTGGTATTATTCAGAAAAAAATAACAGCCCGAAGCGGGAAATGGGAAATATCCCTTCCTGCTTTACCGGCAGGCGGCCCTTATACAGTAAGTATTACAGGCAAAACAACTGCAACTGTAAAAGATATCCTGATCGGAGATGTATGGATCTGTGCAGGACAATCGAATATGCGTTTCCGTGTACAGCAAAGCACTGATGTTGCCATGGCTTTATTACAGGCACAAAATCCGATGCTACGCTTGAGTGATTGGGAAGGAACGCTGAACCCCGTTAACCAACGCTACCCTCTCCCCTTCCTTCAACAGTTGCTGCCTGTTAATTTCTACAAACACAAAGAATGGGTTGCCGCAGACAGTATCAGTGTAGGTTCCTTTTCTGCTGTTGGGTATTATTTTGGGAGAGATCTTCAGAAAACACTCCATATCCCGATAGGCCTGATTGGAAATGCCATTGGCGGCGTTCCCATCGAAGCGTATCTCCCAAAAGAATCTCTGGCGGCAGATTCCATGCTCCATCCTTTAGCAGGTGATCACTGGATCGACAATCCCCTCTATCCCACATGGACGGCTGAACGTGTGATGCAGAACCTCGTAAGCTGGAAGGAAACAGGCAGTATCATGCCAATGCCGGCACATCCTTATCAGCCGGGCTTTTTATTTGAAGCTGCCATAAAACCTTTACAGCATCTTGCCTTTAAAGGTGTGATCTGGTACCAGGGTGAATCGAATGCGACGTATACAGCAGACAGTGCAGCCATGCCTGCTGCAATGAACAAACAAAAATTATCGCTGCTGATCAAAAGCTGGCGTGATTTTTTTAAAGACAGCACACTTCCTTTTGTGATCATACAACTCCCTTCGATCCAGCGCGACTGGGAATTATACCGCGAGGTACAGCAACAGGTTTCAGAAGAAATGAAACATGTATCGCTCGTAATTACCACCGACCTGGGGCATGCCACAGATGTACACCCGCGAAATAAAAAAGCAGTTGGTGAAAGAGCAGCCAGAACTACCTTACATGATGTGTATCATTTACCCGTCCCGAAATCGCCGGCACTCGTTTCCTATCAAACAGAAGGCAATTATTTTTTACTTCGGTTCTCTGACGCGGATAATGGACTATCCACCAGCGATGGGTTGGCAGTGAAAAGGATTTTTATCTGCGGGGAAGACCGTGTTTTTTATCCTGCAAAAGTTCAGTTCCTCAAAACCGGTTTAAAAGTATCCAGCGAAAAAGTAGTGAGCCCGGTAGCTGTACGTTATGCATTTGAAGACAATCCCTATGATGCCAATCTTGTAAATACTGCCGGTATGCCTGTGGCCCCATTCAGAACCGATCACTGGTAAATCATTTTATGAAAACAACGCTGTTTCTCCTCCTGGCATTTTTCTTTTCGGTACAAAGTTTTGAACAGGCTTATACACCTTATTATTACCAGCGTAAAACCGCTTTCCAACAATTGCCCGCATCAAAAGGGAAAATCATTTTTTGTGGCGACAGTATTACAGACGGGGCCGAATGGAGTGAATTGTTCAACGACCCTGCTGTTGCGAACAGGGGTATCAGCGGCGATATTGCGGAAGGGGTTCTGAACCGTTGCGATGAAATAACCAGGGAGCAGCCGGATAAATTATTTTTGATGATCGGCATCAATGATCTTGCTGCCGGGAGAAATATCCGCGATATCCTTTCAACTATACAAAAGATCATCGATACGATCCATACCGGTAGCCCGCAAACAAATATCTTCCTGCAAAGCCTGCTGCCGGTGAATGCTTCCTTAAACCGTTTTCCCAATCATACCAATAAAAATGATTCCATCCTTGTATTGAATACCGGTTTGCAAAAAATAGCAAGGGCTGAAAATCTTGTGTATGTTGATCTTCACAGCGGTTTTTTATCTGCGACAAAACAACTCGATACACTATATACAAACGATGGGCTGCATCTTAATGGCACGGGCTACCTGAAATGGAAAACAATGGTTTATCCGTATGTATATGATATCGCTGCCAAACCGGCGCTGATCCCCCAACCGCTTACGCTGAGTTGGGGCAATCAAACCATCCTGTTTTCGAAACCGGTATCGATCAGCTGCGACAAATCTTTCACCGGTCAGTTAATTGTTCTGCAAAAAATTTTTTCTGAGAAAAATATCCGAACAAATGGCCCTGGACAAACGCAGGGGATCCGTCTCACTCTTGTAAAAGAAAAAATGCCGGAAGGGTATCTTTCAGAAGAATCTTACCGGATCCATGTTAAAGATGACCAGATCAGGCTGAGCGCCTTTACTGAACAGGGTATTTTTTATGCGATACAAACCCTGGCCCAATTATTACGTGATGGTGCCGGAATACCGGAATGCGATATTTACGACAAACCTGCGTTCGCATGGCGGGGTATTATGCAGGATGCAGGCCGTAATTACCTGTCGCCCGCTTTCCTGAAACAACAGATTGAGAAGATGGCAGCATATAAACTAAACCGGTTCCATTTACATCTCACCGAAGACATTGCCTGGCGGATAGAGAGCAAATTATATCCACAGCTTACTGATGCAATAAATATGCAGCGCAACGCAGGTGAATATTATAGTATTGGTGAAATCAAAGAACTGGTGCAATATTGCAAGGAAAGGTTTATCACACTGATCCCCGAACTGGATATGCCGGGGCACAGTGCCGCTTTTAAAAGAGCGATGGGTGTTGATATGCAAAGCGAAGAAGGTATTGCAATCTGCAGGCGTTTACTGGAAGAATTCTGTACAGCAATTGATGTTCCCTATATCCATATCGGCGGTGATGAAGTAAAAATCAGCCGGAAGGATTTTTTACCGGCCATGATCCATGATATAACCGGTTTGGGTAAGAAAGTAATTGCATGGGATCCGGGTGGAAACGTTCCTGCCGGAACCATTTTACAAATGTGGAATGGCAATACAGTCTCAAAGAAAAATTATCCTTCGCTTGATTCAAGGCATTTATATATGAACCACCACGATCCCATCGACGGTGTGGTGTCTGTATTTAACCACAAAATATGTGATACCGACAAAGGAGATTCACTGCACCTCGGTGCCATAACTTGTGTATGGCCCGACAGGCGAATTGCAAAGGAAGAAGATATCCTGCGGATGAATCCATTTTACCCTGAAATGATCACACTGGCAGAAAGATGCTGGGCAGGTGGCGGTGAAAAAAATTACATTTCCGATATCGCAGAACCTGGCACAAAGCGCTATACCGGTTTTACAGAATTTGAAAAAAAACTGACCGAACACCAGCAGTTGTACTTTCGGCAGGTTCCTTTTCCGTATGTAAAGCAATCAAATATTTTCTGGAAGCTGATCGGTCCTTTTGAGAACGGGGGAAATACGGCAGCTGTATTCAAGCCGGAACAAGATTCACAAAACCTGCCACTGCTTTCGCGTGATGCAGCCACTGTGTATGGTGGTACTATTTTTCTAAGGCATTTCTGGGCACCGCTGATCGGTTCGCATATTGCATCGCCAAAAGAAAACAGCACCTATTATGCTTATACGTCGTTGTACAGTGCCTATGAACAAAATATCGGTTTTTGGATCGGTTTTTACAATATATCCAGGAGTAATCATACTCCCACACCCGATGCCGGCAAATGGGACAACCGCAACAGCCATATCTGGCTCAACGGAGAAGAGATTCCAGGGCCTCACTGGCAAAAACCCGGAAGACATCCGGTAAGTATGGAGGAGCCTTTGATCGATGAAAGCTATGAATACCGATCACCAACAGTTGTTACCTTACACAAAGGCTGGAACAGGATACTGATCAAAGCTCCGGTAGCCTCTTTCAAATCCGGCGACTGGCAATCGCCGGTAAAATGGATGTTCAGTTGTATGCCCGTGTGCACAGCAAACGGAACCCTGTATCAGCAACCAAAAGGTTTGTTGTTTGATCCATTGGAAAAGGCATTGATAGATATAAATACTAATCAGTAAAAACAAAGTGAAGTGAATGATAAGGCAAAACATTTATCATTCATTCAAGCGGATAGACTGGCTGCCTTCATGTAATTCTGTTTTTTTATCCTGCCATACAAATTCACCTTTCAGCCCTTTGGGCAAACTAACCGTTGCTTTGATGCCTTTACTCCCCGTTCTTTCCAGGGAAACTTTGATCTCTCCCATGGGGTGTGGCATAACGCCTTCCGCATGCTGCAATTCACCCAATGCGGGCTCGATGCGCACCGTATTAAAACCGGGTGATGCGGGAACAATACCACAAATGGTAGCCAGAAAATCATAATTCGGGCTCGAACTCCAGGCATGACAATCAGACCTTGCCGGATCGGGGTTTTCTGCAAAAGTGGTAAGGCCATTCGCAATCATTCCCCGCCAGGGCGTTAACTGCGAATAATACAGATCGGCCATGCCTGCTTTTTTTAAAGCGCGGTTCAGGTAAAAGCGATAATAAAAAGTTGCCTGGCTAAGGGATGAATCATACAAAACTTTTTTCATCACCGCTTTCCGGTTCTCCGCCGGAACTGCGCCGGTTAACACAGCCATGATACTTGCATGCTGACTGTATGATTTTTGAAGGGGCGTATTCGCCATTTCATTTCTTGCTTTATTAAAACAAAGCTGGTAAACGGCTGTACTTATTTTTTCTGACAGCTGTTTATAATGTGCGGCTTCATTTATGCGGCCGAATGCTGCAAACAGCTCAGCCGCCTGTTGCAGGGTATACACATATTGCAAGGATATCACTGCAGAGTTGCCATCTTCCGCCCCATCGGGAATGCCGCCGGGGAAAGACCTGTTCCAATCGGTAAAGCCCCACCATTTCATCGGCCCGAGCATTTTTTTACCTGCATCGATCTTTTTTTCATACCAGTCGAGCACCCCTGCCGCAGCCTGTAAAAATCCTGAAACGAATTCCTTGTCGGGCCGGTGCATCCAGTAATCATGGATCATCGAAACCCAGTATAATGAAAACGGTGGTATCACCTGCAAACGGTTACTCGGGTATCGCCCCTGTGTTAACCCTTCCGGTACACGCGAGTGATAAAAATCGAGCAGGGCTTTCCGCATCAGCCTGTCATCACCAGTTACATAGAGGGAGATCAGCGACTGTATCCTTGTATCGCCTTCATACTGCAACTGTTCATAATAAGGGCAATCAAAATAGGTTTCCCCTGCGCACAATTGGGCCGTTCTCCAGCCGATATCCCATATATCCTGCAACGAGGCATCGTTACTGGTAAACGAAGCTTTTACCTGGAAGGGATAACCAGTAGCCGTGCCATAGAGGTCTTCAATTACCAGCGGTTCCTTTCCTGTTTTGATATCCACCTGCATAAAGCGGTAGGTGCGGAACCAAAGTGGGCGGAAGTGACGGTTTGCATTTCCATCCGGTAAAAAAATATCGTAGTTGCCTTTGATCTCTTTATCATTGATAAGATTGCGGTTCCCCTTTGATCCGTCATTCGCAAACAATGCTTCTGCATAAGTAAGTTTGATGGTTGCGCCCCTGCCCTTACTTGTTATGAGTTCAGGATAGGCAACTGTATTAAAACCCTGGTCCAGCAAAATACTCACGGTGGTATCCGCCGGAATTACCAATGCAGCTTTACCGCTTAAAAGATCGTTGGACACATTGATCCCGCTTGCCCTTCTAACCGCGCTGATGCGTTGCTGCTTCTCGAACATGAGCGGGATATTTCGCGGCTGAAGCGTCCAGAGATTATCCGTACCATATCCTGCGACCACCGGGTTGCCGATCTTTTTCGCAGGCATCCACATACCATCATCATAAGCAGGTTGCTCCCATCCCCAGGGATATTGGGAAGCATTTACCTCGTCGCCTGGACCAATCACCATATAAGTACGCAACCTTGCAGCATTATCCGTTGAAACAGGCGTGTATGCATTATCCTGGATCGCTTTCCAGCCATTACCTGTGTTCACGATCTTCTCTGCGTCACCATCACCCTGCAAAACAAAAGCAGTCTGGTTACTGATTTGTGCAACAGGTGCATACACGCCCATATTCCATACCAGTGCAGCGATGGTGTTATTTCCCTGTTTCAGGTAAGGGGCGATGTCAACCGATTCGAAATACCAATTATACAGGTCGCCGCGCGCAGGGCCGCTGCAAACTGCTGTTCCGTTTACAAATAAACGGTAGCGGTTATCGGCGGATACATGCACAATAAATTTTCCAGGCTTTTTATCAAGTTCAAATTTTTTACGGAAATGATACACGCCATATTCACGCTGTAATGCATCGGGGCTTGTGATCCATGATGCCGGCCATCCGCCTTTAAGTAAAGCAGGGTTTACCGGCAGTTGTGCAATGCTGCAAGCAAACGTGAAAAGCATCAGAAATAAAAATGCCTGTTTCATAAATTATCGGCGGGTAAGTTTTTTGATCAGTTCCACTTCATCATTGCGGTATGGTTTGCCATCCGCGAAAAAAATATCATGAAACCATTCGACAGGCTGTGCACCGTCTTTCATCGGTGTATCCCATGCATAAATGGTATTTGTTTTTCCGCTCACAAACCCCCAGTTGATCGCGCCTACATTTTCTTTTTGCAGCATAGGGAGAATATTTGAAAAGCGGCTGTTCCGGATACGTGCCATATATTCTGTACAGATCAGCGGCCTGCCAAAAGCTTTCAGCAACTGTATCACGCGGAGATGTTCTGCAGGCGGATCGTACTGGTGATAGGTAATGATATCTGAATTCAATGCCTGGAAACTATTCAGTTTTTCAAAGCTCCAGTCCCACAAACCCGCGCTGATGGGCTGATCTGGGTTAACTTCCCTTGCCCATTGAAATACTTTTTTGAGCAATATAAACGATGAATCTTTTTTTCCGCTGTTACCCGGTTCGTTGTAGAGGTCCCAGAGCAGGATACGTTTATCATGTGCAAAACGCGTGAGCACATCTTTTACATATTTTTCCAGTGCGGGATGTGTGCGTTCATCACTTGAAGCAGGCTGACCCGGGTCCTGCATCCAACCGGAATTGTGTATCCCTGTTTGAGGTGCAGGTTGTTTACCTGGCTTGGGTTCTTTGTTCCAGCAATCATCAAAGAACACGAGCATTGGTTCGATCCTATGTTTGGCAGCGATCTGTAAAAACTGGTCTACCCTTTTTTTAAATCCCTCGGGATCCTGTTTCCACGCAACACTGTGAAGGAACACACGCATGGTATTAAAGCCGATCCCTTCTGCCCATCCCAATTCTTTATCGATCGTTAGAGGATCAAATGTATCGGCCTGCCACATTTCTAACTGGTTAATGGCATTGGCGGGAATATAATCTGCCCCCACAAGCCATGGGTGGTTTGCATACCAGGTATTGGCTTTTTCAACAGACCATTGCTGCGCATTTCCAGCAAAGAATATTGATAAGTAAGATAAAACAAACAGGAAAGATTTTTTTCTGAAAAAGGTCATGACCGGATGATATGATGAATGATAAAATGGTTTTTATTTTTTTATACTGAAATGATAAGCCCCCGACCCAAGATTGATCCTGAGGTAATTGGTTTTGAATTCAGTGATCTTTTTTGCTGTACTGTTTTCGTAAGGCTGTCCGCCTTCGCTCACCTGGCTGATATCATCCGCAGGAAGAAATACCGTGGCATTGGTATTGGCAGGGATTTCGATATCCATGATAAGCCTATCTCCTTCCAGTTTCCAGCCGCTGGCGAGTTTTCCATAATAAGTTTGCAGCGATGCATCCGCTTGTGTAAAGCCGCCACCGATATGCGGTTGTATGCGGATATGTTTATAGCCGGGTCCGTCTTCATAGGTATCGATGCCCGTCATCACACGATACATCCAGTCGCCAATGGCGCCATAAGAATAGTGGTTATATGAATTCATCGAAGGCACCTGGAAACTGCCATCGGGCTTAATGCCATCCCATCTTTCCCAGATGGTGGTGGCGCCCATTTTTACAGGATATAACCAGGAAGGATATTTTTCCTGTAACAGCAATGTATAAGCCATATCGGTATAGCCATAACGTGTAAGTACATGACAGAGATAGGGCGTTCCAAGAAAACCGGTGGTTAAATGGTTGCCATAGGATTTGATATTTTCCACCAGCCTGTCGGCCGCCTGCTGCCGAAGGTTCTCGGGCAGCATATCAAAATTCAATGCAAGCACATAGGCTGTTTGTGTACCCGATACCAGCCGGCCATTGGATGTCATATATTCTTTCATATAGGCATCTTTGATCCGTTTCAGCAATGCCTGGTATTGTTGTGCATCTTCCGTTTTTCCGAGCACATTCGCCGCATTGATCACAAGTTGTGTGGAATGCGCGTAAAAACATTGTGCAATGAGGTACTTGTCTGTAACAGCCGCTTTTCCGTCATTGTCATCATCGGGGCGGTAAAAAAGCCAGTCGCCAAAATGAAACCCTTTGTTCCAGAGATCATTGGTGCTGTTGCTTTGCATAAAGCCCACCCATGCTTTCATACTGTTGTACTGGTTTTCGAGAACCTGTTTATCGCCATAAGCGAGATACATATTCCAGGGAATGATATTGGCAACATCAGCCCATCCGGCAGAGCCGCCTGCATTCGCACCCAGCACATTCGGGACCACAAAAGGCACACTGCCATTGGGTTGCTGGTCGGCCGCCACATCTTTCAGCCACTTGGTGAAAAAAGGATGCACATTCATATTAAATGCAGCTGTGCGCGAAAATACCTGTGCATCACCTGTCCAGCCCAAACGTTCATCCCGCTGAGGGCAATCCGTAGGCACATCCAGGAAATTGCCCCTTTGCCCCCATTGAATATTATGCTGCAACTGGTTTACCAGTTGATTAGAGGAATGAAAAGTTCCCGTGGGTGCCATGTCGGAATACAAAGCCACAGCCGTAAAGTTTTCCGGTTTGATCTCTCCCGGATAACCTTCCACTTTGATATAACGGAAACCATGCCAGGTAAAATGGGGTTCAAATATTTCTTCTTCCCCGCCTTTCAGGATAAAATGATCCTGCGCTTTGGCGGCACGGAGATTGGTGGTATAAAAATTTCCGGTTTTATCCAGCACTTCAGCGTGTGATAATGTGATCTTATCCCCGGCCTTCCCTTTTGCTTTCACCATCACCCAGCCTACGAGGTTCTGACCAAAATCGATCACCTGTTCACCAGAAGGGGTTGTAAATATTTTCAGTGCGGGGAAAATTTCTTTCTTTTTTACCGGTTCATTATAAGTGGCCACCAGCACTTCTTTTGAATGAGCGGCTGTTTTCACGGGAGCCCATTTGCTGTCATCATAACCGGGCATCAACCAACCCGTTTTTTCTTCCCTTGCATCGATGGTTTCACCGTTATAAATCTCCGAATAGCGTATCTGCCCCGTATTGGATTTCCAGGAAGCATCGGAAACAATGGTCTCGGATGTACCATCGCTGTAACTGATCTCCACCCGTAATAACAAGGCAATATCTTTTCCATACACATTGCTGTGATTTGAAAAACCGATCACTCCCCTGTACCAGCCATTGCCCAGTGTTACACCAATGGTATTGGAACCTTTTTTCAGCAGCGGGGTTACATCATACACCTGGTATTGCAGCCTTTTCTGGTAAGCAGTCCAGCCCGGTGTGAGGTACGCATCTCCTACACGCTGTCCGTTGATTATGGCTTCGTACATGCCATGCGCCGTTATAAACGCGGTAGCTGAAACAATTTTTTTGGTGCTGTTGAATTGTTTACGCATCAGCGGACTCGGCCGAAGTACACTGTCTTCCGTATAACCCGGCTCTATCCAGGTTGCTTTCCAATCGCCTGGCTGCAATAACCCCATCTGGAAAAAAGCCGTATCACTTTTTGCATTCTGCCCGTTTGTATCCCACACTTCCACCAGCCACTGGTATTTTTTGCCGCTTTGCAATGCCGGGCCCGAATACGGAATATAAACAGACGCTGCCGTAACCGTTTTACCCGACTGCCACAAAGGTTTTTTTACATTACCTGAGGCAAAGAGTGTGATTGAATAAGCAGACTGAACGGTATTTCTTTTCGGGCTGTTGAGTTGCCAGCTAAAACGCGGTGAAACCGCATCCACACCAAGCGGGTTTGTTTTATTTTCTGTCAGAAGATGCTGAACCGATAGCTGCGCAAAAACTGCATTCCCTAACAGGCACAACCCAAAAACGAGTGAGTATTTTTTTCTCATGACAAGCATTTTATACCGGTAAGATAACAGGCAACGGGGAGAACACAATCCTGTACCATACCGGATGGTTATTGGTTAGCTACAGTGTATTTATTTTTTTCCGTAATACCTTTCCACTGGTCTGTACGAAAAGGGCATGCAGGAAATCCTTCTTTGTTAAAAAGGTTGGCGTTACCGGCATCGTCGGCCCAGGCATAATGCACCGAAGCCGGGCTCTTTACTTCTGGGGCAGACACCACAACCGTGTTCCCCTTTATCACCGCATTGGCGGGAAAAAATTTTCCATCCTGTCCGGCAATTTCAAATCCGCCGGCTGTTGCACCACCGGCCGCACCAAACTGTAACCCGGAACCGGTATGTGTAAAAGAAAGAATCGCCTGGTTGCCTTCGGTTTTCATAGACAGATATTGCGGGCCGCTGTAAACATTTTTACCCTGGTACAATTGGTTAAACGCAATCGCAGCCAGCCTTTTGCCAACATCCTGTTTATTTCTCGGGTGAATGTCTGTTGCATTGCCGATATCAGTCGTAACGGCCATTCCGGTATTCGGTAAAGCCAAAGTAAATGTTTGCGCTTCGCGGAGTTCTGCCCAGGTACTTCCCTGGTTACTATTGCCATTCGCTGAATTAAAACTGGAGAGCTGTACAAAATAAAAAGGAAAATCGCCCTGATTCCACCTGCTACGCCAGTCGTTGATCAGCAGAGGAAATGCCTGGCGGTATTGGTAAGCGCGACCGGCATTGCTCTCTCCCTGGTACCATAAAGCCCCTTTCATGCCATACGGGATGAGCGGGTTCAGCATGGCATTGAATAATAAAGAAGGGAAGCTGTTGGGCCCTGTACTGTTATGATAAGAAATCGTAGCCACCTGAAAATACCAGTCACCTGCAAGGGGTATTTCGTCACCACCTGGCAACTTTAGAGAGAGGTCAGCAGGTTTGCTATAAAAACCACCACCACCGCCGGTATCATCTATTTTCACTACAAGGCTGTTGCTGCCTTCTTTCAAAATACCCGGGGCAACGATATAAATCCGGTTCTTGTTATATCCGTTCGTTTCGCCAACCAGTTTTCCATTTATCCAGGCACTGTCGTTATCATCGATCATGCCCAGCAATAAATCCGCCCCTTTAGCTGCCTGTTCTTTTGTGAGTATAAAATTTTTCCGGAACCATACCTGTCCATCCAGATCGGGAAGCGATTTCTCTTCCCACAAACCCGGCACTTTCATCAGTGGCCATTTTGAATCGTCGTAACCGGCATTTTTCCAGGATAAGCTTACACCGGGTGCGGGCAGGCTGCCCTGTAATTTTTCAACACCTGATACTAAAGCCTTTTTTTTGATCATCTGTAGAGAGTCCAGATTCAAGGATGGCAACGAAAGCATCAGGTCTTTAAATTCCGGATTACTTTGCAAGGCTTCACGGCTGATCCATGTTTCCACATTGGTGCCACCCCAGGTGGTATTGATGAGCCCGATGGGTATTTTTAATTTCCGGTACAATTCTCTTGCAAAAAAATAACCCACCGCAGTAAAGTTACCTGCATGCGCAGGCGATGCAGCATGCCAGCCACTGTTCGCTTTGATATCATCCAACGGTTTATCAGATACGAGATTATTGATCTTGATATGCCTGATCATCGGGTAATCAGCCGAAGCAACTTCCTGCTTCCCGTTATTTGAATTGGCCACATTCCATTCCATATTCGATTGGCCGGAGCAGATCCACACATCGCCTACCAGCACATTTACAAATTGCTGTTTTGTATTTCCTTCTACCGAAAGTGTATAAGGCCCCCCTGCCTGCTCAGCGTCCAATGATACCTGCCATTTCCCTTTCGCGTCTGTGATGGCTGTTTTATGTTGCTGATGAAAATGAACAGTTACTTTTTCACCAGAAGTTGCCCAGCCCCAGACAGGTATTGCACGTCCTCTTTGCAAAACCATACTGTCGGAAAAAATACCTGCCACATGTAATTGGGATTTAGAGGAGAGTGTTGATACGATCAGTACGATCAACAAGAGGGCTTTTTGCATAAGGTGATGTTTGGGTTATCGCGGGATTATTTTTTATCCCAGATTGTTTCCTTCAGTGCCGGATCATTTTCTTTTTTCAGGAAATCGGCCTCAGACAAAGAAGCAGCATCCCATTGTAACAAGGCTTCATCCGGTACCACTGAAACCGGCTGTTGCCATGAGGTTGATTTTTCGTTATAGGCAATATTCGACTGAAGTGAATAACAGGATATGATCGACCACCTGGGCCGGTCAGAAAGATTGGCTTCCGATCTGTGCAGAAGGTTTGGATGAAAAAACAAAGCATCTCCCGGAGCCAGTTCGCAATACAAAAGTTCCATCGTCCGGAGGGCATTGTTCACCATTGTCATATCAGCACCTACCTGTTCACCCGAAAAGCCATGATTTACCCTTCCCATTTTATGCGAGCCACGGATCACCTGGAGACATCCGTTTTTTGCATTGGCTTCCGTTAGTGCAACCATCACACTGATTAACCGATCAGGAAACATGAACTGGTTTTTATACCAATACCCGTAATCCTGGTGCCACTCCCATGCACCACCTACATGGGGCTCTTTTTGCATGAGTTTTGAATGAAAATGGCAGACCGGCGACTCATGCCCTAAAAGGTCACCGATACATGCGATCATTTTTTCACTCCGGGTGAGATAGCCGAACACATCATTGCCCGGTGTGAACCACAGCGACAAACGGGTTTTCTTTCCTGACCGGTCAGTAAGGTCAAGTGCATTTTTCTGCATCGCATCGTCCTGGATAGCGGTACTATGTAATTTTTCAATTTCCGGTTTACTGCAAAACCCCCTCAGAAAAAGAAACCCGTCTCTTTCATAGGCCAATAACTGTTCGCTTGTAAGTTTTGTTATCATAGTAAGGATTGATCACAAAAAATCATCTGCTTCGCGATAGGCTTTGACGAGCGCGAGTTCTCCTTCTTTACCGGGCTTGGCATTGCCATGCTCCATACCGAGTATACCGGTATATCCTTTTTCGTGCAGGTGCTTAAAAATATTTTTATAGTTTACTTCGCCTGTGCCGGGCTCTTTGCGGCCCGGGTTATCGCCGATCTGGAAATATCCGATCTCATCCCATGCCCTGTCGATATTCGCGATCATATTGCCTTCATTGCGCTGCATGTGGTACATATCAAACAATATTTTGCAGGAAGGACTGTTGATTGCTTTGCAGATGGCATAGGTTTGGTCGGAATTGCGGAGAAAAAGATCGGGTGTATCACTCAGCGGTTCCAATACCATGACCAGTCCGTGCGGTTCCAGTATCTCTGCGCCGCGGCGAAGTGTTTCAATTACATTGGCTGTCTGAAAACCCATCGGCAAAGTGCGGTCATAATTCCCCGGTACCACCGTGATCCATTTTGCATGGCAGCGTTTTGCCACTTCAACCGAGTCTTTGCAATACTGGATAAATTTATCGCGCCATTCTTTTTTGCCGCTGGTCATATTGGTCGATAAAGGCCATTTATCAAATTCATTTACAAAAACACCCATGCGCCATCCCAGTTTTTCAATCGCATCTCCTATTTTTTTCTGTTGTTCGGGTGTGCGGCTCATCATGCCATTGTCTTCCAGTGCCCTGAACCCCATGCTATGTGCAAACTGTATCTGGTCAACAAAATCATTCCCGCCATGATTTTTAAACATGCCGTCGTGTATGGCATAAGGGAGGTGAAAGGGTTCTTTGTTATCGAGAATGGCTTCTCTGTCTTTCTTCGCAAAAGCAGTTCCCACAGTAAGAATAGAACCACCTGCCAGCAACGACTGCTGCATAAAATTTCTTCTTTTCATATGGCATTATTTTCCTGCTTAAATTTATGGATTCGAACGCAATAAATCATTATCTCTTGTCGCGCCATACCGGTTTACTTATACTCAGCTTACTCACAGTAAGCATTGGGTTTACACAACTACAGCGTTTTCGTTTCAGCGAAAATAAAATGGGTTCTCCCTTCAACATTATTTTTTATGCAGATGACAGCCTCAAAGCCATGCGCCTCGCAAAGGAATGTTATGCGCAGGTTGATTCGATGAACCGGGTGTTAAGCGATTATGACAGTACCAGTGAATTGAATACTCTTTGCAGGAATGCGGGCAAACAATTTCCTTCCCCGCTGCTATGGGATCTTTTGTTATTATCACAGAAAGCATTTTTGCAGAGCCATGGCGCATTTGATGTAAGCGTGGGTAACCTGAGCCGTATCTGGCGCAAAGCGCGAAAAGAAAAAAAATTCCCGGACAGTGGCCTGATCAGGCAGGCTTTGCTTTTAACAGGGTTTCAGAAGATCCGTTTTAACCATGCTGAAAAAAGTATCTATATACCGGCAGGAACCAGGCTCGATTTTGGCGGCATCGCCAAAGGGTACGCCGCACAGACGCTCGTAGAATACCTCCGGAGCAAGGGTATCCTTCATGCACTGGCAGATGCAGGGGGTGATATGGCTATGACGGATGCACCACCGGGTACGCGCGGCTGGACGGTAGGCGTAAATATTCCTGAAACCACCGATGAACTGCTTGCAAAAAGATTGTTATTGAAAAAGAGGGCCGTAGCCACATCGGGAGATGCTTATCAATACATAGAACATGAGGGTAAAAAATATTCGCATATCATCGACCCGCGAACGGGGTATGGTATTCAATCACAAAAAAATGTAACAGTGATTGCCGGTGACGGTGCAACCGCCGACTGGCTTGCAACAGCCTGCAGCATTTTACCGATTGAAGAAGCCAAACAGCTTGCATCAAAAATGCATGCTGAGCTCATGGTTACAGTTGTCGAAAACGATATCGTGATTTATCACAAAACAAAGGGGTTCGACCGTTTCTGGAAACCCTGAACTTATTGATATTATCCTTACCTTACTCATTCAATTTTTTCCCGTGAGGCCATTCGTATTTGCCGTTTTGCTTTTATCCGTACCAGGCTTTGTTTTTTGTCAGTCACAGAATTTCACCCCCTATCAGCAACCGATACCCGGCAGTAACCTGAACTGTAAAATGGTGCCTGTCCCGCAAGGCAGTTTCCAGATCGGGAGCAATCCAAATGAGAAAGGAAGAAAAAACGACGAAGGCCCGCAGCAGAAAATCAACATCTCTGCTTTCTGGATGGGTGCCTATGAAGTTACCCGGGATGAATTCGATGCTTTCTATAAAGATGAAACCACCAGCGAAAACGCAGACGTGGATGCAATCACGCGGCCCAGTCCGCAATATGTTGATCTTAGCTGGGGCATGGGTAAAGAAGGCGGTTACCCTGTGAACAGTATGTCGCAACTCGCCGCACTGATGTATTGCCGCTGGTTGTATCATAAAACGGGGATCTTTTACCGCCTCCCTACCGAAGCAGAATGGGAATATGCCTGCAGGGCTGGAAGCACCAGTACTTTTTATTTTGGTGACGACAGTACACAGCTTGAAAAATACGCGTGGTTCGCAGCTAACAGTGAAGACAAATACCATAAGGTTGGACAGAAGCTCCCCAACGCATGGGGATTGTATGATATGATGGGAAATGTAATGGAATGGACGATAGACCACTATGATGAAAAAAGATATGAAAAGATCGCCGGTGCCACCGATCCGATGGTGGAAGCAACACCGGCAAAATATCCAAAAGCATTGCGTGGCGGCGGGTTTGCTAGCCGCGCGGCAGACCTGAGGAGTGCGTGTCGTATTGCATCCACTCCCGACTGGAATATCCGCGACCCGCAGATACCCAAAAGCAAATGGTGGTTAACCGAAGCCATGTGGGTGGGTTTCCGCATTGTTCGCCCGTTGAAACAGCCCTCTGAAGAAGAAGCCGAAAAGTTTTTTAAACAATATACAGGTCGTTAACCCTAAATCCTTTTATATGCACAACGATGCTTCCCGTAACACGAGCCGCAGGGATTTTGTAAAACAGAGTTCCCTGATCGCCGGCGGATTAATTGCCGCTCCGCTGATTTCTCAGGCCAATTATTTTTCCGGATCAGATGATGTGATCAAAATCGCACTTATCGGTTGCGGTGGCCGGGGTACCGGCGCTGCCATGCAGGCACTGTCTACCACACAGAATGTAAAACTCGTGGCAATGGCCGATGCCTTCCGCGACAACCTCGACAACTGTTACAAATCGCTTACCACTGATGATGGGTCTGATCCTAAAATGGCCAGTATCAAAAAAAGAGTGGATGTACCGGAGGAAAGAAAATTTACAGGCTTTGATGCATACCAGAAAGTGATCCCGCTGGCAGATGTGGTATTGATCGCCACACCTCCTGGTTTCCGGCCGATCCATTTCGAGGAAGCCATCAAACAGAACAAACACGTATTCATGGAAAAGCCGGTGGCCACAGATCCGGCTGGTGTACAAAAAGTACTGGCCACAGCCGAAGCCGCCAAACAGAAAAAACTGAATGTGGTGGTTGGGTTGCAAAGGCATTACCAGAATTCGTACCGTGAATTGTTTAAGCGGAAAGATATGATCGGCGATATCACTTCGGCACAGGCCTGGTGGAACAATGATGGTGTTTGGGTGCGCCCCCGTAAAGCAGGCCAAACAGAAATGGAGTACCAGATGCGCAACTGGTATTATTTTGTATGGCTTTGCGGCGACCATATCACCGAGCAGCATATCCATAACCTCGATGTGATCAACTGGTTCAAAGGAAGCTATCCGGTAAAGGCGCAGGGAATGGGTGGCCGCCAGGTAAGAAAAGGAAAAGACCATGGTGAGATATTTGATCACCACTACGTTGAATTCACGTATGCAGACGGAAGCATTTTAAACAGCCAGTGCAGGCATATCCCGAAAACGATGAGCAAGGTGGATGAACTGCTCATCGGTACAAAAGGAAAAATATGGTGTGGTGCCGCAAAGATCACCGACAGTACCGGAAAGGCGCTTTATACGTTTGATAAAAAAGGAGAGCCCAATCCGTACCAGGTAGAACATGATGAACTGTTTGCCGCCATCGCAAAAGGGGAATACAAATTTGCGGATGCGGAAAACGGCGCAAAGAGTACCATGACTTCCATACTCGGAAGGATGGCTACTTACAGCGGCCAGGTGATCGATTGGGATAAGGCGATCAATTCAAATCTCAATATCATGCCCAAAGTTTTCAGCTTTGATGCACCACCGCCTGTTTTACCCGATGCCGACGGATATTATGCCATCCCTGTTCCCGGGGTTACAAAGTATGTGTAAATACAAATCGATATGATGTAAAAGCCTTTGTAATAAAATGCAAAGGCTTTTTTATTTGATTGGCCAGGTAGAAAGATAAAGGATCAATATTTTTTCGCAGGAGAAAGACAGGAGAAAAAGAGACACAGCGTATCAACAACTCTTCATTCTAAATTCTTCTTTCTTTGCGCAGCAGAGAGTTGCTGGGGGCGAGTCTGCCACTGAGAGCACTGAACTACACGAACAAGAATCACTATTAATTATTAACTCTTCACTCTAAATTCTTAATTACCTAGCTTCTCCCCTCTTTGCGCAGCAGAGAAGGGCCGGGGGTGAGTCAGTTATTGATCGCGTGATCAATCGGAACCGCAAGCCCCTTCCATACTTTGCGCGATGTCCAGTCTTCATCAGCACCCTGCCATAAAGGATCGGAAGCTGGTAAACCTAATATCAAAAATGCCTGGGAACAGAGATATAAGCTTCCTGTAGAAATATAATACTCGCCGATACCGGGCTGATGGCCATATATACCGATCTGCAACCAGCCATTTTTATCGAATGTGCCGGGTGCTTCCATTTGTTTCTTGATCATTGCAAACAAAGCAGAACGAACCTGAACAGGATTCAGTTCTTTCGATAAATGATGCTGTAATGCCATTTGTGACAACAATTGAAAATTGCCAAAGCGGTATGCGATTGAGCGGCCGGTAACCGGATAAGTGGCTTCCGGTGAAATCATCCTTTCCAGTATGGCTGCATACCGTTGTGCCCTTACCAATTCGGTTTCATAAGGGATCGCTGCTGTAATATTTCTTTCCTTCAGCACATTCAAAATATCCAGCATCATCGGGTGAATCACAAAACTGTTATAATAATCGAAATGAAAATCGGCTCCATCGCCATATACGCCATCTCCTTTGTACCAGTCTTTGTGTTTCTGTATCGCATAATCAATGCGCGACTGATCACATTCCCCTGTAAGTTTCCATATCCCTGTTTCCACCATTGCTGCAAACAATAACCAGTTATTCTGGGGCGGCTTTGTATTACGCGTAAGTTTTAAAGCGGCTACCAGGTTGCGCTTGGTGGTTTCATCCAGCTTGCCCAGCAATTGCGTGGGTGCACGTAATAAGGCATGCGTCAGAAATGCAGCATCCACAAGTGACTGTCCCGGGATATTAAAATCAAGATAATCCCGTGAGGTGGAGTCAGCGCCATTGTGGATACATTTCAATGCAAGGTCAATGTATTTTGCCCGGAGTTTACCTTCAGCAGTTTCATCAGGACCTAACTCGAGCCAAGGGGCCATACCAGCCAGCATACGCGCAAAACCTTCAAGATAAGTGGAAGGATGTTTCTGCTGCATGCCATTGTATTTTTCGATCGGCATGGTTTGTTTTAATTCGTTCCTGCTGAGCGCTGTGAACAATGGGTCAGCAAGTTTTGTAACAGTTGCTACAAGGTAATTCCGTTCTGCGATCCCATCCTGTGCGTGAAGGTTTGTACAAATACTTATTAATATTACAAACAATATCTTTTTAATCATAAAGCGTAAAATATTTTAAAAATACAGCATCACTTTCCCTTTTTCCACATGGGTATCTTCAATCAGTTTCAATGCTTCGTGTATCGAAGTAAAAGGATAGCGATGGGTGATCATATCTCTCACCTGTATCTTCCCCTTTGCAAAATGATCGATCACAACCGGGAATTTATTATTGTGCAACCTTGAGCCACGTATATCGATTTCCCTCGCCACAATACTGAGTTGAGCGATTGCAGAAGTTTCTTTACTGAACCCTAGCGGTATTACCCTGCCTGCCGGACAAACATACTGCAAGGCCTGTTCGAAGGATCGTACGGAACAAACTGCATCAATTACCACAGTTGCGCCATTGCCATTCGTAAGTGCTGTTAAAGCTTCCTGCACATCCTGCATTTTTGCATGGATTGTTGCATCTGCTCCATAAGATATGGCAAGCGAAAGCCTTGTATCAAGCATATCAGAAATGTAGCAGGTTGCCCCGCTCATTTTTGCGCGTTTGAGTATACTGAGGCCCACAGGCCCGGCTCCCATAATAAACACGGTATCCTGTTCACTGATCTCTGCCCTGCTGCACACCTGTTCTGCAATGGTAAAGGGTTCGATCATTACCGCTTCCTCCCAACTGATGTTATCGGGTATTTTATAAATACCCTGCCTCGGTAAAACCAGGTATTCCTGGTAACCGCCATCCACATGCACGGATCGTACTTTCAGGTTTTTGCAAACATTTCTCCTGCCGATCCGGCACTGGTAACATTCTCCGCAATCGATCACAGGGTCCATCACCACGCGGTCGCCTTTTGCAAGATCATTAACAGCATTGCCCCATTCCAATACTTCGCAGGCAATCTCATGCCCTATCACACGCGGATAAGTGGCAACAGGAGAAGAGCCATGATAGATGTGTACATCAGAGCCACAGATACCTGCGGTTTTTACTTTCAGCAAAACCTCATCAGGTTTTGTAATGGAAGGCATTGGTCTTTCCTCTATTACAAGATGATGCGGTGATTGTACACATAATGCTTTCATAAAAAATATTTATACAGCCGCCAGTTCCTTTACCTTCTGCCAAACCCCTTCATCCACAACAATGCCTTCTTTTTCACTTTCTTTTCTCGTGCGCATGGATTGCTCTCCGGGATACAATATCTCACCACCTTCTTTTGCAGGCTCGGAAGATTTTAATTGCTGAATGGTTTCCTGTATGGCATTATCGATAAAGTCCTGCGAATTAATTGCAAGTGGGTTGATCGCAATAAAAACCTGGCAACAACTTCCGCAACTTCCTTTATCAAATCTATCGATCCCTGCAGTAGTGAATCCTCCGGAAAGTAAACTTGAAATAACATCAAGCATGATCGCAAAGCCCGATCCTTTCCAGTAACCCATGGGCAATATCCTGCGGCTTTCTTCGATTGTGCCAGGATCATCCGTAAGATTTCCCGCGTTATCGAAGCCACCGGGATAAGGGAGTTTTTGTTTTTTTAACCTTGTCACCTGCAACTTGCCATAGGAGTATTGCGACATGGCCATATCGAGTACAATATGCCCTTCCTTTCTTGGAACGGCCATGATAAACGGGTTGTTCCCGATCGCTCCCGATTTTGCACCCCATGCCGGCATACAGGTTTCGGTATTCGTCCAGCAGATACCGATATATCCTTTTTCTGCAGCGAGCCATCCGTATGCGCCGCCACGCATCCAGTGTGTGGTATTTTGCAGAGTTACCATCCCTAATCCGTGCTGCGCTGCAATTTCTGCAGCCCGGTTCATGGCAAAAATGGCATTGAGTATACCAGGTCCCATATTGCCATTATATACTTCCATTGAACCAAGCGAGAGATGCAATGAAGGTTCAGCATTGGGATCCACCCATCCTTTATGAAGATAATCCACAAACCGTTCCACGCGGTTCAATCCATGTGAGGGTACACCATCGCGACTGGATTCTGTATGCACCCTCGCACATATCTCAGCTTTGTGTTCCGGCATACCGGCTCTGACAAAAGCCTGTTTGATCGTTCGTTTCATTTCATCAAATGGTACCCTTGTCATATCAATTGTATTATCGTTTATAATTCGCAATAAATACACCACTCATGATCAAGATCGCTGCCAGTATCTTGGGCAGGCTCAGTGTTTCATGCAGTAATAGCATAGATGCGACCGTGGTAAAAAAAGGTTGTGTATAAATATAAGACCCTGTAACCGCTGCACCCAGTTTATTGATGCTGTAATTCATCAGCCGGTAGGCAAAAAAAGTTCCGCCGAACACAACATAGGTGAGGCAGAACCCACTTAACAGGTCAAATGAATGCCAGGGTACTGTACGCAGGTCTTTCCAGCCAACTGGCAAAGCCGCGAATAACCCAAACAGGAAAACCCATTGGAGTATATGATTGGCTTTGTATTTCATCATCAGGGGTTTTACCGTAATCACATAGGTGGAATAACTCAGGGCCCCCATCACCACAAACATATCGCCGAGTGTTTGTTTGCTTCCGGCCACTGCAGAGATATCCCTCGCAAATACCAGCAACACCCCACCGGAAATACCCAGCAATAAACCAAGGGCTTTTAAGATCGTCATCCGCTCACCAAGAAATACCGATGCGAGTATGGTAATGGTAATAGGGGTTGTTAAGATGAGCAGCGACGCGTGTATGGGGCTTGTAAAGGCCATACCCAATACAGAAAAAGTCTGGTTCATGGTGATGCCAGCCAATGCACAAAGAAAAAGCCGGAGATAATCTTTTTTTACGATGCCGGTATTTACCGGATTCAATGCAAACATTATCCAGAAAAGAGCGGTGGCAGAAATGATCCGTACAGCGGTTAAAGCAAGAGGCGGCATCAATGAAGGACTGATGTGTTTTACAGCGATCACACTGGTACCGAAGAAAAAATTTCCCCCAAGCACTGCAATCCTGGCTTTCTGTTTATCCGTCATTTTTTACCTTGGTTTCATAAAGAAGAAAAGGGAATCATCCCGAAAGAAGTTCCCTTTCCGTTATGTTCCTACCCTGGAATTGTTTAATACTTGAATACTTTCCCCCCGGCCATCACTTCCTGTGTTTTCTCATCAAAAGTTACTTTTTCCCCCGTGCGGCAGGCTGCATTGGCCATGATGGTTGCAATGGAATGGCTATAACCTGCTTCAACGGGCGCATTGGGTTGCTTCCTGCTGCGGATACATTCCATCCAGTTTTTAACGTGCGCAGTAGTTAGTGCATCGCCACCGGTGTTTGCGCCTGCTTCTACTTTTACAGCGAGGTCAGAAAGACTTAATTCCGGTAAAAGATTGGCCTGCATTTTCATTGCGCCCGCTTCTCTTGCACGCAGTCCGCCTTTGGGTGATACTTTATTGGTGATAAGATTTAATTCACCACCATTGGAATAATACATTTCGGCTGGGTTTTCATCGCCATTGTGCATGCGGCTCATGAATACCACCTGGAAGCCTGTGGAAGGGTCATTGGTGGGGCCGTATTCAAATACAGCCGTTGTGGTATCCCAGTTGCGGCGGCCGTCTTTCCATACGTATACACCACCATTTGCAACTACGCTGCGCGGATGCGAAAGCCCGCTGAACCAGTTCACCGTATCAATCTGGTGACTCATCCACTGCCCGGGCATTCCGGAAGAATACGGCCAGAACAAACGAAACTCTAAATACTTACGAGGATCAAAATTTTCAAAAGGGCGGTTCATCAGGAATCGTTTCCAATCGAGGTCTTCTTCTTTACACTGCGCAACAAGATCAGGCCTTCTCCAGCGGCCGGGCTGGTTCACGTTCCAGGTAAGCTCTACCATGGTAATGGGGCCAAATTTTCCGGATTGTATAAAATCAGCGGCAGCAATATAGTTTGGTCCGCTTCTTCTTTGTGATCCGATCTGCACAATACTCTTGGAGGCTTTCACGGCTTTCAGTGCAGCGCGGTTATCTTCCATGGTTTCTGCAAACGGTTTCTCGCAATACACATCGCAACCTGCTTTTACCGCTTCGATCGCATGCAAAGCATGCTGGAAATCGGCCGTACTGATAAATACCGCATCTACGGTTTTCGAATTATAGAGTTCATCGTTATTGCGGTATGCGTTGATATCGTGCCCCATTTTTTCTTTCAGGAATGCAGCGCCTTCCTCTCTTCTTTTTTTCCAGATATCGGATACGGATACGATATCGAAATTCATCTCCTTATAAAATTTCATAAAGGGAGGGATATGCGAACTGCGGTGGCGGTCAGAAAAACCCACCACACCAACCCTTACCCTGTCGTTGGCCCCGATGATGCGTGCATAACTCTGGGCACTGAAACCCATGGAGGCAATATAGGTTCCCGCTGCGGCTTTTGCAGATTGTTTGATGAAATTGCGTCGTGAACTGGACATGGTTATAGATTTTAAAGGTTCAATTATTTTAATTCACGGATTTTGATACTTCTGAAAGCTACTGCTGCGCCATGGTCCTGCAGCAACAGGGGGCCTTTGGCAGCCATACCGAAATCGGGGATCTTAGCGTATTTGCTCCGGGCCACCAATGCATAAAAATACTGTGTCCCGCGCTGGTATTCCAATACTTTCCAGCCATTGATCCAATGCTCTACCCGGCCATCCGGGTACACAGTGATACGGCCCCGGTTCCATTCACCGATCGGGATTTTTTCACGGCCGTTTTTCTTTGCAGGGATCAGGTCGTATACAGATGCCATTGTGCGGTTCCCGATAGAACCCAGTTTTGCATCGGGGTGTTTCTCATCATCCAGTATCTGGTATTCAAGCCCGACAATACCGCCCGCAGCGGGTTCTTTCTCAGCCACAAAATATTTCACACCCGAGTTGGCACTATCACTGAGCTGAAATTCAAACTGCAGGTCAAAGGCGGAAAAACTTTCCTTTGTTACAATATCAGCGCCGCTTCCACCCATCACCGAACGGCCTTTGCGCAAACGCAGTTCCCCGTTCTCCACATACCATTGACTGGAAGGGAAATCATCTTTACCTGCCCTTCTCCAGCCCTCTGTGGTTTTTCCATCGAACAAAAGTTTATATCCCATTCTTTTTTCTTCGGGAGAAAGATTGTTCAAAAGCGTATTCACCACAAATACATTATCATCTGCAGCAGGTTTCAGTTTTTTTGTCTGGATACGGATATTTCTCCAGCGGATCTCTTCACCCACATTTTTTGGGTCATTCACAGCATGCACCTGTAAAGCAATAAAACCTTTGGGTGTCATGTCATCAATCAAATGGGCACAGGCGATCCCGTTTACCCAGGTACGGATGCTGTTACCGATACACTCGATGCGGTAATGGTTCCAGTCATTGTGTTTGAATGCATTTTTTGCAGCAGGGTTATTCTCCATCGAGTACAGCCATCCTCTTCTTGCTTCATCATAAATGCCGCCGCTCCAGCCCCTGTCGGAAGGGTCGATCTCCATCTGGTAACCATGCACCCGCTCAGGTGTTTTTTTATCGGTTACATTACACTTATCATTTGCATCTTTGATCTCGCTCCTGAACTGGATACCCGAATTCATCCGCTCATCTACTTTGAAATCGAGCTCTAAAATAAAATCACCATATTCTTTTTCAGTGGCGAGAAAACTATTGGGTTGGTTCGGAACCGTGGTACCGATGATCTCACCATTCTTCACAACATAGTTGGCTTTGCCATTGAGTTGCTTAAACCCTTTGAGGTCTTTTCCGTTGAAAAGGGGCTCCCATTGTTCTTTTGTGTTTTGTGCAACTGCGATATTCGCAGCCAGTAACAGCATACATCCAAAATTCAGTACACGCATTGGGGGATATTTATAGGTTAAAATATTCTTTGGCATTATGATAACAGATTCCCTGTAATACCGGGCCGAGCCAGTTAAGGTCATTGGGCAGCAATCCCTTCTCCATCTCATCACCCACCAGGTTACAGAGGGTTCTCCTGAAATATTCGTGACGGGGGAAAGAGAGAAAACTGCGGCTGTCTGTGATCATCCCGATAAATGTGCTGAACATCCCCATATTGGAAAGGGCATTCAGTTGTTTTTCCATACCCTCTTTCTGATCGAGGAACCACCAGCCCGAGCCGAACTGCATTTTTCCTTTCACCGTTCCGTCGTTAAAATTACCAAGCATACTCGCGAACACTTCATTGTCGGCGGGATTGATGTTATAGATCACCGTTTTGGCAAGCTGATCTGTTTGATCGAGATGATCAAAAAAACGTGACATCGGCAAAGCCTGCGGGAAATCGCCAATGGAATCAAAGCCGCTGTCGGCCCCGAGTAACTGGTTCAGCCTTGTATTATTGTTGCGTATCGGCCCTAAGTGAAACTGCTGCACCCAGTTACGGGTATGGTACATCCGGCAGAGTTCAGCCAGTACGTATCCCATAAAAGCTTCCGGGTCGGAATAATACCCTTTCCGGTTTATAAGAAAAGAAGCGAGCTCATTTTCGAGTGCTGAGCTGAATACAAATAAACCCGGCATTTGTGTAAGGCCATGATCGGATACGCGGCAGCCGTTGGCATGAAAAAAATCGATCCTGTTTTCCAATGCAGCCAGTAAAGAGTGAATATCTTTTATTTCAAAACCACTTGACTGCGATAAAAGGTCAATATGTGTAAAAAAAGTTTCCTGGTTCGCGATCATCAGCACTTTATCCGGCCGGAACGAGGGTGCCACCCGTATGCTGAAATTTTCTGCAGCGAGTTGCCGGTGATATTGCAAACTATCCCAGGGCTCATCGGTTGTACCTACATATTCCACCCTGAATTTTTGGAGCAGCCCCTTTGCCCGGTGCGATGCATGTAAGAGTTGTGCATTACAGGTATCATATATTTTTGCAGCATTGGAAGCATTCAGGTATTCCGTGATTCCAAAAACCGATTTCAACTCCATATGCGACCAATGAAACAAAGGGTTGCGAACGGTTTGGGGCAATACTTTGGCCCAGGTGTGAAATTTCTCTTCATCACCGGCATCTCCGGTGATCAAACGTTCCGGTACACCAAGCGATCGCATGGCACGCCATTTATAATGATCGCCCCTTAACCAGATATCGGTAAGATTGGTAAACTGTTTGTCTGCCGCAATTTCATCCGGTGGCAGGTGACAATGGTAATCGATAATCGGGAGATCTTTTACATAGTCATGATAAAGATGCTTTGCCGCCCTGCCCTGCAATAAAAAATCGTCTGTCAGAAAAAATTCGTTCATGCCTGTCGTATTGGAATTTAAACGCCGCTGAAAATAGTGAAGCCGCCATCAACCCCTAATTGCATACCGGTTACAAAACGCGAAGCATCGCTCAGCAGGTATACGAGTGCCCCGATCAGTTCTTCCGGTTTACCGAACCGTTTGAAAGGGGTATTTTTTACCACAAGGTTACCGCGATCGGTATAACTGCCATCCGGATTGGTAAGCAAGGCCCTGTTTTGTTCGGTGAGAAAAAATCCGGGCATGATGCTGTTCATCCGAAGTTTATCGCCATAGCGGTTCGCCATTTCAACCGCGAACCATTTGGTATAACAATCCACAGCCGCTTTGCCCATACTGTATCCGAGCACTTTTGTTACAGCCTGTACAGAACTCACAGAAGAGATGTTCACGATACTGCCCCCTCCGTTTTTTGCCATGGCTTCGCCAAATACCTGTGTGGGGATAATGGTTCCCCAAAGGTTCAGCATCATTGCTTTTTTCATCCCTTCGATATTGATCGAAAAAATATCCGCATCGGGCTGCAGTACACCTTCCGGCATATTACCGCCTGCTGCATTCACTAAGCCATTGATTGCACCAAATTCTTTCAGGATGATTTCGCGTGCTTTCCGCAGTTCTCCCTCCTCCATCACATCGGCTTTTACGGCCAGTGCTTTTCCGCCATTTGCTTTTATGGCACCTGCTCTTTCCGCAGCCACCGCCTCATTACGACCCAGAATTGCTACGGCACCCCCTGCATCGGCAATGCCTTTTACAAATGCTCCGCCCAGTATGCCGGTACCACCGGTAACCACGATCACTTTTCCTTTCAATGAAAAAACATTTCCTTCCGACATAATAAATTCCGCTTGATTAGGGATAATGAATTTGGTTATTTTTTCCCTGTATTCAACAGGTTCTTCTTTTTTAATTTACGAAAACGATGTAGCGTTATTGACCCATTATCATCTCTACCCGTTTGATATCTTTTATAAGCACACGGGTTTCATTTTTTCTTTTCTGAAAAACAAGCACCGAATCTGCCTGTTTTGCGATCACTCCTTCAATGATCACTTTATCATCAAATCCAAACACACGCAAAAGGGTTTTGTGTTCGATAAAATAACTGTATGCCGATCCGTTATGTGATGATACGGAAGGCATGCTGGCAGATCCCGCCCCTTTTTTAGTAGTGATCATGATCACACCAAATGCCCCCTGCGCTCCGTATACAGATGTGGATGCCGCATCTTTTAAAACACTGATCCCATCCACATCCTGTGGGTTGATATTCGTGATATCGCCGGTATAGATTACCCCATCAAGAACGATCAATGGTGGATGTTGGTTCATAAGGCTGCCAGTGCCCCGGACGATTATCGAGCCACCCGTTTTATCAGTGCTGAATTTTACTTCCAGTCCCGGCACATCACGCAGCATTTCATAAATGGTTTTGTAACTGCCCTGCTCAACCGTATTCGGTTTTGCCTGTGCTGACAGGTTCTTTGCCTGGCAAAGGCAAAAAACAAAGACCCCTGCTAATAAAACTGTCTTCATAAAATCTATTTAGCACCTGCCATTTTCTGTGCCGTAAGTGTTGTATAATATTTTGCAAGCATATTCGGCACTTCCCATGCAGGCATGTTATGATTGGTAAGATATGAGAGGTATTTTTCGGTAACCCTGGCGAAATGGGATTCATGTCCTTCCTTGTATTTTTCAGGGATCAGTACTTCCCAACCCTTTGCATTTTTTTTGAGCGAGATACCGGGATATTGTTTGGCAATTTTTGCAACCGCTTCGTTTATCTCCTTCTCTGATGCAGCACCGGCAGCAGCGGGTTCAATGTAAAGCGTAGGCTTGTATCCCTGCTCCGCACCCTGCCTGATCACAAGGTCTGCTTTGGTGCCACGCATAATGGAATAATGGGTGTCACCAGTACCATCCGGTGCTTTATAATTCCAGATCACCGAAACTTTTGCATGTACACCTTTCACCGTATAATTGATCTCCCCGTTACTGGCGATGGAAAGATTTCCGTTCGCATCGCTGTATTTTTTCAGGTAAGCAGGCTCCTCGTTGAGTTTCGTAAGATCGGTGAATTGTGCTTTGGTGATATTGGTTTTCCAGCGGCGTGCGGAAAGAATACGGATATCTTTTGTGTAATCCAGGGTTTGTTCCGGGAAACATTCCCATTGCACCAGATCCACAAGGTGCGTGGTTACATCCACAATGCCTTCGCCCTGCTGTTCTGTATCCAGGAACCAGGCGGGCCTGGTCAATACCGACCCGGAAACATTTTTATAAAAATGATGAACGCTTTCTTTAGTAACGGCAGGCTGTTCCGCAGTTCCTTTCTGCAAAGTTCCGAACAAGGCCGGCTCCATCGAAAAAGCACGTTGTAATATGGTTGTGATCTCATAGCGTTCGGTCATGATATCATATAACTGAAGTTTTCTTTTTTTCGCTTCTTCAAAAGCCAGTTTCAGTTTCTCAAAACCTTTTTCATTAATCACCATCGGCTTATCGGAAAAAACATGAAACCCCGACTGGATCGATTTCAGGATATAATCTGTTTTCAAGCGGTTATTTCCTGCAAGCACCACCACATTACCTGTTTTATCCTTCAGCATTTTTTCGAAAAAATCATTGCCTTCGTATACAATTTCTTTCCAGGCAGTAGGGTTTTTGGGATCCGAATTGTACAATTTGATTTTATCGAGATGTTGTTGGAGGTCGTTCCCGGAAGGTGCATACACATGTACCTGCGGATCAACCTGCGGATACATGGATTTTTGTACAAGGGCCGCATGAAAATGCCCGGGGTCGAGTGTGATGAGTTTGATTTTTTCCTGTGCCTGCAGATCTTGCATCAGTCCTGCCAACAGGATCATTCCAAAAATTCTTTTCATTCTTTATTGTTTACCGTTTTGTTTTGAAATTATTCATTGCTTAATGGATCATCCTTGCTTTGGGCACGTGCTTTGCTATAATCCAACCCTTTGAACTGGCTCGCGATATAACTGATCCCCTGCAGTAAATGATTTTTATAAACAGGGTCCTGGTAGCTCTCTTTGCTGTGCCCCAATGTGGTGATCCATACATTGCCACCTTCAAAATGCTGGTACCATACCGCAGGATAATAATTTACAAATGAACCCTGGTTTTTCTGAACGAGATCGGCCTGGTCTTTTTGCAGCGAACTGAGCACATGCACCATCAATACTTTCATACCGGGATACAGTTCTTTCCCGAAATAACATTCGTCTTCCCTGTCCCACACAGCCGGAACATTTTTCATGGATGGATGGGAAGGGTCGATATTTTTCAAACGGAATTTCTGGTATTTCGCATGCCAGGAAAATGTTTCACCGATCATCTGTTTGAACCAGGTCCAGTTGCGCTCCGTTCCCGTGACAGAGTGTACACCCACAAAACCGCCACCCGCTTCCATATACCTGCGGAAAGCAACACGTTGTTCATCTGTATCGAACACATCATTATTGGTGCTTGTGAAAATGAGGAACTGGTATTTTTTCAGGTTCGCATCTGTAAATACGGAAGGATCATCGGATACATCAACTGTAAATCCATTCGCGGCCGCAAGTTCCCTGATACTTACCACTGCCGATGCAATATTATCATGCACATAGCCCTTTCCGTTCTTCGTGTACACCAAAGCACGGCTGCCCTTGAGTTTGCCATCAACCCCTGCTGTTGCTGCATCTGTAACAATTAAAAAAAAGAATATGCATAGCGGTAAGATTCTCCTGATCATATACAAATTTATTTTTGTTGATTCTGATATACGAAAATCAGTGTTGCAATTTTGAGTAAGATTATTTTTGAGCGGATGCAGCAATTAGCAGAACAGGCAAGTCTAATAACCGGATAACTGAATACCTCTTTTTTATTTCCCTGAAACAGGAAGGTATTTTTTTGTGCATTGGCAATCCCGAAAGGGTTACGAAAAAAAGTTTAGTAACCGTTCGAATCAACGAAAACTGTTTGACCGTTGATTGCCGGAAACTGTGCAGCAATAAAGCTCCGGTAAAGAATAAATTTCTCATACAGCACGCGTTATTTGTGGCTTTGCGCCAACCTTAAGCAATGATTAAATTTAGCGTTATGCACCCGCCACAGGGCACTATTTCTACGAAAACCTTTTCGTAGAAATAGTGATGCAAATACCCCCGCTTTCATTGCAACTTCGAAAACTATTTTAATTTAACACAACATTAATGGTTGATTCGTTTGCTCTGTTAACCAAACAATCACCCGTTATCATAAAAACTAACTTGCCATTTATGAAGAAACATCCGTATGTCCACAGGACAAATGTTGGATCGGGTACACTGTTGACATTGTGTGTGCTGATCCTGTTCGGAACCTCCCCCCTTGCAACAAAAGCTGCCTGGAAGGAGTTCACAAAAAATCCCCTGTCTGTTCCTGCACCACCTGAAACAATTACAGGTAAAGTAACCGATTCTAAAAATGCACCGCTCGATGGTGTAAGTGTTCAGATCAAAGGAACCAACCGTGGCGTCACTACCAATGCTTCCGGTGTTTTTACCATTACCAATGTTCCTGACAATGGCACACTGGTATTCAGCTACACAGGATTCACTTCGCGTGAAGTAAGTGTGAAAGGAAAAGGCAATACGATTAATGTATCACTCACCGAACAGGTATCTGGCCTGAATGATGTGGTGGTGATTGGTTATGGTACAAGGGCAAAAAAAGATATTACCGGTGCGGTATCACAGGTTAAAGCCACACAGCTTGAAAACGAAAATCCAAGGTCAGTAGGCGATATGCTTCGTGGTAATGCACCCGGCCTCGATGTGGGCTTCGATGGTACCACAAAAGGATCCAATGCCAGTTTACAGATCAGGGGAAAAGGTACACTCACAGCGAGTTCCAGCCCATTGATCGTACTGGATGGAGTGATCTATCCGGGCGGACTGGAAGATATCAACCCGAATGATATTGCCACGATAGACATCCTGAAAGATGCCAGTTCGGCTGCCGTGTTTGGGGCACAGGCTGCAAACGGTGTGATCCTGATCAATACCAAAAGAGGGAAACCCGGTAAAGCAGTGATTACTTTTAACCACAATGTAGGCATCAATAAAGTACAGAATATACCACACCTGCTCAATGCACAGGAGTATGTACAATTCCGTTCCGATGCAGAATGGGCCCTCCACGGGTTTGATTCCACTTCTGTTGCGAATGTAAAATACAAATACACGAACCCGGCAAATCTGCCGGCAGGCTTAACAGTTGCTCAGTGGCTGGCCATTGACGGCTCCGCAGCAACTGCAGACCCAACTACCATATGGTTGCAGCGTAACGAATTTAAGCCTGTCGAAATCGCGAACTACCAGGCAGGGAAATTCTTAGACTGGCAGAACCTGATTTATAATCAAAATGCCATGCAGCAGGATCATACCATTTCTATTGCACAGCGAAAAGAAGATTTCAATTATTATATGTCGCTTGGATACCTGGAGAACCAGGGCCTCACCAATGGTGATAAATACCGGACCATCCGTCTCCGCACAAACCTGGAGGGAACCATCGCCAAATACCTGACGGTTGGCTTCCAGTTGCAGTTTGCTGACAGGAATGAAAGCAGTGTTCCTTTGAGCCTGAGTGACCTGTTGAACTCAACGCCGCTCGGTTCTATTTATGCAGATGGAAGTACCACAACATTGCGTAACAGCGTAAATGATGACCCGGGTAATAATACCAACCCGTTCATGTCGCAATATTATACAACCCGTTTATACAAGTACGACAATTTCTTTGGTACCCTTTATGCAAAAGGCAACCTGCCCTTTGGATTTTCATATTCCGTAAACTTTGCACCACGATATGATATCCTGAGAGAGTACAACTATCAGTCGGTTGATAACCCGCTGATCCTCGCAAAACATGGCGTTGTTGACCGTCGTAACCAGACCATCTATTCATGGACACTGGATAATATCCTCAACTGGAACAAAACATTCGGCAAACACAGTATCGCTGCCACATTCCTGGTGAATGCAGAAAAATTCCAGCAATACAATACCAATATTCACGTGGAAAACCTGCAGCCCAATGGTAACCTCGGTTATGATAATATTCAATCAGCAACCACCCCTCCGATTGTATCCAGTGATGACCCTTACCAAACAGGAGACGCCCTTATGGCCCGTGTGAACTATGGATACAATAATCGTTACAACCTTACCGGAACTTTCCGCCGGGATGGTTTCTCCGCATTTGGCCAGCAGAACCCCAGGGCAAATTTTTATTCTGTTGCAGGAGCCTGGACAATCAGCGAAGAGAAATTTATGCGGAATGCTGCCAAATGGCTGGACTACGCCAAGCTCAGGCTTTCCTATGGTGTGAACGGTAACAGGAATATCGGTCGATATGCAGCATTATCCACGCTCAACTCCGGAACCTATGTATTTGTAACCAGCGGGGGCGCTGCATACAATACCGGCCAGGTAAGCCCGGCCAGTTTATCAAACCCTGATCTGCGTTGGGAAAGACAAGCTGCCACCAACTTTGGTATCGACTTCTCTATATTAAAAGGAATTGTTACCGGTTCCGTGGATTATTATTTAAGATCTACAAAAGACCTGCTTGTTAATAAGACCATTCCGAACGTTACCGGTTTCACAAGCATTCTTTCGAACCTGGGTGAAGTAACCAATAACGGTATGGAGTTTACATTCAATACACGTAACATGAAGCAAAGGAATTTTGAGTGGAATTCCACGATATCTTTCTGGTTCAACAATAACAAGATCAAACATCTTTATGGAGCCACTCCTGATTATGATGCCACCGGCAAACAGATCGGAACTTCTGAAAAAGATGATATTGGTAATGGCTGGTTCATCGGCCATAACATTAATGACATTTACGATTATAAGGTCATAGGTGTATGGCAGGTTTCTGAAGCTGCACAGGCTAAATCGTATGGATACAAGCCGGGTGATTTCAAATTGCAGGATACAAACGGTGATGGCCAGTACACAATCGCCGATAAAGTATTTGTTGGACAGAGCGTACCCAAATTCTCCTGGAGTATGCGGAACGAATTCAAGCTCTTCAAACATTTCGATTTCTCCTTTACACTCACCTCAAAGCTGGGTCAGTTATCGCAGTTTAACCAAGCAAAAAACGTGGATCGTTTTTACAACCGTTCCAATTTCTATCAGCGTCCTTTCTGGACACCCGGCAACCCGATCAACGATTATGCTGCGATCGGATCAAACGCTGCAGGGGTTGTTACCTGGAACGTTTTCAAGAATTCATCTTTCGTGAGACTTAGCAACGTAAGCCTTGCCTACACATTGCCCAATGAAATTACCAACAGGTGGAAGCTCGGAACTGTAAAAGCATACATCAATATTGTGAATGCAGCTGTATTCTCTTCCTGGAAATATTTTGATCCGGAATACCATGGCACAGGCGCGAGTAACCTGCCAACGAATGAAACACCTATTCCGATTACCTGGAATTTCGGGTTAAACATAACATTATAAGATAACCAAACGAAAAATCGAACAAATGAAAAAGATAGCATATAAAATTTTTCTGCTGCCGGTTATCGCATTAACGATAATGACATTGAGCAGTTGTAAAAAAAGCTGGCTGGAACCCAAAGCCCCATCCACCTATCTGCCGGAAAACACGCTGGTTGATGTGGCTGGCTTTAACGCAGCACTCGCGGGTTGTGCATTGAACCTGAGAACAGAGTTCTTCGGTGATGGCGCTCCCATGATCACAGAAATGATTTTTACTGAAGTATCGGTTGAAGGAACAGATGATAAAACCGGTCCGGCACAGAACATGAACCTGCAGATCAGGCCGGATGCCCAGTTGAATAACGTTGACTTTAACCGGGTTGGCTGGTTCTGGAGTGCAGCCTATGTAGGTATTAAAAATGCCAATACCATTATTTCACGTTTACCAGGCGCAAGTGCCATTTCTGATGCAAATAAAAACATCATTCTTGGTAAAGCGTATTTTTACAGAGCCTATCACTATTATCGCCTTACCAACCAGTTTGGAGATGTGCCTTGCCCCACAAAAGAAGTTACCTCTGCAAAAACAGATTTTGTAACTGTAAAACGTGAAGTAATCCTCCAAAAAATGAAAACAGATCTTGAGTTCGCTGTACAGTATGTACCCTGGACTTCTGATCGCGGTGATGTAAACAGGGCTGCCTGCTATCACCTGCTGGCTAAAATCAATCTGGCATTGGGTCTTTTTGATGATGCGATTACTGCAGCATCCACTGTAATCAACCAGGGCTCATATAAACTGATGACGAGCCGTTTTGGTGTGGATGCCGCCAATGGAGCAAGGAATATTATTTGGGATCTGCATCGTCCGGACAATAAATCTTCTTCACTTAATACGGAAGCCATCTTCAATGTTACTTCGAGAGCCAACACAGCAAGCGCCTTTATCAGTTCTATGCTGGATGGCGGTACAGGTGGTACATTGGGATCACGTATTATGCGCCAGACGCTTCCATTTATTTCCGGCGGCCTTAATACACCTGCAGGTAATGCCGGTGTTAATGCCGTTGCCGGTAACGAAATCGACATCATGCAATTGTATGGTCGTGGGATCGGGCGTTGCCGTAACACCAGTTATCACCAGTGGGGGATCTGGGATGATCCAAAAGATCTCCGTCACGATTCCACTTCCGGCAACTGGGTTTGGCCGCAGAACCTTGTTTATTTCAATCCTTCCATTAAAGGAAAAGATACCGCATACGGCTTGCGCCTGAGGTTGTTCGGGCCAACCGGTACACTGCTTTGCCCCGATACACTGCGCCGGTGGTTTTCATGGCCACATTACAAAATGTATATACCGGATTTTGACAATACCCCTATGCAGGGCGGTCAGTCTGATTGGTATGTGTTCCGTCTTGCCGAAACCTATCTCCTCCGGGCAGAAGCTTATATGTGGAAAGGTGATGCCGTTAGCGCGGCAGCTGATGTGAATAAAATCAGAAACAGGGCAGGCGCAAGTTCATATACCGCTGCTGATATGAGTATCGGTACCATTCTTGATGAGCGTGCACGGGAATTATATTGGGAAGAACCAAGAAAGACCGAGTTAAACCGCATTGCATTTCTCTTTGCCAAAACAGGTCTGTCATACAACGGTAAAACCTATACAACAGCTAACTTAGCCACGTCTAACTTCTGGTACGATCGTGTTATGGAGAAAAATAATTTCTACAAATCCGGCTTTGTAACAGTTCATGGAGACCAGTTCCTGATCAGTCCTTATCACCTGTTATGGCCTGTTCCACAATCTGTGATCCTTGCAAATACAGATGGCCACATCAATCAGAATCTTGGCTACTCGGGATCTGCTACAAACGTAGCCCCAAGCGACAAGATCGTAGACTAATTAACGAAGTTCTTTACGTATTTAAAAGAGAATGCCACAACGAAATTGTGGCATTCTCTTTTAACTTCAGGAATCCTAATTTAAAACAATGCATATTATGATGCTGAAAAAAAAATTGCTGGTATTCTCTGTTTTTATCTCGCTTGGCCTGAGTGTATGCGCACAAAGCAAAACAGAAAAACCTTTATTACAGGTGATCGACAGTGCCCTGACCAAAGCGGTTGCACAATACAAATACCTTCGCACACAGTTACCGCCAAATGTATTACCCAAAACATGGTACCCGCTCACCAAAAAATTTGAGACCAGCAACTCAAGCTGGTGGTGCAGTGGGTTTTACCCGGGTTCCATGCTTTACCTCTATGAATATTCGCATGATACGGCTTTATTAAATGAAGAAAAAAGGGTAGAGAAGATTTTGGAAAAAGAACAATACAACAAAGGAACGCATGACCTCGGCTTTATGATGTACTGCAGTTTTGGGAATGCCAACCGTTTGATGCCTTCCAAAGAATATGACCAGATACTCCTGAACAGCGCCAAATCGCTTTCTACAAGGTTTAACCCCACAGTGCAATCGATACAATCCTGGAATGCAAATGCAAAATGGAAATTCCCTGTTATCATCGATAATATGATGAACCTTGAACTGCTTTTCTGGGCAACAAAGTACAGCGGGGATTCTTCCTTTTATAAAATAGCTGTAACGCATGCAAATACAACTATCAAAAATCATTACCGTCCCGATTACAGTTCTTTTCATGTAGTAGACTATGACCCGGCTACCGGGGCCGTATTGCACAAACAAACTGCGCAGGGATATGCCGATTATTCCGCATGGGCACGCGGACAGGCCTGGGGATTATATGGTTTTGTGGTGATGTACCGCAGTACGAAAGACAAAAAATACCTCGAGCAGGCAAATAATATTGCGAAGTTCATCACAACCAATCCTTCCTTGCCTTCAGATAATATTCCGTTCTGGGATTATAATACACCCGAGATACCTGCCACTTACCGCGATGCTTCAGCAGCTGCTATCACTGCATCTGCCTTACTTGAGTTAAGCAAATACGCCGATGCACAAAAGAGCGCAAAGTACCTGGCATTCGCAGAAAAGGTTATCCGCTCATTATCCACCCCTACCTATACCGCGCCGATCGGGGAGAACGGAGGCTTTATCCTGAAACACAGTACGGGCCATTTACCCGGTAATTCAGAAGTGGATGTTCCTCTCTCCTATGCCGACTATTATTATATCGAGGCAATGATGCGCTACAGGGCGATGAAAGGAAAAAAATAAAATTTTAATTGAAGAAAGAATTATACAAACAAACCCGCACATACGAAAAAAGTGCGGGTTGTTTTTTGAGAAGTATTCATCAGCCACTGAGGGCACTGAGCAACACAGATAAAACCAAATATTAATTCTTCATTCTTCACGCTAAATTCCGAATTCTAACATCTCTCCCCACTTTGCACAGCAGAGAGGGGCCGGGGGTGGGTCCCGCAGTTATTTTATTATCACAACTTCCCCGCCCTTCGCATCTGCTTTAATCTCCAGTAAGTCTCCTCTTTTTACCATCCGGTTTTTCTTCACAATCCCTTCTTTCCCGTCATCTTCATAACTTGTAGCAGTATACGTTTTCCCTTTGTCGAGAAAATCTAAACGGATCGTTTCGCTGTGTGCAATGGCAGAGGCAGAACCGATAAACCAACTGTTATTCTTCTTTCTCGCCACTGTTGCAAAGCGACCGATCTCTCCACTGATATGCAGGGTACGGTCCCAGGTGGTGGGTACTTCTTTAAAAAAATCAATTTCATCGGAAACCTGGTAATAGGACGGCTTTCCATACCACAGCATCGACTGCAAAGGGCTGTAAAAAATTACAGTCAATGCAAGCTGGTGCGCTTTGCTTACCTGTAATTTTTTATCGAGTATCGCATGGTTAAAACTATCGTTCTGGCTCCGGTAACAAAAAGTATAATCCGCAGGGCCGGATAAAAACCTGGTAAAAGGAAGTGTGGTATTGTGAAATGCATCGGGGTTGTTTTCATTCCCGCGTACTCCTTCCTGCGTAAGCCAGGCAGGAAGGGTTCGGCTGATGCCAGTGGGTTTGTAGTTATCGTGCACATCAATGATAAAACCATATTGCTGTGCTTTGGCAACGGCTTTCACAAGCCAGTTGATACCGCTTTGTGCAAGGCCGTTTACAAACCCGAATTTTAATCCCTTTACGCCCCAGTTTTTATAGAGTCCGAATAAAGTATCGAGGTTGTGTTTGCGCAAACCCACATAGTTTACGTACAGGATCAGCCCGATCCCTTTTTCTTTTCCATGTGCAATCACAGCAGGCATATCGATCGCAGCTACCACCCTGTGCGGATCAGATTCTTTATCGAACTCAGCCGCATATCCTTTTCCGTACCATCCTGCATCAAACATGACATATTGAAAATTCATCTCGCTCGCAAAATCAATACACTCGAGGGCACCCTTTGTTGTTAATGTCATATCCCTGATCAGTTTGCCGGGTTTGATCCAGCTATAATCAATTTTTGTATCCGGAGGAGGATTTAAACGGTATAAAAGATCACTATGACCAGCCAGCTCAGCAGCAGTTGCAGCAATGGTAATGGTGCGCCAGGGTGTATAAAATTCACCGCTGACGGAAACAGTATCTCTTCCGAAACGGATCGCCAAAGCATTTTCGTTGGGCATTTTCGCAACCGTTGCTTTTGTATAATTTTCATTCGCCGCTTCATTGATCGCGATATACCTGTTCGGCGATGCAAGTACAAGTGGTATATCAGAAGCTTTTTGCATGGATGCCACCGGCGTAGGTGTGATCACTGTTTCAGTATTGTATTGGTAAGCGGTATAGGGCTTTGTTAAAACAAAGCCGGTTTGTTCAGCAACCAGTTTTTGTATTTTATCAGCTAAGGCTTTGGGGAAATGATACCGGAAAGCCAGTTCATTGTTGTATACCCGCAGTTCCATAAACAGCCGGTTACCGTCTGCAAGCCTGCATGAAAAAACCATTTGCCGGAAATCATCATGGATACTGTCATTCTCGCCAAACAACCATGGGAAACGCCTGTTCACAGTTTTTCGTTCTGCCTTGCTGAAAGAGGTTTCCCCGTAAGGGATCGAAATACCGTCAACGTATATAAACCCCAATGGCGACCAATCGATCATGGTTTCACCTTGGTAAACTACCCGGTACTGCCATTGCGTTTGCCGGGATATCCTTGTTTCGAAGATCATTTTCTGATCGGGGGAATGTTCTGATAAAACAGTATCGGTTATTACGGCAGCCCCGGCGGAAAAGCATGAGAAGAAGGCAACGACAGACAGAATAAATTTTCGCATGGGGGGAGATTTTCAACGCAATCGAGCATGAAAAGTAAACAATCGCCCGATTCTTTCAGTTGATAGTTTACGAAAACGTTTTCATCTTTTTCGTGATTTCTGTATATTCAGGTATTGTTTGCCCGCGATCAAACCGGTGCTACATAAGCGTATGAGCAGTATCAACCTCAAAAGACTTTCCCAGGAACTGGGGCTTTCCATTTCTTCTGTTTCGAAAGCGTTGCGTGACAGTTACGAAATCTCCGCCGAAACAAAAAAACGCGTGCTGGAGATGGCCGAGAAACTCAACTACCAGCCCAATCCCTTTGCGAGCAGCCTGCGAAGAAAAAAAAGCCAGTCTATTGCAGTAGTGATACCCGAGATCGCCAATAATTATTTTGCACTTGCCATTAACGGAATACAAACTGTTGCCCAGCAGAAAGGTTACCATGTACTCACATATCTGACGCATGAAAATTCGAAAGACCAGGACTCTACCATCAAACATTTGCAGGGCGGCCGTGTGGATGGTGTATTGATCTCACTTTGCAGCGATACCGCCAACAGCCAGCAACTCACCGATCTGCAGTCTGCCGGCTTCCCCGTTGTGTTTTTTGACCGCATCCCTGATTCACCGGGTTGCCCCACCGTTTCCACGGACGATTTTGATGGCGGATTTAAGGCGACAGAACAACTGATCAAAACCGGTTGTAAAAAGATCGCCTACTTACGTGTAGCTGGCTATCTCTCTACAACAGAGAACAGGATGCGCGGATACCTTGCTGCACTTGACAGATATAATATCCCGCAAAACCCAAAACTGATCATCGAATGCAGCAACGATGATGAGCAGAACCAGGAGATCATCAAAAAAGCACTGAAAATGCGCGGCAGGCCGGATGGGATTTTATCTTCGGTAGAAAAACTTGCCATCTCCACCTATTATGCGTGCGGAGAGATTAACCTGAAGATCCCGAGAGATGTAAAAGTGATCAGTTTCTCCTGTTTACGCACTGCTTCTTTATTATCGCCTTCCCTGTCTACCATTACACCACCCGCTTTTGAAATAGGAAAAGAAGCTGCTTCTTTATTATTCCGCATGATCGAGAAAAAAATGTTTGGCAACCGTGTGGAGAAAACTGTGATCAAAAGTGTGCTGATCGAAAGAAACAGTTCCCGGAAATAAAAGCTACCAGGTATAGGTGGCCACTGCCCCTTTTGCAAGGGATGCCTGCATAAATTTTCCCTTGTATTTTACCGAAAAAGGTTTCTTCCCGGTTGATGTATTGATCACAATCAAAACTGTTTTACCGCTTGTGGTTGTAAAAGCAACATTCGGCAGCCCGTCCGGCATCGCTGAAGCAATGCGGACAGATCCCGGCCTCACCCATTTGGCAGCATGTGCAATGATATAGTAAGCAGGGTTTCTTTTTACCGAATCCTTATCGATGGTGATTGCTCCGAGGCATTGTGTACAGCCACCCCTGTCGGTATGCGGCTGGTATTGCGGATCAGAAGCAAGGTTCCATTCGATAACGGTTTTGCACCAGTTGCGCGGCGCGCCGATCACAAGTGTTTCCACATGCCATGCAATATCGCCTGCATAATTACCCGGTGCGCCCACCCACTGCTCTGTGAAATAGAGGTTTTTATCAGGATGCGCTTCATGCACTTTTGAAAGGGCTTCTATTTTACCCGCATATAAATGAAAAGCTGATCCATCAATAAATTTCCTTGCAGTTGTATCATTGAGTATGTAAACCGGGTAATCGGGCCTGTCTGCATTATGATCATATAAAATGATTTTTGTGGCGATCTTTTCTTTTCTGAAAACAGGACCGAGATAATCGCGAACAAACCGCAATTGTTCATCGGCCGTCATCAATAAGCTCGGGTTGTTACCGGGATGAAGCGGTTCGTTCTGTACCGTAACCGCATCGATCGTAATACCCTGTTGTTTCATTGCCCGGATATATTTTACAAAATAGCGGGCATACGCAGCATAGTATTCCGGCAGTAAACTTCCTCCACGGGTATCATGGTTTGTTTTCATCCATACCGGGGGCGACCAGGGCGAAGCCATGATTTTTATCGAAGAGTTGATTTGTACGATTTCTTTTAAAACAGGGAGCAGGTATTTACGGTCGTAACCAAGATCAAACCGGGAAAGGGATGTATCTGTTTCACCGGGTGCAAGATCATTGTATGAAAATGGCCTCTCATCAAGGTCGGAAGCGCCGATACTGATACGCAGGTAGCTGGTACCAATATGGTTTTCACCAGTAGCGAATAGATCTTTTAAGATATTTTTTCTTGCCTGTGCAGACATTTTCGCGAGGTTCAATGCACTGCCACCGGTTAGGGCAAAACCAAAACCATCCATGGTTTGAAAACGCTGAGATGCATCGATCTCAATAACAGGATCTGCTTCTCCTGTTCTGGTTTTACTGAAAAACGGCAGTTCCTTTTGTGGCTGATAAAAAATATTGGCTGCTGCATCCGTTAACCGCGATGCAATGTTTGTCTGGGCCTGGATGGAGTTAACAAGAATGAATAGTAAGAAACAGCCTGTAAGTTTTGCAATTTTCCTGATCATATGATATCTAATAAATCCTGCTACTCGTTTATCAATCATAACTGAATTCATCCCCGGACGGGATATGGGTTACTTTGATACCCGGTATCAATTTTTTCAGCCAGTGAACCATCCATTCCATACCGGGTTCTTCGCTTTGTACATGGCCCAGGATCAATAATGCAGTTTTACCGCCTGCCGCCCGATGGTCACGGATATATTCGCTGGTTTCCCATTCATTGAGTTCACCTACAATCAGCAGGTCGGGTTTTTCTGAAGCGATGGCATTGATCTGCATCGTGCCGCCTGCTGCGCCGGGAATAATGGCCACACGGCTGCAGTTTTGCCGGGGCTGGCCCATATACCGTACATGCGAGATGCCCAATTTCTTTTTTGCAAGATCAATGATGGATTGCAAAGTAGTGGCTGGTATCACAGATAGCCAGGGCTTATTTGCATCAGTATATTTTCCCCATCCCAGTGCCTCCTGTACACCGGTGATCACACCATCGGGTTTGTGTGCATGCATATAATCGTGGAAACGCCAGACCACGATCCCATGTTTTTTCAGCAATGCAGTTTTATACTGGTAAACAGGGTCTTTCTCCAGCCATTTTGTATTGTCGGCATGATTGTAAAATGCAGGTTCGTGTGCAATGATAAAGTTGGCTCCTGCTGCAGCTGTTTTTTCAATCACTTCCACTGTTGCGAACATAGTGGTTACAATTCCTTTTACAGGTTGTGATGCATCGCCGGCTTTGATCGTATCTACTGTATTTGGGAAAGGGGCACCCGGTATTTCTTTCAATATCCGCTCGATCAACTGCTGAACAGTCATCTTTTCTCCCTGTGAAAAAGCAGCAAAAGGCAATGCGTCCAATGCCATTGCGCCCGATGCCACCATCGCTGATAATAAAAATTTCCGCCGGCCCCAATCCTGCTTTCCCATAACAGTATCTTCTTTCATCGCATCAGGCTTTGGCGGTTTTCTTTTCTTTCATGGCAACCGGGTCCCAGTGCACCGCCTCATTTCTTTCTACACTGGTATTGCATAATACAGCCGGGCCAGCGGCACGCAAACCAAAAGAAGCATCTTCAAGTATCGGTTTACCTGTTCGGATGGCTTCGAAGAAATTGATCATGTGATCGAGGCGGCTGTCGTATCCTTTGGGTGCGTCAAAGATGATCTCATCACCCATCTTTGCTTTCTTATCTTCTTCGCTGTATTTTTTATTGTATTCTGCCAGCAATGATTCCTGCATGGCTTTCGGAAAACTTTCCATCGAATCATATCCGCCGATACCCGGCGCAACCGCTCTTTTAAAATGTTTGATGCGTATCCGGTTCGACTGCACTTCGATCACCCCTTCTGTTCCCACGAAACGGTTACCTGCTCCGCCGCCGGCGCCATCTGCAAGGTTCACACGTGTAAAGAACTGGAAGCCGCTGTGTTCTTTTGTTTTGGGGTAGCGCATGATACCGGTAACGATATCATAAGCGTCTCTGCCGTCTTTCCAGTAATTCAGTGCGCCCGCAGCATAGATAGAATCAGGGCCGAGTGAACTGGTAACCGTATGCAAACCGGTGAAGTTGTGTACAAAAAGATCGCCTGCCACACCGGTACCATATGCTTTGTAATTGCGCCAGCGGAAAAACCGGACCGGGTCGAATGCTGTTTTGGGTGCATCACCAAGAAAAGTTTCCCAATCAATTGTTTTTGTACTAGCATCCGAAGGGATGGTATACTGCCAGGCGCCATTGGCGGAGTTGCGATCGTTATACGCTTCCGCATAGGAGATATCGCCGATGATACCCTGTTTAAAATATTTCTGTGCTTCGAGGAACAATACCGAACTCGCGCTCTGGCTCCCTACCTGTAACACTTTACCGGATGCTTTCTGCGCAGCAACAACCGCGAGGCCTTCTTCTGCGTGGTGTACCATTGGTTTTTCACAGTACACATGCTTACCGGCTTTCAGCGCAGCGATCGTGATATGATCATGCCAGTGATCGCAGGTGCAAACAAGAATGGCATCGATATCTTTCCGGGAAAGGATTTCCTGGTAGCGCCTTGTTACAAAAATATCTTTGCCCCATTTTTCTCTGGCTCGGTCGAGCCTCCCCTGGTACAGGTCACAAACGGCAACCAGCTCCACGCCGGGTACTTTCAGAGCGGTTTCGGTATCGTAATGACCAATAATACCCGAACCGATCAATGCGATCCGCACCTTATCATTGGCGCTTACTTTTACGGAGGATAATAACTGCTGCACTTTTTCGTGTTCAGCAAAAGCGGGTAATCCTGCAAGCAGGAACGAACCCGAAGCCCCCAGCGTGTGGAGGAATTTTCTTCTGGTGGTAGCCATCGTTAAGCTGTTAGTGGAGAAACAATTTACTAAAAAAACTTCATTGCTTCCGTTCCAGCTCAGGATTTCGCCTTCATTTCTTCCAGCATCGCCAGTATTTTATCGAGCTTGTCTGCCTCAAGTTTACTGAGATATATCTGCAAGGCTTCTATTTCTTTTTTGGCCTCGGTATTGGTATGAAAATCTTCAAGCGCCTGTTGCCTGTCGCGCGCATTCTGCCGGTTCTGCGACATCATGATGATGGGTGCTGCATAAGCGGCCTGTGTAGAGAAAATAAGGTTTAGTAAAATAAAAGGATAGGGATCCCAATGCCGGATAAATGCAATAAGATTGAGCACCATCCATACCAATACTACAATGGTTTGCCAGATGATGAATTTCCAGGAGCCCATACCATTGGCCACGGCATCTGCGATCCTGTCGCCATAAGTTAAGGAGGACCTGTGTTTTTCATGCCAGGTTTTGCTGGTTGACATATTCAGAATTGCTGTTGACACTTTATTTCGGGTCTGCACCCCGGGCGAGTACCACTTCTTTCCAGATGCGGGATGGTTTGCCATTGCGGTTACCGCCCCCGATCCTCCCAAGCGATCCGGTTCCGATCGAAAGACCTACTCCCCCACCTGTACCAAAGGAACCAAAGCCGAGGCCGCCACCGATTGAAAGGCCGCCACCTCTTCGTTCCCCAGCCTGTTCCGGAACATTATCAAGTGAAAATCCGAGCGCAATATTTTTACGGCCGGGATTGCGCATTTCCGCATCAGTTAAAAAAGAAGACAAAGGAATGGCCGCTTCATACACAACCGCTCCCTGTTCGTTTAAACCGATACCCAGTTCGATGCCTTCCGGGTTTTGTTTGCCATAATCAAAATTCCCGGGTGTTTTTATCTGCCTGAAACCAAAGAGCGAATAATCCTGCACGGCCTGAATGGCCACATGCTTGTTCTGCTGCAATTCCGGGCGGTCGTTCAGTAATTTATCTCCTTTCTGAACACGGTTACCTGTAGGGAATGTAATACCTGCAGAACCCGATTCTTCTTTTACGCCATGGTGATTGATATAAACCGTGAGCCCTCCCCTCAGGATGCGCTGGATCGTAGTTTCATTTTTTGTGATGAGTTGTACATAAAGGTTCTCACGGTCATTACTGATGGCATAAGAGATACCAAGTTTTTCATCGAGCAGGGATAAGGGCGCAGTCCAGTCAGATTCATCACCGTTTACAATAAGGCTGTCTTTCTGCCAGGGCAGGTTCTGTGCGGCATCATATTGCTGTGCATTCCGGGAAGACCCGCAGGCAGCAAGAAAAAATAAAATTACCAGGGTAAGATACCTGTTCATGGTTCACTGTTTTGGAAAAGAGACAGGCAGATGAGCCACTGCTGTATCAACAAAGTTAAGGCTGCCCTAAAACCAGCGGAATAAAGTTACGTTAAGATGTTTTATATAAGCTCATACGATTTGAATGGGCAAGCTGCAAACTGGTTAGAAAGTAAGTCCTTAAAAAGCCAGGAAATTTTACAGCAGCGCTTTATAATACTTCAGTTGTACTATATCACCCCGAACAGGCTGCGGGTTCCATGCAGCATGAATGGCAAGTGCCGCACCAATAGCAGTGGCCTGCGACACAGAAGCTGCATACACTTCCTGCTGCGGAAAAGCATGGGCCAGCATATACATATACAATTCGTTTTTTGCAAAACCGCCATCCACAAAAATCCTGCGTGGCGGTTGATGAGAAAGTATAAGCGCGGTTGATGATCGCTGTTCCTCTACGATATCATAAACCAGTTGATGATATGCATCAACAAAAGAAGAAAAATCACCCGGCAGCCTTTCCGAAAATTTTGAAACACCGGGCGCTCTATTTTTATTTCTTTCTTCCGCTTTATTGGCCGTCTGTTGATAGATCCGGGGATCAAACTTTACCATTTTATAAAAATCATCCTGCACGCCGAAGTGTGCAGCAATTTTTTTGGTCTCCGCCTCATGTTCATACCCTGCAAAAATGCGGGAAGCTTTTACGGGCCGGCCTCTGTAAGTGAGGTAACAAAGGCAATCTTTCTTCAATTCATCCTGCGTAAGTATTTCCTGGTTGAAGGGATTGAGGCTGATACACCAGGTGCCCGTAGATACCAGGATAAATGGTTCTGAAAAAGAAGCGAGATACGGAACGAGTGCCGCAGAACTGTCGTGCATGCCTGTTCCCGCCTTAATGGCTTTTCCCTCGAACTTCACTTCCGTTATCACTGCCGGATCTGTGATCGGCGGAAAAAATGAATGGATATTTTCTTTTTGCACCCATTCATGGTATTGTTTTTTTTCAAAATCCCACAAACCTGTATGGCAGCCAATACTTGTGACCTCCGATACGGTTTTGCCGCTGATCAGGTAACTGATGTATTGGGGTAGATGCAATGAAACGGCAATCTTCCGGAAAATTTGTGGCTGTTCATATTTTAACCAGTACAACTGCAATCCCGAATTCAGATTACCAAGTATGGGCGATGCGGTTACCAGCGACCATTCTTCCTCAGGACCATACTGCATATAGAATTGCTGATGAAGATTTTCCGGGAAAGGTTTCAGATAATTGTAAAGCGGAGTAACCGGCTTACCGGTTTTGTCGAGGTGCACAAAACTGGCGCCATAGGCCGACACATTTACAGCTTCAATCTGCAGATCATCACGTTGCATGGCTTTTTGCAGAACAGTGTGTACCCATGCTGTTAATGCGGCCAGGTCATCACAGGCAAATCCATCTTCATCGGTTGTTTCATCCAACTGTTCACTATGTTCCGTTATGATCTCGTATTGCTGCGAAAGCAGGAAGAATTTTTTATTCGTTTTACCGATATCGAATATTGCAATAACAGGTTGGGGCATGTGCTGGTATTTACAAACCGGTTGCCTTATTGTTTTGCCCGCGTTCGCGGATCAATTGATCCCGGACATTTAATTCGCGGAACATCTGCAGCGGCGCGATGGCAGCACCGGAACGCAACCTTGCTTCGGCCACCAGCGGGCGAACATCTGTGCGGAAAGCCTGCTGTAATATTTCCTGTGCTTTCGTCACATCATTTTCTTCCTGCGCGATACGCAAGGCTGCAGTATCTACCAGCAGTGCCTGCGTGTAAGCGATCATGATGGCTTCCACACTTTGAAGCAGGTCTTCCAGCGGATCTTTGATATTGTGTGATGCATCGATCATCCAGCCGAGATCGCTGGCATGGTTCATCCCTCTCGCATCCATTCCTTCCACCAGTTCATTAAAAATAAGGAATAACTGGTAAGGGTCGATGCTGCCGACTGTAAGGTCATCATCCCCGTATTTGCTGTCGTTAAAATGAAAACCGCCCAGTTTCCCCTCGTTTAATAACAATGCAACAATCTGCTGGATATTGGCATTGGGAAGGTGGTGGCCCAGGTCAACAAGTGTATAGGCTTTCGCGCCCAGTTTGTTGGCGTATAAAAGTGATTGCCCCCAATCGCCCACCGTCATCGAATAAAAATTCGGTTCGAATGCTTTGTATTCGACAAACATTTTCCAGTCGGAAGGCAATGCTGCATAAATTTCCTGCAGGCCTTCCAGTGTATTTTCAAAAGCCTTTCTGAAATTAAGCTGGCCGGGAAAAGAAGAACCATCGGATAACCAAACCGTAAGTGATTTTGATCCCAGTTCAATCCCATGCCTGATCACTTCGATATTATGACCGATGGCCTGTTTGCGCACGGCCCTGTTCACATGCTGCAGCGATCCGAATTTATAACTCAGTTTTTGTTGCGGCTGGTCCTGGAAAGTATTTGAATTCACCGCATCGAATGCAAGGCCATAAGAAGCTGCAAGCGAACGGATGGCCGCAGCATCAGAAGGGATATCCCAGGGAATATGCAGGGATATCGCACCGCTTGAGCGGTTCAATGCATGTAACAGGCCCACATCTGCGATCTTTTCTTCCAATGAGCCGGGTTCCCCGCCACCACTGAAACGGCCAAACCTTGTACCGCCGGTTCCCAATGCCCATGAAGGAATAGCTACCTGGAAATCGATGAGCTTCCGGAGAATGGACCCGGTATCACCGGTTATATCCGTTAAAGACCGAAAACGTTTTTCGTGATGCACAATCATCTTATCGTTGTGCGCCGCGATCTTTTCTTTGTCTATCAGCATCTGCAACCTGTTTGATTTGTTCATGGAAGATAAAACACTTCGCGCAGCGGAATGGATACGGGTGACTGATCAGGATTTGCATCCATGATATCCTTCATGTATGCCCACCATTTTTTCATTACCGGATGTGCGGGCAGCATACTGATCTTATGGCCCTCTTCAGCCTTCATTACACCGAATAATTCACCGGTAGCTTCATCGAGAAAAATAGAATACTCGCTGATGCCGGACATTTTCAGCAATTCCTGTAATTCCGGCCACAATTCCTTATGCCTTTTTTCATACTCTGCTTCAAAGCCTTTGTGCAGGTGCATTTTAAAAGCGATCCGGTTCATGAATGCTGGATAAGTCATTTAAAAAATCGGGTTCAAAAATAGAAAACACTTAAACCGTTCAACTGCTTCTCCCACTTCCACCTGCTCATATTATCTTACAAAAGCCATCGCCACACCCCCATCAACGTTCAATACATTCCCGGTTGATTTATTCAACAGTCCGCATACAAATGCGAAACAGGCTGCCGCAATATCCGCCGGGTCGATGATCTCGTTCAGTAATGTTCTTTTCGCATAATAAGCGGGCAGTTCTTCCACACTTACCCTATAGGCTTTGGCCCTTCCTTCTGCCCAGGCGCCCTGCCATATTTTACTGTCGCTGATCACGGCATCGGGATTCACTACATTCACGCGTATCTTGTCTTTTCCAAGTTCGGCGGCATTAAGCCTGCTCAGGTGCAGTTGCGCAGCTTTGGCTGAACCGTAGCCTGCATTATTCGGGCCGCTCACCAATGCATTTTTACTTACAATATTCAATATATCACCGTCCATCTCCTGTTTGCGCATGATGTTTACCCCGGCCTGCGTAACAAGAAACTGCCCTTTCACCAGAACATCATATAAAAGATCCCAGTCTTTTTCAGTATGCTCTTCGATGGGTTTTGAAATAGAAAGCCCGGCACAGTTCACAAGAATATCCACGCCGCCGAATGCGAGTGTAGCCGCAGAAAAAGCACGGTCGATATTTTCACGGCTGGTAACATCCAGCAATACAGCGGTACTACTGTCTTTTCCGAATTGTGCAAGAAAATATTCTTTCGCGTCTGAAAGCCGGTTCGCATCATTATCGTTTATCACCACACAGGCACCTTCTTCTGCAAATTTTTTGGCAATCGCTTTCCCGATGCCACCGGCGCTGCCCGTGACCAGGGCAACCCTCCCTGACAAAGCTTTGGGTTTGGGCATGCGCTGCAGTTTGGCTTCTTCAAGCAGCCAGTACTCTATATTAAAAGCTTCCTGGCGGGGAAGTGAAGTATAAGCGGAAATGGCTTCGGCACCCCGCATTACAGTAATGGCATTGGTATAAAATTCTGCTGCCACCCTTGCAGTTTGCTTGTTCGCAGCGAAAGTAAACATACCCACACCGGGATACAAAATCACTACCGGGTTGGCATCACGCATGGCCGGGCTGTTGGGGTGTTTACAGGTGTTATAATAATCCGCATACATTTTCCGGTATGCATCAAAAGCGGGTGATATTTTTTTCTTGACAGCATCCGTATCAGAAAGGTCATCTGCAGGCTGGAGGGGCAATACCAGCGGACTAATTTTTGTACGCAGAAAATGATCGGGGCAGGAAGTTCCCATTGGTGCCAGCCGGTCAAGTTCGTTTGAGTTTATAAAGGTCAATACACTTTCATCATCTGTAAAATGACCAACCATTTTTGTGTTCGATGAACAAAAGCCCCTAAGTACCGGTGCAAGGGCAGCAGCCTGTATTTCCCTTTGTGGTTTTTCAAGAGATGTTATTTTTTGTCCGCCAAAAACGGATCCTTTTTTAGCAACCGACTCCTCTATATATGCCGCACAGCGTTCGATTACTTCGAGTGTATTCACATAACTTTCATAAGCGGTATCGCCCCATGTAAACAATCCGTGCGAGCCCAGCATGATACCGCGGATACCCGGGTTTTCATCAAGGCAGGCTTTTAGTTTCAGCCCCAGGTCAAAACCAGGTCTTTGCCATTCCACCCAGCCGATCTTGCCATGAAACAGTTCCTGTGTGATCTTCTTCCCATCCTTCGCTGCCGCGATGGCAATCGCCGCATCCGGGTGCAGGTGATCAATATGTTTAAATGGAAGGAACCCGTGTAAGGGCGTATCAATAGACGGTGCTTTTGAAGCAAGATCGAAAATGCAATGGTTAAACAACTCCACCATTTCATCTTCGTGATCGATGCCGCGGTAAACATGTATGAGGCTGCGAAGCCTGTCGGTATATAAGGCAGCGAGGCCGCTTGCTTGTAAAGTGCCAAGATCGCCACCACTTCCCTTCACCCACATCACTTCCGTTTCATTTCCCGTTAAAGGATCTTTTGCCATTGCCTTACAGGAAGTATTCCCGCCCCCGTAATTGGTTAAACGAAGGTCAGCACCGAGGAGGTTGGAACGATAGATCAGCAAGGCCACTTCATCCCCGGCCATGGAAGCGGCTTTGGCCTCGTCCCAGAGATAACTCACATATTTAAATGATGCCATTCTGTTCACTGCTTAGTATTGTTGTTTTACGAATGCTATTTGGGAAGTGAATTCCCGTACCCTACAATCATTACCGATGCCAGTATAGTAAGGATCCCGAAGGTGATCACTGTTTTTGTTTGCCTGCTTACCCCCTTCCATTCTTTCAGGAAAATGCCCCACAAATTCGCCACGAGGATGATGAACGACATGTGTAATATCCACGAACTGGCTCCATTTCCCATTTTGCTCTCTCCCATCCCGTAAAAAAAGAACTGGAGGAACCAGGTGGTGCCGGCGAGTGCACTGAAAAAATAATTCTTGCTGAGTGGTGTTTTAAGGTCAATATAATCCCCAAAGGATCTGTTACGCGTATTCAATACCATACACCAGATAAAATTGGTGGTGAGCCCGCCCCAGAGTATCACCACAAATATCACATTGTTCTGGAAAAGAAAATTACCCTGGCCGGGATGGGTTGACTGCCAGGCAGCATTTGCCACTTCAGCCATCGGCTTTCCTGCTTCGATACCAAAATTGAAAAAAGCGCTGAGGATACCCGAGATGGTGGCAATGATCAATCCTTTTACCAGGCTGAATTCTGATACAGAAGCTTTTTGTTCTTCTTCGCTCAGGTTCTTCTCTTTCATCATACCCGCTTTGCCGCAAATGGCGATGCCGATAATACAAACCAACACGCCGATCAATACCCATTGCCCGCCTGTATTGTGCAGCATAAAGGAAAGCGTTTGTTTTTCTTTTCCGGCAACGGTTACATAATTGTAATAGATCGCTGGTATCAATGCGCCGAACGCAGAACAGAACCCAAGTATTACTGAATTACCGAGGCTCATACCCAGGTACCTTACACCGAGGCCATACATCAAACCGCCCACGCCCCATAGCAAACCCATTGTGAATGTGGTGGCAATAACAGCGGAAGGGGTTTGTGAGATGATTTCCCCGAAACCCGGAATGGTAAGCCAGGCAGCAAGCGGTGGCACGATCAACCAGGAAAAAAGCCCGCCGATGATCCAGAAGCTTTCCCAACTCCAGCCCTTCACTTTTTTGAAAGGCATATAAAAACTACCCGAGGCAAAACCGCCTATAAAATGAAAGAAAACACCGAGAATAATACCCATGTGCAAATGATTTCAATGGCTAAGCTTGGTAAGATAACTGATTTCAAAAATATTTTATCATGAAAACCGGCTGTCATGTACCGTCATGCTTTTGGCCCGTACCGGAAACAGGGAATATGTGTATGTTTGAAACCGGTTGCAACCATTATGAAAAAGAAACCCGTTTTTCAGCATCTTTCCATCGATTATTATTCAGCCACGCCGAAGTACCTGCAACTGGCCAATTCCATCATGAAAGCCATTGCAGAAGGACGGATACACAAAGATGATATCCTCCCTTCGATCAATGAACTCAGTTTCGAATTCGAGATTGCGCGGGATACAGCGGAGAAAGGATACAAATACTTAAAGAATATAGGGGTGCTGAGCTCCGTTCCGGGTAAGGGGTATTTTGTGCTGGATACCAACCTGAAACAGCAACGGAAGATCTTTTTACTTTTCAATAAACTGAGCCCGCATAAAAAAATTATCTATGATGCGTTTGTAAAAACACTCGGCGAGCTTGCATCAGTGGATTTTTATATTTATAACAACGATTTTGATTTTTTTACGCGGCTGATCCAGAATGCGGGGAAGGATTACACGCATTATGTGATCATCCCGCATTTTCTGGACGGTGGCGAGAACGCGCATGATGTGATCAACCTTATCCCAAAAGAAAAACTTATCCTGCTCGACAAACTTGTTCCCGGTATTGCAGGGCAGTATGGCGCAGTATATGAGAATTTTGAAAAAGACATTTACAGCGCACTCGAACAGGCGCTGCCGCAATTAAGCAAATACCATACGATCAAGATCATCGTACCTTTTTATACCTATCACCCCGGGGAAATCCTGAAAGGCTTCACACGTTTCTGCCAGCAATATGCATTTAACTATAAGCTGGTACATAATATCGCCAATGAACCCATCAAGGAAGGTGAGGCATATATCAACCTGATGGAAGATGACCTGGTGACACTGATCGAAAAAATACTGGCCACCAAAATGAAACTGGGTAAACATGTAGGCGTGATCTCGTACAATGAAACCCCATTAAAAAAGATCATCCTGAATGGCATCACCACTATTTCAACCGATTTTGAAATGATGGGCCGGAAAACTGCAGAACTGATCCTTGAACAATCGGTGCAGCATGTGGAGATCCCGTTCTCGCTTACATTGCGGAATTCGTTGTGAATGGAGGTGTGAATGGGCAGTGGTGAGTGGTGAATAGTGGTGTGCACCAACTCCTGACTCCTAACTAAAAAATCCCCTCATCGGGGATTATGCAAATACAATTTCAGTCAGCCGGAAACGGTAACAGGTTACTTGCATCCGGCTGGTTTATTTTCAGTAAGAAGATGGTTTATTCAGCTTCTTCTTCCTCTTCCGCCGGCGGCAGCGGGTTTCTGCGGGAAGGGACGATGATCTCTTCATCATCACTCAGGTATACCCAGAAATCATGCACGGCATAAATATCACCCGGGGTTTTGGGGCCGCCATTCTCATTGTTTCTTTCATAAGAGCCCAGCAATTCTCCTGAAAACCTCAGTTCTTTCAGTTTCTGTTCGTGGCTCAGTTCTTTAAACTGCTCAATAGTCATAAATTCAATTTTTCCATTTAACCGGGCGCAATCTAATAAGAAAAAAGCAAACGCTGCTGTATGGCCAGGTTATCGCATGTTAATTGACTGATAATGCTTTTTGTACGGTTGGGTCAAAGCGGTTATACACTTCAAAATACCCGCCGGTACGCCACAATTGCCGGCCCATCACTGCCTGCATGCGTTGCAGGAGATCTGATTTTGTTTTACCGTTTATACGGCCCAGATCCACAGAATCTTTCTTCGCCTCTGCTACCAGTGCCTGCCATTCTTTTTCGCCGGGAACAAATTTCTGCACCAGTTCGGCGGGTGTTTTGATGGCATCAAAAAATGCACGGTTCTGCAGGTAATAACGGAACACGAATACGCTCATGGTAGACCGGTAATACAGTTTCATCGATACCGAATCCATCCTCGTGGTATCGAAGGGCACAAATATATCCGGTGTGATACCGCCGCCTCCATAAACGATGCGGCCGCCCGGTGTTTTATATGCTTTGCCCGAGTGACGGGTGGTATCGCCTTTTACCACTTCCCCATCATGAAAACGCTGGCTGAGCTCTTCTTCGTAAGCTTCTTTTCCCTTGCTGTAGGGTTTCTGGATATTTCTCCCGAGAGGGGAATAATACCTGGCGATGGTTAAACGCACGGCGCTTCCATCACTTAACTGGAACTGTTGCTGCACAAGGCCCTTACCGAAAGAGCGCCGGCCGATGATCGTAGCCCTGTCCCAATCCTGTAAAGCACCGGCCAAAACCTCACTGGCCGAAGCAGTTCCTTCATCGATCAGCACTTCCAGCCTGCCTTTTTCAAAAATGCCTTCGCGGTGGCAACGGTATTCCACTCTTTCAATATGTTCACCCACCGTATAAACGATCAGTTTATCATCGCTCAGAAATTCATCCGCGATATCGGTGGCTTCTTTCATCAGTCCGCCTCCGTTGCCACGCAGGTCAAGCACGAGTTCTTTCATCCCTTGTTTCTGTAATTTCTCCATGCTCTGCATAAAGGCCTCGTAAGTTCTTTCAGCGAATTTGTTGATGCGGATATACCCTTTTTCATTTGTAAGCATATAAGCTGCATCGATCGGGGAAACCGGGATCACACCACGCGTGATGATAAAATCTTTCCGCTCATTTCCGCGCAGCACCTGCACTTTTACTTTGGTATCCATCGGCCCGCGCAGGAGTTTCCGGATCTGGTCCACTTTCAGTTTTTTACCGGCGATGGGAACCGAATCGTTCACAAGAATAAATTTATCACCCGGCTGCAGGCCTGCTTTTTCAGAAGGGCCTCCCTGCATGATATGCATAATATTCACAGTATCATCCAGCACCTGGAATTCGACCCCGATCCCCTGGAAATTCCCCATGAGTTCTTCATTCACTTCTTTTAAATGATCGGCTGGAATGTATACCGAGTGCGGATCAAGGCGGGAAAGGATCTCTCCGGCTGCCACCTGGCTGATACTGTCGAGCGGCACTTTGTCAACGTACTTGTTTTTAACCAGTTCCAGCAATTCCTGTAAAGAGGTCCGCCGGTTAAGGTTAAAAAAGCGGTTCCCGAGGGTTTTATCTTTCAGCTGGTAACCAATGGCCATCCCGATCACCATTACCACGGCAAAGAGCACGGGCAACCATACCTGTAATTTTTTAGTTCCCATATTTCAGCACTTGTTCCTTTTTGGAACTAACGCAAATATGCATATTAAAGTTTGAATGCCGCAAAGAACGGCGAAATACAGAATGAAGACGCAGAATTCTGCATCTTGTCTTACCTTTACGGCTCATTACTGATCCTATATACAACAAGAGATATGTCCGTTATTCTGATTGCCGACAGTGGTGCCACCAAGTGCGAATGGAGAATGGTACAGAATGGCAGGAACAAGACCATCCATACCCAGGGCATCAGTCCGTATTTTCTTTCCGGCACGCAGATCCATGGCCTGCTGATGAAGGAACTGGTTCCGAAACTCAAAAATGCAGTAATCAGTTCCATCCATTTTTATGGTACAGGATTAAGCAACCAGGCCAATGCCGCCATTATTAAAAAAGTGCTGAAAACGGTTTTTCCCAAAGCTTTTGTGGAAGTGCAGACCGACCTGCTGGCTGCCGCCCGGGCTTTGTGTGGCCATAAAAAAGGGGTCGCCTGTATTTTGGGCACCGGTTCTAATTCCTGTTTTTACAATGGTAAAAAGATCGTGAAAAACAGTCCGGGTATTGGTTATGTACTCGGCGATGAAGGCAGCGGGGCTTATCTCGGAAAAAAAGTGGTGCAATATTATTTGTACAACACTTTCGATGAAGAACTGCGGGCCCGTTTTGAAAAAAGATTTGAAGTAACACCGGTAGAGATACTCGACCATGTGTACAAACAACCGCTGGCCAACCGATACCTCGCTTCCTATGCGATTTTCCTCGCCGAAAACCGGGGACATTATATGGTCGAGAATATTATTGAAGACGGGCTGAATGATTTCTTTTTCACCCATCTGTATAAATACCGTGAAAGCTGGACGCACCCCATCCATTTCATCGGGAGCATTGCCTATGGCTTCCGGGATGTACTGAAAGAACTTTGCAATACCTATGAATTAGAACTGGGCAACGTGATCAAAGCCCCTATGCAGGGACTGCTTGCCTATCACCGTTAAAAAACTGCTATGTCATCTGAATTTATTAAAGTAACCGAACAATCGTCCACGTATCGCCATCTTGAAAATATGTCGATATTGGAACTCTTGCAGAATATCAACAAAGAAGACAAGACTGTTCCGGATGCGGTAAGCAAAGCCATCCCGCAGATCGAGAAACTGGCTGCTGCCATCTCCGACAAAATGCTGGCAGGTGGCCGTCTTTTCTATATCGGTGCCGGAACCAGTGGCCGTTTGGGTATTGTAGATGCCAGTGAATGCCCGCCAACATTTGGTGTGCCTTATGGCCTGGTGATCGGCCTGATTGCCGGGGGAGACAAAGCCATTACGCAGGCAGTTGAATTCGCGGAAGACAGCAATGAACAGGGCTGGAGCGACCTGCAACGACATTTTGTAAGTGATAAAGATGTGGTAGTGGGCCTCGCAGCGAGCGGTACCACACCCTATGTGATCGGTGCATTGAAAGAGTGCCGCAAACATGGCATTATCACCGGAAGTATCTGCTGCAACCCCAATTCACCGGTATCTGCAGAAGCCGATTTCCCGGTGGAAGTGGTGGTAGGTCCTGAATTCATCACGGGCAGTACAAGGATGAAAAGCGGTACCGCGCAGAAGCTGGTTTTGAATATGATCTCCAGTTCTGTGATGATACAGCTTGGCCGTGTGGAAGACAATAAAATGGTGAACATGCAGCTCAGCAATGTGAAACTGGTTGACCGTGGTGTGAAAATGGTTATGGAAGGGCTGAAACTCACCGATTATGAAAAAGCCAAAGACCTGCTGTTGAAACATGGCAGTGTAAAAAAAGCGGTAGAAGCTGCTTCCGCCTCCGGGGATTGATATGCATGATATAGAACCCTTTTATAACTGGCGGCATATTTATACTGCGGAAGAAGACCCGCAATCGCCTTTTTACGGGAGAAAATACAGCGAGTTTGAATTTTCGCAAACAGTTTACAATTATTATATCCATCCGCAATGGGATGATTTTGGCAGCCGCACACTTTACCTGAAGATCATTTACGTGGATTATGAACTTCATTTTGCCGTCATTGAAATGATCGGCGAATGGAATGATGCGATCGAGAATGATATTATGGAACTGAAGCGCGAAGTGATGGACCTTTTATACAAACAGGGCATTCATAAATATATCCTCATCACTGAAAATGTACTCAATTTCCACAGCAGCGATAAAGAATATTACCAGGAATGGTATGAAGAAGTGAGCGAAGAGAATGGCTGGATCGTTTCCTTAAATATGCCGGAAGCCACCCAGCAGGATTTCCGCAAAAAGAAACTCAATTATTATATCGAACTGATGGACCTACCCGACTGGCGCATCTATAAACCCTATCATCTTTTCAGGAAGATCGATGATGAACTGATGAAAAGGATACAGGAGTGAAAAGGTGAATGGTGAGTGGTGAATGGTGAATAGTGAGTGGCGAATAAATAATCCGTAATTCGCAATCCGCGAATCCGCAATCGCCCCCTACTCCTCTCCCAGCGCCTGCTCAATCCGTTTATCGGGTATCAGCCACATGATGGCCACCAGTGTGTACAAGCCAAGACTCGCTTCCCCTTTCACAAAAGACAACCCGATGGCGATAGCATAGATCAGAACAGAAAGCTGCCCTTTTTTGTCTTTCCCCACAGCTTTAGCAAGTGTGGATTGCGCACCATGTAAATGCAGCAGGGACTGTTCAAGAATATAATAAGCAACACCCGCCATAAACAATACCACACCAAACAAAGCGGTAGGCAAAGCCGTAAAATGGTTTTCACCCATCCAACCCGAAGCGAAGGGCATCAGTGAAAGCCAGAACAGTAAATGGTTATTTGCCCACATTACTTTTCCATTGATCTTATGCGTGGCATGCATTAAGTGGTGATGGTTATTCCAGTAAATAGCGATATAGATAAAGCTGAGCACATAACTGAGAAATACAGGATACAGCGGACGAAGCGATTCCCAGTTATCGCCATGCGGCACTTTCATTTCAAGTACCATGATGGTGATGATGATTGCCATTACACCATCGCTGAATGCTTCGAGTCTGCCTTTGCCCATGAGGTGGTTGTTTGATTGGGTTACTGGTTTATTAGTTTATTGGTCTTTGGTTTACTTGTTTATTGGTTTTTTTTAAACACTCACCACTGCCCATTCACCATTCACCCTTTCACCGCAGAGCCGCAGGGGGCGCGGAGTTTTCGCAGAGGGATGTTTACTTGTTTATTGGTTTATTTTAAACACTCGCCACTGCCCACTCACCATTCACC
>SAIX01000012.1 GCA_004028765.1 Chitinophagaceae bacterium | reverse complement strand
GTATAATATACCCTGGCACCGGCCAGTATCAACCCGTTGTTACAGCCGAATGTTGAAACCATGATCATGAGTGCGATCACATAAGTTCCTGCATCGCCAAAGATCACATTCGAAGCCGCAACCGCTACCCTGTCCGATTTTGCAAAAGCAATATCATGCAAAGGCATAACACTTACATACATCAGGTTGGCGGATACATAAATAATTGTGACAATCGCAGTACCGAGGAAAAGACTGAAGCCGATATTTTTCTGTGGGTTCTTGATCTCGCCGGCAATAAACGTAACATTGTTCCATGCATCGCTGCTGAAGATAGAACCTACCATCGATGCAGCTATGGCACCAACGGCCGCAGCACCGAGCAGGGGCGTGAAAATTGTTGAGATACCCCCCCCACCTGCGGCTTCCATTTTCTGCATATGCCATGCATTCTGCCAGTTGGCATGCCATACATCTCCCTTTGCCATGATCAGGCCAAACACGATCAGCCCGAACAGGGAAAGCAGTTTTGTTAAAGTAAATGTGGTTTGTATCAGTTTCCCACCTTGTATGCCTTTCGTATTGATATAAGTAAGCAATACGATCAGCAGAATGGATACCAGTTGTGCAGTATAAATTTTCAGCGAACCGATCGTGAGCAAAACGTTTGTATCGGTTAATTCAAGTGCCGGAAAAAAATAGCCGGCAAATTTGCAAAACGCCACACCTACTGCAGCGATCGTTCCTGTTTGTATCACTGAAAAAAAACTCCAGCCATACAAAAACCCCACCAACGGGTTATACGATTGCTTCAGGTACACGTATTGGCCCCCCGCTTTGGGAAACATCGCACTCAGTTCGCCATAACTCAGTGCTGCCGTCAGTGTCATAAAACCCGTGATCAGCCATACCATCACCAGCCAGCCGGCACTTCCTACATTGCGCGTGATATCGGCGCTTACAATAAAAATCCCCGATCCGATCATACTTCCGGCCACGATCATCGTGGCATCAAAAAGACCAAGCGTTGGTTTGAACTGGTTAGTCTGGCTCATAAAAAAAATCCCGCCTTTTGTGGCGGGATTGAAGATAATGAATCTGGTTGATGTTTTATTTCTTCTTCACAGGGTAGAGTGCATTCAACCCCTTGACCACATCTTTGGTAATATTATAAGAACTGTCTTTGAGGTACATCAGGTCCGATGAGTTGGAGAAGATAAAGGCATAGCCTTTGTCTTTGTTGTACTCTTTCAGGAAATCCTCGATCTTCTTTTTTACATCTTGCAGTTTGCGGAAGGTTTCATCCTGCATCTCATCGCTCATCATTTTTTCTTTGCCCTGGAAAGCTTTCTCCATCTGCATCAGTTCCTGCTGCTTACTGGCCAGCTCTGCCTGCGACAAAAGATTTGAGTTGGCAGCTTTTTGTAAATCCTGGTATTTGCTGGTAAAAGTGGATTTCATATCGCCCAGTACTTTTGAATTTGCCTGGTTCTTAGCATCGAGTTCACCACTGATCTGTTTAAAATAATCAAACTGCGCCTGGATGGAATCTGTTTCAAAATAAGCGATCCTGAAAGCGCCGGCGGGCACAGGTTTGCTGCCGCCCAATACCACACCCGATGAAGGCGTTGAATTAAAATGCAGGTAAAACAATACCGCTACAGCGATCACCAGCACAATATTTAAACCGAGTGTAAAATTCTTCATGCAAGTTTCAATTAATGGTTAGGGGGTATATTCTTTCGTAAAAATATCAAACTTAGGTTTGTGCTTATGTTAAAAAAGCAGGAAGCTTTCACTTCCTGCTTCTTATTAGATACATCAACTGTTTACAGCTGGTTATTCATCATCATCAAAACTCATCGCCTCGCGGGTAGTGGCAAGTACTTCGTATTCTTCCTTGCTTCCTACGATCATGTTCTCAAATTCTTTCTGACCGGAACCGGCAGGGATGAGGTGACCCGTGATCACGTTTTCTTTCAGACCCAGCATGGCATCTGTTTTACCCTGGATGGCCGCCTGGCTCAGCACCTTGGTGGTTTCCTGGAACGATGCAGCTGATATCCAGCTTTGTACGCCCAGAGAAGCTTTGGTGATACCAAGCAATACCGGTGTGGCTGTTGCGGGTTTTGCATCGCGCACTTCCACCAGTTTCTTATCAGCCCTGCGCAGGATCGAATTCTCCTCCCGCAGCTCACGCAGTGTGATGATCTGTCCGGGTTTCATTTTAGTGCTTTCACCGGCATCAGTTACTACTTTCTTATCAAAGATCCTGTCGTTCTCTTCGATAAAGTCGAACCTGTCTTCGAGGTCTTCTTCAAGGAATTTGGTATCCCCTGCATCAACAATCTCTACTTTCTTCATCATCTGGCGAACGATCACTTCAATGTGTTTATCGTTGATACGCACACCCTGTAAACGGTATACTTCCTGGATCTCATTCACCACGTATTCCTGTACTGCGAATGGCCCTTTGATCGCAAGGATATCAGCCGGCGCAATTTGCCCGTCCGACATTGGTGTACCTGCTTTTACAAAGTCACCATCCTGTACCAGGATCTGGCGTGTCAGCGGAACCAGGTATTTTTTCACCATACCATCGCGTGATTCAACGATGATCTCACGGTTACCACGTTTTACATTTCCAAAGCTTACCACACCATCAATTTCACAAACGATCGCTGGGTTACCCGGGTTACGTGCTTCGAACAATTCGGTTACACGAGGCAGACCTCCGGTAATATCGCGCAGCTTACCCAGTACACGCGGTATCTTCACAAGTACCTGTCCGGCTTTTACATCCTCCCCTTCTTCGATCACGATATGTGATCCAACAGGAAGGTTATATTGTTTGTTTTCTTTTCCTTCTACAATGATCGTCGGGATCTTGGTCTTATCCTTGGTTTCGATCACCACTTTCTCACGGTGCCCGGTTTGCTCATCTGATTCATCGCGGTAGGTAATACCATCAATTACGTTTTCAAATTTCACAGAACCATTCTGCTCAGCTACGATCACATTGTTGAACGGATCCCATGTACAGATCAGGTCGCCTTTCTTCACCTGTGCACCATCTTTTACATTCAAGGTGGCCCCATAAGGCACGTTATTGGTGATCAGCAAACGGTCGTTCTTCACATCCATGATCCTTACCTCACCCGTACGGCCGATTACGATCTTCACTTTATCACCTTCATTGTTCACCGCATCAACAGTACGCAAACCATCGAACTGGATGGTACCATCAAATTTGGCAGCCAGTCCTGATTCAACAGAAGCGGAACCCGCAACACCACCCACGTGGAAGGTACGCAGGGTAAGCTGTGTACCCGGCTCACCAATGGATTGTGCGGCGATGATACCAACCGCATCCCCTTTCTGTGCCATATATCCGGTGGCAAGGTTTTTACCATAACATTTCACACACACACCACGCTTGCTTTCACAGGTAAGCACCGAACGGATTTCAACCGTTTCAATGCCTGCATCTTCAATCGCTTTTGCAATATCAGAAGTGATCTCCTCACCCGCTGCAATGATCAGTTCATCCGTTACCGGATTAAACACATCATGCAGTGATGTACGGCCTTCGATCCTGTCTGCCAGTGGTTCAATAATATCTTCATTGTCTTTTAATGCAGAAGTTGCATTGCCACGAAGGGTGCCGCAGTCTTCTTCCGAGATCACCACATCCTGTGATACATCCACCAAACGACGGGTAAGGTAACCGGCATCGGCTGTTTTCAGCGCCGTATCTGCAAGACCTTTCCGCGCACCGTGCGTGGAGATAAAATAATCCAATACGTTCAGTCCGCTCTTGAAGTTGGAAAGGATCGGGTTTTCAATTACCTCGCTCCCGGTGCTTCCGCTCTTACGCGGCTTGGCCATCAATCCCCGGATACCTACCAGCTGTTTTACCTGTGTTTTACTACCACGGGCTCCTGAGTCAAGCATCATGAATACAGAGTTGAATCCCTGCTTATCATGTGTCATCTCGCGGATCAGGCTCTCGGTGATCTTCATATCCACACGGCCCCATATATCGATCACCTGGTTGTAACGTTCGTTATTGGTGATCAATCCCATGTTATAGCTTTCCCATACTTCTTCCACTTCAGCTTTTGCTGTTTCGAGCAGTTCACTGCGCATGTCGGGAACGATCAGGTCGTTTACGCTGAACGACAAACCACCACGGAAGGCCATACGGAATCCGAGGGTTTTAATATCGTCGAGGAATTTCGCTGTTTTCGGCACATTCGTGATCTTGATGATATCACCAATGATCTCACGCAGGCTTTTCTTCGTCAGCAAAGCATTGATGTATCCAACTTCAGCAGGTACAAACTGGTTAAACAGTACACGCCCTACTGTTGTATCGATCAGTTTCTTCACAATATCCCCATTGTTCTCCCGAACATTGGTGCGCACTTTAATATGTGCATGCAGGTCTACCCTTCCTTCATTATAGGCGATCATCACTTCTTCCATGCTGTAAAAAGCCATTCCCTGGCCTTTCACCACTTCGGTTTCAGTAGATTTTTTACCCTTGGTGATATAGTACAGTCCCAATACCATGTCCTGCGAAGGCAGCGTGATCGGCGTACCGTTCTGCGGGTTCAGGATATTGTGTGAAGAAAGCATGAGCAGCTGCGCTTCCAGGATGGCCGCATGGCTCAACGGTACGTGTACCGCCATCTGGTCACCATCAAAGTCGGCGTTGAACGCAGAAGTTACCAGCGGGTGCAGTTGTATCGCCTTACCTTCCACCAGCTTGGGCTGGAAAGCCTGGATCGACAAACGGTGCAGCGTTGGGGCACGGTTTAACATTACCGGGTGACCTTTCAGGATATTTTCAAGGATATCCCAGATCACGGCTTCTTTGCGGTCAACCAGTTTCTTGGCCGACTTCACCGTTTTCACGATACCTCTTTCAATCAGTTTACGGATCACAAATGGTTTGAACAACTCGGCTGCCATATCTTTCGGCAAACCACATTCGTGGATCTTCAGTTCAGGTCCTACCACAATTACAGAACGGCCAGAGTAGTCCACACGCTTACCCAACAGGTTCTGGCGGAAACGTCCCTGCTTTCCTTTCAGTACATCGGACAATGATTTCAGCGCGCGGCCGCCTTCTGCTTTCACCGCATTTGATTTACGGCTATTATCAAAAAGTGAATCGATCGCTTCCTGCAGCATCCTTTTTTCATTACGAAGGATTACTTCCGGCGCCTTGATCTCGAGCAAACGTTTTAAGCGGTTATTACGGATAATCACACGGCGGTACAGGTCGTTCAGGTCAGAGCTTGCAAAACGGCCGCCATCCAATGGCACCAATGGACGCAGTTCCGGCGGAATTACAGGGATATACTGCATCACCATCCACTCAGGGCGGTTGGTGATCCTTGTACTCGCATCACGGAACGATTCCACCACGCTCAAACGCTTCAATGCATCTGCTTTACGCTGCTGCGAAGTTTCCGTGGCAGCCGCATTACGAAGCGAGAAACTCAGGCCGTCCAGATCAATGCGCTCCAGCAATGCATGCACCGCTTCAGCACCCATCTTCGCAACAAATTTCTGCGGATCATCATCCGGCAGGTATTGGTTATCTTTTGGAAGATTGTCAATGATATCAAGGTACTCTTCTTCTGTGAGCAGGTCTCCCATGTTCAGGTTCTCTTTCACACCACCCTGTATCACCACATATCTTTCATAATAAATAATGGTCTCCAGTTTTTTCGAACTCATCCCCAACAGGTAACCAATCTTGTTCGGCAGGCTCTTGAAATACCAGATATGCACCACGGGCACCACCAGTTTAATATGGCCCATGCGCTCACGGCGTACTTTTTTCTCAGTCACTTCCACACCGCAACGGTCGCACACGATACCCTTGTAACGGATCCGCTTGTATTTACCGCAGGCACACTCATAGTCCTTCACCGGACCAAATATTCTTTCACAAAACAAACCATCACGCTCCGGTTTATACGTACGGTAGTTGATGGTTTCAGGCTTTAATACTTCACCAAAACTTCTTTCCAGGATGCTGTCCGGAGAGGCCAGGCTGATCGTGATCTGGGAAAAAGTTGATCTCGGCTTGTTATCTTTTTTGATTGCCATATCTCTGTTGAGGATTTGTATGTTTTTATTTTTTTGTCAGCAACCGGTTCTTCTCCCGGCTCCTGTTGCGTCGCACACTTGTACAGCAGCAACGCCTTTCGGCAAGATGAATGGCAAGTGGTGAATAAGTTAATTACTCACCACTGACCACTCACAACTCACCTATTCAAATTTCAGATCCAGTCCCAAACCGCGCAGTTCATGTACCAATACATTGAACGATTCAGGGATACCCGGACGTGGAATGTTATCACCTTTCACGATGGCTTCATATGTCTTCGCGCGGCCAATGATATCATCCGATTTCAGCGTCAGCAATTCCTGCAGGATATTGGATGCACCATAGGCTTCGAGTGCCCAAACCTCCATCTCACCAAAACGCTGTCCGCCAAACTGGGCTTTACCACCCAGCGGCTGTTGCGTGATGAGACTGTATGGCCCGATCGAACGTGCGTGCATTTTATCATCCACCATGTGGTGCAGTTTGATCACATAGATCACACCCACCGTTGCTTTCTGGTGGAAGCGCTCTCCCGTTTCACCATCATACAGGTAAGTATGACCGTTACGCGGAATCGCAGCCTGCTCACAATATTCTTCGATCTGAGTAGTAGTGGCACCATCAAAGATCGGCGTAGAGAATTTCAGTCCCAGTTTCTTACCGGTCCATCCCAGGATGGTTTCATAGATCTGTCCCAGGTTCATCCTGGAAGGTACCCCTAGTGGATTCAGTACGATATCAACAGGTGTACCGTCTTCCATGAACGGCATATCTTCTGCACGAACGATCTTCGCAACGATACCCTTGTTACCGTGGCGACCCGCCATCTTATCACCCACTTTCAGCTTACGCTTTACAGCGAGGTACACTTTTGCGAGTTTCAATACACCGGCAGGTAATTCATCCCCAATCGAGATATTGAATTTCTCCCGCTTGTAACGGCCGAGCTCTTCGTTGTACTTGATATTATAGTTGTGTAACAGCGTGTTGATCTGGTCATCGGTTTTTGCATCACCTGTCCAGCCCAGCGGGTTCACATTCTGGTAATCGATCGTGGCCAGGTTTTTCTGGTTGAACTTCGCACCTTTGCCGATCAGCATTTCGCCGAAATTATTGCTCACACCGGTTGAAGTTTTGTCCTTCAGCAGTGTCTGTAATTTATCGAGCAACAGTTCTTTCAGCGCTTCTGTGTTCTGCTGGTGTACTTTTTCCACTTTCTCGAGCAATGCTTTCTCACGGATCTTGCCATTCTTATCTTTCTTCGCACGCTGGAACAGTTTCTTGTCGATCACCACACCTTCTGTACCATTCGGTGCTTTCAGTGAAGCATCTTTTGCATCCCCTGCTTTATCACCGAAGATGGCGCGTAACAGTTTTTCTTCCGGTGTAGGATCAGATTCCCCTTTCGGAGTGATCTTACCAATGAGGATATCACCTTCTTTCACTGTTGCACCGATGCGGATGATACCATGTTCATCGAGGTCTTTGGTGGCATCTTCAGAAACGTTCGGGATATCCGGGGTCAGTTCTTCCTCACCCAGCTTGGTATCACGAACCTCGAGTTCATATTCTTCAATGTGCACAGAAGTAAACAGGTCTTCACGAACCACTTTCTCACTGATCACGATGGCATCCTCAAAGTTGTAACCTTTCCAGGGCATGAATGCCACCTGCAGGTTACGGCCCAATGCCAGTTCCCCGTCTTTGGTTGCATAGCCTTCTGTTAAGAAATCACCTTTCTTCACTTTCTGTCCTTTGCGGACAGCAGGGCGGAGATTGATACAGGTTGCCTGGTTGGTTTTGATAAACTTCGTCAGTTTGTATATCTGCAGGTCATCATTAAAGCTTACAAGGCGATCCAGGTCGTTACGCTCATAGCGTACATGGATTTCCATGGCATCCACAAATTCAACCACACCATTTCCTTCTGCGTGGATCTGGATACGGGCATCGCGTGCTGCTTTACCTTCGAGGCCGGTACCCACAATCGGGGCTTCCGGGCGAAGCAATGGCACAGCCTGGCGCTGCATGTTCGATCCCATCAATGCACGGTTGGCATCATCATGCTCAAGGAACGGGATCAGCGAAGCACTCAAACCAACGATCTGGTTCGGGGCAACGTCCATATATTCCACTTCTTCCTTGTCAAGTATCGGGAAATCGCCTGTCTGGCGCGAAACCACTTTGTCTTCTGTAAATTCACCTTTCTCATTCAAAGGGGAATTGCTTTGCGCGATCTTGGCAGTATCTTCTTCTTCCGCACTCAGGAAAGTCAATTCCTTCATATTCACTTTACCGCTGTTCACTTTCCGGTAAGGCGTTTCGATAAAGCCCATATCGTTGATGGCAGCATGTACACAGAGTGTGGAGATCAGACCAATGTTCGGTCCTTCCGGTGTTTCAATGGTACACAAACGGCCATAATGCGAATAGTGTACGTCACGCACTTCAAAACCTGCACGCTCACGGCTCAAACCACCTGGTCCGAGTGCGGAGATACGGCGTTTGTGCGTGATCTCGCTCAGCGGGTTGGTCTGGTCGAGGAACTGCGATAACTGGGAAGTTCCGAAGAACGAGTTGATCACAGAAGAAAGCGTACGCGCATTGATCAGGTCTACCGGGGTAAACACTTCATTGTCGCGCACATTCATACGCTCACGGATGGTACGGGCCATACGGGCCAGGCCCACACCGAACTGTGCATACAACTGCTCGCCTACGGTACGAACGCGACGGTTGCTCAGGTGATCGATATCATCGATCTCGGCTTTCGCATTGGTAAGGCGAACGAGGTATTTGATGATCTCGATAATGTCCTGCTTCGTCAATACTTTTTTGGTCAGCGGGTAATCGAGTCCCAGTTTGCGGTTGATCTTATAACGACCCACTTCACCGAGATCATAACGCTTATCGCTGAAAAATAATTTATCGATGATACCACGCGCAGTTTCATTATCCGGGGCATCTGCACCGCGCAACTGGCGGTAAATATGCTGAACGGCTTCCAGTTCACTGTTCGAAGTATCTTTATTCAGTGTGTTGTAAATGATAGCATAATCCCCGCCCACATCTTCTTTCTGGATGAATACGCTCTTCACTTCCATTTCGATGATGGTGCTGATGGCGTCTTCATCAAGAACGGTATCACGCTCCATCACAATTTCATTCCGCTCAATGCTTACCACTTCACCGGTATCTTCATCCACAAAATCTTCCACCCAGGTACGCAGTACACGGGCAGCAAGTTTTTTTCCTATCTGGGCACCCAGCGTTTTCTTATCGGCTTTCACCTCATCGGCCATGCCAAAAAGTTCGAGAATGTCTTTATCCGTTTCAAAACCGATGGAACGCAGCAGCGTGGTAACCGGGAATTTCTTCTTACGGTCGATATACGCATACATTACATTGTTGATATCGGTGGCGAATTCCATCCATGCCCCTTTGAACGGGATCACCCGGGCAGAATAGATCTTCGTTCCATTCGGGTGAATGGATTGTCCGAAGAATACACCGGGTGAACGGTGCAGCTGCGATACCACCACGCGCTCGGCTCCGTTAATCACGAAAGTACCGCGCGGCGTCATATACGGGATATTTCCGAGGAACACATCCTGAACGATGGTCTGGAAATCCACATGCTCCTCATCATTACAGCTGAGGCGCAATTTGGCTTTCAGCGGAACCGCATAGGTCAATCCGCGTTCCATACACTCTTCAATCGTGTAGCGCGGCGGATCGATGAAATAATCCAGGAACTCCAGCATGAAAATGTTACGCGTGTCTGTAATAGGAAAATTTTCCTTGAACACACGGAACAATCCCTCAACGTTACGTTTGTCGGGTGTTGTTTCTAACTGGAAAAATTCTCTGAAAGATTCTAACTGAATGTCGAGAAGATCAGGGGCTTCTGCCAAATGTTTTGTTTTACCGAAGCTTACCCTGTTGTTCATGGTTGTTGTAGACATATCTCTGAAAACCGGTTTACGTGCCAACAAAAAAGGGAAAAGTTCACAAGCTCTCAGTTTATTGACACTGAAAGATTTGTTGAAATTCAGTCTGCGTTAAATTGTTTGCTTGATAACTTGCCCAAAATAAAGGATGGCAAAGGTAAGTAAAGGCGGATTACCCAAAAAATCAAATTTTAGACCAAACTGGGTTTTGTGGATAAAGATTTTTTTAGAGGGGAATCTGCCCGTTTACCGGTTTTAACAGAATCCTGATAAACCCGTCGCTTTTTTGCCAATCTCACGCTAAAAAAGGTTTATGCGTAGAATAGTTGTTCTTTTTACCTTGATCATCACTGTATTACCGCTGTTTTCTACCGCCCAGGTAAGTATCGGTGTGGGTGTTGGGCCCCGTTTCGGCTACGGCTATGGAGGATTCAGGGCTGCCCCCTATCCCCGTTACCGAAACCAGCGTTCAAGAGGCAACAACGCCGCTGCCAATTACAAACCTGAGCTCAGTATTGCCCTTGGTTACGGATACCCAAACCTGGATGCCAGCCAGTTAGGCGATTTTTTTAACCTCTACCGCGGAACAGTGAGGCAATCCGGCCCGCTTACCGGCTCGGTAGACTACCGGTACAGTCCATATAACAGCATTGGCTTACTGGTTATGCATGGAACGGTGAGTGCCTCTTATTACGACCCGTCCAATCCTTCCGGAACGGCAGTTCTGAACGGATCCCTCGAAAACTGGGCCATCCTGCTGAATTTTATGAATTACCTGCCCTCCGGTTCAGGAAAGGTAGCGCCTTATCTCAGGACAGCCATCGGCATTAATACCTGGAACCCGGACTATACAGACGCCAGCGGGGCCAAAACCACAGGTGTGGATCCTGCGCAACTGGCCTACCAGGTATCACTGGGTGCGGATATCAGCCTGTCAAAAAATACTGCCTTTTACGCCGAAGCAGGATATGGAAAGTATATCCTGAATGCAGGTCTCCGGTTCAAATTATAACCATTAAAAATGGCGGGTAAATATCCCGCCATTTTCTTTATAATTCACTGTTACCAGATCCTTGCCCGGTCTTCCGGCTTACGGTACATTTTGTTTTTCTCCGTTACCCCGAAGGTGGTATAGAAAGGATCGAAATTCGACAAAGGTCCCAGCACACGGAATTCTTCAGGAGAATGCGGATCAACCTGGATACCTGTTCTTACATTTTCCGGGCGGTTTACAATGCGCCATGCCTGTGCAAATCCAAAGAAGAAACGCTGATCAGGTGTAAGCCCGTCAATTTTCTCGGAACTTTTTCCCTGGCCCGTAAGTTTAAAAGCATCCCATGCAATAGCGAGGCCACCGATATCTGCCAGGTTCTCTCCCAGCGTCAGTTCTCCGTTTACATGCAGACTATCAAGCACCACATACTGGTTGTACTGGTTTACCACACCCTTTGCTTTTTGTTTGAACATTTCCCCGTCTTTTGCCGTCCACCAGTCTTTTAGGTTTCCTTCGGCATCGTATTGCCTTCCCTGGTCGTCAAAGCCATGTGTCATCTCATGGCCGATCACGAGGCCGATCGCACCATAATTCACCGCATCATCTGCTTTCATATCAAAAAACGGGTGCTGTAATATGCCCGCAGGAAAAACGATCTCATTAAAAGTAGGATTATAATATGCATTCACTGTTGGAGGTGTCATACCCCATTCTGTTTTATCCACCGGCTTGCCGATCTTATCGATGTTTTCTTTGTAATCATGCATTGCAATACTTCTGTTGTTCTCATAAAAATTATCGCGGCTGATCGTAACATCTGAATAATTTTTCCATTTGGAAGGATAGCCGATTTTCTTGAGGAAGGCAGCCAGTTTTTCCTGGGCTTTCTGTTTCGTGGTATCACTCATCCAGTCCAGTTTCGCAATGCGGGCTTTAAAGGCAACCTGCAGGTTGTTGACGAGTTCATCCATTCTTTGTTTGGCTTCTGCAGGGAAATATTTTTGTACAAAAAGCTGACCCAGGGGATCTTTCAACCCGTTATCCGTCATGCTTACCATACGCTTCCATCGTTCAGGCTGTGCTTTGGCACCTGAAAACAGTTTGTTGAATTCGAATCTTTCATCGCGGAAGGCTTTACTGAGCAAAGAAGCTTTCGAAGCGATATAATCAAACATCACTTTCTGCTTCCATGTATCGATGGGTTTTGATGCAAGCAAACTGCTCAGCGCGGCATAGTATCCCGGCTGTGAAACATTCACACTATCGGTTTTGATTCCCATTTTGGCGAATGTTTTGTTCCAGTCGATATTGGGCGACAGTTTCCCAAGGGCAGCCACAGACATTTTGTTATAATTTTTGATCGGGTCGCGTAACTCAACGGGTGAAAGATGTGACACAGCAATCTCTGTTTCCAGCGCGAGGATGGATTCTCCCGCTTTTTGCGCAGCATCGGCATCTATACCACAAAGCGATAAGTATTTCGCAGCATGCTCTGCCAGTTTTTTACGCTGCTTTACTGTAATGGAATCTGTTTTGGTATAATAGGATTTTTCAGGAAGCGATAAAGCGGTCTGCACCAGTACCAGGATATTTTTACTGCTGTTCCTTTCATCCGCCCCCACATAATACCCGATCAGGTCTCCGCTGCCTTCTGCTTCGCTTTGAGCGAGCAGGTTCAGCAGTTCTTTATAATCTTTCACAGCATCGATTTTTGCAAGCATGGGTTTGAGTGGTTCATATCCTGCTTTCTCTATCGCAGCAGTATCCATGCCGCTTGCATAAAAATCACCAACCATCTGTTCAATACTTCCCTTCGGGTGGTCTTTTTTGGCGGAAGTCTCTTCCAGTATTGTCCTGAGTTTTTTCAGGTTGTCTTCATACAAAGTATAAAAACTACCCCAGCCCGACTGGTCATCCGGGATCTTTACATTTTTGATCCAGTTGCCGTTTGCATACTGAAAAAAGTTATCACCGGGCTGAACGGTGGTGTCCATGGCAGTCTTATCGAGAAAAGCGGCAGCTCCGTCCTGTTTATTTTTACAGGAGGTCAACGCAGCAACAACTGCGGCGAGAAGAAATATTTTTTTCATACAGTGGTTTTAGCGATCCTAAATATGGAGAATAACAGGGATATTTCAAAACCCCCGGTCATTTTCGTGATTCACCATAGCGATCATTCCAAAAACAAAAAGCCGATGGGTTTCCCCACCGGCTGTATTTTTCTCAGGAAGAAGTGTTTATTTGATTTCCACTTCAGCACCAGCTTCTTTCAGCTTAGCTGCGAGATCATCCGCTTCTGCTTTGGAAACGCCTTCTTTAACGGGTTTCGGAGCGCCATCAACCAGTTCTTTGGCTTCTTTCAGACCAAGACCGGTCAGGTCTTTTACGATTTTCACCACACCCAGTTTGCTTGCACCACCGCTAACGAGGATCACATCAAAAGCTGTTTTTTCTTCAACAGCCGCTGCGCCACCACCGTCGCCACTTGCTACCACAACTGCTGCTGCAGCGGGTTCGATACCGTAATCAGCTTTCAATACGTCAGCTAATTCCTGAACTTCTTTTACTGTTAAGCCTACTAATGTTTCGGCTAATGCTTTTACGTCTGCCATTTGATTTCAATTTTTTCCGGCTTCATATCACGCATGATGTGTGATCCGTCGGAGGGTTTAAAAAAATTTGATTTTATTAATTTGAAAATGCGGCAATTTGAAAATTTAATACTGCCGATTCCCAGTTAATACTACTTGTTGAATTTCTGAAAGGCCCTTTTCAAATTGGCTCAGTTTCAAATTTTCACATTATTCTGCAGTTGCGCCTTCTGCTTTCTGCTCGTGGTGGTGCAGTAATGCTGCGATCACTCGTTTGGCAGGAGACTGCAGCAATCCGATCACTTCACCGATCAGTTCGTTCTTCGTCTTGATCTTCGTAAGTGTAGACAGGTTATTATCGCCGGTGTAAATATCACCATTGATGAACGCTGCTTTCAGTACAGGCTTTTCACCGTTGCTTGCCTTACGGAAAGAACTGATGATCAGGGCAGGCTCTTTAGGATTTTCAGAGAACATCAGCGCGGTTACGTTGTTCAGTGCTTCGTATACACCTGCATATTTTTCTGCATCAAGCGATTCCAGCGCTTTACGGATCAAAGTGTTTTTAGCCACTTTCATCTCTACGTTTTTATCAAAGCAGGTACGGCGAAGCGCAGAAACCTGTGCAACGGTCAGAGATTCTGTATCCGTGATATAGAAATTATTGTATTGAGAGAACTTGCCTTTCAGCAGTTCGATCACCTCATTTTTTTGATCTTTTGTCATAACTAATCTTTTTAAAAACCCGGGTCATCTCACGCTTTCAGCGTGATCACCAGGATTAGTTGGCTAATGATTTGGTGTCTAATGTGATACCGGGGCTCATCGTGCTGGCCATGCTCACTCCTTTCAGGTAAATTCCTTTGGCAGTAGATGGTTTCAGTTTGATGATGGCGTTGATCAGTTCTGTGCTGTTCTCAGCGATCTTCTCAGGGGAGAAAGATACACGACCGATAGAAGCGTGAACGATCCCTGCTTTATCCACTTTGAAGGCGATCTTACCACCTTTTACCTCGTTTACCGCAGCAGCCACATCATTGGTTACCGTACCGGTTTTCGGGTTGGGCATCAGGTTGCGCGGACCAAGCACTTTACCGAGTTTACCGATTTTAGGCATCACCGAAGGAGTGGCGATGATCACGTCCACATCCACCCATCCACCTTCAATTTTGGTGATAAACTCATCAAGGCCCACAAAATCAGCGCCGGCTTCTTTGGCAGCCGCTTCTTTATCAGGTGTGCAGAGAACCAGTACTTTTTTGGTTTTACCGGTACCATGCGGCAGTGATACGGTACCACGTACCTGCTGGTCGGCTTTTTTAGGATCAACACCCAAACGGATGTGCAGATCCACAGAACTATCGAATTTGGTGCAGTTGATCTCTTTTACGAGAGCGGAAGCATCTTTCAGGGAATATACTTTTGTTTTATCCACCTTTGCTGCAGCCGCTTTTCTTTTCTTAGAAATTGACATTTTTTACTGTTTTGAGGTGAATAAATTAGTTTTCCCAGGGAGCTTTCCCTTCTACTGTAAGTCCCATGCTGCGGGCGGTACCAGCCACCATGCTCATGGCACTATGCAGGGTAAACGCGTTCAGGTCAGGCATTTTATCCTTGGCGATCGCTTCCACCTGGTCCCAGGTAACTTTACCTACTTTCTGACGGTTGCTTTCTTTGGAACCTGATTGAATTTTGGCTGCTTCCATTAACTGAACAGCAGCAGGAGCGGTTTTGATGACAAAATCGAATGATTTGTCAGAATACACTGTGATGATTACGGGCACCACTTTACCCATTTTGTCCTGCGTTCTTGCATTGAATTGCTTGCAGAACTCCATAATGTTCACACCCTTTGAACCGAGTGCAGGGCCTACCGGAGGCGCAGGATTGGCTTGACCGCCTTTCACCTGCAACTTCACGAAGCCGGAGATTTCTTTTGCCATTTTTTTCAGATTTAATTGGTCATAACGCCCTCCGCCTTAGGCGGAGAACTCCCAAATTCAATCATTCTTTTTCTAAAGAACTTTTGGGGCAGCAAAGGTAGGGAAAGGAAGTGAAAAACGAAAAGTTAACGGTGAAAAGTTCGTGAACAATCAAAAGATTATTGTCCGCTTTTCACTGTTAACTTTTAACTGACTGAATATCAGCATTAAAGAACCAATATCCCTTTCGCCTGAACAGTGATCTCCCGCTTGGGTTCCTTGATCCTGGCGATCTCTTCCTTGCTTTTACCCGCATCTTCGGCATAGTGCCGCAATTGTTCTACGGTGGTGAGCTTTTCTTCAGCAAGACCGGCAATCACAATATTTTTCCCGTTCAATACCAGCGGAACTGTGAATTTATGGTCTTTCATTTTCACCATCATGTTTCCATCGGGTGATTGAATTTTGATCCAGCAGCCTTCTTTTTCGCATACCTGGGTAACCATGCCTTTCAGTTTAACAGTCATTTCCTTTTCTTTTTTTCCGGCCATGATACTGAACAACTGGTCAACGGTTATTGCATTTTCTGCAGTTGTTTTTTCACCAAATATATCCCCTTTGTTTGCGGGTACTTTCGGGGGTTGTGCATCAGCGAGAACTGCAAACAGGCATGCATATAACAGCATTGAGATTTTTTTCATACTACAGGGTTTTGTCAAAAATAAAATTTACATCCCGAAAAATCCTATTGATTGTGATGAATGAAAAAAGCCTTCCGTTTGGGAAGGCTTTCAGGTATGTAAGAAAAAGATCAGCTTATTTTTTCCACCTGCATATAGCTGAGTTCCACAGGTGTTGAACGTCCAAAGATCTTTACGGTCACTTTCAGTTTTTTCTTCTCATCGTTCACATCTTCGATCACGCCATTGAAATCGTTGAACGGCCCTTCGATGATCTTGATGGTCTCACCTACAATGAACGGTTCGCTCATGGTTACGCCCTGGTCGTTCATCTCGTCTACTTTACCGAGCATTTTATTCACTTCGCTTTTGCGCAGAGAGATGATATTTCCTTTTGAACCTTTCCCATCGGTCAGAAAATGCATCACATTGCTGATATTGCTGATATGCTGCACCATGTCATCATTCAGTTTCCCGTCGAGCACTTCCATCATCACATACCCGGGGAAATAGTTTTTCTCGCGCATCACTTTTTTACCATTCTGCACTTTATATACTTTTTCCATCGGGAGGAATACCTGTTTGATGACCTCCTGCCATCCGCTGCGGATAATATCTTTGTCAAGATATTCTTTCACCTTGCGCTCTTTCCCGCTCACAACACGCAGTACATACCATTTGGTATCTGCCTGCGGTGCGGGCGATTCGGGTAATGCGCTATCTACAACTGCTTCCATTTTGTTTACTTGAATAATGAGTAGATCAGTTTGAGCAACTGGTTACCGGCAAAATCCATCACCCATACCATTGCTGTGATGATAACGGTAGCCACCAGTACGATCACCGTGCTTTGCTGCAACTGGTTCCAGGTGGGCCAGGTCACTTTCTCGAGGAGTTCGTGGTAGCTCTCTCTGAAATAATTTGAGATCTTGTTCATCAGGTTCAATTTGAAAATTTGAAAATCTGAAAATCTGAAAATGAGAACAGAAAACATGGAACCGTATTTTCAAATTCCCACACGCTCAAATTTTTGCACGGGCACTAGGATTCGAACCCAGATCGAAGGTTTTGGAGACCTTAATACTAACCGTTGTACGATGCCCGTAGAAAACTAAAAGCTATCCCGCCGAGGCGAGACAGCTTTTAGTTATATGTTACAAATGTAAGGGAAATTTACATTTGTTTGAAGCTAAAAGCTTAACGCTTACAGCTTATTTTACAATTTCAGTAACCTGACCGGCACCTACCGTACGTCCACCTTCGCGGATAGCGAATTTCAAACCTTTTTCCATAGCGATCGGAGCGATCAGTTTTACAGACAGGTTGATGTTATCACCAGGCATTACCATTTCTGTTCCAGCAGGCAGGGTAACTTCACCCGTTACGTCTGTGGTACGGAAATAGAACTGAGGACGGTATTTGTTGAAGAACGGCGTGTGACGTCCACCTTCTTCTTTGCTCAGTACGTAAACCTCACCTTTGAATTCAGTGTGCGGAGTGATCGTACCTGGCTTACAGATTACCATACCACGACGGATATCTTTTTTCTCGATACCACGGAGCAACAGACCTGCGTTATCACCAGCCTGACCTTCGTCGAGCAGTTTCTTGAACATCTCAACACCAGTTACCGTTGAAGTAAGCGGAGCGTCGATCAGACCAACGATCTCAACACCTTCACCCACTTTGATGATACCACGCTCGATACGGCCGGTAGCAACGGTACCGCGACCTGTGATAGAGAATACATCTTCCACAGACATCAGGAACGGCATATCAACCGGACGGGGAGGCAGCGGAATGTAAGTATCTACGGCATCCATCAGTTGCTCAACACATTTTACCCATTTTTCTTCGCCGGCGAGAGCACCGGTTGCAGAACCCTGGATGATTGGCGTATTATCACCATCGAAACCTTTTTCAGTCAACAGTTCACGGATCTCCATTTCTACCAGTTCCAGCAGTTCAGGATCGTCAACCAGGTCAACTTTATTCATAAATACCACCATACGAGGTACACCTACCTGGCGGGCCAGGAGGATATGCTCTCTTGTTTGTGGCATAGGTCCATCGGTTGCAGCAACTACCAGGATCGCACCATCCATCTGGGCAGCACCGGTAATCATATTTTTCACATAGTCAGCGTGACCAGGACAGTCAACGTGCGCATAGTGACGTGTAGCGGTTTGATATTCTACGTGTGCAGTATTGATAGTGATACCGCGCTCTTTTTCTTCGGGCGCTCCATCGATCTCATCATACTTTTTCGCCGTTGCCAGACCTTTCTGCGATAAGATGCTGGTAATGGCAGCAGTTAAAGTGGTTTTACCGTGGTCAACGTGACCAATGGTACCAACGTTTACGTGAGGTTTCTCCCTCTTGAAGGTCTCTTTAGACATTTTTATCGGTTTTTAGTTGTGTTTTAAAAAATTGATGGCCACCGGCCTTTTTTAAATGATCAAATCCCCTCCCGGGGCACTTTTCTTTTTTCACACCTTCGTGTGAGCCGTTGATGATCCCGCTTTCAGCGGGAGAACTCACGGCTTTATCGAGAGCCGTTGATGAGAATTGAACTCACGACCTCTTCCTTACCAAGGAAGTGCTCTACCACTGAGCTACAACGGCTTTTCTCAGTTGGGAGTCCAAAGTCTGGAGGACTGAATCTGGTATCAGGCTCCACACTCCTCACTTCTGACTATTCTGAGCGGAAGACGAGGCTCGAACTCGCCACCTATAGCTTGGAAGGCTATCGCTCTACCAAATGAGCTACTTCCGCTTTTGTTCCGGATGGCGAATTTAACCATTCGGGGTGCAAATTTACAAAGAACTCTGCCATCCGGCAAAGATGGTGGGCAGGAGTGGATTCGAACCACTGAAGTCGAAAGACAGCGGATTTACAGTCCGCCCCATTTGGCCGCTCTGGAACCTGCCCGAAACATAGAGTTAGGAGTTAAAAGTCATGAGCGAAGAGTTGGATAATTCCAAACTTACAACTCCTAACCCCAGACTATCTCAGAGCCGAAGATGGGAATCGAACCCGCGACCTACTGATTACAAATCAGTTGCTCTACCAGCTGAGCTACTTCGGCAAAACACAAAGAACTATCCCATTTTTTGGGATGGCAAAGGTAATGGAAAACTTTATTCAGCAAAATTTCTCTATGAATTTTTTCAGGTAGTTTTCAACAGGTTCCCACCGAAGTGATTTCTTGGGCTTTCGCATGGGCAAAAAAAAGCTCCCCGTTTTTGCGGGGAGCTTTTCAAAGCCTTTGATCAGGCAACCAGTTTTTCTTTTTTTCGCTTTATCTGTGATACCATGGATTCCATTGCTACATCGAATGATTCTTCGAATGATTTAGAGGAGGCTTTGGCAAAGAGATCCAGCCGGGGAACATGCACTTTGATTTCAACCACTTTGTCTTTGATCGTGTGCACCACATTGTCCAGTTTCAGGAACACATCCACTTTCAGGATCCTGTCGTGAAAGGTGTTCAGCTTGTCCACTTTGCGGGTTACATACCCAACCAGTTTCTCGTCTGCATCGAAGTGCACGGATTGAATGTTAACGTTCATAACAACTCACGTTTTATCGGTGAAAAAATAATATTTAAAAGAGCTTTTGCGGTGTAAGAAGGTACTGTTTCCATACCTTTTTCTTACAGTAACAAGTTAGGAAAAAAAGAAGAGAAAAGCTAAAATTTTCGGCGGTTTTTACAGAATTTTTTGATTGCTCTTCAGGCTTTTGGATGGGCTTTCTGAAATACTTCTTTCAGCTTCTCGATGGTGTTATGCGTGTACACCTGTGTGGCGGCTAAGCTGCTGTGGCCCAGGAGTTCTTTTACGGCATTCAAATCTGCCCCGTTGTTCATGAGATGGGTGGCAAAACTGTGCCGCAGGATATGCGGGCTCTTTTTCTGGATCGTGGTAACAAGCGAAAGATAATGGCGCACAAACGCATAAACCGATCTTGGCTGCAGCGCTTTGCCTTTCTCCGTAACAAAGAGATTCTGCGCACTGCCTGCCGGTTTTTCTGAGATATACTTTTTCAATTCTTCGACCAGAACACCTGAAACGGGTATGATGCGTTCTTTATTTCCCTTCCCCAGCACTTTTACCTGCGAATGGCCTGCATCCAGTTGTGATTCTTTGAGTTGGATGAGTTCGCTCAAACGCATACCGGTACTGTACAGAAGCAGCATGACTATGCGCTCGGTAAGCCCCTTCCAGCCTTCCGGGAAAGCAACATGCTCAAACAGAAGGGCAATATCTTTTTCTTCTACAAAAGAAGGCAGCCTTTTATTTACCCGCGGTGCGGTTACCGTTGTCATCGGGGTATTGCTAAGTGTACCGGTTTTTAACTGGTATTTGAAAAAAGATTTGAGCGAAGAGATTTTCCTGTTGATGGTTTTGGAGCTCATTCCCTCTTCCTTCAGTTCCGCCAGCCAGCTTCTGATAAAAAGGTTGGAAATATCCTGCAACGCAGGCGAGCCGAACTGGCTTGCGAGGTATGCAAAAAACTGTTCGAGGTCGTTCTGGTAAGAAAGCAGGGTATGCTGCGAATACCTTTTTTCAAATTTCAGGTAATCGAGAAAAGACTGTAATTCGGAATACTGGGGTATGGACATAAAAAAAGTAGCCTAAAGTTACATACTCAGGGCTACTTATATGAGTTAAGCAGAAAGGAAATTATCCTTCGATCTTTCCGCTGGCGATGCTTTGCTTGTAGACTGCTTTCAGGATCTCACCACGACGTTTAACCGATGGCTTAACGAAAGCCTGGCGTTCGCGCAGTTGCAGCAAGGTTTTGCTCTTTTCAAATTTCTTCTTGTACTTTTTGAGCGCCTTGTCGATGTTTTCGCAATCTTTTGAATCGATGATCAGCATAACTTTTATACCTCCTCAGGTGTTTTTAGGGTGGCAAAGATAGGCCTATCCTCCAAATAACCAAAGGTTTTGAAAAAAATACAGTTCTCCGGCTTGAAACCGATCCCCCGGCGGGCTTACCTTGCAGCTATGTTTACAGGAATCATAGAAAGCATCGGCAGGGTTTTATCCATCGAGAAAACAGGAACCAATATCCATTTCTGGATCGGGTCCCCGATTTCAGCGGAATTGAAAATCGACCAAAGCGTCAGCCATAACGGGGTTTGTTTGACGGTGGTGGAAGTAGCCGATAAGCGCCACCGTGTTACTGCGATTGAAGAAACCCTGAAGAAAACCGATCTCGGCACATGGCAGGAGGGTTCACAGTTGAACCTCGAACGCTGCATGGTAATGAATGGCCGGCTGGATGGCCATATCGTTCAGGGGCATGTAGACACAACCGCGACCTGTATCGAAAGAAAAGAACTGGCCGGCAGCTGGGAATTCTGTTTCCGTTTCCCTGCGGCATTCGCACAGCTTGTGATTGAAAAAGGATCGATTGCGGTGAATGGAACCAGTCTTACCTGTTTTGACGTGGGTGCAGATCAATTCCGCGTAGCCATCATTCCCTATACTTTTGAAAATACCAGTATCAGCAATGTAAGAGAAGGAAGCACGGTGAATATCGAGTTTGATATTATCGGGAAATACGTGCAGCGTATGGCAGATGTACGGCGATAATTTGAACGTGGATCGCAAATCATCAATCGCCGATTGCAGGTGATGATGAAGGCAGATGCAGATTTAAGATCACTCACCATTATCGAACCTTACATAATCGCTTTCCCCTTCAATGCGCCGCTGATCGCAGCATCCATGGCCCGTTCTGCGAAAGGCCGGGTTACTTCGTTGAGTTCTTCAATTTTGGTATGGATCAGGTTTTTATCCTCCATGGTCAATGCCAGCTGCAAAGCCTGCATGGCTGTGGCAGTGGCAGTAAGTTCTTCTTTTGAAAGCAAGCCATTGTTTTTAGCGATAAATTTTTCTGTTACATCGAGTATCTGCTCTCCTTCGGTCCTCGCTTCCACGAGTGCGCGCGACTGCATATCGTCTTTGGCATGCGTGATACTGTCGAGCAGCATCTTTTCCACTTCGGCATCCGTTAACCCGTACTGTGGTTTTACTTCAATCTCCTGTTCCACGCCGCTGCGCAGTTCTTTGGCTTTTACCATGAGGATGCCGTCCGCATTGATCAAAAAACTCACTTCCACTTTCGGCAGGCCTGCAGGCATTGCGGGGATACCTTTCAAACTGAATTCAGCCAGTTTGCGGTTATCTTTTACAAGATCCCGTTCTCCCTGGTAAACAGCGATCCGCATATCACCCTGGCCATCTTTCTGTGTAGTGTACTGGCGTCCGGCTTTCGTGGGAATTTTGGCATTTCGCGGGATCAGCACATCCATCAGTCCGCCCATGGTTTCGATCCCAAGGCTGAGTGGTGTGATATCGAGCAATAAAAATTCTTTGTTATTTCCTGCTAGTATATCTGCCTGCACAGCCGCGCCAAGGGCCACTACTTCATCGGGGTTCACAGAATCGTTGACCGGCTTTCCAAAAAAATCGCTCACCATTTTTTTCACGAGCGGAACACGGGTACTCCCTCCCACCATCACAATCGTATCGATTTTATCCGGAGATAATCCGGCATCTTTCAATGCATTTCTGCAGCAACCGATTGTTTTGTTTACCAGCGGGAGAATCAGTGATTCAAATTTTTCGCGGGAAATGGATAAGCGATCCCCGTTCCATTCTGTTTCATACTGATCCGAACTGCTCAGTGTTTTTTTTGCTTCCTCTGCCCTGAGGCGAAGGCCCTGGGCCAGTTCTTTATTCAGTTTGAGATCGTCCTGTATAATACCTGCTTCCTGCATCCAGTATTGAACTATGGCACGGTCGAGGTCATCACCACCAAGATAAGTGTCCCCGTTTGTACTCAGCACTTCGAAAATGCCATTACTGATATGCAGGATGGAAATGTCAAAAGTACCGCCACCCAGATCATATACCGCGATTGTTTTTTCTTCCTCTTTATGCAAACCGAGTCCATAAGCGAGACTGGCAGCCGTGGGCTCGTTCACGATACGCAGCACATCGAGACCTGCCAGTTTTCCTGCATCGCGTGTTGCCTGCCGCTGTGCATCGTTAAAATAAGCCGGAACGGTGATCACCGCCCTGGTTACCGGTGTTTTCAGGATATGTTCGGCCCTTTGTTTCAATTCGCGCAGGATAAAAGAAGAAAGATCGATGGGAGAATAGAACCGCTCGCCCACCTGCACTTTCACAAGGCTGTCGGTATCATCATCGATCACTTTATAGGTAAAGAAATCAGCGTTCTCTTTGAGATCGCGGTAGCTTTTGCCCATCAATCTTTTTGCGCTGAATATCGTGTTCTGCGGATCGGTTTCGAGATAGGCTTTTGCCACATCACCCACGGTGGCGTTTCCGAATTCATCGAAATGGACCACACTGGGCACGAGGCTGCTGCTGTTGTGCTCTTTCAATGCAACAGGTTGCCTGCTTTCAGGATGAATAATTGCCACGAGGCTATTGGTGGTTCCGAGATCGATGCCCACAATCATTTCAGCCTGCTGCAGGCTTCCGGTAGCGATATTGATAGCAATTTTTGCCATAGTGATTCAGGTATTCCCCTTTACATCCGGGCACGCGAAATTACAGATTCCGGCATCGGTGTGCTTGCGATATCAGGAACAAGTGGGCTTAGCATCGTTCAGGATTCTATCACCCGGGTTTTACTGAGAGAATCGTGCAGCGGCATACCGAAAAAAGGGATAAAGAAAAGATCGATGACCGTGAGCCGCGTCAGCGATCGGATAAAAACAGCCGCAATGGATGCTTTGCTGCCTGAAGCGTTCACCAGTTTTGAGCCCGTAAACCATTTCCCGGGTGTACGGCTAAAAAAAATTTCGAACAGAAAATAATAGATAAATAAAAAGCCAAAGAAGAACCATGAGAATTTATAAGAGGGATAACCCCAGTAGCGAACATACCAGTTCCAGCCGCCATAACTGTAATAGGCAACCAAAAAAACAAGGGATGTATCCACGAGAAAATTCAGGATGCGCGTTCCTTCGCCAACAGTTTTCATAGGGCAAAGTTAGGGTGTGGGGAGAGACCGAGAATCACAAATCGTGAATCGTGCATATCGTGGAGAAAACCTGTCTCATTATTTCATTTCGGGTTCCGGATTTACCCTGCACGATTTTACCTGCCGCCTTGCCTGCTTGTCCCCATTCCTTATTTTTGCGCAAATTGAATCGATGACCATGAATCTGATCGAAGAATTGCGCTGGAGAGGGATGATACAGGATATTATGCCCGGAACAGAAGAGTTACTGAATAAAGAAACGGTTTCCGGGTATATTGGTTTTGATCCCACTTCCGACAGTTTACATATCGGCAGCCTTGTTCCGATCTTATTACTGGTGCATATGCAGCGTGCAGGGCATAAACCTTATGCACTCGTGGGCGGTGCCACGGGTATGGTGGGCGACCCATCCGGCAAAAGCCAGGAAAGGAACCTGCTGAGCGAAGAAACTTTGCAATTCAACCAGGCCGGTGTGAAAGCACAACTGGAAAAATTTCTCGATTTCAGTTCCGACAAACCGAATGCGGCTGAAATGGTGAACAATTACGACTGGTTCAAAGATTTCAGTTTCCTGCATTTTATACGCGATGTGGGGAAATACATCACGGTGAATTATATGATGTCGAAAGACAGCGTGAAGAAAAGACTTGACAGCGAAGCGGGCATGAGTTTTACCGAATTTACCTACCAGCTGGTGCAGGGCTATGATTTTTACTGGCTCTACCAAAATAAAAATTGCAAACTGCAGATGGGCGGCAGCGACCAGTGGGGCAATATCGTTACGGGAACGGAACTCATCCGCCGTAAAGCAGGAGGCGAAGCATTTGCGTTTACCTGTCCGCTGATCACCAAAGCCGATGGGGGGAAATTCGGCAAAACGGAAAAAGGCAATGTGTGGCTCGATCCCAAAAAAACATCTCCTTACCAGTTTTACCAGTTCTGGCTGAATGCCAGTGATGAGGATGCCACCAAATGGATCAAAATATTCACCCTGCTTCCCCAGCAGGAAATTGAGGCATTGTTATCCCAACATGCATCCGCTCCCCATGAACGGGCACTGCAGAAAAAACTGGCAGAAGAGATCACCTGTTTTGTGCATAGCCGTGCCGATTATGCGTTTGCGGTAAAAGCATCTGATATTTTATTCGGCAATGCCACTACGGATATTTTGCAAAGCCTGACGGAAGAACAATTGCTGCAGGTAATGGAAGGTGTGCCGATGATCGAAGTAAACCGTGCGCTTCTGGAAGAAGGTTATGATATGATCAGTTTTCTGGCCGATACAAACATTTTTCCCAGCAAAGGTGAAGCGCGTAAAATGTGGCAGGGCGGCGGATTGGGGATCAATAAAAACAAAGTGGGTGTTGAAAAAACACAGATTGTTTCTGCTGATCTGCTGAATAACCGCTACCTGCTGGTGCAAAAGGGAAAAAAGAATTATTTCCTTGTAAAAGCGGTGTAATACGGTTCAGCAATTCCTTTAAATAAGGCGTATTGCTGTACCTTATTTAAAGGAATTGCTGCATTGCGAAAGCATATCTTTTCCCGACTTCTCTCGCAGAAGGGCTGTCGAAATGAAGCGTATCGCCCCTGTGCTGCAGCCCCTGCGTTTCCACATAACCGCAATTCAGTGTGGTGGAAGCAACATTTTTAATGGCTTTGTTCACGATATCTTTATCAGGATTGGGAATCGTGCGGAAATGTGCAATCTCTCCTACTACAAAAGGCAGATCGGGTTTATCCAGTGCAGTTCTGAAACGATTGATCAATACCCTTAATTTTTGTTCATAAGAACCGCTTAGTCCCGGGTTGCAATCACTTTCTCCCTGGTGCCAGAGGATGCCTTTTACTTCTCCCGAAGGGATTGCTTTTTGTATCCTTCGCAACGCATCATCATATGGATGTGTTTTGGTGGCCGAATCATACGCGCCGGGTTGCCAGAGATCGATACGTGTACCACCCACGGCACAGGGAACCAGGTAAATATCCGCGGAAGGATCGGCTTTTACCATGGCATTTGCAAAAGCAAATCCCGGCCCTACTCCCACCACTTTTGGTTTATCAAATGCCAGCGGTTCCCTGGCAGGAACCCATTGCTCCTCTTTATTGAACATAAAAATATGCGGGTTCAGGGTCGTATCAATGGCTTCCACAGTGCCGCGGCCAGCCATATTCGACTGCCCGGCGAGAATATAGATATGAATTTTACGGTTGCCCTGTTTTGTCAAATCCGTTGTAAAAGCAGACGCGATCAGTACAGCGGCCATCCATAACATGCGTTTCATGATCGTACCGGCTTATTTGACGGTTTTGATCACTTTCCACATTTCTTCAGCCACGAGCAGGTTACCGTCGTGCGTAAGGTGTACACGATCGGTGGTGAGGATACCTGCTTCCTTGTTTTGCGGATTGTGCTGCATATTGTAATTCATAAAATGGTTGCGCAGGTCAACAAGCGGCAATTCATTTTTTGCAGCGTAACCGCGGATCCAGTTGCTGTACTGATTCAGGTCGCCGTCCTGCTGGTTGGAATGATCCGTTTTTTCGCCGATGACGGCAGGGGTGCATATAATGACTTTGCTTCCGGCAGCCTGCAGTTTTTTCACAACGGCTTCATAAAAGCGGCCAAATTTCACATAGTCTGTACCTGTGCCACTGGATGCTTTGTGCCAAACATCATTTACGCCTACGTAGATCACTACGATATCGGGAGAATGTTTCATCACATCCTGTTCCATCCGCAGGTAGAGATCATAAATTTTATCCCCGCCGATACCTGCGCCGATCAGCTCATATTGTGTATTGCCTTCAGACTGTATGATCGAATCCATCAGGCGGATATAGCCGCCCGGGTTGGCGCCAGCCTGTGTGATGGAGTCACCGAAGAAAACAACTTTTTTCTTTTTATCCGATTTATAAGCCATTAAAAACATACAGGTAACAAATACGCCGAGTAGGATCAGTTTGCCGGTCATGATGCAATCGTTTGGTGAAATGATTTCGGGACAATCATCCCTTTAAGATGTTAATTTACAGCATTCCTGCAGATGCAGCTCCCCGAGTTGCGAAAAGGTTTTCGGGAAGAGCTTGACAATCTGACGGGCTGAAAAAATTTTGGAACAATACCTGCCCAACCTTATTTTTGCACCCCATTCGAAAGAATGTTGGTTTTGCCTGATAGTATAAGGGTAGTACAACTGATTTTGGTTCAGTTTGTCTTGGTTCGAATCCAGGTCAGGCAACGGAAGTGGACTTCTCAAAAATTTCAAAGAGAAGTCCACTTTTTTTATTCTCAAAACCCGCGTCAATAGGGCGTTTCAGCGGATCACCCATTTTAGAAAAAGCGGTTCGAAGTTTTACATTCTGAAAAGTGCCTTTTTCGGGCTTTTTCGAACCGCTTGCAGTTTTTTGGAGCGATTCGTTGCTCAAATTTTGACCATCATTTCCGCTGAAACCCGCACCCACATTGAATATCAGGTATACTGCCTCATTCATTCGAGCGGTTCGAAACCAGTTCCCATCGAAAACGAGCTTTTCAGGGAAAATTGCACTTATAATACGACGTCTTTCCTCCGTCTTCCCGGTCAAAAACATCTCATTTAAGCGACTGAGATTTTCAATCGCTCGGCGGACAAGGCTGGTAATATCCATCTTGTTTTTTGTCAGGTCGACCAGTGTCGCCTCGAGCCGCGTTATCTCATCTTCGCATTCTTTACGGTAGGAATGATAGTCGTTTTTGTCGATATCATCGGCCATGAACTTCATTCTCGCCTTATTGATATTTGACTGTAATTCCGACACCCTTTCGGATAGTTTTTTGACTTCAAAACTATTGGTAGCCACGTGCTTTTTATACATATCGTTGATGATCTGCGCGTAGACATCTGACATGCCGGGACGTGGAATCAGTTTGGCTAACTCTGCTGCAAATGCGTCGTTTACTTCTTCTGCTTTCCACCTCTCTTTGCAGGGAAGGACGCAATGGTAGTAATGGTAATACATCGAACGCCCCTTCGATGCGCTTGCCGTTAGTGTTCTGCCACAACGCTGGCAAACTAGATACCCTCTGAGAACGTAGAGTGTTGGCGTTTCGGTATAAATTTTTCGAACCCGTTTTTTACCAGTCAACACATCTTGTACTTCTAAAAATAATTTTTCAGAAATGATCGGCTCATGGTTTCCTTTGATGATGGAATCCGGTTCTTCCTTGTATCCACGCAGAAATATTTTACCGCAATACACCGGGTTGTGGATGCTATTCCAGAACGTTTGTTTACAAACCGGTAACCCTTTCTCTTTTGCGAGTCGATAGACTTCTACGATATGAAGCTGTCTTTGAATGATCGTTTCAAAAGCCCATTTCATGATGTCAGCGTACGGCTGCTCTATTTCTATGAATTTCTTTCCATCGGGTGCTGTCCGGTTGATGTATCCGATGGGCGCTCCATTCATCCATCTACCCTCTTTTACCGCGCGTCGCATCCCATATCGCACGTTGAGTGATCTACGATCGTTCTCAACTTCGGGCGCCGTGAGATAGATGCCAAGCATGATTTTATTTTCCGGAATATCGAGATCCAGTGGTTGCTCAATTGCACAGGGTTCTACTCCCAGATTGCGCAATGTCTTGATCATTTGAAACGCGTCAGCCGCGTTTCTACTAAAACGATCCCACTTAGTAAACAGGATAAGATTGGTTTGTCTTTTGCGAAGTCTCAGCGTGCTTAAGAGTTTTTGCCAGGCGGGTCTGCGGAATGTCTTTGCAGAATAGTCTTCGTAAATAACCCCGCGTATTTCAATTTTTTTGAAATCGCAATACTTACGCAAACGATCTTCCTGGTCTCTTTGGGAATAGCCCTTTTCGGCCTGTTCATCCGTACTAACGCGGATATATAAATCTGCCTTCATTTTCCTGGATTTGGGTTAAGGAAATTGAGGCCAAATTGGTGAGGAATGATAATATTATCTCCGCCTCGGGTAACGTTACAAAAGTACCGCTCTTTGCTAATAGGTTCACCACCTTTTCTGGTGTAATCTTTACTTCGTTTTCCATACTTCACACTTTCAATCACCCACAAAAAAACCGGTGAATTTCACCGGTTTCCAACGCTTTTCAGAGGCTTTAAACCAGTTTCCGTAAAACTACCCGGCTTTTCCCCTTTGCTCGCGCCGGATAATAGGCCACATACCGGAAATCGTGCAGATCGTGCAGGCATTTATCGTAGGTCGATCGACCACCTATTTTGGATAGATTCATAAGCTTTGGCCGATCAACGCATATTTCGCCGGGTGACCCCTGTTCCACCCATTGCGCATAAATAGCCAGGTAGAGGCTGATGTGCGAAGCTGTGATCCGCACATCGTCTGCCACTACCGAGAAAAAATCGCAGATGAACATAACCTACTCTTTATATCCACCCGGTTTTTTGTTGGGCCGGACTCTCTTAGCAAGTAGTTTACCCGCTGCACTACCGGCTTTGTCTGCATTGCGATCCCGCTTTTGCAAAAGGGATCTCTTATCCATATTCACCTTTCTTGCCATCCAGTTACTCTGCAGGAACCGGAAAGCGTCCATAAAAGAGATGGGGTCTTCTGTGATAAGATAGAACCTTTGTGAAATCTCATGCGTTGTCTTTAAAGCATGTAAGCCTGGAACGAGTGCTTCCAGTGGTGTACCACCCCAGTATCGAAAACGTAAGAGCCCTTCGGTATCCACTTTTGCAACATCTTCCAATAGTGCCGCCGCAGTAAATGTATCCTGCTCCACAGTTACTACCTGCATTGTGTTACGGCATGCATACAAGGCTGTCCAGTCGATGGTGCTCATTGCTTCATTCAGCGCAGATAACTCTACAGGTATTTCCGGAAGCTTTCGTAACACGGCAGTAAATGACATCGCATCATACATCCCCTGCTCTCCACGCATACATTGAACGAAAAACTCGCACTCATCACCACCTGCTTTCATTGTATGTGAGATTGTAAACTCTGAAGGCGCAAAACAGCAATGAGCGGAAAGCCGGTATTGTATATCAGCATCAAAACCCAGTTTTTGCAGCCGCGCTGCCAGCATTTCCAAATTCCTCTTGTTCATACTTTGTGGTTTATGAGATCGATCTGCCTTTTTTGTTTTTCTGTTTTTTCTTCTGGAGCAGATTGCTTTGATTATTTACACGCTTCGGTAACAGATTCTGGTTTTTATGGATAGGTTTCGATCCCCCTTCCGCTTCACCAGGTTTAACAGAAGATGTTTGCAAGTTATCCGCCACCTGTTTTGCCACTTCCCCCACCCGCACTGCTGTACCATTCTCTATACGCTTTTCATCTACTGGCGCCTGTCCATACCTTGTGTCATGTTTCGGGCCTGGCACATGCAGTTTTCTGCCTTCCATGTCGAACATTTGCATCGACTTGTATTTAGGATCGGCTGTGATCAATACAGTAACTTCTCGCTCAGTGGTTTCTCCATTTTCTTTGCGAAGCAGTGTAGCTTCAACCAGATCGCCTTTCTGGAGCTGTTCAAAGAGTTTTGCCAGCTTATCCGGTTCCTTCAATTCTTTTAACGGGAGACGACCAACTGCTTCTTTTAAATCGAATCCATAATTCTCATTGAAGGTTTGGAGTTTCGCGTTACCATGCTCATCTCTTTTCTGAAAATCCAGCTTAAGCCATGCATTGTAACGCGCGCCTTCTTTTGGGGTAAGTTCTTTGAAAACGCTTCTTCCCTTCATCAGATTATAGGCTTCCCGCAGCGTTATACTCTGACCCTTGTTGTTGATAAAGAACATTTGCCGGGATTCACTTCCCTCGGCCTTTAAGGCGATTTCATAGCGATTGAAAAAATATTTTTCGCTACCCTCTCGACTGGAACGCGAAAAATGCAAGGCCATATCGACCCTGTCTTTACCGAATTCATGACTTCCGTAGACGGTAAACTCCGGTAATCCTTCCTTTAAACCTCTTTCCAGTTGGTTATTTAAACCCTCCCCAAAGCCCGTGTAGCGTACTCTTTCTTTTAAGTACTCAAAAGTCTCTACATTCATACTCTCATTTTTATGGTTACTAATAATTGGTTGATTGATCTGGGCATACCTGCCATCCAGGATCGGTTGGATTTCTTTTTCCATAGGATACCCAGTCCAATATCGTCTGGTGATATCCTCTACCCATTGCCTGTTTTCAATACTTAGCTGCGCATGCGCGGAAAGTGTCTCCATTAAAAATTCTAACCGATTGAAACTTATCAACTCGTCAAAAGGCAATTTTTTATCATCTACTCTGCGGTATTCATATTTTATATCGCTCCATTTCATGGCCTCCATTTCACTCTCTAGTTCTGTACGGATATCGAGTCTTTCCTCAATTTCATTCTGAGCAGCTAGACTTTTTAGGTCGACATATATGGCATTTCTTATCCCACCAGAAAAAGCCTCAAAAGCCTTTGCTTCGATATATCCGTAGGCGTGTAAAAGAAGAAGCGTGATTACCTCTTTGCCTCGGCTTTCGTTGAATTCCTCGAAAGCATTAACCTTATCTTCCGTTTCAAAAAAATATAGATCGCGCACCGAGATCATCTGCAAGCTTTTATCAACCGACACAAAGACCTTCAAGTCCTGAAGCTGGTCTTCCATTTCTCTGACAACGGCTGCCAGTTCGCTTATCTGTATATACATGTCTCCAAAATTTTTATCGTATCAACACTGCCTTGATCAAAAACTTATTTCTGACCTGCAGTACCAGGTTTCTTTCGCCGTCTTTTTCGGACAGACGGAATTCAAGACTGCGGGAAAGATTAAGGGTGGGCTTAGGTAGAAAAATGACAAATACCTGGACAGACTTTTCGCGCACTACCATTTCCTGTTGCAAGAAAAACACCGGAGTGATTTTTCTCTCCTGTGCGGACGCCCGTCGGGCAATACTTGATTCCTTTGACACCACCTGCAGTCCACCCACTGCGTATGAGAGAGAAGAATGATTTTCCAACCTGAACCTGCACAGCACGAGTTCTCCGGTTGAGTAAACACCCGTTAAAGAAAGGCGCACTTTTCCTTCGGTGAATGACACGCCGAAAAGATTTTGGTTAAACCTTCTTACCTCTCTATCCAGCACATCTAAACTTGTATCACGGTTGATTGCATCATCTCTACCTAATTGAATAGTGAGAGCTGCTGCCGAGAGATTAAAATGAACCAGAAACGGATAGAGCTTTCCGTCAGAAGTAACGACTGTTAAACTGGTGGTGTCGGAGAAATTGCTTTCCGCTTTTACTTTAAGGATATAATTGGTAGCCTTTTGAATGATTATTTTTTCACTTCCCCGATCCACCGAGACGATGCTCGCGGGAAAAATGATACTAGTGGTTCGGTTAACGCCGACCGCAAATACCCTTGGCATTTCCACCTGTGCGGATACACACTCACATGCAAAGAGTATTATAATTACTACAACAACTCTCATCTCACTCGTTTTTTTTGTTTCTTAAGATGATCTTGTATCCCGCGGTGATGATGGTTCTTACAGCCTTTACTTTTTTGCTGAGTAACCCTTTGGCGGCACTTATGCCCGCTGCCGCCAATTGGGATTGCACGGTGGGGTCAAGACTTAGTATGTTGACCGATTGAAGACTTTGTTCTGCGGTTGACTTTAATACTTCACTCTTTAATGAGCCAGGCACGTATATTCCTTCGAGTCCATCCAGATCATGTACTACAAGTGACACGGGGATAATCTCACCCTGTACCTGGACCGTGGAGACTGTAATCATCATACGATCCCCTTCCAGCGCAGCGATACCTGTGAGTTCATACCCAACCGGGATAATTGTAGTACCACATTTCATAGCTCTTTCCAACTGCATCTTAACCGGCATTCCCGACTGTACAATTTGTGTATAGGCTATGATGGCAGAAAATCCTGTTGAGGGTTCTTTGCGGTCGTCTATAAATCTATTGAGCCTTCCTGAATCTTTTTTTCCGAAGAAACTATCATCATCACTGTCCACCTGTTTTGCCTGGACTGTATTGGTTGCTATGCTTGTTTTGTTGACCTTAGGCTGCGGCGTTGACTGTAGACTTTTTAATTGCTCAAGCGTCTGATTGATGGCCTCTATCTCTGGGTCTTTTTCTTGGGCACTTACTATTTGAGTAACTGTGCTAGTTGGGCTCCCTCTGACGGGCTCGTATTGGGGTTTCTGCTCGTTGTAGCTTTGATAGACATGGTTCCTTTTATATATCTCCTTTATTCTTTCATCTGCCTCTGTTTTTGATTCCGGACTCTTTGATTCGCTTTCGCGATAAAAGGGATCGTTCCTGGCAACTGACTCTTTATGCAAGGAATCTGCAATAGCCTGCTCATAAAAAGAAAGCTTATCCTTGGCACTATCTTTTGAAATGTTTGCTCCCGGTAATTTGGTATTTAAACCACTTTGTTGTGATTTGGTAGATACTTCCTTAGATCCGCCCCCCAGAAGCCAGAACAGTGTAGTAGTAAATGGAACGACTATGACCGGTAGCAACAATAAAAACCTTAGCTGTCTTTTATTCCTTTCATTCATCTGTTCTCGATTTTGATATCCTTATTTTCTATCACTTCCCATTTTTCAATCAGGAACCCGTGCGGATTATGCTCCGATCTAGATACGACTCGCAGTACGCCCGCCGTAATCAGGCTTCGACTGACGATGCTCGAAGAGCGTATGATCTTTAGTGTCGCATAACATGTAAACGCATAAGGCTCACTGCTAAGTGACACAGCAACACTATCTACTGATATATGCTGACTAATATTGCCTGAAATAATGCCCGAGACATATCCAGTTTCCACCAAATCATCGTACTGTTTTTTAGCCGTTGCATCTGCCAGGTATAGTGCGCGGCGGATATTACTAGAAATCGCTTTTTCATCAGGATCGAGTGAAAAGAACAGTTCATGAAACCGGCGCACATGATCCTTTGCTTCTACGCTCAAGTTATCGCGCCTGGTACCCGCAACCGCTTCCATGGCAACTCCAGAGTTCAGGACATACACCCTGTCCTGCATGCGCTCTGCGATCTTGCCATTTTTATACACCGCGTAAGCACTTATGAGCAGACATGCGATGATCACCGTAAGCATGACCATACGCATCGAGCGAAAAGCAGTGTCTATATTTCTAGTAGGCTCGAACATGCTTTACCCTTTTATTTTTTCTTTGAAGTAATTGTTCGATGCACCAGACTCGCTCATGCCCTGGGTCATTTTATTTGCCCCTTTTCCAAAGGCATCGGCAGACATTCCTGTGCTGGCAGTCGTAACCGCACTAGCTGTTTGTTTTGCAGCACCTACGGTCATGGAGGTTACTTTATGCAAGAGTGCATTGCCACCACCTGCATTCACTATATAATTAGCCACGGATGGAACGGTGAAATATCCAATGACACCAATCAAAAGAAATGCGATATAAGCCCAGTTGGTGGTGGAATACGGTAGCGCATCGTCCACAGGCGCGTTTGCAATCATGGTCTCCTGGACTTTGGCAATGATGGCGCCAAAAATATTGGCCACCGGCAGCCAGAGAAATACATTGATGTACCGCGCCAGCCAAACAGTAAGCAAATGCTGGAAGCCATCGAAAATGGAAAGTGCAAAAACAATAGGACCGATGATCGCTAGTACTATTAAATAGAAGGTTCTGATTACATCGATGATCAGCGCCGCCGTTTGAAAGACGACTTCCAGAATTTCTTTTATTCCGGCCCTGATCCAACTGGCCGGATTTAACATGCCCAGCCCACCATTTGATGCCTGTTGGGCAGCCAGGTATTTTTCCATCACAGTATTGCTGTTCCTTACCATGTAGGAAGTAGCTGCTACGGTGGGCTGCAGTATCCCATTCAACAGCGTAATAAAGGAGGGGAAAATGAGAATACAGAACCCGATAACAAAAGGGCGAAGCAAACCGAAGAGATCCAATGGTTCTGCTGCTGCAATACTTTTCCAAACCCGCATACCGATATAGCACAGCGTAGCCAGTCCTGCAATCAGTCTGGCAGAACCGATCAGCTGGCCGCACATAGGCATCATCGCGTTATACAACTGGTCCAGTACCGATTGCATGTACGTTCCATTGGAAAGGGTTTGCGCATGCACTCCAATCGGTAAGAATAAAATCAACACATACATTCTTTTCATTATAGCTGCTGTTTATTGTTTACCCAGGCGTCTGATATCCTGCGCATCTTTTTTTGATTGTAACCGAAGCGATAACTGTCGATTATATTGTTCCTGCAACTCGCTGAACTTCTGAGTATGCTTTTGTACCGAGACCTCGATAGTTGAAATAATCTCCGATCGTTCTGCGTCACTCATCCTGTAGGTTCCCGGGGTGAGTACTTTTTCTAAAAGATCCCGATCTGCTTCCAGCAGCAAAATGAGGTTTGAATAATCTGCTACCACTTCAGCTATCTCTGACGCTTTAAAGACCTGCGTATTTCTTAAGCGTGTGATCCATGATTTACTGTCGCTTATTATTCTATTCTGATGCGCGTAAATTCTTTGTACTGCAGGCTGACGAGCGACTGAAGGATTTACCGCCAGTAAACCATCCAGGAACCCTTTATGTAAGTTAAAATTGGTCTTACCGATATCGCGCAAAGCACTATATCCGCTGAGCATCGTTTGATACCCTGACTTCATTTCGGTGAGCATCAACTTAAACTGCGCTAGTTTTTCCAGATCCAGCCTTAACTGTTCCATCTCTTGCGTTTGCGCATGGGTTCGCACATATGCGGTGCATATCATGATCCACACCAGCCCAATTTTCATCTTTTGTTGTTTAAGCGTTTTAGTAACTGAAAGTCTGACAGTCTTTGTAAGGAATCGATAGCCGCATGTTGTTGTACCTTGTTGATCGCTAGCATTTGCGCAAGACATTCTTCCATTGCATCTCTTTTTCTAAGAATTGCCTTTATACGCGCTGCGTCATTCATGGCCATTTGTCCATTGTTCGTAACGGCTTCCAAGGATTGAAGGATATCGTGGCTTAGACTGAGCAAGCGGTCTTTGTTGGTTGAACTGCCTGAAATTTTCTTGTACGCTCGAATCACGTCAGCCTGCATCGATACAATTTGTCGAATCTGAGTAAGGGATTTGACAGCGTTCTTTACTGTTTGCAATTCTTTAAAATAACCATCATACAAAGCCTGCTGCCTTTGTTGCCAATCGGCGATTTCCGCGAGCTTTGTTTTTGAGAGTTCATGCTCCGCCACCAATTGTAATTGCTGTAAGGAAAGGGTTTGGTTCTGTAGCTTCTGCACCTGCAGATCAAGGGCTTTTACTATCTTACCTATTAACAGCGATACCGGATCGATAGACTGCGCACAAACTTTTGACGTGCAGCAGACCAAGAGCACAAACAGTATTTTTACTTGCATGTTGTTACTTGCTTCTTCTTCATACTTTTCAAATGTTCGCGGATACGTTTAACGGTTCGTTCCACATAGGCACTATCCTGCTCCATCAGGATAAAACGACGGTTGGTATTCAGGCAGGCAATACCGGTGGTGCCGCTTCCTGAACAATTGTCAAGCACCACCCCACCCGGGGTCGAGTAGGTTTGTATTAAGTACTCGAAGAGCGGAACCGGTTTTTGTGTCGGGTGTAATCCATTCTCTTTTTTAAAATGAAGCACCGACATGGGATAGTTGGTGAACTCCTGTATATGGCTACTGGATCGCTTGATATGTATAATGCAATCTTCTTTACTCGCGCGTTTAGAAACTTTTTTATCGATCCGCACCAGCCCTTGAGGGTAGTACAACATTCTCTTAGAGAATCCGGCCTTTGAACTACTCATTTTTCCCTCTGAGAACACGAGAACATTCTCATGCTTTTTTAAAGGCTGGGTCTTGGACATCTGAAAACCCGTACAGGTATTCTTGACCCATATCCACTCATACTTAAAAAGCTTAGGGTTGCTATTGATCAGCTCGGTAGTAAACGGCTGACTGGCTGTAAGGATAATTGCACCATTGGGTTTAATCACCCTCAGGTACTGTTCCCATAACCGAACAATGTCGATTTTCTTATCCCATTTGCAAGAAGTTGTTCCATACGGCAGATCACAGAGCACCATATCTACCGATCGATCCTGTACTTTCGGCAATAATTCAAGACAGTCCCCCTGCCATAAAACACTTTTATTCCACACCCACTTATTCATGACTCACATTTTTTTATTAATTAATCATTTTCCACTCTCTACCACGATCGACTGTATCGCAGCCTCTATTCCGCCGAACACTTTTATCGCCTCATCCACTTTGACCCTTTCTCTTTCTTCTGTCGTGTAGGTATAGTATTCTTCCGGTGACACTTCCACCCGGTACACTTTTGAAACGCGCCCGCCTAAGGAAATAAAAACCTCTTTGTATCTCTTCGTCGGATCGTTTGCCCTGTTCATTGAAAGCACCAATCCCTTTTCTTTTTCCGTCAATCCTAGCAGTCGGTGGACCTCCTCGAACCGGTTTTCGAATTTTGACTGGTCCAGAAGTATCTTACAGTCGCTGTTATTGATGATGGTTTGTTTTACGATCGACGAAGAAAGAATGTCATCGATATCCTGGGTAACGATATAGGCCTCACCAAAATGTTTTCTTACCGTCTTATACAGGTATTTGATGTACTCCGCCATCGTATCCTGCATGATAGCCTTCCATGCTTCCTCTATCAGTATAATTTTCCGGATGCCCTTTAGTTTACGCATCTTGGCGATGAACGCCTCCATGATGATGATCGTAACTACGGGTAGTAAAATCGGATGGTCTTTGATAGTATCTAGCTCGAAAACAATAAAGCGTTCATTCAGTAAATCGAGATTTTCTTTTGCATTAAGGAGAAATCCATACTGTCCGTCCCTGTAATACAGACGCAGGACATATAGGAAATTCGTCAGGTCAAAATCGCGATCCTTCAAATTCTCGGATCTGACAATCTCTGCGTATTCCGTTTGCAGGAACTCGTAAAAACTATCAAAAGATCTATCGCCAATGGGCTTATTGTAATAAAGAGTTATGGCATTTGAAAGAGCAACATATTCGCTACGCGTAAATTTTTCATCGTCTTTTTTCCAAAGCGTAACAAGTAGCGTCTTTATACTTTCCTGTTTCTCCTGGTCTGGTGCTTTTCCGTCTGAAGTAATAAAAGGATTAAACCGCATGGGCTTCTCATCGGAATAGGTAAAATAATAGCCGGCTAACATCCGACAGAGACTGCGATAGGAATGTCCTATGTCCACAATCAGGATATGCGCGTTTAACTCATAATAAGAGCGCTTTAGATGGTTTACCGTAAAAGACTTACCACCACCAGAGGGACTTAGGATAAATTTATTGCGGTTAGTGATGATGCCCCTTTTCATCGGCTCATCCGAAATATCAACCAGGAGCGGTCTTCCGGACTCGCGATCCCCTAAGCGTACCCCAAAATCCACACCCGTAGAACGATACCCTGTCTCCGTATTGATAAAACAACTTGCCTGTTGGGAGAATGTCAAGAAGGTTTCATTCAAGGGTAGATCCGCCGCGTTGCCCGGAATGCCTGCCCAATAAAGCTGTGGCGCACCTACAGTTTCAACTCTTGGGTTTGCGTCGATGGAAGCTATGGCAGCGCTACAAGCATTTCGCACCTCTTGAATACGGGTGCCGTCATCTGTCCACGCCAACAAGTGAAAATGCGCAGATACCGGCTGTCTTTGCTCCCCAATAGCCTCTTCCAGGTATCGGTTCACCGCATCACACGCGTAAGCGTTGTCCCGCGAATAGGCCGATAAAGACTGTAGTCGCAATCTTTTCTTCTCTAACCGTTTCATGACAGCAGGCCCGTCTTCAATACGGATAAACTGCTGGTACAAATGATCCACTGGTAAGAGCTGGCAGAGTGGCGAAACAAAACCAATGGGGAACTTTGTAGTCGCGGTCGAATATTTTTCGTAAGCGATACGGGGACCGCAAAACCCCGGAAGATCATCCGCTTGCGCAAACGAAAACATGGTACAGTATTTCTCACCGACTCGCACCCCATCTGAAAAATCAAGGTCACGTCGCAGATTATCTGTATCCAGCAAAAGGTATTCATTGACCAACTTCACCAAAGCGTCGTTATGTAATCGTTCGCATGCTATCAGACCGCCATCTGATAAAATGCGCACGAACTGAGAACAAACATTTTCAGAAGTTTTTGCAAACCCGGGGTCAAGCGTTTCTTTGGGAACCAAATGCTTGCGCAGGAGCGTTGATGAATAAGAATTGACGGCTACCCTCTCCTGCGCAGGCATCGTCAGCATCAAATAACAACGGTGTGACAGATAGGGTCGCTCATGAAAGAACCTTTCACTTGCATGCGATAGAAACGTATGTTCTCGCTCAAAATCACCTTGAAATCTTTCCTGGGTAAACCAATCCTGTTTGTGAAGTATATATCCCGCTGGCAATATTTTGATGGCCTTGATCCAGCTTTGATGCAGGGCCTCATATTCAGCATTGGAGAGAGAGAATATTTCAGGAAGTGTTATCGTGTACGCCACCGTGATGTCGCCTATTTTGGAGAGCAGCATATCATTTTCCACACTGTATAAAGGAATTTTCTCTGATAACTTTTTCACGCACGAAACATTTGATCACAGTATATTACTGGCGGCACCGCCTTTGCCGCCATTTTTTTCATGAGTCCATATTCTCCAAACCTTGCATTGAAACGGTACACGAGATAAAAGAGCATGCAGCCCAGAAATATAATTAGTGTAATACAGAACACAACAGGGAGCCCCATGATGTACAGCAGTGTAAACAGTAATAGCAAGCCGAGTATCCCACCGCCGAGATACCAAATCCACTGTGCTTTTAACCCTTTGAACACAACAGGTCTTCCCACACCCTTATTGATTGTATATACGCTATTCATAGCACCACTTTAATCCCTCGCCACTAAAAACTTTTACGATACTTCGGCTTAGATTCCGAAAAACGCCCGGATAACCGTTGTCACTACCACCAGAAATACGCAGCTTCCAAACCAAGCCGCGGCGACCTTGCCCGTGTCATGATCTCCTGCATTCCATTTATTAAAAACTTTAACCGCGCCAATAAGCCCAACGATTGCACCCACTGCATACATAAGTTGCGTTCCCGATTGGAAATAACTTCTGACTTTCTGGTTTGCATCGAGTATACCAGCATTACCGTCCTGACTATGGCCTGCAATCGTAACCAGCAATAGTGTTACAAGTATTTGTATTTTCTTTTCCCACTTTTTCATACACACATTATTTGATTGTAAAAACATGCCCGCCACCACTTCTCTTGACGCACTTGGTTCTCCTGCACGGGCAGCAGGGCATGTCGTTGCAGCGCTTCTTGTCTTTACTCACTTTTTTATTCTATCGCGCCACCACTGCAACCATTCTTTTCTGTATATCCAACCGATTACGACATAATAACCGAACACTACCACGGCAATGGTTTTGATGTACTGCACCCAGTCAAGACCTTTAAACATAAGCGCTATTGAAAATTTCCGATGTTAATAGAAAGAGTAAGCCCAAATGCATTTTGAAAGGGCGACACGCCACTAACGATTGCAAAAGGAATCAGATAATGGATATCCAAGGCCCAGCTTTGATCGCTTATGAATCCTTTATAGCCTGCACCCAATGAAAAATATTTTCGGTCGCCTTTTGCTTTATTCTCGAGGTTTACCCCGCCCCTTAAGAAAAATTGCTCGTCAAATCCATACTCCACACCTGTACTAACGCGTAGTCCTTTCCAGTCGTCTTGTAAAAGCCGGGAAGCATCTAAGGATATTGTCCACCGATTGTTGGCCTCATCATGCTTGATGTAAGCAAGACCCACGCCGGCCGTTGCCGGCAGGTTGATGGCCGCACCCAGGTTGGATACCGTTGCACCCCATTGCAGTCGCACACCATCACCCATATTCACAAACTGGCAAAAACCAAGATCACCACACAGGCTATATTTATTTTCGGTAGCCGTGCTGAAATACCGTGATCCGATAAAGCGCATAGTAGCGCCCAGCGATGCGTTTGCACCCAATTGTAAAGCATAAGAACCACCGATATTAAACTCACTTGACTTATACAGTCCCAGTGTTGCGCCGTTATCGTCACGTATTGCTACGTTTCCTAAATCCAGGTAATTGATAGCAACCCCAAGCGCGGAGGCATCACCAACTGAAGCGATATAATCAGCATGCATAAAACGACTGTCGTTAGAAACAGCCCGCATCCACGGCAGGTAACTAATACTAGCTTGATGGAAATTTTGAACGGAGGCGATCTTGGCGATATTGGATTCCAGCGCTTGATTGCCTTCTGCGGCGGCGATACCTGTATTGCCCATGGCCCAACCGCGACTGTGCGCTGAGATAGAAAGCGATGGAAAACTATTAACCACCGGTGCTGGCGCGGTTTGCGACATGGAACAAAACGGCAGCAATAGCAAGAAGAAAATCGTTCTCATTTCGTGAGGATTGAATAGTTGAGTGTATCAGAAGAAAGACTTAAGTCATCTATCACATAAAAAGACACCGCATGCATTCCCGGCGTATGAAAGAAATATTTCATCATGGGATGGTTTACTGTGATCTTATCGCCGTCGATCATGTAGTGATAGGACATGATAGCCCCGAAGGGTTGGCTGCTTCCCGAAGCGTTGAAATAATATTGCCAATTGCCACCATCCAACCCGATTTGTTCCCAGGAAAGTGCGGCTGTTGGTTTTATGCCTGCGCTACACTGTACGATTAGTGTTCGGGTGCATGTTTTACCTAATTGATCAGTTAGGGTAAAATCAACTGCATATAGTCCCGGCGCATCTGCATAACAATACAAGCGGTTCGCGTTATCTGCAACCAGGAAGGGTTTCGAATCTGCTAGTGCCACGCCGCGATAGACAAAATGCAGTTTGCCGCTGGTATCGCTGAAGGACAGATTAAACTGGTGGCCTGCCGGGGAACAGTAAATAGTCAATACACCCTTGCCTGTGCCGTTCACATTGGTGGGATCTTTTTCGCGGATACAAAGCGTATCGCTTCCGAAGGAAAGAACGGGGGGAGGCGCACTCTGAACAAGGGAATCGTATTTGTCACTGCACCCGGCAAGCAACACCAGTAAAGAAATGAAGAATAGGTTTTTCATAAGATTTAGTATTTGTAGACTTTCTCAAAATGTTTTTCACCATTATAATAACTGGTGATGAAATACAGTACACCAGGTGTGAGATCACCTGCGTCTAGCGTGAAGAGATTCTCTCCTTTCTTTCCAGGCAGCGACCAGGTCTTAATCAATTTGCCATCGCCAGAGAAAAGGTCGATTCGTACCGTTTCACTCCTTTTGAGTACTGTTGTGATTTTTAACTGCTCGTGGAATGGAATCGGAAACACGTTCCAATCTTTTACGCTGCCGGTAAACGAGCGATCCGGTAGTGTATCGCGCGGCATTGCATTTACTTTAATAGCCGTTGTAAAAAGCGTAGTGCAGTTTCTGGAACTTGTAGCCCATACTCTCACCGGTATTGAGTCGCCGCCAACGAAATAACTTTCCCGGATGGTGTTGCTTGTTGTTTGAAAAGTTCTTCCATTCCCCAGGTTCCACCTGTACGTTTCAGCTCCTATTACCTCGGCCTTTAGTGTTACCGTTTCACCGTATTTGAGGATTATTTTATCGCTTGATAATTTTCCCGCCGGGAACTCAGTATCGTCCGCTGTTACAGCTATACTTACACTGTCAGCACAGCCCTGTGCACTAACCCAAACACGATACTGCCCGGCGCCTACGAAAAAACTGCTATCCTCCGATAGTATTTTAGAACCCGGTGGCGAAGACCATCGCCACCGGTTGTAACCATTTCCTTCGATTGTCTTTGCAGTAAGTATTGTCTTTCCCTGTGGGCAAACTTTTAGCGATCCTGTGATCACGGGTGTGCTAACAGATCCAGTAGTAATGATCACTGCATCTGAAACCTTAGCCGCCTCACATCCTTGTGCAGAAACAGGCAACACGGTATAAGTTCCCGCAACGCTTACCTGCAGCGTATCTTTTATTGAACTACGGATCAGTACGCCGTCTCTATACCAGCTGTAATTATTACCGGAAACATAATTGGTGATTTTGAGCACACCTGTTTCACCATTACAGAGATGTGCGTTGCCGGTTGTAATGATTGCTCTGGCAGGTTGCGCATTTACGACGATTACGGCATTACCTGTAGCTGTATTGCTGCAAGTAGTCGTGCTCGCATCCGTTACCGAGATCAGTGTATAAGTAAATGTTCCGCTGACGCTGGTTGGCGCGTTGATCGACGCAGTATTTCCGGAGCTGGTAATCGTTTGATCGGGACCACTGTTAATGCGATAAACGAACGAATAAGGGGCAGTGCCGTTCGTACCGGTAAATGTTACCACGGGAGAACTACCGTTCTGACAAACCGTTGCGCTTCCACTAATGGTAGCCGTTGGCAACGGATTAACCACCACTGTTGCGCCTCCCGATACCGATGCTGAACATGCTGTCGAACTTGCTTCCTGCACACTGACCAGCGAATACACAAAACTTCCAGGCGCTGCTGTAGGAACAATTACAGAGACACTATTACCTGATGTGGTGGTAATGGTCTGTAGTGCGCCGCCATTAATCTTATACGAGAATGTATAAGGCGCTGTGCCGCCGCTACCGGTAAATGTAATAGCAGGCGACGCAGCATTCCTGCACACAGTTACATCGCTTCCGATTGTAGCCGCTGGCAGTGCGTTCACGCGCACCGTCACCGATCCACTTGCCGCGTTCGTGCAGGCTGTTCCACTACTTTCCTGCACACTTAGTAAATCATAAGTAAAGTCACCTGCACTGGAAGTAGGTACAGCAAGGGTAATACTGTTGCCTGAAACAGTAGAGATCGTTTGTGCCGTCCCACCATTGATCCGGTAGCTGAACGTATAAGGGCTGACACCACCAGTTCCTGTGAAAGTGATCAACGGTGAAAGGGAACCCTTACAAACTGTCGCACTGCCTGCAATCGTTGCAGTAGGTAATGCATTCACCGTAACAGTCGCCGTTCCACTCGCACTATTAAGACAAGAACCAGACTCCTGCACACTCACCAGCGAGTACACAAAAGTTCCAGCCGAAGAAGTAGGCACTGCAATCGAAACGCTGCTGCCGGAAGATGTGCTGACTACCTGGCTCGCACCACCATTGATTTTATAGATAAACGTGTATGGGCCACTACCACCGCTGGCAGAAAATGTAACCACTGGTGCCACGCTGTTTTTACAAACTGCGGTAGTCCCAGAAATTGTTGCAGTAGGTAGCGCGTTCACTATAACAGTCGCAGATCCACTCGCCGCATTATTACATGCCGTCGAGCTGCTTTCCTTGACATCCACCAGACTATAAATAAAACTTCCTGCGGATGAAGTCGGAACAGAAACACTTACGCTGTTGCCACTGGTAGTGGTGACGTTTTGCACAGAACCGCCATTAATGCGGTATGAAAAAGTATAAGGAGCAACACCGCCGCTACCGCTAAACACCACCACAGGCGACGAATTATTTTGACATACGCTTGCATTGCCGCTAATACTTGCTGTCGGTGCTGCGTTCACCGTAACCTGTACGGCTGCAGAAGTCGCCTGGCATCCATTGCCATCCGTAACCGTTACATAATAAGCCCCGCTACTGTTGACATTGATGGAAGAAGAAGTCCCACCATTGCTCCACGAAAACGCATTACCATAACTCGCAGACAGGCTCACACTACCACCTGCACAAAATGTCGTCGCACCCGAGGCCGATACACTCGGCGTTACTACCGTATAGTAACCAACTGTTACAGCAGCTGAGGTCGCAAAACATCCCTGTTTACTTACCGTCACTGTGTATGTACCTGGACCAACTGCAACGGTTCGTGTCGTAGCGCCATTCGACCATTGATAGGTATCATATCCGCCGCCTGCATCCAGTGTTTTGAGCGCACCAGGACAAACCAGGAAGGAACCGCCCGGTACTGGTGTCGGGCATACCACAGTTGAAACGTTTACTGTATTGGAAGCGGAACTATTACCGCAGGCGTTACGGTCGATCGTATAATAATTACCCGCAGTTGAAGTACTGATCGTATTACCTGTTGCACCATTCGACCATAACACGTTCGACCCACTTGATGAAAGCGTAACCGATGCACCATTGCACAGTAGTTGATTACCGGATGGGGTAACAGTGGGTGCAGCCGGTGTGGAACCTGTTAAGATCGTTACCGTATTACTTTGCGAGCCACTACCGCAGCCATTGGATTCATACGCATAATAATTACCAGCGCTGCTGACAGATAAACTATTACCACTTGCACCCGTATTCCAATGAATGGAGCCGCCATATGATGGTGACGCACTAAGCGTAGCTGATGCGCCATTACAAAGCAATGGCCCGCCCGATACTGAAACAGTAAGTGCTCCCGGTGTTAATGAAGTATTGATCACTATGGTATTACTTGCACCACTGGTACCGCAATTGTTGGAAGCAACCGCATAATAACTTCCTGCACTCGTAACACCAATGAAGCCAGTAACCGAACCTGTATTCCAATTGATCGTTCCTGAACCTGAAGCTGATAAAACAGTAGATGCACCGTTACACAATAGTGTTCCATTGGAAGAAGAAATGGAAGGTGCAGAAGGTGTTGACCCTGTTGTGATCTCTATTACGTTGCTATTGGCACTGGTTCCGCAGCTATTGGTTTCATACACGTAATAACTTCCCGGACTACTGACTGTGATCGATCCACCTGTCGCACCGGTGTTCCAGTTAATAGATCCGCCCGCTGTCGGCGCAGCAGATAACACCGTGGTCGCGCCATTACAAAGTGATACACCATTACTGCTGCTGACCGAAGGGGCTTGAGGTGTATGATTTGTTGAAATGACAATTACATTACTGTTGCCACTTGTTCCGCATCCATTTGTCTCAGATGCGTAATAGGTTCCGGCCGCGGCCGTCACCATATTCGCACCTGTAGCACCATTACTCCAGTTGACTGTACCACCAGTAGAAGTGGCATTGAATGTCGTTGATTGTCCGTTGCAGAGTAATGTGCCATTGCTGCTTCCGATAACAGGCGCAGGTGGTGCAGTTGCGGTAGTAACAACTATGGGATCACTTTCAGGCGAATTACCACATTGACCCACCGTATGAACAGTATAGGTACCTGCCGCCGACACATTAATAGAACTGCCTGTTGCGCCATTCGACCAAACGTAACTATAGGAAACGTCACTGACAGATAAGACTGTTGATGCACCGTTGCACAAAGGCATCGAGGCAGATGAACTGATGGACGGTTTGGGTGGAACGGTTCCGCCACTACCAACAAAACGGAAATCAGTCTGTGGCGCATCGTTATCACTAATCCCTTGCGCAGTGCAGACAATATCATCGCCCGGATGATATGCGCCCGTGAACCAGACATCAGCATCGCCACCAGGCAAGCTCCTGCCTACAATACGGCTGGCCCCCAGATCAATAGTATAGACCGTATGATAAGAACCCGTACCACCATACTGATCATAGTTAGTGATATGGAACTTCACATACGCCTGTCCTGTGCTGCAATCATAGGTTTGTTCCAGTAACTCGATAATGATATAGTGTCCTTCATTCACCTGCGCTTTGGAAACAGTGGGAACAAAAAGGAGGGTCACCAGGGCAAAGGCAAGCCCCATCCCCCATCGCGGGAGTTGCGTAAACAGCTTCATGGATATTGGATTTTAAATAAGCGTTAGTAGGAACTTAGATGATAAGCGAGTCCCAGGCCAAAGCAGAACCGTGTGCCGCCGGACAAGGATCGTAGCAGATATTTATGTTGCCCGAAAAGATTTAGTCGAAATGCATCACTTAGGTGACAGTCCAGGTTTGCTTCTCCAAGCAATCCGTAATTCATACGCTCTGAAAAGGACAATCCTTTATACAGCCACGGTTCGCTCACAACCTGCCATGTCGCGCCCAGGCCAAATCGCAAACCGAACAAAGGCAAGGCATCTGCATTTCGGTTAGCTGAATATTCAGCCAGCAGATCAGAGCCATAGCAGGAATAGTTTAAGAAATAATCACGGGAGCGCTCATAAAAACCACCCAGGGAAAGATTGATAGCACCATTGGTCCCGTGCTCGTAACGAAGAGAAAGATGGTCGGCTGGAGTAAGCACACCGGCATATCGAAGGGAAACGGATTGCGCATTTGTACCCACACTAATCACCGCTAACATCACCACCACAAATGTTTTCATAACAATAGATTTTGGATATCGATTTGATACACCAAAATTATAGCGGCGTTTTGTGGGATGGATTTGGAATTAAAACGACAGCAGACAATTTTGTTTAATTCCCAAACAGCTAAGAAATAGCTGTTTGTTTTATGAACAACATACTATTTACATCTAGTTTCACCTAACATACGTCAAGCTGTGAGATATGCCGCAAGTTCCTCAGCTAAAATAAAATCAGCAGACTGGTTATTATAGAATGCAGCAAACTGCACATTGGAAACCACAAAACCATGCTTTATTGTCCAACCCGTCACATCATTGACTCCAAAGTGAAGCAATACTTCAGCTAAATGCTCTTCAACAAATTCCTTTTTTTGAACCAACTGGTGATAGTGTGAATCGCGTTTAATAAAGAATGATTCTATTTCCCTGCTAATCTGGTATAGCCCCAACTTCTTTAGGAGATTTTTACAGTCCATCACAAACAGGGTCTTGGATACAGCATTAACGCAAAGCAGATCTATCTCACCACAATCTTCCCTAGTATTAAAATGGTCCGAAAGTCTTTTAAAATTGTCAATTCTCATCTCCACACAATCTCTTCCAAGTGTGTCTTCAGCAATACGTTCTATCTTTTTCTCAAATCCAGCTCCTTTTTCGATTCGTACCTGATTTAGAAATTTATAAACTTCGGAATTTTCTTCTACTTTAAACGGCAGGCTTCCCTTCACTACTTCACTCCAAATGTTCAATGCACCATCCAATACCTCACGCCCAAACATCAGCTCGCCCTCTTTTATTTCAACAAAAGGACACAGCGTCAAGCGTTGTCGTTTACGCAAAAGCACCCCATGATACAGGGGTTGTGCAGGACCAAATACACCAGGCTTTAAAGTTAGAAATTCAATTGTCTTTTCTATTTCCTCGCGGGTAAGGTCTATTGTCATATTGGATAGTATGATGTCTGTCAACTGCACTTTGCTAGCAAAACTTACAGGGAAGTTCTGAACTGTGTCATAATCGGCTTTTGAAATCACATAAAGAACCACAATGATATTGTCGTATGAAACCCCGAATTGCTGCGAGAATACCTTTGAGAACTCACCCTCCCATTCTTCAAATTCTTCAGACACTTCATTTTTTTTACGATCCGTTTTAGCATTTTTGAAAGCATTTCTGACCAAACTTACCTTACTGGCCGCCTCTTGATCCAGGTAGCTATTCATTTCAAATTTGCCACCTGTTATTACTTCCTGGAACTCATGATACTCGTTAATCAGAATGGTATGATTCACCAGTCCGTATTTGATATAATCGTACAGCATGGCTGTCTGTATAATCTGTTCGGCCATTGCCATCAGATAGGTCCAGGAGGACTCGGTGATATAATTATTTCCATCTGGCCTGGTTTGCAAACAGGCATGTATGATATAGCGGATCGTCGAGGCTGTGGCGATGGCATCTGCAACCGATTCCTTTAATTTGTCCGCTACTTTATAATCGGTGACCCTATCTGCCTGCATGCCCAATTGCAGCTTCTGTCTCTCTGCTAGCCCTTCATTATATTCCAGCTGACGATAGGCGTAAATAATAATTTCAGGGTCGGAATTTTTGATTTCCTCTTTAAGTTGGGAATGTAAAAAGAGGTATAGCTGATAAGCAAGATCCATTGCTTGCGATCCATCGTATACTCGCGGTTCATAATTATTTTCCTTAAGGTAACCGGCGATTAAACGTCTGACCTTACCGCGATCCGTTTGGGTGGACTGAGGCGGCTTTTGATAATGTCTAATATCAATGTTTTCAATCTCCACCTCGTCCATAGAGTAACCCTTTCTTCCCAACGGCACTGACAGCTCTATCAATGATACTATCAAACCACTGCTTTCTTCATCACCTGTAGAAAAAATCTGGGTAAGTAACTCCCGATAAAGCCTTCTCTCTGCAGAATTATCTTCTGCTGCAAAATATGGATGGATGTTCTTGTGGTCGTAGAGGCAATACACTGTTTTTTTACCTCCATTAAAAGATGCTGTTAAAGCAAATGGATTATCCCTTGTTATTTCTTTTGCACTGTCCTCCAAAAACGACAACTCTTTTAACGAAATATAATTCTGCGGAAAAATGTAAATGCAGAGATCCTCGATACCATATCTAACCAACGCCGATGAAACGACAGTACCTGCACGGTCCAGAAAATCGCCAAACATAGCCGCCAGCACTTCATACCCAAACCTGTATTCTTCAAAACTTAAAGCCAGCGGATCATCCGCAAGGTAAATGGTGATAAACCTGTCAGGCAATTGGACCAGATACATCTGATCGTAACGGGATGTGTTCGCAAGCCTGTAGACATTGTTCCTATAATGAGTTATATCATCATACTTGCAAAACTGTAAACCCATTGCTTCAAAAAGCTTTGGATTAGCCTTATATCGCTCGAAGGTTTTCTCAAAATAGTAACGGCTCCATTGGTGATGCTTGAAATATACCATTTCTGGCAGTTCCGCCATTCTTGAATAGGTACGTCCATTTCGATAGAAACAAATAAATCGGTCCATAAACTCACTACCCAATGGCATTTGACAATTCTCCAGTAACCATTCATCTTCACCCAGAAATTTATAAAACTCCAAAGGCGTTTCGAGCATTTTTAATACCTGGGCCAGATCCGCAAACTCGAAATACCAATTAGACCAATTGCTTCCGCCTAGCATCCTCTTATACGAATAACTGTTTTGGAGGTTTTCCATAACATATACCACATGGAATTCAAGATTCGCAGGAGCAATACCCATTCCAACACTCTGTTCTGATGGAAAAACAACCACCGCCTCCTGGTTATTAATATTGTGCATGATTTTCTCCGTAGCGGCATTGCATTTTTCAAGTGTATGCATAAGACTTTTCCCATGACTATGGGGAATGATCTGGAAAAAAAATATCTTGTTTAGGTCAAACAGGAATAGGAGCTCCGGCGCACGAAGAATATGGCGCTGCTCTTGTGTCGTGATAGCCACAATTCGGCTACTCTTGTGGAATGTACTAAGTAGCTGCCGCTGGCACCTATTATACAAGCCATTCCAGGATTCCGTCCTCGTGTCATTATCTGAATCCAAAATATTAAAAAGGTATTGAACCAACACACTATAATGCACCTGCGGCATCAACCAATAAAGTTTTCCGTGGATGCTGACGTATAAACCCTGAAAAAGATCACCAACATTTGGTGTAAGTTCCAGCAAATCCTCTTCTTTTAAATGCGCGATAGATTCAGGATCGAAAAACATCCTTATCTGATCACTGTAAGCATTGAAATAAGGCGCCACCGATTGCAAAAAACACTCATCGGGAACGTATGGATGATGGTACTCCTGGTCGATACCATCCTGTTTTAGGATACATTTTAGCAAATCAGTTTGCATCTGTAATGAATGCATCATTGCCTCCTTAAAAGAAGAAAGCGTCTTCTCGCTATTTTTTGTTGTCTCGATGATATCAACTAATTGCTGCCAGTTTTCAACCGGTCTTTCAAAACAACTATAAAAGATGTGATATTTTCTTTGCCCATAAAACAAAGGGATAAGCGCCAGCTGCGAGAAGCCTTGAAAATCTTCTACTGAGCCAAAATCGTTTTCATATTGTGCGCTTATTTTTTCAAAAAGAAAAACGAGATCCGACCGTTGCACAACCCGACTCGCAAACCCTGCTTCTGGTATTCCAAGCAACAGTGCGATAAGATGTTCAAAACGATGCGTGTATTTTTGATTCGATGGATGACAACTGATCGCTTGTAGCAATACAAGCATCTGCGCTTTATCAAACCGTTTGAAAAAAGCTATTGTATCGAATCTTGGCATCTGTTTTTTGCGTTGATTCTCTATGCATTCAATGCATCCGCATCCATTAAATTGTCACAGACAATCTCTTCGCCATCTTCCAGTTCCATCCACTCAGCCTTATTAGGCGCGATCTCCTTATCAGGTATCGGGTAGACATGGTAAATAATCTGAACCGGATCAAGCTTGAATAGCAAATGCGTACAAGGTATTCCTTGGGAGTAACCACAAAGTTGGTCCGTTTCGACAATGAATTTAAAGCAGTGGTTGTAATAAATAGCATCTGAAAAATATTCCGCCATTTGAACGAACATCTGATCGAGGTAGTTTGTATCGACAAGTGGCAACAGCAAGGCTCTTTTATAGGATTCCGCAATAATTCTTTGATCCGGCCAGTTTGGGTTCGAAAAATGTTTATTATAATCTTGTTCCGTAGCAAGCGCACTGTAGAAATGCTTGATCTTCTCCCCAAAAACCGACCTAGCTTGAGCAATCCAAACATCGGTATTGATATGAAGGCTTTTAATCTCTTCGTCGTCCTCGCTCCAAAGATCCCAATCATCAAAAGCCTCTTCGACGGATTCATAGCAATACTTATCTTCAAAATTAACCCGGTATGCATCGATTATCATTCGCCATTCGTACTGCAGTAATCCTCTTAAGTCTTTGAAATCATGGGGCACTCTTTTAGGAAGTGGTAGCATGAGTTTATCGACTAACTCAAAACGAGTGCGCTTTTCATTCTCACTTAACACCTCGTAACGATCCCTTACCAGCCAGTCAGATGGTGTTAACTGAAGCCAGCTATCGATATTGTTTGGCATAGCGGTATTTAGGTAAGTGAAAAAATATTCCGCATCAGTTTAACTACCTCATCGGGACTGGTGTCAAGCTCTATGTCCTTTAATATCTGCTGGATCGTATCTGGTTCTTCATTAACATAAGCAATGAAGTTTTTAAGATCATTTTGTATGGTTTCGGGCACCGAGACTACGATAGCTGGATCGATAACCCCCATCAATTGTAATACATCGCGTCTATGTTTGTAAATATCTACATCATGGATATCAGCACCATTTGCCTTTCTTTCCCTATTATTCAAAAATGCGCGCGTTTTAAGACAGACAAGGCATCGATCATTTGCCAACCGTAATCCCTCGATAATATCACAGTTATCGATGGCAAATCCGTAATACGCATCATCAAGCAATATAGCAGATAGGCTCGAGGCCTCTTCCTCTGTCGGAATATCTGTGATATACATATCTGCTGGCGGATCAGGCAAGGTCTCCGGATGACGAGAGAAAAGCTCTATCCTGACAGGATAACCGTCGACATGGGGTTTGACAAACCGATAAAATCTTTTTTTATTGCCTACCTCAGCAATTGCATATTCACCCCCTTTGATAAAATCCCAGAAATGGTTCACAAAGTCAGGGCTTAGGGCCTCTACAACAAGAATAATATCAAGATCCTTTGTGGCCCTAAACTCTTCATTTCTCGCTGCCATCTGGACATCACAGGCAGATCCACCTATCAGTATATAATGATCTGTATAATCACTGAAGTGTTCCGTGAACAGATCGAGTCCGATTACCATGTATGCTCTTTTAAAAGTTCTTCCAATGCAGCTTTTACACGGTCGTCCCGCGATACGCCCTCCATGGTTAGATACAACGATAAGCGATCCACCAGTCCACCTTCATGGCGAATGATTAGCGGATCATAATGCCAGACTTCTATAAGAAACCTGCCCTCGTATTTATTGAGATCAGTAACCATGCCACTGTCGCGCATGTCTTTAAAAGACTCTTTTCCTATAGCAAAGGTCTGCGGGTATATATCATTTATATCAGTATAAGCCGAGAGCGCACTGTTACCCGCCTTCACAAAATGATTGACCGAAAGTTGCTCATTGGTGAACCATATTTCCTTGACAGGTGAGCTGAGGAAGGGATGGGCCTTTTCCCAAAGCGCTTTTCCCTCCCGGGTAAATACCATTTGCTTTGGTCTCCCCCCTTCGATGGTTACAATCTCTAAGGATTCCAATTCCCGCGCGATACGCGATATCGTCATAGCCGAACAGTCAATGCGACGTGCGAGTTCCTGGAAACTCCCACTCATTGATTGTCCTTGGTTTAAATGATCGATTATAAAACTTTGCGCAGGAAAACTAAGCTTGTCCACTATTAGCTTCCGCCCCCCTCTGGCCGGGATTTCACTCAATTGTAAAAAGAGCTGCGGAATATACAGCTGCCGCCCGGGTTCGACGAAAGCAACCTGGTTTTCGATCAGCCGACTACGAATCCAACTCTCCAACTTAGGCAATATGAACACAACTATTTTCTGAAAATACTTTTCCAGTTGCTCAACCTGTTTTCTGAGTTTGGTCGGGGTTATTTCTTCCAGGTCTTTTTTTTCAGCCCACAAAACCGGTACACCACTAAGTTTACCTTCATAAAGTTCAACGCCGCTCCGCACAAAAAGGGGTAGGCGCGCAAGTTCCGATCTATCTAGGGGTTGTATCTGGATCGAAATCCCAAAATCATCTTTAATATGTCGTGCGACTGTATTCACTATTCAAATATAACATAATTATTAAAATAACACAATATTTGTTATAATGCAAAATATGTTAATTTATTCACAACTTAATATATATCAATAATTTAAACTAAAAAGCATAATAACAATTTACTTGTTATTATGCAATTACTGTGATAACATTTAGCTCATTTAAGCTCCTCCGTTCCGATAGAGGCTTAAGGTAGCTTTATTAATCCCCAGATACGCCGCCACCATATAATCCTTGATCCGTTTATCTTCCAGTATCCACGGATACTCCTCCTGCAGTTTTTTATACCGTTCTTTTGGCGGCATCGCCAGCAGGATTACATGATCCTCGCTCATGGCATAATACAGTTCGGTGATCTTCCGCGCATTGATATTAAATTCCGGGAACTTAGCCATCAGCGCATCTAACTCTGCACGCCGTATCTTCCGGATATGCGTTTCCTCCATCGCCCGTATAGTAAGCTTCGATGGAAGTCCAGAGTAATAGCTCTTCATCGAACCGATTACATCGCCTTCTTTGTGAAACCACACAATACGTTCGCTCATATCATCGCACTCATAATAGATTTTAATGAGACCGCGTTCCACGAATGCCACCCAATCACATACTTCCCCCTCGTGTAAGATGATCTTATTCGCACGATGGGTTTCTTTGGGTAAGTGGTGCAATAAAAATATTTGTAACTCATCTGCAACAGGATGAAATCCTTGCAGCAGCTTCAATAGCTCTTCCATTTTATATAGTTTGTAACAATCAACACGGTCACTACCACAAAGAGTAGGTACGTGATAGGTGCAAACGGTCCATCAACCAGCTGCGAGCGCATTGCATGGGTGGTCTGCGCAATAAAGAGGATCAGCGACAGCCACATGAGTAATAGACCCGTACCCTGCAAAATTTTTCTTAACCCGAAAATGCTGATAGCAGTAACAAGAATTCCTGCAGCGCCAATATAGGCGAACCACTCACCATCCGGCATCGCATAACGGATATACCAGCCATACGGTGCAGCAAATACCTGGCCGTTGATCAGGATGATACAAAAACTTAAGCATTGCAGAAATGGATGAGTCATGATAGTAGTGACCGTGGATTGTTTCATGGTGTTGATTTTAGATTAATTACAAGGTCCTTTACTGCTACCGCCATATTCTTTGCTGTTGGTAGTAGTCGTACCGGTGGTGCCGCTATTTTTCAGGGACTGAATCTTCTCATATAATCCCTGCGGTGTATTACTGCCGCCATCTACTTCAAATCCGGGGATCGCATGTTTTGGGATAGTGAGATTGCCACCTGCTGCATTAAACACATCGAGTGCAAAATCTGTACAGTTATACAGACCCACATTGTATAAGTCACGTGCATTATTAACTGCGTAGACCGCGGCCTGGAATTGTGAAGCCGTTACCGAAATGGTATAACGTGCCTGGTATTCATGCCCCCCGTCGTCGACAACTTTTGCAGCTAAGCTGGTACTATTATCGAGCGGAAGGAGTTTGTAACTGCTGGTAGGATAAAATCCAAAGCTTTGCGCCACACCTCCATAAGGAGTGGATTTGTTCAGTTCAACAAAAGCATGACCGGGAGACATATCATGCCAGTTATAAAAGATTTCAGGATGTCCATCGCTGGGCAGATCGGTAGAAATAGTTACTGTATAGAGCGTAGTGCTGTTATCGGGAATAGAACCAAAGCAGTCTGTATATTTCTTAGGCTCTATTTTAGTTTTGTTTTCCGGCGCCTCCAAATCGATGGTGATTACCGGAGCCGAGTTAACACCACCACCGCCGCCACCGCTTGACCAGTCGATAAGTATATAATCCGCAGGGCCGCCCATATTGAACATCGAAAGCAGGCTCAACCATGCGCCGTAGGAAATGCCGCCACCACTCGGATAAGATGCACCTACGATTACCTCCGGGAGCGTGCAGTCAGTACATTCCTTCATCGTGATCCGCTGTCCGATCCCGTTTGCACCTACTTCTTTGAAAGTATGCAATTGGCTTACCACACCGTCTTCGATACTATACTGCAAGTGATTATTTCTTTGCAGGTCTGACCACTGAAAACTTCCATTGAAAACACCCTTACCATTTACCTTACTGACTTTACCTGCTGTCTGGTAAATAGCGCCTTTGACAAAATCATCTTGCTCATTGGTTTCAAGTACGATATTTTCTTTACCCATCTGCAGAAGATACAGTCGGTGATGGTTGCTTAACGGTGCAGATTGGAGACTCTGCCAGTTTACCGACAAGAGATCAGGCTCACTGAGTTGTGCGGAAAGAATAGTGCGGACATGATCTGCAGGATTGTTGGATATCATTTTCCTGCAAGAGCTGAGTACCAATACGACACCCAGTAGTAAAACCATTTTTTTCATATATGCTTACGTTTTGGTGACTACCTGAAGCGTCACCGGCGTACATGCATATTGAGTTCCGGGGCAGGGCAATACCTTCCCGTTCCTGCTGAAGATGGGTATCTTCCGGAAGAACAAAGGATCTTAAAAATGGGCAGGCGGTTTTATCCGCCCGCCGTCGGCTAATGCCAGCCCGGCACTCGCGAGGCGCCGGTGATGCAAATCGCGCGACTTGCATGTATTGGTAGCCGAATCCTTTCGGAATATCTTAAAAAGGGGCCAGGATAGAAATCCCGGCCGTTGCTCGAATAATGTCTATCAAAAACTAACATCGAACATGAGAAAATTGCCTTGTTGAAGGAAGAACTGCAGGCGGGGCTGAAACCGCCGCAGTCCTGGTCCTTGCTTGTAACTAAAACTATACCTGTTATGAATCAACTGTCTTTACTGAACGTTCGGCAGGTAATAGATTACCTGCTAACGGATGCACGATGATCGGGTACCATGTTTTAGCCTTACCGATTTCCACGAGTCCATAACTCAAAATGATGACCATATCTCCCTTCATACCTTTTCTTGCTGCGGGCCCATTCAGGCAACAGACCTGGCTGCCTCTCTTTCCTTTGATCAGGTAGGTCTCAATCCGCTCGCCATTGTTCACGTTCACGACCTGTATCTTTTCAAATTCGAACATGCCTGCCGCATCCATCAGGTCTTCATCTAATGTCAGGCTACCTACATACTGCAGATTAGCCTCTGTGATGGTGGCGTGATGGATCTTGGCCCTTAATACTTGTATCATCATATCAATTCCTTGGTCATCTTTTTAAAATTCCGGTGCGAAGAATCGCACCGGCTGTTATATAAACGCACATGAGAAAAAACTAATTGGATGGCCAACTCGACCAGTTAGCAGCCTGCTGCATTTCTTTTCTGGCAGCAGCAGCAAAACGAAAAGTCAACAGTATCTCGCGTCCACGATACGTATAACTGTCTCCTTCTATAGTTCGCGCTTCTGAAAGTGGAAGAATGAGCGTATCACTAACTCGGATGAAACGGCCTTCAGGCACCTGCCGGAGAAGTTGGTTCAGTGTAGTGCTCACCAGGAAAAACGTAAACCGCGTCCATATCTTCACATAACCCATCTGCATGCGCTCTATCATCTCAAGATGTTCAAAAAACACCCTATGAAACCTGCCTTCACTGCGTACAAAGAAATAGGATGGTGATTCAATGAGCCTTTCAGACGCTATGCGACGAAATAGTAACTGTATATCGGCAGGGTAATATGGCTCCCGCAAACGGTAGGGTACTGATGTACCCGATTTGTCCGTCAGTTTATCTTTTCCCCCACATAGAAAAATGATTAGTGGCATGTACTCCAATCTTTCAAAAACTGCATAATTCCAAAGTCGGACGCGGATTAAAACCACATCAATTGTCTCTACCGCCATTAGCGAACGGATCAGGTAAGGTTGCACGGCGATATGTACCCGTGCAACTATTTGGAGTCCGCGTAATTGATCCGAAAGAACCACTGAGGTCTTAGGATTATCATCAATAATCAGGCAATTCATGAAAGGGGAATAAGCGAATAAACAGACAGGTGGATAATAGTCGTAATAACTACCGCTGTCGAAGTGTTAGCATGGCCACTACCAGGAAGGTGTAACGCAGCCGCTGGTCCAGGAAAAGCTTATGATCGTAATCGGGTCGCAAAACAGTCGTTTTAATCGGCTAAAATTGCGAATAAACGCCTACTGAAAAATTATCAGTTTGGACACTCTTTTGGTCAAATCGGACATTGCATCATATAATAGTATCGTTTCCGGTTAGCAGAAAAGCTACCAACTTGAACAAATCAAGCGTGATTGCAGACGAAAAATGCTTATCCTTTTCTTTTACCGCGTAAAAATTACTACCATCTTCCCCATGCGTCAGGTATAGCTTATTTCGTTGCTCATTGGCATCGCGTAGTGTCTGCAAATATCCTGCCTGTTTAGTGGTGCCTATGAGCTCATTTTTGGCCATCAAAAGAAACCCAATTTGCACGAACAATTTCGTGCGGTAATCTACTTTTCGAAATTGAAATCCGGCAGGATCAAATCCGAAGTAAGGAGAAGTCCTGTTGATTTGGAAATCCGAATAAATATCTCTCCTGATATAATCTAGGCCAGGTCTTGAACGGCTGCCAGTCACAGTAATGTTCTCCTCAATGATAGGCTTTTCGACTACGAAATATTTGTCTGGCGTTTGCCCCTTGATACGCCAATTATCCAAAGGTACCGGGGTATAGCTTGGAGGAGTAGTAGAAAAATTTTTCACTTTCGTAAAAGACTCCCCAAGTCCTTTTTCAAAATACGCCTCCTGAATATCGTTCAGGATACTCCATAGCGTGATAAATGCAAGTATATCTGCAGAAAAATGAAACATAGTTTTGTTATACTCCAGTTCCTCATATTTCTTTTTAAGCAAGCCGTAAAACATCTCTAACCTTTCTTCAATCCGATCTTCAAATGCAAATCCAGGTTGATTAGCGATCTGGGATAAAAAGTTGCTTTTAATTTGCACGATTGCCTGCCAATAGATTTTTAATTCGGCTCCTTTTTTTATCTGCAACTGAAGCATGTCCAGGAATTCATGATAATTCTGAACAGATTGCTGCGAATCCCAATCGGGTGCTTCTTTGACATACATAGCATCGGCACCACCATTAAGAACTTCATGCATAGTCCTTGCCTGCTGAGACGCAGTAAACACAATAAGAGGAATATAACGTGCATTGGGTTTAGCTTTTATGTCCCGTATTAAACTTTTACCATTTTCAATATCAGGATAAGATCCGCCAAAAACATCCGGCAATCGCAGATCAAGGAAAATAAGATCATACTGCGCGAAATTCGTAATAGCACAAGCATCCTGGTAGCAAGCGCAAACGTCTATTTGCGCAGAAGAGAACAACTGTTGTAACGCAAATTGCCACCCCTTATCCGCATTGTCATCGATAAGCAAAATTTTACGAACCGCTGCTGCTGCTGATAAAAAATTACCCTTTGCTTGTTGCAGCTTACTTAGTTCCGGATAACTGCTCAAAGAAAGTACCGACGTTTCTCCGATATTCAAACTTGCCAATTTCTGTTTAAAAAAAACAGTTTTGGGCAATGGATAAGCTGCTTCTATTTGCTGCAGCGTAAGTCCATGGTTGAGTAACAATTTGATGGCTCCCCACTCATTGATCATTTGGTGACGATCCATTTTGAAAAAAGCTGGTGATTCTTTGAAATACCGATTCGGATCAAATGTATCGTGAAATTGCTCAACATATTTTTCCAGCAATTCCTGTGCCGTGAAAAGTTCGCTTAGTTGTTCAATCCGAATAACCGCAATTCCTTCGTTACGCAACAACCCAAAATCTTTCGCTAACTGAAGATTAGGAATATTTTCATCTGCTACTAAAACAACGACAGGATCTTTTAACGTCGAAAGCACATGGTGCGCCAGTAAGTATTGATTGACGCAGGTAATGCCAAAATCAATAGCTACAAATGAATCGACCCTCTGCAGGCTTTCGCAAATAATATAGGGTCCAAACTCCTGTCCATAGAGCTTCCAATTGGCCGGAACTTCTCCTACCAACGGCGCCACATCAACAATGTCAACATTGTCAAATCCAACAGTATATTTTTCTGGCTGTTCCGTTAATATAATCCTCTGCATGTTAAAGTTTTTTGAGCTCTTCCATCAGATTGCGATCATTCAACCGCATAATTTTTTCATATAGATCTGTTCCAGCAAATACATTCTTTAAGAGTAGTAGTTCATTTAAAGGGGATGATTGTTTGACCACCGACACATCTATTCCTCGATCCATCATTTCCTGAATGGATCGGATTAGCGATGGGATATAGGACTCAAAAAAAAGGCCGATCAGCCACTGGTTGGCGCGAATCGATTTACGCGCAAAATTTCTAAACCCACGTTCAATGGAATCTCTGAGTGCAATACTATATGGAAGCTCAGGATTCTCAAGCGTCAGTTCTTCTTTAGTGATTCCGCCGCTAAAAAAAATCAATTTGTTTTCTAACTCAAGAGAAAGCAGCTCGGTAAAATTCGAAGGCAGCGGTTTAGGGCTGAGCTGGCTATGGTGCATCATTACAAAATCGAATTCCTTTTTTTCGAAACGCGGACGGCAGTAGTTGCCTTCCTCATCCCAATCAAAATAATCATCAGGAAACCGAGCAAATTCTACCTTATCGTATTTGTCATGCACCCATTCCGCTAATCTATTATCGATTACTAATAGCTTATTCATATTTAATCGTAAAATGTAAATACATATTTAAATCCACCAGGATTTGTATCAATTTTCTCAGTAGCCTCAGCATATGGCAGGACCCTGGTTTCATAGCTCTGGCCTGCCTCATCTGTAAACTGTACCTTGAAATCACATACCCCTTTTAATACGGACAGGAATTCGCGGCGCAGATTCCGCAACATGCTATCAACATTTGCGCTACACAGAGATTCTTTGTCAAGTAAAGAAAGGGTGATCGAAGTACAATCCTTTTGCTTCTGTCTGTTCAGATCGATCAGGATCTGTTTTTTTGCGGGATCAAAGGGCCGCTCACCGTTCACATTGCTATGCTTAAGGATATTTTCAAACATAACACCGAAGGCAATGATTACATTAGGCACCCAGGTAAAAAAATTCGCTTTTATTTTAAAGCGTTTTTCATCCGGCAAAAACACTAATTGTTCTTTACGAAAGATCCCGGAAGTATCCACTACACTAAAACTATATGTGACACCCTCTTCATGAGCTACAAATCTCCTGTTTTCAGCGGCGCTTACCAGTACAGTGGTTAAAGATGTCGTTTCACTTTTCTCGTTACCAAAGCGGTAGTTCCTTTTGAATTTTTGTATGATACGACCCGTTTCCCGTTCATGAATCGGGTGGAGTTTCTTATCATTAAAGTATTTAAGCCCCTTGGTTTCTAGCACCTGAAATAACTCATTGACCGCTTCGTATAAAGTTTTAGGAAGTTCGAGCCTGTTGTCATAGGTGCGCGATATTCTTATAAATTCTTTTTTAGCGTCTTTCAACAACTCATAAAAATCGAATTTTTCTGGATCGATCGGTTGATGTACTAGGTGTTTGAACGGATAATCATCATCATACTTAAAATGCTTCAGAAACTCCATCGTTTCCCGTGGCCGGATATTGGCCATTTCAGGATAACCGACTTTTTCTATCTCACGATTCTGAATTGCGGTCGGAGGGAGTAACGTATCGAACCTCTTTTTTAACTTCAGATATAACGGATCTGCTTTACCACGCACCATCGATAAAAAATCGAGTCGGCCGTGGATAACGTCAATCATGTTAGGAATCTTGTTTTGAGGTCGGTCTGCAGAATAATATTCCTTAAAATATTCGAGTGTCTTTGCATAACCATAACATTCCCAGTAATACAACCACATGCGAAGCCCCTTAATAAAACGTTTGGAAACGTTCGGTTTTTCATTGACAACAAGGCCGGTTACTTCCTGTCGATATCCTTGCTTCTGGAGACGCGTTTTGCTTTCCTTGATTTGAAAGCGCTGTTGCGTAATGATTCTTGCAACTTCTTTTAAAAAATCACCATCCGGCTGGTAAATACTATGCAGGGAACTGAATGTGATATCATCAGCGTATCGGCTGTATTTAGCACCATACTTTTTAGCTACTGCTGCGAGCAGGTAATCCAACTTCTGACACACGACATTGGAAAGAACCGGCGAAGTAGGCGCGCCTTGTGGTAATACATTACGTTTCTCATTCTGCCACTCTCCCTTATCATCCATTCGTTCTACCTGCATTTTTGTACAACATAGTGCTGCCACAATATTGGCCACCTGGATGGGCATGTTAAAAGGTGGAAGCTGCAAACATTTCCATACCCTGGCCTGATCAACGCTCGAAAAAAAATCTCTTAGATCGAGATTGTAGACATACCAATTACCAGCATGTACCCTCGCATTATCCACTACAGATTTATTCCATACAAAACCGGTGGCTGCTTTACCGGGCTCAAACACAGATTGCAGTATATAGGCCAGAGATTTCTGGATAGCTTTTAGCCCTTTTCGAGGTGCATGGATAACACGCACTTCTCCTTTTCTTTTCTTCGATACTTCAAAGCGGATATACCTGCGTTTGTTGATCGTCGGATTAGAAAACCAGGTAAGTTGGCTCAGACTAAAAGGGATCGATTTACCCTTATATACTATATCCTTCGCATAATTAAGCAGATCCAGCAAATCCTCCTTGGTTTGCAGCTTCGCAAACGATTGGCGGATATACTTGATATGTTTGTCCTCTGGCGGCATGTGTTATAAAACCTTTGAAAAACCTGCCGCTGTATTCTTTGTATATGAAAGAAAAGTATAGAAAAGCGAAATACGTTATCGTCATATAAAAATATATAAATAACGTCTAACCCTTCATCTTACCGGATGGCAAGAAACCAGTCGATTTGAACAGAACGATGTTCCATCCCAACTGGCCGATTCAATATCTGTGCGGCAGGTTTTCAAAGATCTAAAGCAAACTACGCTGCTTTCTGTGCAGTGTAACTGCACAATAATACATAATTTTGGGTATGCCTACCAATAAAAACGCCCTTATTCGCTACCGTGTGCTGGACAATTGCTTCCGCAATCATGGGCGAATGTATTTTATTGATGACTTGATCGAGGCCTGCGAGAAAGTATTGCTGGACCTCGACCCGGATTCCAATGGAATCAGCCGGCGTCAGATCTTCGAGGACATCTCCTTTATGGAAAGCAAGGAAGGATGGCATATAGAGCTGGAAAAATTGCGGGATGGCAAGAAAGTCTATTACCGGTATGCCGATCCTTCGTTCTCTATCAATAGTATGCCGCTGAACCAGCTAGAAATAGAACAGCTTCGAAGCACCATTGATATTTTATCCCAGTTTAAAGGGATGCCACAATTTGAATGGATGCATGAACTGCTGCCCAAATTACAGCAGGGCATTGCCGACAAAAAACAGGATCAGCCGGTCATTGATTTTGACGGCAACGAATACCTGGTGGGGATCGAACACCTGGAAGTTTTATACAGTGCAATTTACCAAAAGCAAGTCTTGCAGATCCGCTACCAGCCATTTGAAAGTACACAGCCGTTCGAACTGATTATTCATCCTTATTACCTCAAACAATATAATAATCGCTGGTTTCTCTTTGGTTATAACCCAGACAAAGAAATCTATACCTGGAATCTTCCACTGGATCGGATACAACAGATCACGCCGATACGTAAACCCTACAAGAAGAATACAAAGATTGATTGGAAGGAATATTTTGAGGACATTATAGGGGTTACAAAACCGATGGACAAAAAAACTGAATCCATTGTACTACAGTTTTTTGGTATTACCGGCAAATACATTGCCTCCAAACCTCTCCACGGTTCTCAGAAAGCAAAATGGATCAATGCAAACATGCTGGAAGTCCAGCTGCAGGTAATACCCAACTACGAACTTGAAAGATTGATTCTTTCCTATGGTGAAACTGTGAAGGTTGTCACACCCAAACGACTGGCTGAATTAGTAGCAGGGCGACACAAAAAAGCTTTTACCCAATATGCACAATCTTCTAGTACACCTTGATATTATGCTTCAGGAGTTTTCTTGGCAAATGATCGTCCAAGTTTGCTAGATCCTCATCAGTCAGTTCGATCAGCTTTAATTCATTTTTCTTATACAGATCTAGTTTCACTTTCTTTCGTTCGCGGTATTTCTCATCGTGTTCCATACCCCAATATTCAATGTAGACGCCTTCGGCCGGAAGGAAGAAATCTGAATACAAATCTTCTTCGATCGGCACTTTTCTTTCGTAAGCATGAACCAGTTTGTAATCGTACAGTGCATTATCAATGATCACTTCAGCGCGTGAACGAACCATATGACCATCTTTTGTTCGGAAGGTTGCCGGGAATTTATTGCGAAAACTATCTGTTAGTGGTGCTTCAATAGGTGTTGCTTCAGTTTTTATTGCTACAGGGGCTGCATCCTTTGCTTCAAGTACGGTTTCGAAAAAAATATTGCGAAGGTTCGGGTTATTCACAATCTCCTTCGGCCAAAGCACATAGGTCCCGCCGGAAATATCATGCTCCAGCTGTCTCCCACCAAGCTCCCTGCCCAGCTTCGTGATTACCCAACCAGCAATCGCCTTTTCGATCCAGCCCAGCTCCGACAGGATCAGGTTCATCCGGCGGGAAGAAATCTTAAAATGATCTCCAATCGAAGTGGAATTAAGGAACTGTGATCGGTCAAGATCCTCCTCGAAAAAAATATCTTCCGGCCATACAATGTATTCTCCATAGTTTGAATTAGATCGGGCTTCACCGCCTTTCTGTCTCCCGAGTTGGGTTAACACCCATTTATCACCCGATCGTTCAATCCATCCCCATTGCTGCAGATCACTAAAAAGTTGTGCGGCGGGTACACCAAACAGTTTGGCAAAATGTGACGTTGAATAATATTCCATGTAATAAGCAGCTTAGTTCAGTAAAGAATGATCCTTAAACGGGGGGAATATAAATATACTGAAGCCATCCGAATGGATCAACAACTGATCCATTCACATGCTGGCCAATTTATCCTTCACCACCATGGTTGCAATACAATCATCCTCATTGTATTCCAGGATACGTTTTAATATGGCGGGATCATTCTTTTGTATATAATCATTAAACCATTGAATGGATAAAGCACCCGATGGCGTTGCATCACGCCATTTAAAACCCAGGTACGTGGCCAGCTCTTTAATCGAATAACTGCTAAGTGGCCAGTCCGTCAGTTTTAAAACAATATTGGTATAAAGGTCAATGACATAGGGATGATCAAAAAAAGCAGCAAGCTGTTCTTCACTGATAACAACGGGATATTTTTTTTGCAACCGTCCATAGGTTGCTTTTTCATGAGATGAATAATAATACACGGCAAAATCATCTTTCGGTAACGACCAGATATATTGCCAGAAATCCGCCCATGCTTTTTCTTCTGCTGCAGTACTGATCTGTGTAGCGGTGAAATCCTTAAAGTATTCTTTGCCGTTCTCCCGAACATAAATACCATGCAGGTAAACAAAATCCTGTGTCGGATCGTCTTCAATATCAAAAAACAATTCGTATTGAACTTTGGGAAGATTTATTTTTTCATACGCCACCGGTGCCCCTTTCGACCGGAAAAGCTCAGCTCTCCGCTTAGCGCTGGTTAGCGAGCCTTCAGCCAAGCCCTTTAAAAAAGTTTTGTCTTTCTTTTTCTGTGCCAGCAATGCTTGTACATCCAATGCCGCAACATCTGCAACAGTATGAATGCCTGCTTCCGCCTTTAGTTTATCACGAACGCTCCTGCCCAGGTAAAACACTTGTGTTGGATCATCATTATCAGCACACCATTGTTTACAGACATAGTACCAACTGCATAGTTTACATACCCCGCTCAAGGCAGGATCGTTTGATTCCTTACCGGAAAGAATATTTCGCACTTCCTGCAGCATTTGCTCGTAATACGCCCAATAGGTTTGCGGGTTTTTAAGACCCAATGCAAGATTCAGATCATAGGCAACCCTATTCCCATCTCCATCGATAATAAAACCCACCCTCGTATTACAATACCCCATTGATTGAAGTATCTCGACATATAAGCACAGTTGAAGTGCATAATGCTTTTTTTGTTTTTGATCCCCTTCCTCAGCTTGTCCTTCAAATCCCTGTCCTGATTTAATATCGATCGGCAAATACTGACCATCTGCTTGTAATTCCAACAAGTCCGGTATTCCAAGCAGGTGACCATTGGTCAAAACAGGTTGGTATAACAAGGGCACTTTTGCATCCAATGCTTTTCTCGTCTGATCAACTCTTGTCTCACGAGATCCCTGGCTGAGGTCCAGGTAAGCTCCAATACCCTTAATAATGTTTGCTTCATGCTGCACACCTTTATCCCATAGCAGTTGCACGAAAGGATTGGTCTCCTGAATCTCCTGATCTTTCGGTCCGTTCTCATCCATCCATACTTTATGCGGGCATTGATAATAATTATAGAGCTGCGAAGAAGTAATAGTCATAATAACGCTTTAAATATTTACGAAAACATATTTATCTGTTCACCTGGCGGTGTTACTGAAACAAGATCAATAAACTTAATCCTGGGTCGCTTTTCGATTGCCCGACCATGCTCATCCATTCGATCAACATACCCCTTCAAGACACAGTTGGTAAAGATTTGGGTTTTATACATTTTGATATTTCCCTGTGTGGGAATACAGGTCAGGATATGCCCCTTGTATTCAAAACCTATCGTGTTGGTTTTTTCATTTCCGCGCGACACGTGTCCATCGAGTTCAACATACTGGTTATGCACCAGTTCTGGAAATAATACTTCATCATCCTCGTCTTCTTTTGTAAAAATGAATTTATCGGCCATGGTAATATCAACGGGCTCCTTTGTATCATCCTTATCCACTGGCTCAGATGGGTTAAATCCTATTTCCAGTTTTCTTTCGGGATTCACATTTCGGGTAAGTTTTGAAAACAGTTTATCAGGGCAATTTTTGTACAACTCTAGATATTCTTGTGGAACATATAAAACCTCCCCTTCTGTGTTCTTAATTCCGACCAAAACCTGCCCTCCTTCTTGTTTAAAATCCACTTCAATAAACTGTTTTTGAACAAGTGAGTGTACATGTTTGGCAATTCGTATAACCCATTTGATGGATTTGATCGCCTTTTTGACGATGTCCTTAGTAGATACATCTTTAAAATCATTCTCAGCAATCTTCTTTAAAGCCGTTCCAGCATAGGCTGTGGCAGCCGTACCTATAGCCGTCAGCAACCAATCTGCCAGTGTATGTGGAATAAGCGTCTCCCAGCTGCCCTTACGAACCCTGACAGGAATTTCAAAACTGATTTGCTGAAAACTGTTGTCACTTTGGTAGAGAAAATAGCGGATAACCTCATCAATACCGATGAGTGCATCGGCAGACTTGCGCGCATCCAGGTATCCCTCTTCTACGGAAGCACCTTCGTATTTGACATAAGCTAAGTAGTCTTCGCTTTCGCTGGCCATACAATTGTTTTAATAAACATAAAGGCTATCAGTATGAATAGCCCGTTTTTCAGAGGCAATGGCTAGGATTTTGCAAACCGGCCGAAGGGAGGGGATGCCAGCGTTTTCAATATACACCATTTTCCATGGAATGCAAACGAAAATCATGTCAACAGGGACAATCAAAACCATTGATTCTTTACTGCCACACTTGCAAGAATGAAATATTTATTCTATACTTGCTTACCCCCCAATAATCCCCCCCACCGGTTTAATGCAGACGCCTCACAGCGATGCGTTATCAGTAATTGTTTTAAAGAATGGCCAAGAGCTTCGATACCGGCTTCTGTTAATGACAGGTGCCTGTTAAGGCTATTTCAAAACTATAAAATTGCTAAATGAAACAGCTCTGTTTGCTGCTGGTTTTATTACTGGCTGGGCATGTTGGTTTCGGCCAGGTTAAGGCCCATTTTCCCGGATTTGCCTATGATGTAGGAAACATTTTTTCCCGCAGGATTTATGTCAAACTGGATGGTGACGGCAGGATTACAAATGCCTTACCGCCTCAGTTTCGCAAAATTGATCACATCTCCATTCAATTTTCACCAAACGCTAGACTAGCTCCAGAGGCAGATTACACCGCCTCGCTTAATAAGCGATTAGCTGTTTTTTACAATCTCTTCGTGGATGACGCTAGTAGCCAAAAAACAAAACTGATACGTTCCTATTTTCATTTACTCTTGAATGCCAAGCGACTTATAGATCAATGCCCTTCTGCGAGCAAAGAATCGGAAATTTACAAAGCAGCAAAACTGCTCGAAAAGAATATCCAGGATAATACCAGCATGTTTTCACCCTGGATATTAAGCCTGATTAGCTGCAGTGAATATACTTTAGCCTTAAGCGATTTCAAGTCCTCCGAGATAGAGAGAAGAGATGCATCCTCGATAACGCAATCACTAAAAGATGTACAGAAAAAACGAGAAGCAGATTCAATATCATTACTCGGTCTCATCGACCGCATAAAAAATTTGGACAAACCTACCCCTCAATTCACAAAGCAACTATTGGATTCCGTTGATAGGCTCAAAACAGATTGGCAATCTCAATTAAATATAATGAGGGAGTTGCAGGAAAAACTGGATGCATATAATATCGCTACTGGAATAAACCCAGAATGTAATTCTGAACTCTGCCGCTGCTCAGCTGTTGAAGCAGCGCTTCAGGAAGTCTCCAGCTTTGAACAATCACTCCGGGACGTCTCCTTTAAACAGAAACTGGTCAGAAACCTATACTGTTGTGATTCCAGTCTAAGCAAATACTATGTACCAGCTTACCTTTCTTCAACGGCTTATGAGGCACCAGATGGATTGCGTCAATTTTCAGGACGATTCATGCCCATGTTATCCACAACTTCATTTACCGCAGCCCCCACTTCTAAAAAGAATAGGATCAGGTCCATTTATGATGCAGACAAGGAATCACTCGATCTTCAGATTACAATAAATAACGACAATCTCACAAAAATCATCGATTGGCACAACCAAACAATTGGTTTGTTAAATCGAGATGAATTATCAAAAATTAAGGAAGCGATCACGGCAGAGCCGGATGCAATGGATAAAGACCTCCAGCCATTATTATTCAAATCTGCACAACCGGAATGCAAGGATCTGCCAGCCCTAAAAAAATGGCTGGATAAGCTTCATGCCTACGACTGCTATTTCACACCCACTTCATCTATTGGAACCTGGCTGAAAAGATGGATCTGGTATAGCGGCGGTGATATCAAATTAAATTATTTTGATGTTACCTCTCCCACTTTTGTAGATGAGATTGCCAAAAAAGAGGCACAGGATCTGACCAAGGAAAAACAATATAAGGAGTACATGAGGCTCATTAATTGGAATCTTTGGTTTCTACGTAAAAACGACTCTCTGTTCTCCAGGTTTGATTTTTATAATAAGGAGAGGGAAAATGCCACGGACAAGTTTGGCCTAAATGATCCTGGCAAGAAAAAGAAAGCAGAGCTTTTAAAAGACTACAAGCAATTCACAACAGTTACTCAATACATTCATCGAATCCAACTTCCGCTCTCTGAACCTGATTCCAGAAACTTTATTCTTTTTCACGATCGTAATCACTTTTATAGAAGGACAATCACCCAGAAGGCTATTTTGCCTGAATCGTTTAAAGAATCATTTGGGATCGTCAATGGAGAAAAGGATGATAAAATTGCAATAGACCAGAAATTCAGCTTCTTCAACGACAGCGGCACTTTCCGAAGCCAGCTTATTGCCACTACAGGCGCACTGCAAAACGCAGCGACTGGCCTGGTGCCAGCCGGACTTACAAGTTTACTTTCGAATTTTTTTGGCACCACACCATCTGCTTTTCAACCAAACCCTAAGACCTTCGATCAGGTAAATATACAAACGGTGTCTTGGACGGGCGAGTCCGGATCAAGGCCACCAGTCCTGATTACCGATCTGGATAGACTACGTAACTCCGCAAACGAAGTGGCAGCATTACTAAGCCAAGCCCACAAAGCCGAAGTACAAAAAACTGTCGACAAACGCTGTCCAGCTGGCAATGCAGCTTGTGAGGCCTTATTATCTGAACTTCGGTATGAATACTGGCAATTCCTTCTGCTACGTAAGATGTTGAATGATTATTTTAAACTGCCCACACCAGAAAAAATTGATCTGCCAACAGAATACCAACCGAAAGATGAAGATTTTCTCTACAACACCTATGTTCTACCGGCAGAAGACTCCACTGTTCCCTATACCAACACCTACCGCATTACAGACGAGTCCAGCAAAAAAACACCTTCCAGGAAATACTTTGTTGGAAAAGAGCGGATCGTAACGCTGAGCACAGGGATTTTCATCAACAGGCATTCCGCAAGGCAAGTATACGTGGATACAGCGGGGCAAGCCTTCAAAATCACCAACAAAGACGATGCGGCGAAATTCGTCCTTGGTTTCCAAATTCATCCTACCAGAACCTTCTCTGCTGACGACGGATTACTTCCACGCTTCTTACTCAAGCGCCTCAGTCTATTTGGTGGCTTTGAAGTATTAAACCCTCTGGACAACCTATACGCAGGACTAGCCTATGATGTAGTACCGGGCGTAAGTATTAATTACGGCGCACATTATTATAAATACGATATCTATAAGGTAGCGAACGGTCAGATTATTGATCAATCATCCAAATACAAAACCTCCGGCAGTTATTTTGGAGTCTCTATGGATCCAACGATGGTTCTATCCTTATTCAAATTACTGTTCAAATAAGTATCATGAAATCTAAACTGATTTTTCTATTATCTCTCACCACTTTGATGGCTGCATGCCGGAAGGATACCTTCGATGATCTGAGCGGTACAGAAACCATCAACGGAATAGCCGTGTTGGTAAAAACCTTTGATGCAAAAATTGATACAGTACCGTTGAGAAATCGAAATATTTATTTGAAGAAGAGTCTGACAGATAGCAGCTTTATTTATTCGGTGCTGACCGATGACAATGGAAAATTTCAATTTACCAATGTAAGCAGTGCAGCCTATACACTGGTCGCAGTAGATACGCTGACCAGTATTCCTTATTATGGTAGTATGTCCGCCTCCTCAGCAGGTACTAGTATTTTTCGTTTATATCCGGATGAACGCGCTATGAACGGGCTCATCTTAACCGTGTATGACTCCTTATCCAGTCCGGTAAACAATGCAACTATTTATCGCTTTGTAAACAAAATCTTCTTTGATAGCAGTTTTGCTGGTGGCGTGATTGATTCAGTAAAAACAGATAACGATGGTCGGGTTCGCTATTTTAATCTACCCGCGACCAATCAATACTTTATAGGGAAGATGGCATTTAATAACCGGTTATTAATAGGGCGTAAAACTTTCGCGATCTCAGCAACTGGAGTAAAAAAAGATAGTCTGGTTTTACGATTACAATGATGAGGGATTAGTAGTATTGAAAGCCTTAAGAAAGGATTATCGAGCTAACATAAATAAATCAAAGTAAAACATCGGGGCATTCATTATCGGACTGGAGTAATCAACACCCCAGTCGTTTACTTTATGTATCAGCTTCTTTATTATTTCTTTTTTTGAGCGGGATAGTAACGCTTACAGGCCTTCACTTCCTCTCCACAGGGCCTCTTTTCGCCAATTCGCCGTAAACCCGAGATCTGACGCCCTGACAGTAGGAAACTGGTCAAATAATGCCTTTAAATTAGCCCCAAAGCAAGCCTGTGGGTTGCAGGTTTGTAGCATAAACTGCATACAAGCGCATGCGGCATATATACTATTGTCTTCCACCTCGGCATGTTCGGTAAGAAAAATCCGGCTGGCTTTTCGAGGCATAGCCGGAGCAAATCGAACATTATTATGTACTAGCCTGGCGTGGTGTGCGCAGCGGTTCCTTAAAAATGCAAAACAGTGTAACCATGAAACCAATTGCAGTTTAGTTAAACGAAAGCTTTCACAGATCGCAGTTTTTTCATCCGAAGGTTGCAGGTTTGCAATCATTTTTGACAAGGTTCCAAACGAGATCATTTCCATCACCATCCAGGACGGTGGATGCTTTGGCTCGTAGGATTTCTTATAATATTTTAGCGAAATCTCCTCTGGATCTTCAAGTTCTTCTTCCAGGTCTGCCAAAAATGCGCTGTGATCGAACCATTTAAAATCTTCCCCTTCACGTTCTCTTATTTTCTTTTTCTCTGCCTCTGAAAAAAAGTGCGCATCGTCAAGGTACCAATGTATCCCGTGACGTAACGACATGATATTGGATAGTTGTGTTTTTACAGCGATCTCAATACTTTCTATTGCTTCAAACAGGAGTAGCTTCAACCGCCTGTCAAAGTAATACAGGTCCCTTACCTGCTCGAACGTAGTCCCTTTATGGTAATTGCCATCAGCTTCTTTATAATCTTTGAAAGTCCAGGAATATTCTTTAAACCGGAAATAACTGACGTGGTTAAGAAACGTTTCCGCCAGCGATCGGTCACCGATAACCAAGCCTTTGCCTAGTAATAGATCGATCTGATCGGGCACAGGCAATGGCGGATGTTTGTATGGAATTTTATCAGTGATAGCAGTTATGGTTTTATATTGCCAAAATCCTTCGGTGGGGGGCAAAAAAAAACCCGTCAGAGTTGCGCTTTAGCCCGGTAAAGGACCAAGAGGCTTGACAGGTGTTGTTAGCACAAATGTAATTATATTTTCAAATTAATTTGTAAATAATATTTGTAAAAATATTATTATTTGCAATACTAACTAATTTATAATTAACTGAAAATAAGTAAATTAAGATATTTGTAAGCCACAACCCACTTCTTCCATCTCCATCCGCCCAACTCTATTACCTCTAACCCACTCACCCGCACTTATACCCACCACCTTCCGAAAATCCCGGGCGAAATTAGCCACATCTGTATACCCCAACTCCCAGGCTATCTCTTTGATGGGCATGGGCCGCTCAAGTATTAGGTTTTTTGCTTTCTCGACTCGTGCCGAAAGCACATACTTATGTACACTCACCCCATGTCGGTATTTGAAACAGGTCTTTAGTGTAGTACGGCATACACCAAATCTTTGGGCCAACCGGGGAATGGATAGTAACTCCCGCTCACAGGCATGTTCGCGGATATACTCTGCAACTTCTGCCGCCAGGCGATAATGGGCTAATGATATGGTTGAATTTGTCGATGGCATACTATTATTATTGTCCACCTAGAAAACCATTTTCACCACCGGGGCTCTTCCACTCCACCAGTATCTTTCCCGCCAGTCTTATGATCAACTGGTGACTGATCTTTGTCCTGCATTCATCTGCCATTTGATGAAACTGGATGACAGCCCTGGATGCTTCCGGCAAACCTTGGTCGTAGTGGCGATCAATACCTGCAGGCAGGTATTCTTGGCAGATGGTTATGGCTTCTTCGAGAAATTGGATATCCCCCTGCAAGGATAATATCGGTTTGAATGACATCATTGTGTTTTGAACCGAAGTGCTGTTACTGTATGCCGAAGGCTCTTGATTACCTTTCCCCAACATAACTGCACCACTTTTTATAAGCAGGAACAGGAATATTTTATAGAGGATCGGCATCTTATTCGATTTTAACATTAAAGGGTATCGTCTTCACCGGTAAACACAATTCATCATTACACGCCTGGTAAGTGATGGTGCCGGAGAGATTGGTTTTGACCTTTACTTTCAGTTTGATTTCCTGGACAAACTCTACCTTATCTCCGTACTGATATTGTGTGATACCGACTTCAGTGTTTTTGTAGGTTTCTTTTTTGCCGAGCTCTTTGGGTTTACCGGTGGCTGTGATCAAAGGATTGGTATTGACCACAAACTTCGTTGGAATCGCGACCGCCTCTTTTGGTTGTACCTGGGCATAAATATGCCAGGGTTTGTCGATAGTGGCGGTGAAATGGAGTGTACCAGTTTTGTCGCTGGTGGAAGTGTAGGTGGTGGTCCAGTGGACGGGATCGGGTCGTTGGGCTTGCACACGAGTGGCAATGAAAATTGCGTATAGCAAAATAATTCTCTTCATGATATCTTTATTTTAATATATTCAATACGAACACAGATCATTTTGAGCCGTGATCTTTCGTATTTCCTTTTTATTAAAAACAGTAATACTTCATTCCTAGAGTATTTAGATTTTTTTATGCTGAAAATAATAAGTGAATGCCACCATGAATTGACGCCCTAATGAATTTGTAATTCGGATCAATATTATTTCGCGACAGAAGGCTTACAAAAGTGTCGCTGTCGCCTTGTGTTTGTATTTTCAAGGATGGTTTAATGTATTGCATCTCTAATAACAATAGCTTTCATTTCGCGTTCCTTTAATACAAGGTCTAACCCATTCTCTCGTAAAGCACGCTTAACATCTTCAAGGGAAGTCAGAATACAATCCATTGTAAGGTCAATATTCCCATTAATCCCAGTGTCATTAAAAATGGGGTACTCCGGGTAGGCACCACTATAGATTTTATAAATAAGCTTTAATACAGGTATATTCTTCGCCGTGAAAGAAGCATGAGGTAACCCTCTTATGTAAGAAGAGTCTGAATTTCTTGCCTTCAGTCTTTCCCGCGAAGAATCCGAAGTACAAATGAGGCTCCAGTATCTGCTTTGTCTTTTTTCAATACTACTCTCCAATCCGAAAAAATTATCGACATTAGATTTTATCAGAGATTTTAGCCTTTCAACACTCATCTCTCCTTTCTTAAATGATAGACTAAAGCAATAAAATCCTCTTCCGGTAGCTGGATCTGGATCTTTTTGGAATTTAATTGAGTCTTTCATTTCGATTATCGGGTCTCGGCGAAACTCATAGTATTCAGGATCATTTGGTGAAAGGCCATACTTCCCTATAAATCCGTAGTTATATAATCGGTTTAAAGTAATCCCTGTTAACTGAAAAAGATTTTGCTTAACGACCCATTTTAGATCAAAGTCTAAATGATAAGAAAATGAGGGATCCCACGGAAATATTAAGGAACGATACAGGAACCCCGAATCCGTACCTCCGTTTCCATTCACAAGTAAGGGCTTTGCCAGATCTATTTTTTTATTAACCCCAACTTCGGAACTGCGGAAATAGGTCGTCTCAAGATTGGTTGACCTTCCTGCTAAAAGATCTTTTACATTATCCTCATTAATATTACTTGTAACACCGCGTACAATACCATTTGGATCAACAATAACAATATGCGGGCAAGGTCCGATGTCTAACCGTTTGAAAATAGCTGAATCAAAAGCGCAGGGTATCGTAAGCTTAAGTCTAGCCTTAAACTTATCAAACATAGGTTGTATCAAATTAATATCATCCTGTAACCCAACAAGAAGAAATTGCATCCTGTCACCATACTTTTCATTAAGGCTGTTAACTTTAGGAAATCTGGCTACACATGTTCCGCATGTACGGTTCCAAAAATCAAACACAACCCACTTGCCTTTAAAATCATTGCTGTTGACGGAACTTTTATTGAAATATTTGATGTGATTAATTTCTATCTCTGGCATCTTCCTGCCCACAGTTGGATAAAAATTTTTTTCTTCTTCAGTTTGCGCTTGCACGGATGATAATCCAATAAGACTATTCAAAAACAGTAGAAAACAATACTTCATATTTTCAATTTGTCACTTTTAAATTAATACCCGGAGTTTTGTTTCATGTTAGGATCATTAGTGATCTCGTTCACTGGTATCGGATATAGACTCCAATTCGAATTCCATGTAGTACCCTTAGTCGGGGCGTAGACTGACATTATCGCATCGACCCTACTGGTACGTTTTAGGAATAGCCAACGATCTCCCCACTCGCTGAACATTTCAATCCGATGCTCCTGTTCAATAGCTGCTAAAAGTTGTGTTTGGGTTAGAGAAGAAGGCAATAGAGGCAAACCTGCTCTTGTCCTAATGGTATTAAGATCACTGATAGCTTCAGTTAATTTATTTTGTTGCGCATAAGCCTCCGCTCTCAACAGGAACAATTCAGCATATCGCAGTACCATGACATATTCAGAAACAGTGGTTGAGTTTTGAATTCGGTACTTGTATGGATAATAATAAGTAGTACTGCCAACATTAATTGATCCTACCCAATTTGTTCGTCGCTTATCATTCGGTTCGAAAGCATTCAAAAGGGATGTACTCAAAGAAATATACGCAGGCGTCGAAAGCGCGACGAAATAATAGCCCTCATTGGTATTAAAAGTAGAATTCGTAGAAACTTGCCAAATCGCTTCGATGCTGTTTTTTTGCATGACCTTCGTGAGATCTGCTGTCACTAAAGAATATACCCCTGTTGAAATAACTGCTGTTGCTGCAGCTTCAGCGTTCGCCCAATCCTTTTGATATAGATAGGTCCGTGAAAGCAAAAAACGAGCGGCCGCTTTGGTAGGTCTTAGCTTTTCTGTTGTTGTGGTTATCGCATCACCTCCTAAATAATTATTACTGAGATTCGCTTCCGCATCTTTGAGATCTGCAATGATTTGTTTGACAACGTCTAAAGCAGGCGTTCGCGGCATTAGCGCGTTCGTAGCATAATCTGTACTCGTCACAAGTGGTACGTCCCCGAATTGATTAACCAAATAATAGTAATAAAATGCGCGGATGAATTTCGCTTCTCCTTGTAATTGAGTATTTACTTTGGCACTAACACCCGGAGACTTTTGCAGTCCTTCCAAAAGTGCATTTGCCTGATAGATATAAAAATAGGCGTCGTTCCAAAAACCCTTGACATAAGCATTATTAGTAAGTAACCCGTTGGTGAAAAATTGGATATCATTTGAATTGGTCGAGAAATTATTGAATTCATCGGATGAGTAGCCCATTGCCCTTGAATACTGCATGGTATTGAAGGTAGCCATTCTAGCGTAGACACTTGATAGAGCGGCAATAGCACCCCCGTCATTGGAGTACACTGCAGTTCCGAGCAATACATTGGTTGGCGGATCGACCCGAACAAATTTTTTACAACTGCTCAGCGGACAAACCAACGCTATCAAAATAACTGCTTGTATAATAAACTTTCGCATAAACATATTTTTAAAGTGTGATTTGAATGCCGGTAGTAATAACTTTGGTTATTGGTGTTAGACCTTTTGTTTCCGGATCAAGTCCCTTATAGGACGTAAACGTTAATAGATTTTGAGCGGATACATATAGCCTTAAGCCTTGAATCTTCATTTTTTTCAATTGAGAAGTCGGAAGTTGATATCCTATATTGACCGTTTTCAAACGGATGAAAGATGCGTCACTGTAAGCTCCGTCGCTATTTAAAAATAAATTGTAAGCTGTGGCCGTCGCTGTATTAGAGTTCGATAATTTTTGAACTGCTGCTGCCTGTCCGACGCTCTGCCACCTTTCCAGTATATAAGAAGGATAATTGGTTGCTACAATTGGAACCGAACCATTTAAGGCATAATAAGAAGTGGCGTATTTTTGTCTGACAAAATGAAAATTGACGTCTAGACTCCAACCCCTATACATGAGTTTATTCTCAAATCCTCCGTAAAACTGTTGCCCGTTGTTGATGATTTTTTTATAATCATTAGGTGAGGAAATTTTGCCGTCTTTATCGTAGTCTTCGAAGGTGTACAAGCCTGTTTGCGGATCTACACCCAAATAATGAAGGACTCGAGAACTAAAAAAAGACTCTCCTACTGTCAGCAAAGAAAAAGCTGAGCTTTCAATGCCCGGATACGCTAACAATATGGTTTGCGGAACTGTGATATTAAAAATTGATTCCCACCTGAAGTTTTTTGAACGCATATTGGTTGAGCTAACTTGCAACTCAAAACCCCTATTTTGAATCTTAGCCGGCAGATTTGTAAGAACCGAAGTGAAACCTGTAATTCCGGGAAGAGGATAGCTCAATAATTGGTTCGATGACCTGTGATCATAATAATCCGCACTAATCAGTATTTTATCCTTTAATAATCCTATATCTAATCCCAGATCGAGTTTATTAACCTTTTCCCATGCATAATCAGGATTTTGCAATCGTTGCGGTAACAAGGGACTCACACCGAGATAAGCATTCGTATAAGGTGTATAAGTATCTAAGAATTGATAGTCGCCTATTTGATCGTTCCCGGTAGTGCCGTACGAAGCCCGAATTTTACCGAAACTGATTAGACTCTTCTCAGATATAAATTTTTCCTTGCTGAATACCCAACCTATGCCGGCCGCACCGAAATTGCCAAATTGATTGCCGGGTCCGAACCGGCTGCTGCCATCTCTGCGAGCAGTCAGATTGAATAAGTACTTATCTCCTGCGTTAAAGTTCATTTTCCCGAAAAAACCTATATACTTATACAGTGAGTAGTTAACAGAGGTTACTTGTATAGTTGTAGCTGCAGCAGGGTTTTCTATAAGTCCGTCATTGGAAAATCCTTTAGCCGACAGTGACATACCTGTGGATTTTTCGTTAATCGTTGTATTACCCACACTAGCTGTAAGCTTGGCTTTACCGAGCGTGAATTGGTAGTTGAGCTGCGGCTCCAAAATCCATCTTTCTCTTTTTTGATTCGCGAATCCTGAACTGGAAAGAGTTCCGCTTGCCGGATTAAATGAAGTTTGGGGCGCCACCTGAACTTGATCATACATCTGAGTGCTGTAGCCTAAATTCGTAACAAATTGAAAATTTCGATTAAACCGATAACTAAGCGCAACATTTCCGTTTAAATACTCGGAATTGTTTTTAATTATATTATACAAATTACTGAACGGATTTAACCAGGTATTGTTTTGCCAATTTAGTTTACCGGATGAATCATACAAGGCCGGAGCCACAGGTGAGAGCGTCAGGTATCTGGATGAAACAAAATCAGTAGGTGGTAGTTTGTTTAACTGAATGGTGTAGATACTATTGATAGAAACTTTGAACTTACGGTCGGTGGAAAAATGATCCGCGGAAAAATGAACACTATAACGTTCATCATAAAAATTGCCCGGGTAAATTGTAGTTTCTTTAGTATAATTTGTTCCTAAAAGAAAGCTGGTATTCTCGCTTCCGCCTGTAAGTGATGCTTGACCGGTGAAAAAATGTCCCGTGTTACCGATAAAAAGTTTCTGCCAATCCGTATATCTGGTGGTGTCCCAATTTCCGTTCAGGTCGTAAGTATTGGAAGGCAGAGCAGTTACTCCATCATTTGTAAATGCCTCATGCCTGAGTTGTAAATATTGTTCTCTATTTAATAAATCCATAAACCGCGTAGCCTTAGTTTGTCCGTTTTGTAAGTTGATGTTCAATTTCACTCTCCCCGGCTTTCCTTTGTTGGTTGTAATAAGAATGACGCCGTTCGCTCCTCGGGATCCATATATGGCGGTCGCATCTGCATCCTTCAACACTTCAATACTGGCAATATCCTGAGGATTTAAACTTGCGAGCGGGGTGGATGATACCCCTCCCGGAGTTCCCAGATTATTGTTATCCATAGATGCTGTACTTAATGGAACACCATCAACTAAATACAAAGGTGATCTGCCCGAGGCGTTGATACTGCTGATGCCGCGCAATAAGATCGTAAACCCTCTGCCCGGAATACCGCTGGTCTGATAGATCTGTAGTCCCGGAACTCTTGATTCAAGGGCCAATATCGCATTGCCAACCGGCTGCTTTTCAATGTCCTCTCCTTTAACCTTCACAATGCTTTCAGTAGCAAAACGTTTCGTGGTTTTGCCGTAAGCAATAACGACCGTTTCGTCCAGCTGGCTGGTTGACGTTTGTAATTTGATTCCTATCGTTCTACGCTTATTGATATTAAATTCTTGCGATTGGTAGCCTGTAAATGAAACAACAAGTATCGCATTATCATCGACCGCTTTGAAACTTACTTTTCCGGTGGCATCTGTGATAAGGCCTTTGTTGTTTCCTTTGACTGTGACAGAAGCGCCTTCGAGTGGTTGACCGTCTGCATCTGTTACAACAATGGTTACATCAGTTGGGGGTGGCGGTAATGCGAGGGGAGCCGCCGCGGCGTTTTTTGTTTCTGGCTTTGGGGCAGATTTTTCCTTGATCACGATGATCTTGTCGGTGATCTCGTAGGTGAAGGGCTGATCCTGGAAACATTTTTGCAGGACAGCTTGCAGATCCTCACCGTTCGTGATAATGGTGATGCTGCGGGCTTCGGAGGCGAATTTCGCATTATACACATAATCATAGCCGGTCTGGCGTTTGATTTCTCTCAGTACATTGCCGAGTTTTTCGTTCTTTACATTGAGTTTGACCGTCTGCGCGCCAATGCGTGCGCTTGCCTGGCTCAAAGCAAGCACAAGGATCAGCATGGTTAATTTGGCTACCATAAGCAGTTTTTGGTAAGTACGTGGAATGGTGAAGCCGGATGCATGTGGATGCATGGGGTTTGGGTTTAAACGTTTACAATAGTTTTGGTCAGCGCCCGTCAAGCCGCTTGTAGTCTTTCGTAGGATATTATAGTAACCACAGGTGTTAGTCGCACCTGAAATTTCTTTTGTTCTGTTGCTACGGTCTCACATAGACTTTCCTTCCCTCGATCTCAAAATGTACCCCACCGGATAATTCCATCGCTTTGAGTAAGGCAGATACCGGTTTACTCCTGTCCACACTGAACGAGAATCGTTCATTCACTTTTCCCTCCATTAGAATTTCAATATCGTACCATACTGCCGCCTGCTTTAGTATCTCATCTACACTTGATTCATTGAAATTGAACTGCCCATTTTTCCAGGCCACGACCTGTTCCATTTCCGGTTTTGTGATAATACCGTTTTGATACTGCTCACCCGGCTGAATCGCTTTGGCATTTACTCTCAATGCACCATCAACCAGGGTAGTTTTAATATTTCCACTTGTGTATGCATTCACATTAAAACTGGTCCCCAAATCCTCGATCAGCTCCGATCCCACTTTCAATGTGAAGGGACTTTTCTCATCATGCTTCACTTCGAGAAACGCTTCACCTTCTAACAGCTCTGCATGCCTGGGTTTCCCTTCCACAAATGCAAGTGGATATCGAAAAGAACTTCCTGCATTCAGCCAGATGGCTGTTCCATCATCCAGCACCAGTTTCTGCGCTTTTGATCCCCTGGGATTACTGAACGTGTTGTAAGCGATAGCCTGATCTGTTGCCGCACCGTTGCTTTCATACTGCACACTGCCATCTGCTGCCTTACGCACAATAAGCCCGTTTTGTGCTACAACACTGCTACCATTTTTGATCTGATCCAGGTACAAAATCGTCTTTCCGTCCGCCAGCGTGATCATCGCCCGGCTTTTATCAGGAGCGGGGATATCGGTTTGGGCCGTGATCGCTTGTTGCTCAGGCTGATTATTGATCCATTGCTTGCCAACGAATACCATGACACCGATGATGATGGCTGCAGCTGCATATTTGGTCCAGGCAGGGATCAGGCGCCTTGGTTTGAATCGATCGTAATTGATCTCACTGTTTTTTATCATCGTTGCCAAGCGGTTTTCCACGCGCTTCCAGTTAACGCTATCTGAGGGGCGGATGACTGGTTGTTCCTTCTCCCAAAGTACTTTTAGTTCCACTTCCAGCAGATCCTTGTCATCATAGTCTGCCATTAACTCCCAAAACTCTTGCTGTTCCGATGGCGTGATGTTGCCACGGAGATATTTTCTAAACAGGGTTTGTAAGCGGATCGGGTTTGCTGACATGGCGCTCTCGTTTAATGACTCGGTTTGCACCTATAAAGACAGTATAACTAAGATGGAGGTACTGGGTGGAAATAGACTTTTTTTAGAAAAAGTTTTGATCTAAAAGTTTTATAGGAGTTAATTGATTGATTATCAGGATGATATGATTTTTTAGCATGTTTTTACCCAAATATTAGCTGAATCGGGCCATCGGCACGGATTTTAGCTACTATTTATACAGGGTTATTCTAAAAATAAAGTCAGAGAAAATATCACGCAATTGTCTGGTGGAAAGCAAGCCGGGATATAATGAATTAATAATACAGAAGCGGGTATTGGACTATACTGTTGATTCGTTGATTATGAAGCAAGTTTGAATGCCCTTTATCTGGGCTGGCAAAACTACTGGTGTGAGTCTATTATGGGAGTATATAAAGTGTATCCGTTCCGGTTAGGGAGCTTACAATAACCAGATTTGGTTATTCGCATTTGTTCGCTTGGAAAATCCCAAAATTTTTAGTAAATTTATATAAATTGACGATTATTAATAATACAAAACATGATTAACGATTACACAGGCTCAGGAAATGGGTCTATCAAATGGGAAAACAAGACTTATGTTTCGGGGATCGGTATGGTCAACCTGAACGACTATAAAAATAAAACCTATATCAGCGGTGTGGGTATGGTAGATCTCGATGAATATAAAAACAAAACGTATGTTGCCGGTATTGGGATGGTGGATAACAAAAATTTTGCCGTGAACTCACCGGTCAATACTGCTACGATGATATTTCCGCATGGTGTAGTGGGTATGCAGAATAATATTGCGCTTGCCACCACCACACCCAAAGTTGATTCAATTTTCAACTATACAAATGTATATGGTACTTCCGCACTTACAGCTTTTAATACCCTGACTGCTATTCAGCCAAAGACCCCTTCGATTTTAGACTATACCAATGTGTATGGTTCAGGGACGAAGGGGGATGCTATCACCCAATTTTCAGCTCTAGCTAACGGTCGTATTGCGATGAGCACAAAACCTGTAGTTAATTCCATTTTGAATTATCAGAATGTATATGGTGCTGCAGCGGTTGATCAAGCCATCACAGGATCTTCAGAAACCTATTATAGCGCGATTGGTTTTCCGACAGTTGGTGCGCTCAACAAGCGATATGACCGTATGTTTACTTCAGTGGATGTTGGACCGATTCAACCCATTGGTTCCACCGGTAGCTTTGGAGATACTGTGCTGACTAGTTATCACCATCCGTACGCTACGATTAATCCGGTGAGATCTATTAGTCCGATCACACCGAGCGTATATACCAGTTACAAAGATCCGCTTTCTATTTACCCCTTGGGCAGGGAGAGTAACCAATGGATTTACCCGGTTGGCTCGGCTGTGATCTCGACACTGGCAAAGCGTGATTATACCAACGCTTTGGATCTCTATACCCATTTAAAAGTGAATGATCGCGGAGATTTAGTCTATCGCCCCTTTCATGAAACCGTTATCTCACCAGCGCCGGCATATGAACCACCAACGGTAAGCGATGATGATATCGAGATCAATGAAATCCTGGTTTATAAACTTGGGATTATTCACTCCTCGATTAAAGAGAGTTATCTCGGCGCGGTACACGTCCTCAACAGCAAGGGACCGGACTATGTAGTGCATATGGCTTGTTCCCTGCGTCGCACATTCAGTTTTGTGATTGATAAGTTACCCGCGAAAGGTGCGATAACGGATTATATTGCTAGGAATGAAGAGAAATTCAAAGCGGCTAAATACAATACTGGGGTAAGGAACAGGATCAGCCGTGCTGCGTTTCTTTTCTTCACGGAAAAAAATCCAAGCCATTTAACCGAGGATGAATTCATGGACCTGATCAAAACATGCAATACCTGGGTGCATGATTATACGGAAGATATTCCTGAATATGAACTGGCCGTTAGTGTGTATGAGCGTTCAGTGGATATTCTGCATTATATATTAGAATGCTATGAAGCTGTCCGCAACTGATCCCGCAGCTTATGATGGAAGAAATTACACAAGCTACGCAAGATATCACCGAAGCCGCCTGGGCATTGCTGCAGCAGACCAGAAAGGAATTAACGGAAGGAATTAAGTCTGCTGCCATCCCCGATCTTCACGATCAATATTTTCAGTGGATCGCTAAGGATTTCACGTACACACCTAAAGGTGTGCGTTGCTCGGAGATGAGTGGACAGACGATTACCAAACCCTCACCCATTAATGCCTATAAATATTTTTGGCCAAAGCTTAAGGGGTGGGATACCTATAACCATTTGCTTGGCTTATTGCAACAACATTGCCCGCATCGCACTAAGCCTGACCAAGACATTGATGGATTGGTACAACTATACTTAAAAGCTTGTTATAGCTGTAAAACCGATGCTCTTTTGTATGAGCAAACCAAAGATTTGCTGTGGCGGATGATCAGAGACCTTTGTGCTGGTCCTATGAAATTTGCGCTTCGCATGGAATTGCAAGGGATTACACTCGAATCAACAACTATCAATTTACCGGATCAATCCGTACTGCGGCAAACCACACAGGTAGATATTGAAACACCTAGAGAAATACGAGTGGCAGATGCCTATGGCGAGTCCATGCACCATCCGATGGCCATACTGGAAGGCAGTTTTGAACTAGTGCCTGAATTTAACCAGGGAAAACATAGTAATATCGATTTGCAGGCGATCATCAAACGCTATGTGGTGATACTGAGATTATTCGCCGTGGGTAGTGTAAAGACTATGCGATATAGCCTGCAATCTGATATCGTGATAGAAAGCAACCGGCGAGGTGGAGTGATTTCAAATGGGCATATCAAATTTCCACAGATCACCTATTATCTGCGCCAGGTAGAAGAAGCTGCCCTGATCCGATTTATGGAACAAATGTCAGCACTGCTGCCCGCAGATTTTTGTTACCATGATCGCAAGACCAGTTTTCTCACCATCGCCTATGATCGCTATTCGGATGCACTGCTGGAACATGATATCATCGAAAAACAAGTAGCCAGTACCATGATGGGACTTGAAGCTATTTTTTCCAATGAGAATATGGAAGTGGGCTATAAACTTCGTCAGCGCGTGGCTAAGATGGCGGCAATATGCGGTAAGGATCCGCTGACTGTAGTCAGCATTCTTAAAGAAGCTTATGGTATCCGTAGCACCTTTGCACATGGCGGATTACTTGACCAAAAACACAAAGAAAAAATAAGCCAGCATTATGGTAGCCCGATTGATTTTTTAAAAGAAGCGCTGGAGATCCTGCGCCTCAGTATTGTCGTTTGTATCAGCTGCCAGCTCGATAAAAACAAATTCATCCGACTACTGGATGAAGCCATGGTGGATGAGGGGAAGGCGGTGGAATTGAAGGAGATGTTGCAAGGATACGCTGTAGTGAGCTTAGTAGAGAATAGCCAGCGCTCCTCCGAGGTTGTATAACTCTATAATTGCCGTAACTTACACTATTCCCCCCTGTCCGATATCTTACCCCTTGTATTATCCCAAATAACTGTCTATGCGCATAGCGAAAAGATTTGGTATGTCCCAGACCCAACGTGAGTTGGATTTTGTCAATGTTGATTTAAGCGATGATACGCCGCTGTTCATCGATCCTTTTTTTCTTTCCCGCAGAACCGATCGCTGGTCAGAACAAGCTAGTAAAACCGTATTGAACTTTTTTGAATACCTGGTGAATCTGATCAAACAAAAACGCATTGAGGAAGCGAGATTTATGTTTGAATACTTAGGGGAGCCTGGTGAAACCGGTCTGGGGCTTTCAAATGGTAGCAGGGACGGAAAAGGAATGGGTGATGGTGATGCAGAAAGAATCTTTGATCGGATCTTAAAAAGTAAGGCCGTGGAATCCGGGCTTATCGAAGATCTGCCCGATACCGCCATCTTCGTGGATCGTATTGGACCGGATAAGATTTCGGACATGACTACCAACATTATCCGCAAGCATTTGCTAGAGTATACTATTCGTCAGGCCAATCTCTGGGGCTTTCCTTTGACCGAAGATGTACCGTCTGGTTATTACTGGGATCCGGTGGAAGCTGAATGGAGGTCTGAACTTACGCAATACTTAATCATCGATCATAAGCGAGTACTGCTCGTTCCCAAAAGTATTGTCGCGTATAAGTTTGGCTATACACCTGCGGTCTATCACCAGCATTTTATTTTGAACTTCCTGCGTAGCGAACACCTGCGTTTAAATACGGCGTTGGTACAAACCAAGAAAAAAAAGGATGGAACGATACGGAAATACGTGACGAAGAAAAGCCTGAAAGAAAAGGTAGCGCCGTTAACACGCGATTACCTACGGAAATTTTCTGTGCAGCACCCAGCTATTCTGGAAGACTTTAAAAGGAAAATTGGTAAGAAGATTACCCCCATCGGGCATGAAGATCTGGAGGATTTTGATATGGGACAGTTTTGCGATTACCTGATCGAACGGCTTAAAGCCATTCCTACAGGAACCGCTTCTGCTGATGATTACCATACCCTGATGATCGGTCTGCTGGATTTTCTTTTTTATCCGAACCTGGTTTGCCCGGAGAAAGAAACTAAAATACACAAGGGTCGTAAGCGCATCGATATCACATTTGACAATGCAGCTAAGAATGGATTTTTCTACCTCTTGCATACGGTTAAAAAAGTGCCCAGTTCTTATATCGTGATTGAGTGCAAAAACTATAGCGTTGACCCTGCCAACCCGGAATTGGATCAGTTGTCGAGCCGGTTTTCGCCTAACCGCGGCAAATTTGGTATACTGGCCTGCAGAAAGATCAGTGATCTGAACCTGATCATTGACCGGTGCCGTGATACTTATACAGATGATCGTGGTCTGATGATACCCATTACCGATCAGGATATTATCAAGGCACTCGAAGAAAAGAAAAAGGATAACCTAGCAGTTGCCTATATCGAAACAATTCTGACCGAAAGGATGCGCCAGATCATCATGGGATAGAGCGTGCGATGATAGTTTACTTAGGATCCAGGCGCGTAATCTTATCTGCTAGATTGCTTAAGTATTTCGCTTTTGTCGCGTCATTCAAAAAAGATCGTTGCACCATTTGTTCCATCTGCTCTCTTCTCGCCGAAAAAGCATCTATCATTCTTATCGCGCGGTTTTCCAATAATCCTAATTTAGCCGCGAGTTCTAAAAAATTGTCCCTGCCATAATAGCCATAGGTCTGGTAGAAAGCCGAGTCCATATCACCGGGATATAAATCCAAAGCGGTATCGGATTCCTGTGGGGTATGAATGACGGTTGACATGATATCGTATGCAGGCGTTAACTGGTATTCACCTTCGGTGGAGCGAATAAGGGAAAAGTTTTTCAAGTGCGCGTCACCATTGGATACGATATAATTGAATACCACCAGTTGAAAAAAGCGCTCGAGTGCAGGTACAGCGGCTGCTACGAATTTTCGAATCGCTTCTCCGATCTCCAGGTAGCTACCATTATATTTAAAGGTTTCTCCGTGGCTCGCTTTGGTACGACTGGTGATCTGCGCAAAATCTTCCTGTTGGTATTTACTACCATCGGATCTTACATCAAAACGTTTGGTGATATAGGCGGGTGCTCCATCTTTAAAATAAATTAGCGCATTGGCGGCTGTCTGGATACCAAACAATTGTTCAGCCATTTGCATGGTGAGGTGTTCATTTTCGGGAGCATCTTCCACTGCCACCAGTAGATTGGATGGTGGAATGGGTTTTAAGATATACTCACCCGATTGCTCAGTAAAAACCAATGCTTTGTTTTCCAGGCGTAAAGAATATTTGAGTTGCACCCCGGAAATAGATAGTCTTTTAGAATGCTCCTGGAAGGAGGCAATATTATCCGCCTTGGGTGCATCAAATGACAATACAGCTGGGATTCGTAAGCGATCAAACAGCTTTTTGCGACAGGATAAACAATACCCGTCCGTATCTTCTTTATAACATCCTTTACAAATCATCCTCAACTGGTTTTACCGTAATAGCGCCAATGGTATCGTCTCCTGCAGTTTGCAAGAGGCGCGTAAAATCATCGTTTTCATCAATTTTCAATAGTCGACATTGAATATCCTTATTGACACCTTCTGACAAAAGCCCTTGAAAAAAAGCAAACAAGTTGTCAGACGCATATTGTTGTTGTGTCTTGGGTAATGTCAGACTAATCGGTGCATTGTCCTTATTCTGATAATAGCTCTCTGTATAGGTAAACAAATAGCCATTGGCTGTCTTTTCTAAGTAGCCTGCCAGTAATCCATTGTTGTATACCGCTCCTTTCATGATTCAACGTCTCTGATCTGTACATTGATTTCTAATCCCAATACACTAGCTATTTTCTCCAATGTTTCCAGTGATGGGTTTCCGCTGCCATTTTCTATCAGGTAAATGGTTTTGGAAGTGATCCCGGTTAATTCTGACAAGTCCTCTTGTTTTAAGAGAAGATCTTGACGTCTTTTTAAAATGATATGTCCAATTTCTTGCTTTGTCATCAGAAATATAGTAC
>SAIX01000011.1 GCA_004028765.1 Chitinophagaceae bacterium | reverse complement strand
TTAATAACAATAACTATAAAATTCTCGTGCTGGATCTTACCAAAGTGAAAAAAATCCGTTCACTGAGTTTTATCCAGAGTACGATGGTGAATTTTCTGCGCCAGGTAATCACGTTTACACTGATGTGGCATATTTTCAAAGATGTTTTGTCTGTCGGTCAGTTGATCTCATTACAGTTCTACAGTTTCTTCATTTTCGGGCCCTTGCAGGAGATCGGGGCCATCATCATGAGTTACCGCGAAGCAGAAGCTTCCCTCAATAATTTTCATACACTCATGGGGAAGAAAGTGGAGCCAAGCCCTGCAAATCCGGTTGCTGTCGGAATGATCGGAGAGCTCGAATTCCGGAATGTGGTTTTCAAACACCAGACAGCCCAATACCGTGCACTCGATGGAATTTCTTTTGATGTGAAGAAAGGTGAAACTGTAGCATTTGTGGGACCGTCAGGCGCGGGAAAAAGTACATTGGTAAAACTCCTGGTAGGTTTATACCGCCCGCAGCAAGGGGCGATTTTTTACAATGGGATTGATGGGAATGATATGCATTTTGATGAGTTGAGAAGCCAGATCGGTTTTGTAACACAGGACACGCAACTGTTTGCCGGAACCATCCGCGAGAACCTCAGCTTTGTATACCCGGAAGCTACAGAAGATGATATCCGCGAAGCATTGCACAAGGCAAGTTGCGATAATCTTCTGGCCCGTGCCGAAAAAGGGATCGATACCATGATCGGTGAAGGCGGATTGAAACTGAGTGGTGGTGAAAAGCAACGGCTCTCCATCGCAAGGGCTTTATTGCGACATCCTCATCTGCTCATTTTTGATGAAGCCACTTCTGCACTTGACAGTATTACCGAAGAAGAGATCACCAATACCATCCGAAGGATCTCAAGAGAAAAAGAACAAATCACGGTAATGATCGCGCACAGGCTCAGCACCATCATGCATGCCGACAGAATTTATGTTCTCGAAAAAGGCCAGGTGGTTGAAACCGGTAACCACCAGGAACTGCTTGCCGAAAAAGGTTTGTATTATGCCATGTGGCGCCAGCAGATCGGCGAAAGAAAAGCGATGGCCGGGGCGCTTGTAAGCTAATACCGAATAAGGAATGTTGAAGTGAATAATGAATTGCTTCGGCATTCCTTATTCGGTATGCTGCTGTTTGGGGTTCCCTAGTCTTTGTCAAATTTCTTTTTCAGGTATTCTATCACCGAAGGATCTTCCAGCCCTTCCATATCGCTCAGCTCAAGTTCCAGCGCTTTGGTGCTTAATTGTATCTCAAGAAGTGAAAGCGCAAGTGAGGCTGAAAAAGTGATCAGGCTGAAAGCGAAAATTCCATGCGCCAGTACCATCGCTTCTATATAAATTAAATACATACAGAGGATACAGCTTAAAAACGTCAGCACCCCCAGTGCCTGCATATTCTTGATCAGTTTTAACCGGTAACGCAGGTTCTTGATCTGTCCATGAATGATATGTTTCTGTTCATGCCCCTGGTATTTATCATGCAAACTCCTCACACGGTTGGACAATGCAAGAAAGCGGTTGGTGTACGCCAGCATGATAAGGCTGATGGCGGGAAACAGCAATGCAGGGGTATTGATCGATATATCCATGCCTCAAATTACAAAACAATGCTTACAGTTTCCACTCGAGTGGCACATTCAGTTTCATAGTAAAACTGCGGCCCATATTGAATACACCTTGCCTGCCGGTTACATTATTCACGTCGGTATATTTCAGCCTGCTTAAATGATTCTGGTATGCCACGTCCGTAATATTATTGAACGAAAGATGAATGCTGCATAAAACTTTGCCCCTGCTCATGATATCGGTTCCTGTACCGACGTTAAAAAGAGTATATGCCGGCGTAATGGTTTCTGTCTGATAAGCTGAGAAAATCCTTTCCTGGGAAAATGTTTTATCCATTTCCAGTTTCACATAAAAGTTGCGGAAATCTTTCCCGGCCTTTTTAAAATCACCCCGCAGCTCGGATTGCAGTTTTGGTGCAGGGATAAAGGGCAGTTTATTGGAACTTTCAAAAAACTGGTTAAAATGACCAGCCACGTAGGAGAAACTGTTCTCAAAATGAAGCCAGTCCAGCGGGTGGGGATGAAGATCGAAGCGGACCTCAAAACCCACCAGTGTGGCAGCTGCCTGCCTGAATTTAAAAGCTTCGATTTGATCCGTTCCGACAGTTACAAGCGAATCTCCACCTTTCACCGAAGCGAGTTTGCTGTAAAAAATATAGTTACCGATATAATTGTAAAACGCATTCAGTGCAAAACTGAAATGCTGTTTATTTACTTCCACACCAGCATCTGCCTGGAAAGAGGTTTCTGTTCCAAGATTTTGATCGCCATATTCATAGCGGTTGGTTCCTTCATGTGCGCCATTGCTCGCGAGTTCGCTTACACTCGGTGCCCGGTAGCCACGTGCTATGTTCAGCTTCAGGGTAACCTCTTCATTCAGGCTGTAACCCGCGCCCATACTACCACTGATATTTCCGAAATTTCTATTGAAAGCGGCAAAGCGGGAAATACCGGCTTCGCTGTATGCTTTGCCCTGTACATTCCTTGTATCGGCACGGATACCACCGCTCAGCGTGAATTTTTCTGTAAACGATTTTTTTGTGTAAACGAATACGCCCCCATCAAACAGGTTATATGCCGGTATCAGTACTCTGTCAGCAAGGTTACTGTTGCTTTGCCACATACCGGTTGCACCCAATGATGTTTTCCATCCATTATTTTCTGCGAGATTGTATTGCAGGCTGTAATTCAGTGTCTTCAGATCAAAATAAAGATCAGGGGTTTTGGGAGATACGGGATCACCAAATTCTCTCCGGCTGTTTTGCTGGAAGCCTATATTGACTGCAAGCCTGTTTTTACCGATCGAAAAATTATTATCGCTTGCAATCTTAAAATGATCGATCTGCTGGTAGGGTGTTAGCATGTCCCTGCTGTCAAACTCCTGCTGTGTGGCAATATGCTCCATTGGTGTTCCACTGAAGACAAGGAACTTGCCGGTAGCGCTGTCGCGCGATCCTTCGATCACACCCAGTTGCTGGTGAAAATGACTGATCAGTAAATGACTGTACCCCCATGATTTATTGAGCCCGATATAACCACCGATATTTTTTTCATTAAAGCGGCTGTTGAATACTTTGCCATCGTACGCATTGCGGTAATCACCTACCGATTTGGAAGTACCATACACGTTCCAGTTAAAACCGTTTTTCAGGTGACCGGCAATAGATGCGTTGGTCCCTAATAAACCATTGTTGTCGGTGTAAACGGCCAGCAGGTTTGCTTTTACCGTTCCGCTTTCAACCGGCACATTCGTGATAAGATGCACTACTCCTGCCATTGCATCGCTGCCATAAAAAAGAGAGGCCGGCCCTTTGAGTACTTCCACTTTCTGGATACTGTATTCATCCACTTCAATTCCATGCTCATCGCCCCATTGCTGCCCTTCCTGGCGAACACCATCATGCACCGTAACCACACGGTTATAACCGAGTCCGCGTATCACAGGCTTTGAAATAGCCGGACCGGTAGAAAGCCCGGACACACCCGGAACCACTTTACCAATGGCATCAATGATATTGGTGGAACTGGTTTGTAATAGCTCTGATCTTTTTACGATTGATACCGGCTGTGCCGACTGTTTCACTTTTGTGGCCGAAGCAACACCTGTTACAGTAACTGCTTCATTCTCGATATAAGTGACTTTTAAAGCAAAATTTTTCGTGTTGTTATTGCTGATATCAACTGTTTCAAGAACCGAAGTATATCCTAGAAAAGAAATTTCCACGAGATATTTTCCCGCAGGCAAAAGAGGGGTCTTGTAATTGCCGTTCGCATCCGAAACGGTGCCGGTTTTTGTTTCATGGATATAGATAATGGCGCCAGCAAGTGGGTTTCCTGTTTTGGCATCGGTAATTTTTCCGCTTAGATATACGTTGGCCGGCTCGCCGTTTACAGTTGCAGAAGCAGTATATGTGAAAGAAAAGACAGAGATAATAACAGCAATAAATGAATGAAAAGTATGAATGGTTTTCATGTTTGATTTTTTGTAAGGCAATAAAAATGTCAGGAAAAAGCCTTTGGGCTTATCGGTAAGATCAACATGCGGGAGGGCCCCTTAATTGAAAAACAGCAGGAAAAGCCGTGTATTTTTCATCGGGTAATTGATAGCTAAGTTCCTGAAAATTCAGGACCGGATAAGCAAGTTGAACTGTTCCGCTTTCTTCAAATGGCGATTCTGCCACCAGGTTATCACAGGGGCAATGAAACCCTGAACGTGAAAGCGAGGCGTGATCAGTATCTGCGGATGTTTGTTTTGCTTTTGCATCTTTGTGAGAGGCAACAAGGTTGTGCAGCACCAGTTTTGGTGTTATGCTGAAAGCAAAAACCGCCAGAAAAAAACCGGCCAGCAGTTGTTGTATATGGGCTGCTTTTTTCAGGATACAATTTGTTACGCTGTTGCAAATGTAGCCTGTTTTCTTTTCGGAGAGGGGTATCTCCTTTTTTTTGCATTTCTTTAAGAAACCTGGTTTGCTACCTTACTTTCATCATGGGCCTCACCTGCTGGCTCGATAAGTTCTGCAGCCTCGCATAATACACACCCGAAGGAAGGTTCTCACCATTGAATACAACCGTGTAGGTACCGGCCGTATATTCCTTATCGGTCAGGTTTGCCATCACACGGCCGGTTGTGTCCATTACCTGCACCAGCGTATGACCACCCCCCGTTTGAAAAGTGATAACGGTAGAGCTGACAAAAGGGTTGGGATAATTACTGATGAGTTGATCGCCGGATAAATTCACGGCTTTTTTACAACCGCCGGGGTTCACCAGCGGCAGTATCTGGAAATTTTTCAGCATGATCTGCTGCAGGTCGAGGTCGTTCACGCAAAGCCAGTTGGCAAGTATGGTTGAATACACGCTCCTGAAATCATACTGAAAAGGGAGGTTATCATTCACCGTGGCGTTGGCGGGCAAAACAGGCGTATCGCCCAATACTCCGCCAATCACATTCTTGCCAAAAACAAATAAGGGTGCTGCAGATCCGTGATCGGTACCATCACTACCATTGCTTTTGATACGCCGGCCGAATTCGGAGAAAGTCATCCCCACCACCCTGTCCTGTATTCCAAGAAATTTAAGATCGTCCTGGAAAGCTTTGATCGCATCGCTTACATTCATCAGCAGTGTGGCGTGATTCCCTTTTGTTTTATCGCTGCTGTCTACCTGAGCAGAGTGTGTATCAAAGCCTCCGTAGTTCACCATATATATCCTCGTTTTCAATCCACCTCTGATCAACCGTGCCACGATCTTTAACTGATCGCCCAGTGAATTTTTGATGGGATAACTTACCTGTTGTACCGTTTGCGTGGCTGCCGCTTTGATCACGGTTGCATATTGCTGCGTTTGCTCGGCTATTGTACGGATAAAAGTAAGTTCTTTACCAGCCGGTGTGTTGGGTGCAGGGTCTTCTATGCCATTGATGAGATTATAAAAATTACTGGTATTGCTGATGCTCATACCCATACTCACCGCAGGCCCCTGCAGTGTAAAAGAAGTTGCCGACCCGATCTGTATCGCCAGCGGATCGGTCATGGTTGCATTGGGATAACCATTGGGGAAATTGGGGTATTCATAATTCAGGTAACGCCCTGCCCATCCGCTGTTCACCACCTGGTTACTGTCGCTTGCACTCATCCAGATATCCGTTGCACGGAAATGAGAGTAACTCGGCTGCGGGTAACCCACGCTCTGCACCACTTTCAACTGGCCATTGTCATACATGCTTTTTAATCCGATCATGGAAGGATGCAAACCGGCCTTCCCGTTCAGTGCGAGTAATTTATTTTCTGGGATATAGATATTCGGCCTCGCATTGGCGTATGCATTAAAATTTTCGATCGGCACCACCATGTTCAACCCATCATTCCCGCCATTGAGCTGGATAATCACAAACACATGATCCGTTTCGGTAACCGGCAATAACATGGAACGCATGATATCACTGTCGGCCCCGAATGCACGAAAAGAAAAACCACTCACAATGGAAGGGAGCACCACACCCGCAGGAACTGATTTGCGTAAAAAATCTCTTCTCTTCATGTGTTCTGTTTAAGCCAGTTGGTATTCTGACAGGTCCATGAAATATTTTAACAGGTCGCGCAGGCGGTTCTTCACCGTTGCAGTATTCGATAGGTTACCGGGGTTGGTCACATACATATTCCAGGCATCGGTCCAGTAATAATCGCTGGCCTGGCCGCCTAACAGAATATCCGTTTTTAATTGTGCTTTGGATGCTGGCGATAAACCGATCCGGTAAATGATCTTCAGGATATCATCGATCAACTGATTGGGGTCGCCGGGATTGGGCAGTGTTTGTGCAAACGCGGCCGCATCGATCTGCATTTTTTTCCCGTTAAATGTGTACCCGTTCGTTACCATCGTATCGGTAAACTGGTTGCGTTTTGGCAAAGTATCGCTGTTGATCCACACTTCATAAAACTGCGGGGCCTGGTAATAAGCTTTCCAGCCGCTTACATCCGGCGGGTCGCCGATATTCTGCTGCATATTCGAAGCCCAGCCCACGAGGTAGTTGTAAAAACCGTAATTGGTGCTGTAATCCGATGCGGGTTGAAATGCAACATTGAATTCACGACAGGCTGTGACCACAAGATCAACCGGGCTTTTGATCTGGCAGCCGCGGGCAAGTGCATCAAAAAAATGTTCACTCTTTAATAAAGCATTCAGTACCGCTTTGATTTCATAATTGTTGGTGCGGAAAATATTCGCAAGCGGGGTGATGATGGTAGATTCGACCGTATCATCAATATCATAGTATACAAACCAGCGGTAAATTCTTCTGCACACATATTTTGCCACTTCCTGTGTGGCGAAGATCATATCCAGCAGGTCGTTCAGTTCTGCATCGCCCGCTGTGGCACCTGATCTTCCTCCAATAACGGTATTATTATAAAAGGCAGAAAAGGTTTTATCGCCCGTATCATGCCTGTTGGGATCAAAATAGGAAATGATATTGGCACTGTCGTTGCGCCAGCCGGTAAGCACTTTTGCTGCAGTTCTTACATCGGTTTCGGTGTATTGCGAATCGGGGCCTTTCCCGCAGCAGAATAATTCCTGTAATTCACGGCCATAGTTCTCATCCGGTGCCGATTTGGTATTTCTTTCACCATTGAGATATACCAGCATCGCCGGATCAATGGTAACCAGTTTGGTGAGGTCTTTAAAATTACCCAGCGAATATGTGCGTAAAAGATTATGGTGTTTGTAAATAAACTGGGCATTGCTCACCGTTTGTGTTTCAGTAGCAAAATGGTTGTGCCAGAAAAGTGTCATCTTTTCGCGAAGGCTCCTGTCCTGGCCTATCATAACCCCCATCCACCATTTTTTAAAGGACGCGATCCGCAAACTGTTCACCGTACCATCCGTATTGGGATCGAGAATCCAGGTAGAACCCTGGGGTACCTGGTTATCCGGCACAGCGGCGTTTGTGGGTGTATATTCTTTAACGGGAGGCGAAGGAAGGGGTGCTACCGGGTTCAGTAATTCATCCACAGAAGCAACCAATCCCTTTGAAACAAAATAATCGATATCGGCTTTTGCCGCACCGAACATGGTCCTTTTTAAAAGATGGATCACTTCCAGTTCTGTCCAGCTGCCGGCATACTGCGACAACCCGCCGTTTGGCGGAGCTGCTGGTGGCATGGCAGGAGAAATATCCTGTGAATGGATATTGGATTTCAAAAAAGAACGGCGATCCATGGGTAGCAGTTAACGGGGTGTGTCTAGAAAAGATACTCTCAAATCAAACATCGTTGCTTCTTTGCAAAAAATTTAAAATACCGGTAAAAAAAGCCTCAATTCCGGGTTTTGGTCAATTTATCCGGCCGGTATGCAGCATTCAAAAGGGAATAATGTCCTATATTTAGGGTAAACATTCCCCCTTCATGACGGAACAAGCCCTGATAACAGGCTGTTTACACAACGACCCTGCCGCACAAAGGGAACTGTACAACAGGTACAGTCCCAAAATGCTGAGTGTATGTTACCGGTTCGGACAAAGCCGGGAAGATGCGGAAGATATGCTGCAGGAAGGGTTCATCAAGGTGTTTACCCAGATACATACCTTTCAGAACAAAGGTGCTTTTGAAGGATGGATCAGGCGCATCATTGTGCACACCTGCATCAATTTCCTGAAGAAACACAAGAAGTTTACTGAAAGCCTTGATCTGGCTTATGCCCAGTCGATTCAGGTGAAGGAGGAAACCATTCCCTCTATCATGCAGGCCCGGCAGATCATTGAATGTATCCGCCTTCTGCCCGTAGGTTACAGAACCGTTCTGAACCTTTACGCGCTGGAAGGATATACGCATAAAGAGATCGGCGAAATGCTCGATATCGAAGAGAGTACCAGCCGGAGCCAGTATACCAGGTCGAAAGCCATGTTGGAAATGATCCTGATCCGTAAAAAGATCATCGAGAAACCGAAAGAAGAATTCAACTGGCTGGCTGCTCTTAAAAACAAATAGAGTGATTGCGCATATAATGGAAAATGGAAACGAATTTTTACCAGGACGACGAATTTGAGCAGTTTTTACAGGATGAAGTAAAACAGCATCGCATGTATCCTTCCGATGATGTGTGGAAGAACATACGGACTGAACTGCATGGATACAGGTCCTGGCCCGCACTCACTTTTATATCGCTTTTCATTATCACCAGTCTTACCCTCTCCACTTTACTGAACAACCATCCGGTTAAACAATTGGCTGTTCAGTTTATTGCTGCCAAATCGCATTCACGGCCGGCACCGGTATCAGGAACTGGGGAAGCCATACAGCCCATTGCTGCGGATGCCGACAGGGACTATGTTCAGCAGATGGGAGCAGACCAGATCAATGCCCAAACATTCGCCGATTATAACCTGAACGAAAGTGTCATCACTGAATCACCGGTTCTGCATATTAAAAGAAACGAAGAAGTTGTAACCGTTACAAACAGTAAAACCAATCCGCGCATACAGCCTGTTACAGCTCGTCCTGCTCCGCAAACTTTATCTGAAACCGCGGGTATCGCAGATGAGATCGAAAATGTTGTAAAGCCGCAGAATGAGTCTGCTTTGATAGCGGGTGCCACTGCCGAAAATTCTTCTGTTGAACCAACGGAAAAACAAACCAATACGAATACCGAGTTACATGCCACTGCCGATGATTTCCTGAAAGATTTCAGTTTTATCGAATCAAGGCCTTCAAAAAAGAATTCAAGATTTGGTTTCCAGTTTTATATAACACCTTCTACCAGTTACCGCAGGTTATCCGATGAAAAAATGAAGGAAGTGGTTCAGCCGGCCATTGCTGCCGCTTCATCAGCCATGCAGAATGTGCCGCTTACTGCCACACCCAATGCCGATGTAAACAATGTGGTACGCCACAAACCAGCCATCGGTTTTGAACTGGGCTTTGCGGTGCTTTACAATATGAGCAGCAGGCTGAAATTTAAAACAGGGGTCCAGCTAAACGTTCGTCAGTATTATATTGAAACATTCCAGTCGCTCACCAACGACCTCGCTTCTCTTGCACTGATCAATTACCGTGGTATCGAAACCATTAATTTTTATTCGCCTTATAACAACAACACCGGTTTCAGGAAGGCACAGCTGGATAATAAAGTGTACCAGTTATCCTTACCCATCGGCGTACAATGGGATATCATAAAAGGTAAACATTTTGGCATCAGTTCCGATGCAACCGTACAGCCCACACTTACACTGAACAACAATACCTACCTGCTTTCTTCGGATTATAAGCACTATACCGGCGGTGGCGATTTTATCCGTAAGTGGAATATCAATACCAGCGTGGGCTTCAGCTTTAATTATTCCTATGGACCCAATACTTTCCAGCTTGGCCCGCAGCTACGCTACCAGCACCTTCCTACTTTTTCCAATATTTATCCGATCAAGGAATACCTGATGGATTATGGTGTACGGCTGGCTTTTACCCGCCAGATCAAATAATGGATTAGTACTTCCTTATCATTTTATTCATGCAGGAATAAATATTTTTACCGGATGAAATACCGGCTCCTTTTTTGTTTATCCTGTATGTCACTGTTCGTCTTTATGGCATGTAACAATCCGCATGGCCCGAATGCTATGAATGCTGCAGATACCGCAAAGTATTATCCGCTGCGCGGTTTTTTTAAAGAACAGATAGAATATGTTGACCTGAGGGATTTCCCTTTGTATGAGATCCGCACAGTGAACGGGAAAAAAGATTCATTACCCATCAGCAAAGAACAGTTTATTGCTATTGCGGGCCGGTTCCTTGACAATGATATTTCAGACCCTAGGGTCAAGATTCAATACCATGAAACTGTTTTCCAGGACCAGAGTACCGGCAGCATCACACTGAATTACAGCCCGGTTAACAAAGAAACCAGGGTAAAGAATATTGATATCCTTCTCGACCAGGAAACCAAGCAGGTAAAGCGGGTGTTTATCCGTTCGGCGTACCAGAAAAAGGATACGCTTGTCACTGAACAATACAGCTGGAAGGCCAATAAAAGTTTCCTGATCAGTAAAAGCCTGCAAACAGCGGACGGGTTTCAGTCAACAGAAACTACTTTTGTAAACTGGAACGATAAGCCCTGAGGTAGTATGACCGCAAAAGAATTTCAGCAGATATCGCATACAATCCCCCTGCAACCCGGTATTTACAAATACTATGATGCTTCGGGTACTTTGCTCTATGTTGGCAAAGCAAAAGAATTGCGGAAAAGGGTGGGTTCTTATTTTTCCAAAACATTCACTTCCTATAAAACACATGAACTTGTTCAGCGGATCCACCGGATCGAATTCACGATCGTTGATTCGGAACAGGATGCTTTTTTGCTCGAGAATTCGCTGATCAAAGAATACCAGCCACGGTATAATATCAACCTGAAAGATGATAAATCCTATCCTTATATCATCATCAAAAAAGAGCCCTTTCCCCGTATTTTTCTGACAAGAAAAAAAATCAGTGACGGTTCGGAATACCTTGGCCCTTTTACATCTGCGGGCAAAGTAAGGGAACTGATCAGTTTTATCCGGCAGTATATCCCTTTGCGCACCTGTAAACTCAATCTCACGGATCAGAATATCCGCAAAGGAAAATTCAAGGTTTGTCTCGAATACCATCTCGGCAACTGCAAGGGCCCTTGTGAAGGGCTTCAATCGCCAGAAGATTATGCCGAAGGCCTGCAGCAGGTAAGAAATATCCTGAAGGGAAACCTAGGCCAGGTGATCAATCATTTCAAAGAAGAAATGCAGCAACATGCGGCAGATCTTAAATTTGAAAAAGCCGAAGCTGTCAGAAAAAAAATTGAACACCTTGAAAATTACCGTGCCCGTTCTGTCATCGTCAGCAGCCATCTTTCCAATATCGATGTATTTTCTCTGCTGAGAGATGGCAGCCATGCGTATGTAAATTATCTCATGGTACAAAACGGAACCATCGTACAAACCCATACTGTTCCCCTTGAAACAAAACTGGAAGAAAGTGAGGAAGAGATACTGCGCTTCGCGATCGCAGGTTTGCGGAGCCGCTTCAACAGCCTGGCACAGGAGATCATTGTACCCTTTGCAGTAGAATATCCCGATGATAGCCTTGTGTTCACCATTCCCAAAGCGGGCGATAAAAAAAAGCTGCTTGATCTTTCTGAAAAAAACGTGTTCTATTTCAGGGAGGAACTCAGGAAGAAAAAAATATTGCACCTCGAAGGCAAAACCGATCTCGAAAAAAAGAAAGTACTGTACGAATTGCAGCAGTATCTCCATCTTTCAGAAGTACCCGATCATATCGAATGTTTTGATAACTCGAATTTCCAGGGCAGCTATCCTGTTTCAGCAATGGTTTGTTTTAAAGACGGGTTGCCGAGTAAAAACGATTACCGGCATTTTAATGTAAAAACTGTCGAAGGCATCAACGATTTCGCCACGATGAAAGAAGTGATATACCGGCGCTACAAAAGGGTTACAGAAGAAGGGCTGCCGCTTGCCAAACTCATCATTATCGATGGTGGAAAAGGCCAGTTGGGTGCAGCGATGGAAAGCATCCGTGAACTCGGGCTGACTGGGCAGACCACTGTAGTGGGTCTTGCCAAAAATGAAGAAGAGATTTTTTTCCCGGGCGATAGCGAATCGATCAAACTTCCTTGGGAGAGTGACAGCCTTAAACTTGTTCGCCGCATCCGCGATGAAGTACACCGCTACGGAATTACCTTTCATCGCAATAAAAGATCAAAAGGAACGTTTAAGAATGAATTGGAAAATATCCCGGGTATCGGAGAGCAAACCGTTCAGCTGTTGCTGAAAACATTCCGGTCCGTAAAAAAAATAAAAGATCAGCCGGAAGAAACCATTGCATCGTTGATCGGCAAATCCAAAGCGAAACTGCTGGTCAGTTATTTCAACAAAAGCTCCTGAAAATAAAAAAGGGGCCAGGATAAAAATCCAGCCCCGTTTTAAAATCCAATATCCTATGAAAAACCGTATCAAATATACGGGTTGTAATGAAATTAACAAGCTTTGTAAGAAAAAATTTTATTCGTGTAGTATAATCACTAAAAAAGGCCCGATCGGGCCTTTTTTGATGGTCTGTATTTAATCTTTTTTTAATATTGCCAGAGATCCTGTTCGTAATTAAAAATCCGGGTTTTGATATTCTCACCCTCCAGCAAACGGAAAAGCGGGTCTTTGATAATTGCATTCAGGTACTTATCGCCGGGATTATTGGCGCTGGTTTTAATGATATAACTGCTGAAAACACGGTATTCGAATAGTTCTTCCCATGTCATCCGGCTGGCGCTGTTCTTGGGATTGTATACATCCACTTTCGAGAGCGATTTGCGCAGATCCGGGTAATAGATCCAGAAAAGGATACGGGGCTGAGATTTGCCACCGATTACCTGTTTGGCGATAGGTGCAATACCGATAATGCGTGTAAACAAACGGCTGGCTTCTTTGTCAAAAATCAGTTGTTCCTTAATCCGGAATGTGTACACTGAATCGGGGCTGAACTTTGGTTTTTTGGTAATGGTCCGTTCCACAGCACCTGTTACCGGATCGGGTACATCCACCGTATCGTAAGCACCGGCAGCCATATTCAATACCTGGTCAACCGTCATCGGTGTGGTAAACCTGTCGTTATCCGCTTTGAATGCAGTAACACTGTCGTTCTTTATTGAATTGAGGAGGATCGAGAAAAACCTGCGGTCGTCACCATTATCATCTTTACCGGGATACATAAAAGACTGGTTCAGTTTTTCCCTTGCATCGATCTCGCGCCAGAGGTATTCGCTCCATACTTCATCATCCATTCGCAGGTGTTCATATTCCAACGGCTTACGGTCTTTTACCTGGTTATGATCCACTGCCGAGTTGTTGCGGAGCGGTACTTCCGGCTTTGAATCGAATCCACCCGGGTTGGCAGTATCATATTTTAATGAAACATTTGCCGGAGATACCGTGGTGGGTGTTACTGCAGGCTGGTTAACAATACCCTTTGCGTTATTATTCGGCGTTGCAGGATTGCTACCTGCCGGCTGTTTGGCCGTAGTATCTTTTCCCGCGGCAGGCTTGTTTGCCGGCTGGTTATTGCGCCTGTATCCAGACTGGGCACTTACATCGATTGATGCAGTGAACAGCAGCAACATCGACACACCACTTACAACGATCTTTTTCATACACACTTATTATTGAAGAGTAAATGATAAATTCTGTTCCAGCATACGGGTACCGCCGGGACCTTTTACTTTTATTTCATCGATCACTACCGTAGTCCCCGGCTGACAGCGTTTGAGCAATGCCTGTGCCTCTGCATTAAAATAAGGGCCGGTTACTTCAGCGAGACCGATGTTCTCGGTAAACCCTGTTCCCGTACAATAAATCGTGAAGGAGAGTACATCGTATTTTACCCCTTCGAACACAAAATCTTTCAGTTCTGCCGCCACCCCTTTCTGAACCCTGAACTGATTGGCAGGAATCGGGCCACCATATTTTCCACCGACTGTGGCTTTGGGGGGAGGAACTGCTTTTATTGGTATGGTAACTTTCTGGCTGCGTTTTCCATCAGTCGCCGTAACCGTTGCCATGCCGAGTGATTCACAGTTTACGATATATTGGCCGGGGCCAGCTTTATGGCTGGAAACACCGGGGCCTTCCACAGATAAACTTACTTTTTCATCACCACCGCCACCGGTAATACTTAATGGATTATCGAGCCCCTGGTAGAATACCCTTGTTTTATCGGTTGATACCACGAGCCCGGCAGGGACACCTACTGTGTACTTCACTTCTTTTTCAACGGTTGAAGTGGTGCCATCCGGTTTTACAAAAGAGATCCGTACTTTTTTGGTATTGGATCCTGAATTGCCAACTGTTGTTTTATATTCAGCTGAACCATCAGGCTTCAAAGGAACATTTGCACCATCAATAGATACAGTGGGTCTGGCTGCTTTACTGAAAGCACCTACACCTGCTGTGATCACAAGTTCTTCCCCAGGCATCAGGTAGGTAGAGTTGGTTCCGGCGAAAGCCTGGAACTCATCATAAATGATCTCCACTTCACCAATCTCTTTGTGACAGTATTCCACCACTTGTGCCTCGCTGTTTTTGACATCGTTCTGGAACTTGCTCAGGATGGTGATGCTCGCCACGGTGGGCGTCATGTGAAAATAATTATAGGCCCAATCATCCTGGCCTGCTTTGTTATTGGTTTTAGGGATTGAAAGATCAAGCGGCAGGGTTGGTCCCACTTCTGTTTTGATCCCCGGATCGATCTCCAGCAACTGCTGTTTGAATTTGCTCAAACGGTCAAACAGTTCTTTTCCTTTTCCCTTTCCTTCCGGCGGATTGGAAATAAAGAGGCGGGTGGACGCTTCGAGATCATCTTCTTTGTATTCTTCTTTCCCTTCAACGAGTTTCAGACCGGATTCTTTTTTGAGTTCCACTTTCAGGTTCTCGATATAGGCATACAGGTCGTCCGCCAGTTTTTGTGCAGCCTGTGCTTTGGGCATCCATATCTGCGCCTTATCATGTGTTTTCGGGTCATCCAGTTTGCGCTGGAATGATTTGAATATATCCTGGTTCTTCTGCTCGGCTATTTTGGTGGCATTGCTGAGGCTCTGCTCAACGGTTTTAAAAGCATTCAATATTTCGGCAGACACATTCAGCGCCAACAGTGCGGTAAGCACCAGGTACATAATGTTGATCATCTTCTGCCGCGGCTCCTTGGGTAGTGACATGCTGGGTGTTTGTTTTAGAACATGCGTTTGTCAATAATGGATTTTATTCAGGGTATTTTTTATTATCTACCCTGCATGGCAGTAAGCATATTACCGTATAACTGGTTCAGTTTACCAAGGTTGCCCGCCAATGCAGCGATCTGGTCTTTTGCTTTGATCGCATCATCGGCGCTGTTTGCCATTGCAGCGGATGCTTTGGTAAGCTGACCGTAAAACTGGTTCATCGCTTTGAGGTGGTTATTCCCTTCCTGCAATTCCAGTTCATAGATCGCATTAAGTGATGTCAGGTTTTTATTCAGTGCGGTCATCTGCTCATGAAACTGCTTGGCACCTTCAGTAGCGCCATGAAAACCTGCCAGAGATTGGGAAGCGTGTGTTGCTGCATCTTTGATACCTGCAACGGCAATGGTGGCTTCTTTTGTTTTGGCTGTAAAATCACCTGCGGATTTCGCCATTTCTGTAACATCACCCAACTGACCAACCGTGGCGGTGAGTTTCTGGAAACCTGCACTCAGTTTACCAAGGGTATCCTGGTTGATATTGGCTTCTTCCAGCATCTTATCAAGGCTTTCCAGAGCCGTATTGCCTTTGGCTTTTGCCCCTCCGGGGAGATGTACTTCATGGTCATCGATGGCCGGGTAAATCAGGTAAAGGACGCCGTAGCCAAGAAAGATCACCGCTTCTACCGTAAGACCCACTTTCAGCATAAAGTCAGCGATGGGTGAGTGTAACAGTTTCTGAAGCGCACCGTAAATCACTACCGCTGCGGCAATGGATACGAATACATCAAACCATTTGGAAATCTTAGGAGGAATTGCAGCTGCCATTGTTGTTTTTTTAGATTTTGAATTTCGGCATCCGCCGGCACAAAACCAGTTTGCTACCGGGGGCGGGGGTTATCAGTATGTTTTACTAAAAGATTGAAACGCTATTGAATTATTTTTTCATTCTTGGAGCCAGGTCAATCACACAACGGAAACCGATATAGGATTTCGCTGTATCCTGGTATTCATAGTTGCGGGTGCTTACCTGCAGGAAATAAGAAACATCTTTCCAGCTTCCGCCCCGTACTACTTTCCGCTTCTCACGCGGCCTGTCTGAATCCTTGGCTTCGTAACGGATATCCGGGCTCATATCAGACATGAAGTTATAAGCGCCTTCATAGTAGTAAGATCCCGTCCACTCGGCCACATTTCCCGCCATGTTATACAAACCATACTGGTTGGGCCAGTAGGCATTGGCCGGAACGGTATAAAATCCGCCGTCTTCGGCATAGTTACCACGACCGGGTTTGAAATTGGCCAGGAGGCATCCTTTTTTATTGCGGAGATAGGGGTTGCCCCAGGGGAACATTGAGTTTGTAAGGCCCCCTCTTGCCGCATATTCCCATTCTGCTTCACTTGGTAAACGATAATCACCGTCGATTGCAAATTTCTTTCTCTCGAGGAATGAATTCTGGATATGGGTTCTCCAGTGACAGAAAGCCACGGCCTGTTTCCAGTTTACACCCACCACCGGGTATTTGCCGTACGCGGGGTGAGAATAATACCGCTTGGTCATCGGTTCATTATAGGAATACGAAAAATCGCGCATCCAGACCAATGTATCAGGATACACTTTCTGATCGCCGCGGCGGATGAAATTGCTGCGGGGCAGGCCTGCGTTTTCCCTTTTGGCTGCAGCAGCGAGGTCGAAATATTCAATACGGTAAACAATTTTGTCGGGATCGATTTCGGGTTTGCCATAGATCCGGTTGTCCGGGGCAAGGTTCAGCTCGTTCAACTTCTCAATCGTACTCCTGTCCCATTTAACCGTGGCCATTTTTTTGGTATCAACTGCCATGGTATCATCCTGCTTATTGATGCCCTGACCGAAAAGGATTTTGAAAGCGAGTGAATCGCGCGTCCAGTTTACAAACTGGCGGTATTCATCGTTTGTGATCTCCGTTGCATCCATCCAGAAACCCGGAATGGATACCTGGCGGTTACGCGAGATATAATTGTAGCTGATATCCTCATCGCTGGGGCCCATGTGAAAGGTACCTGGTGGGATGTACACCATGTTACGCGGGGGATTCATGCTTTTGTTCGCAGTAGGCGCCACACCATGCAGCTGGCCATCATCCGGAAGTCCTTTCGACTTCGAATTCTTCTTCAGAATGCAGGATCCGAGGCTGAGGCAAAAAGCGGCCAGGAGAACATTTCTTACATACCCTTTCATCTTATCTAACAGATTTTATGACAGTGACAAATATAAGTTTTCCACCGGCAGTTATGCCGATTTTGAACTTTTGTTACCAATAAAATTTAGTTCGTCGCGTAGAGTTTGTCAGATACTACAAAAATTAAAGTTGGTTCACTACATTGAGGTTTCCAACGTTTCATAAAGGAGTAGAAACCACTGTCATAACAGGCAATTTACGGTAAACTTTGTTACACTTTTGCTAAAAGGTCCCTTATATTCCAAAAAGGCGCTTCGCAAGCATAGTTTTTACAAAGATAAAAGGCTGTTTTCCCTTCTTCCAAACCCTGCGATTTACCAGCTAATAACGGGAAATCGTCGGAATTAGTTTCTTGGGCCTGCAGAATTTTATTCGGCAGGAACCGTTCAAGCACAGGACACAAAAAGGAAGCGGCCTGTTGCCCAACAATCGCAATTTCGATCATGCCCTTTGTAATAAGCTGGCCCGTTATGGCCCATACGCCAAAAGAGGAAGGGTACCGAAGAATGGCTTTTTCGATTGATAAAAGCATACGCCGGCTTCTTTCGCCCCATTGGGGGAGATCAAAAACGATCGACAGGTAATAAAGGTTCTGCGCCATGACTGCATTGGCACTGGGAACAGCGCCGTCATACACTTCTTTTTTCCGGACGATGATATCCTTCTGCGATGAATGGGTAAAATAGAAAAAACCGGTATCCGCATCTTCAAAACCACTGATGATGGCTTCGCTTGTAATACGGGCTTTGTGCAGCCAGCTTCCATCGCCGGTGATCTCCTGCAGGTGGATATATGCCTGCACGAGATAGGCAAGGTCATCGAGAAAAGCAGGAATCCGCGCCTGCCCGTTTTTCCAGGTATGAAACCACCCTCCTTCCGCCTGCTGCAGGCTGGTTTCAAGAAAACGGATACAATCCAGTGCCCTTTCGCGGTATTGTTCTTCACCTGTGGCAGCAAATGCTTTCGCAAGTGCCGTTATGGTAAGTGCGTTCCATCCAAGTAAAACCTTATCGTCCAGCTGGGGCCGTATCCTTTTCGAGCGCTGCAGCAGCAGGATCTTGCGGCAGGCTTCCAGTTTTTGATTGATCTCATCTGGGTTCATTGATTGCTGTATAGCAAAATCTTCCAATGGAACCAGCACACGCAGGATATTGGTATGCTCCCAGTTACCTCCTGGCCGGATATCATAATAATTACAGAAAAGCAAAGCGTCTTCACCCAGCAATTCCTTTATCTCTTCAAAAGACCATGTATAAAATTTTCCTTCCACTCCTTCACTATCTGCATCAAGTGCGCTGTAAAAACCGCCACCTGGATCGAGCATTTCCCTTTCAAGAAAACCGATGGTCTGCCGGATCGTTTCAGCATAAACGGGCCGATGGGTAAGCTGGTAAGCCTCCGACGAAACCGATACCAGTAAGGCATTGTCGTAAAGCATTTTTTCAAAATGAGGAGCCAGCCATTCATTGTCGGTGCTGTAGCGCGCGAAGCCTCCGCCTAACTGGTCGTAAATACCCCCCTGTATCATTTTGTCGAGGCTGAGAAGGGCCTGTGCCAAAGCATTTTCATCTTTAGTGAAATGATACTGCCGCAGTAAAAACTGGATGGAAAATGTTTGCGGAAATTTCGGCGCCTTTCCAAAACCTCCCCAAACCGTATCGGCATTGGCTAAAATGCCGCGGGCGATCTCCTGCATTTTTTCGTTTGTAAACAGGGTAGCTTCTTCCGGAATGCCCTCCCCGATACCGAATGCGTTGGAACCTGCCAGGTGGTTGGTTAAATGATTGGCCTGGTCTTCTATTTCTTTTCTTTTTTCTGTAAACGCATGGTGCACCGATTCAAGAATTTCTTTCCAGCTTGCGCGGTTATAGGCACGCACCGGTGGAGAATAAGTGCCCCCATAAAACGGTTTTGTATCCGGCGTAAGAAAAACATTTAAGGGCCAGCCGCCGCTGCCCGTCATAGCCTGCACCGCATCCATATAAAGATGATCGAGGTCGGGGCGTTCTTCGCGGTCGATTTTGATATTGATAAAACAGCGGTTCATGATTTCAGCGGTTGCCGCATCTTCAAAACTTTCGCGCTCCATCACATGGCACCAGTGGCAGGCGGCATAACCGATACTTACCAGGATGGGTTTGTCTTCCGTGCGGGCTTTTTCCAGTGCTTCCTCGCCCCAGGGATACCAGTTCACAGGATTATGTGCGTGCTGCAGCAGGTAAGGACTGCTTTCATGTATCAGGCGGTTGCTGTATTTCATTTCAGTTTGATAAAGATGATGACCCGGCTGTCGGTACTGCAAAATAAAATGCCCCTCGGGTAAGAGGGGCATTTACTGTGGTAAATGTTTTTTATTTTTTTACAGATGATGCACTGAGCAGGTATTGGTCGAGCGCGGCCACCATACTGGGTTTCTGGGGAGACGGTACCTGTATGGCAAGATTCAGTCCCGCTTCTTCCACGGCTTTGGAGGTATTGTTGCCGAAAGCGCCGATCACGGTGCCGTTCTGTGTAAATGAAGGGAAATTATCAAACAGGCTTTTTACACCGCTGGGGGTGAAAAAGCAGATCACATCAAAATCCTTCCCGTTAAACACTTCTTTGATATCGTTGCTGATGGTACGGTACATAAAAGCCAGCTGGTATTCGCACTTATTGGTTTTTAGCCAGTTCACGATCTCATTGTCCTGCTGGTTTTCACTGCATACGTAAAGGAATTTTTCGTTCTCCTTGTGTTTGTTGATCACATCGAACATGCTTTTATTGGTGCCGTCAGCACCATAAAAAACCTTCCGTTTACGATAGAGAATGAATTTCTGGAGATAAAGCGCCACCGCTTCCGTGATGCAGAAATACTTGGTATCCTGGCCGATGGTCACTTTCATTTCTTCGCACATACGGAAGAAATGATCGATGGCATTCCGGCTGGTAAACATCACCGCGGTATAGTACGGTATGTCGATCTTCTGCTTGCGGAACTCGCGTGCGGGAATCCCTTCCAGTTTGATAAAAGGATGGAAATACAATTCCACATTGTATTTTTTTTCCAGATCAAAATAAGGGGATTTGTCGCTTTCCGGCCGGGGTTGTGAAATCAGGATTCGTTTGGTTGCCTTGGCCGTAACTGAATTTTTTGACCCGTTCTTTACCATGCTGCTTACTAATAAGGTGCAAAGTTAGGCAGTTCCGTTAAAATAATTGATCAGTACTTTATAAATCAATGCCAACGGAAGCAGTTCTACTGCACAAAGATAGAGGAAAAAGTGCATCGGGTTCACCTTTAACCGCGACCGTACTGCGGCAAAAGACACCCAGTAACGGTAAATAAAAAGCAAACCCACCAGCCCGATCGAAACCGTAAGCGAAATATTTACCAGGGGGGTGGCGGCAAAAGCGAGTATCAGCAAGAAAGGTACGAGCAATACCCCGATGATCTTGTTTACAAGGAATACCACGAAAACGTAGGAGCCCGCCGCTTCTTTGGTATTGAAAACCCAGCCCGTAAAAAGCAGGAAAAGGTATTTGGCGAGGTACACCAGCAATAATACGGAAGCAGATCCGGCAGCGATCATCCAGAACCCGAGATCGGTCCAGTGGTAGTATTGAATCACGAGAGTGATATACAAGCCTGCGCTTACAAGGAAAAGAAAATTGGTAAGCAGGGAGGCCAGGTTGTTTTGCAATAACTGGTCGCGGGTTTGTTTTTGCCGCAGCGAGGTTTGAAAGAACAGCAAAAACATATTCCGGAAATATTTTGAGAATACCATCCGGATAAATGCAAGGAGCAACAGTACCCCCATCATCAGGTAAAACAATTCGTCTTTATTTCCCTGGGTATGGTAATCGATAAGCATATACACTGCCGGTTTTTGCATGGGCAGGTAGGGATGCGTTTCATAGCGGCGATAGGTGGAAGTATCCATTACCGGTAAACGGTTTTGTGCCTGTGCAGCTTTCCTGAGCGAGTCATTGCGGATACTGTCTGCAAAAACACGGGCCAGCCGGGTACTATCGGCCAGGAGAATGCTATCACGGTTTTGTTGGGCGGTAACCTGCGCGGAGTCTTTTTTTACAACCGTTGCCGGAGTAATGGCTGTGACTGTTTTTTTCTGTACACGGGTGGTTTCGGGTTTATTGGGTGCCGTATCGGATTGCGCATTCGCCACAAACAATTTCCCGATCAAAAAAAATCCCACAAAAAATGCTTTCAGCACACGCATGACACAAAAGTATTGATTTGGGTCGAAGTTTATAAAAGCATGCGTTTATACGGCGTGCAGAATCAATATTTTTGCAAGCATAACATGGCCGGCATTTATATACATATCCCCTTTTGCAGAAAAGCCTGCCACTATTGTAATTTTCATTTCTCCACTTCGGTTTTGCATCACGCAGAGATGATGCAGGCAATCGGCAAAGAAGCCGTTCTCCGGAAAAATTATCTTACCGAACCCGTTACCACCATTTATTTCGGTGGCGGCACCCCATCGCTTCTTCCGGTGGAAGAGATCGGTTTACTGATCGGCATGTTGAAGGATACCTATCTTATTACCAACGATTCAGAACTGACGCTGGAAGCCAACCCGGATGATATCACAACAGAAAAACTGGCCGGCTGGAAAAAGGCAGGCATCAACCGCCTGAGCATCGGCATACAATCTTTCCGGGAAGAAGACCTGAAATGGATGAACCGCGCACATACCGCTTCACAAGCTAAAAACTGTATCCTGCTGGCACAGGAAGCGGGCTTTGATAACCTTACGGTCGACCTGATCTATGGAACGCCCGGATTGTCTGATGATGACTGGCTGGAAAACATACAATTTGCCACGGCACTGGGTGTTCCGCATCTTTCCTGTTATGCATTAACGGTTGAACCAAAAACGGCGCTTGCAAAAAAGATCGATATGGGGCAGCTCAAAAATGTTGACCCGGATATACAGGCGCGGCATTTCAGTATTCTTACAAAAACCCTTGCTGAGAAAGGATATGAGCACTATGAGATCTCCAATTTCGCGAAACCGGGTTTCCGCAGCAGGCATAACAGCAGTTACTGGCAGGGTGTGCCTTATCTCGGTCTGGGGCCATCGGCACATTCTTTCAATGGAAAAAGCCGGCAATGGAATATCGCAAACAATGCATTGTACCTCTCTGCCCTTACCCAAAACAATATCCCTTTTGAAGAAGAGGTATTGACACCGCAGCAAATGCTGAATGAGTACATCATGACTTCTCTCCGCACGATTGAAGGTTTATCACCCGAAAAAATCCAGGACAACTGGGGGAAAACTGCACTGGAAGAACTAAAGAATTGCATGGAACCTTATCTCCGTTCAGGTAAGATTGTGGGGATGAACGGTAATTACTGTTTAAGCGAAGAAGGCCGTTTCCTGGCAGATGGCATTGCCGCGGATCTTTTCCAGTTGTAATACTATCAGTGCCGTTTCGGGTGGTGCAATAGTTTTTTCAAAAGATTTACGAGGAGGATACCTGCTATCAGCACCACCAGTACACCCGGGCTCACTATCGTGAATGAAAAAGGCATACCCTAAGTTAGTTCTTTTCTTACACGAGGAAGGTTTCTATTTTCTTAAATCCATCAGCGGCAGGTAGCTGTTCCCATAATATCTCAAAAATAGCCGAAGCTATGGGCATGGGGGCATTTACTTTTTCATTCATGAGGTGGATGCATTTGCTGGCATTGTATCCTTCGGCCACCATATTCAGTTCCAGCTGGGCGGCTTTTACGGAGTAGCCTTTACCGATCATATTTCCGAAAGTGCGGTTACGGCTGTAGAGCGAATAACAGGTTACCAGCAGATCGCCAAGGTAAACGGATGCCGCATAATTATGTGTATCGTTCGGTTCGCCTTTATCAGCATTCAGTTTACGCAGGAATCCCACCATTTCATTGGCGCCATTGGCAATGTAAACAGAAAGAAAATTATCGCCGTACTCAAGGCCATGCGCAATACCCGCCCCGAGGGCATATATGTTTTTTAATACCGCAGCGTACTGAACACCCCATACATCTGTATTTACTACGGTATTGAGGTATTCAGTATTGAAGCAGGAGGCGATTTTACCGGTTGTGGTTTCATCCGATCCTGAAAAAGTGAGATAGGAAAGTTTTTCTGCCGCCACTTCTTCTGCATGACAGGGCCCCAGCACAGCAAAATAATCTTCGATGGGGAATGCATAGTGTTTTTCCAGATAGAGATTGAGCAATTGGTTTTCGGAGGGAAGGATGCCTTTTACAGCAGAAATGATTTTCTTTCCTTTCAATGCATCTTGCGGCAATAACTGCAAAGCTTCTTCTACATAAGCTGAAGGTACCGCGATCACCAGTGCATCGGATGCAGCAACCACTTCACGGATGTTAGCAGAAAGATGCAGCAGTGCCGTATCAAAATAAGCGGCGCTGAGATAATGCGGGTTATGCCTGCGTTTTTGCAGGTAAGCAATCGAGTCTGTATTCCTGATCCACCAGTGTATCGTGTTCCCGTTATCTGTAATAATTTTTGCAAGTGCCGTGGCCCAACTTCCGCTTCCGATGATTCCGAACTGCATGGCAAACTGTTTACTGATTTGAAATGCAAACATACAAAGCACCTGCCGAAAAAAACAGCGGCAGGTTTTGGGCCTGCCGCTGTTTTTATTTTTTCAGATCAAGTTGATCAATTCTTTTTCTTGTCATCAAAAAGTTTATCCTTCGGAACCACAGTCACGAGATTTCCGTCTTTCAGTGATTTGCTGACGATGGAGTAAGGGCCCGTGATCACTTCATCCCCTTCTTTCAGACCTTCGAGAATTTCGATATAGTTCAGATCCTGTATTGCTGTTTTCACTTTTACTTTTTTCACTTTACTGTCTTTCTGCAGTACAAATACCACTTCTTCAATATCATCTTCCGAACTGGTGGATTTGGTTGTTTTCTGTTCCGGTTTTTTATCGTCTTTCTTATCATCACCGGGAGCCATATCTCCTTTTTTGTCGCGGGTGGTAACCGCATTCAGTGCAATAGACAATACGTTCTGTTTCGTCCTGGTTTGGATATCTGCACTGGCACTCATTCCCGGACGGAAAGGAAATCTTCCCTTTGCGATCAGGTCTTTATAACTGTCGGGCAAAAGACGGATATGTACTTTGTAATTGGTTACTTCCGCGCTGGTACTTACACTTGTTAAACTGGTTTGCGGGTTCGCGATCTTATAAACCAGTCCTTTGAATTTGCGGTTTGTATAAGCATCCACTTCAACAATGGCTGTATCACCGAATTTTACTTTCGGGATATCATTCTCGCCCACATCCACCTGTACTTCTATGCTGTGCATATCGGCCACGCGCATCATTTCGGTACCAACATTAAAACTGTTACCGGCAACGCGTTCCCCTTTTTTTACATTCAGCAGGCTGATCACGCCGTCCATGGGAGAAACGATCACTGTACGGGAAAGGTCTTTATCTGCTTTCTGCAACTGCGCCTGTGCACTCTGTATGGCCGCTTCACTGCTTTTCAATCCCTCTTTTGCCGCATTGTAATTGGCCTGGGCGGAAAGATATGCCTGCTCAGCCTGTTCAAATTCAGAGCGGGAGATCACTTTATCATTCAATAATTTTTTCTGGCGGTCATACGTATTTTTTGTGTTATCGAGTATGGCTTTTAACCCGCCCAATCCCGCAGTGGAATTGGATAATTGTGCCTTGCTCTGGTTAACACCGGCTTCCACCTGGTCGCGTTGTGTCTGGTAGATGTCTGCATAAATGCGTGCCAGCATTTGTCCTTTATGTACGGTATCGCCTTCGTTAACGGTAAGCTCAACGATCTCACCGCTGATATCCGGGCTCACTTTTACTTCGATCTCGGGATATACTTTTCCGCTTGCGTTCACGGTTTCGATGATCGTTCTTACGGAGGCTTTTTCAGAAGTTACTTTAATGCCTTCTTCCTTACCAATGATCCCGCTCTTTTTCAGGCCGATCAGTGCAGCGATCACAACAACCAGCCCGATGATGATCCAGAGCAATTTCTTATTCATACAATAATTTTCTTTTAAGCAGCCGTTAGTTAATCAGTTTGGATATGGTTTATAGTTTCAGCCCTTTCCCTTTGTAGAATTCAAGCAGTTTCATCTTGAATACATAATCGTACTGGTTGGTAAGCTGAGACAATTTTGCTTTCAGCAGGTTATTCTGGTTGGTGATCAGGTCGAGTGAACTCAATAAACCCACTTCATATCTTTTTATGGCGAAATCGTATGCTTTCTGGGCGCTTTCCACCGTTTTCTTTCCCGCATTGAATTTCTGCAAGGCGGTTACGGCATTGGTATAGGCCGAATAAATATTCTGCCGAAGCGTTTGATCGGCCAGGTCTTTCTGTAACTGCACGGATTTGAGATTCAGTTCTGCCGTCTGATAACCGATGCGGCCCGAATAACCGTTGAAAATGGGAACGGTAAGGCTGATCCCGACGTTTTGCCCGAAATTATTATCCAGTTGTTTGCCCCAGCCACTCCACAGGTCGCCAAAGCTTCTTGATTTCTGCGTGATCCGGTAAATGGGGTTTTGTACATAATAATTTACATTGCTCAGCACAACCACGGGTTCGGCGCCGGTGATGGGGCTGTAACCGAGAAAAGTAGCACCGGTTGTGGTTTTGAACGAATTCGAAAAATTGGTGGAGAGGTTTCCGCCCAACGTTAATGTAGGGTATTTCAGTGCCTGTGCCACGAGCAGGTTTTTCTTTGCCGCTTTGATGCGGAGGTCATTGGCTTTTTGAAGGGGCTGGTACTGCATGGCCATTTCAAAAACAGCCTGTGGCTGGAGATCGGCGAATGATTCGATGGGGATCTGATCAACCGAGGGCGTTTCAATCCCGAATAATACATCCGGATCGAGGTTCAGCAATGCGCGGAGGCTAAGCAGGCTTTGCTCATAATTTCCTTTGGAAGTATAGTAATTGCTGCTGTCCTGCGCAAGCTGCGATTCCACTTCTGCCAGGTTCAGTTCGGGCAGTACACCGGCATCCACTCTTTTTTTGGTGATATCGTACTGGTTCTGTGTTTGCGCAATCTGTATCTCACTGATCTTAACCTGCTCTTTTGCTGCAAGCACCTGTAAATAATAGGTAGCCACATTAAAAGCGATATCATTCGAAGCTTTTGCCACATCAGCAAGTGCCGCCTGTGCATTAAATCCGGCAGCAAGCTGACTGTTTTTGAGTTTGCCATAATTATATAGCTGAACACCCGCATTAATGCCGAAATTCTGGTAAAGGAATTGCGTGGTGGCAAAAGCGTTGGTTGTAGGATCAATGGAACGGCCAAAACGGACACCGGTTGATGTATTTCCGTTAATACTGGGATAGAGATTGTATTTCGCCTGTTTTGCCTGCAGTGCAGCAATCCGTGCCTGGATATCCGCCTGTTTGATGGATATATTGAACTGGATAGCGTGTTCGATACAATGCCGGAGATCCCAGTTATCCGATGCCCGTTGGGCAGAAGCCTGGGAAACAACGGCCATCAGGCACAGCAGGTGGAAAAACTTTCTCATATCTAACAAATTTAGCGGATTCCCCTGCACACCCCGAAATTTTAGACAGGCGGAAAGGATAAGCGGTAAATTATTTAAAAAAGTTTATGAAAGGCTGGCTATCGCTTCGAAGCCCGTAGTGAGGTCGCTGATCAGGTAGGCGGCCTCCTCCAAACCGATATACATGCGCAGCGATCGGTGTGCCGGGTCATTCTTATCAAACGCTCCGGGTTTCATACCCGCGCATTTGGGAATGATAAGCGATTCGTAACCGCCCCAGCTAACTGCCATTAATATATGCCTGAGCGAATTACAGAATGTTTCGATAGCCGCGCAGCTTTCGGCTTTAAGGATAAAAGTAACGAGCCCGCAACCACCCGTCATCTGTTTTCGGGCCAGTGCATATTGCGGAAACGAAGGATCCATCGGGTAATACACGGCTTCTACCCGGGGATGGTTTTTCAGGAACTGAACGACCTCAGAACTTGTTTTCGTAATTTTTTCAAGCCTTGCGGGTAAAGTCCGCAAACCGCGGATCAGCAGCCAGGCATTAAAAGGCTGTATGCCCGAACCGATATTGAGATACTCACTGTTAAAAATCCTTTCCATCATTTTCCGGCTGCCGCTGAGCACACCGGCCACAGTATCGCTATGCCCTGAAATATATTTGGTGGCAGACTGCAATACAAGGTCGATGCCAAGCGTGATTGGTTTCTGGTAGAGTGGTGTACAATAGCTGTTATCACAGATTGTGACAATATTTTTTTCTTTCGCGATAGCGGCAATGGCCGAAAGGTCCTGCAATTCGAAGAACCAGCTATTGGGTGTTTCGAGATAGATAACAGTTGTATTGGATTGCAACGCTCTTGTAAAATTATCCGCTTCTTTTCCGTCGACATAGGTTACTGTTACATTGAAACGCGGCAATATCACATCAAACATTTTTTGCGCCCATGTATAGGGGTTGCGCACGCTTACGATGTGGTCACCGCTTTTTACGTTCGCGAGTACGGCAGCAAAAATGGCTGCAGCGCCACTGTTGAATACCAGGCAGTCTTCTGCCTCATCCAGTGCCGCCAGTTTCTTTCTCAGTATTTCAACGGTGGGGTTCAGTCCGCGGCTGTATAGCCAGGTGCTGTATTCATCTTCAAAAGATTTGCGAAGGTCGTCCACCGTTTTAAAAGCAAAATTGCTGCTCTGCACAATCGGCGGTGCGATCGCACGGAAATAATCATCCCGCTCTTCTGCCAATTCATTCAGTATATAAGAAAGGTCCATGTTTATCATTCATTGGAAAGGGCGTTTGTACCTTTTCCTCTTTTTGCCACAAAATAAATGACCATAAAAGCGGCAAGCACCGCAAGCCCTACGAGGGCGGTATCCGGAGTTTGAATAGCGATACTGATACCCACAAAAAAATAAGCGCTCATAAATACCAGCGGCATCAATGGGAACAGTTTCATTTTATAGATGCCGGTTCCGTCGAGGTGCTTGGTTTGCTTACGCAGTTTGAAGATGGTAGCGCTTGATGCCACCATACCGAAGCAATCGAGAAAAATGGTGAAGTTGAGTATTTTCTCAAAAGTTTGTGCGAAGAAAAGGATGATGATACAGATGGCTGCAAAAACCGTAAGGGATACGGTGAGCACATCGTTTTTCGGGTTCTGCTTTGAAAACATTTTGGGAAGCACGCCTTCAGCGCTCATAGCATACATCACACGCGGGTTGCTCATCAGCAAAGCATTTACATACGCCAGTACACCGAAGAAGAGGAAAAAAGAAAGGATATCCGCCCCGTTTTTGCCGAATGTTTTATTGATCACCACATAGGCAATTTCCCTTTCCCCTTTCATCTGGTCAAAGCCTACGATGGTATAATAACTGAGGTTTACAAGCAGGTACAATGAAATGATGATGGCGATCCCGATAAAGATACCGCGGGGGATATTTTTTGCCGGGTTATTTACTTCGTTCCCGAAATTGATCGTTTGCTGATAACCGCCATAAGTGAAAGAAACGGCGATCAGGCTGATGCCAAGGCTTTGAATCCAGCTCATCGAAGTTGCGGCGGGCGCTGTTACAACTGCTGCAGTATTTGTTGCAATAGCATGGTGCGGAAAAAAGATAGCGGCTACCAATACAAGGATCATCGTGATCTTGATGATCATCAGGATATTTTGTGCACGGGCGCTCATGCGAAGGCCCATCAGGTTGATCACATAAAAAACGATGATGGCGCCGCAGCTGATCAGGGCCTTATGGATATCGGTCCAGGCTTTACCTGGAAATAATTTTGTGATATAACCACTGCCGATCAATGCAACTGCACTGAGACTTGCCGCATTACTGATAAGGATAATACAGTTGATTGCAAATGCGATACTCGGGTGATAGGCGTAAGAAAAAACTTTATAATACCCGCCGGTAACCGGGTAACGGCTTCCGATCTCCGCATAGGTTAATGCGCCGCACAATGCCACAAAGCCTCCCAGCAGCCATGCAGTAAAATAAACCGATGGATCGATCGCATCTTTTGCACTGGTGGCTGCGGTACGGAATATGCCCATACCGATCACCAACCCAACCACGATCATGGTGAAACTGAAAAGGTTTAATTTTTGTTTTCCTTGCATACGAAGAGATATGGCGATAAATGTAAGCAAACTTGGGGAAAGGGGTGAATGGGCAGTGGTGAGTGGTGAGTTATGCATATCTGACAAATTAAAAGGAATCTGTACTCTTTTACATCCGGTCTTTCCGCCCTATTATTCACCACTGCCCATTCACCATTTACATCTCACCATCCACCGCTCACCATCAAAACCTCCGTACCAAAACAAGTTTTCAACTCCCGGTGAAGAACTTGGCAGAATGCTTTTCAAATCTTCTCCGGCACTCCCCTACATTTGCTTTGTAAACGGTTCCCGCTGATAACGGGATTAAAAGGGAAGTCCGGTGTAATTCCGGCGCTATCCCCGTAGCTGTAAGCTGCATGTGAAGCTGTATCAATTTACTTCACACGGTGAACGGACAAACCACTTTCCTGCGGTGCAGGATGGGAAGGTGTTCACCGGAACAGCAAGCCAGAAGACCTGCCGGGTACAGGTTATCATTCACAGCTTTCGGGTGAAAAGCATGGAATGTAAAAGGTCTGCTAGCGGCCGTTTATATTTCTCCGTTTTTTATTTTTCCTGGAAGCTCATTGTTTCAATTTTAAACGCAACCAACAATGAGCAAAACATTTGCACTCCTTACCCTGCTGATCGGCAGCACACAAACATTTGCACAACAAAAAGATTCTGTTACCACCCGAACCCTCGATGAAGTAGTGGTAACAGCCAACAAACTGGAACAGAAACAAAGCAGTACCGGGAAAGTAATTACAGTTATCAGCCAGGAACAGGTCAAAAAAAGCAATGGCAAAACCGTTGCGCAATTACTGAACGAGCAGGCCGGCATCACCATCAATGGTGCACTGAACAATGCCGGTTCCGTGCAAACCGTTTATATGCGCGGCGCTTCGGCGGGCCGTACACTGATATTGATGGATGGTATCCCGCTGAACGACCCTTCCACCATCACCACCGATTATGACCTGAATCTTTTTTCGCTGAATGATGTAGACCATATTGAAGTTTGTAAAGGCGCACAGTCCACTTTATATGGCAGCGATGCCATTGCAGGTGTGATCAATATCATCACTATCAAAAAAGATCTGCAGAAACCTGTTTCTATACAATCTACCCTCAGCCAGGGCAACCTCGGCACATCCCGTAATAATCTCCAGGTGTCGGGCAAACTGGATAAGTTCACTTATACTGCCCGTTTTGCCAGGTTGTCCACCAACGGTTTTTCATCGGCATACGACAGTACCGGGAAGAAAAATTTTGACAATGACCGCTACGACGGGACCGTAAGCAATGCACAGGTTTTTTACCAGGCCACACCTTCCCTTTCTTTTAAAACCTTTGCGTTATACAGTCAATACAAAGCCGGTATCGATGCGGGTATTTTTACGGATGACAAAGATTATAATATCAGTAATTCTTCCTTTATTACCGGAACAGGTTTTGCGTATCATAAAAACAATTTCAGCCTGAATGGCACTTACCAGTATAATGAACTGAAAAGAAATTACCTGAATGATAGCCTGGATAAAACGAGTACCATTTTTGAGAACAATACTTATTTCGGGAAATCGCAATTCGTCGAATTGTATGCCAGCATCCATTTTCCAAAAGGCTTTACGCTACTTGCGGGCGCTGATTACCGTTTCAATTCTTATAACCAGCATTATTTTTCGATCAGCAGTTTCGGGCCTTACAGCAGTGAATTCAGGGATACTTCGCTGAACCAGAAAGCGCTGTATGTTTCAATGATCTATAACAGCCCGGATAAAAAATTCAACCTTGAATTGGGCGGCCGCTACAACGATCATTCGCGTTACGGGCATAACAGCACTTATACCTTTAACCCTTCTTATAATTTTGGAAACGGCTTCCGTATTTTCGGCAGTGTTTCGAGCGGTTTTAAAGCACCTTCCTTATACCAGTTAAGCATCAATGACAAGCTGGATGCTGAAAAATCGGTGAATTATGAAGCAGGTATGAGTCTTCAGAAAAAATCATTCCAAACCAGGCTTGTTTATTTTAACCGCCAGATCAATAACGGGATCGACTATAATTATATCACGTTCCGGTATTTCAATTATGTAAAACAAACGGTGAACGGAGTTGAATGGGAATTCGCGGTACAACCTTCTGCAAAATGGCATATCACCGGTAATTATTCATTGTTATTGAGTGAAGAGATCACACAAAACCGCGTAACCAATAAAGACACCATCAGCTATCCTTACCTGTTACGCCGCCCCAAACACAATTTCAATCTTACCGCCGGCTATGAACCCCTGAAAGGTTTATATGTATCCGTATCGGGAAAATATGTGAGCAGCCGGTATGATGTAGGCGGTTACAAAAAAGCAGATGTATTACTGGATGGTTATTTCTTACTCGGGGCTTATGCAGAATACAGGATGAACGAGCATATCAAATTTTTTGCAGATGCTCAAAATCTTACCAATCGAAAATTCTTTGATGTGCGCGGGTTTAACAGCATTCCCTTCCTTTACAATACAGGCATCACATTTAACTGGTAAATATGCCCAGCCACGAAACCAAATATTGCCCGCGATGCAGCAAAAGTTTTGAATGCAAAGTGGGCAATATCACTGCCTGCCAGTGCAACTCAGTTATCCTGAGCTATGAAGAAAAAGTATATATCGAAAACAAATACATGGATTGTGTTTGCTTGAAATGTTTACAGGCTTTGCAGTTTGAGTACCGGTTATACAGGAACAGGATATTCAGGTTTTGATGTCAATCGCCAATAAGATTTGAATTTTGCTTTGACTAAGGTTTACTCATGTGATTATTTTTTAAATCCAGTCAGGCCAGCAGGTAAATCCTTTACGACTGATGATTGCCGATTCACGATAAAAGCTTACCCCATTCTTTCAAAACCGTATCTTTAACAAAAGCCTCCCCATGAATTTCCAGGTAGATGAACTGCTTACGGTAACATTTACGCTTTTCGCCGTGATCGATATTGTGGGTTCGATCCCGCTGCTGATCTCGCTGAAAGAAAAAATGGGCGCGATCCGTTCTGCACAGGCTACCGTTGTTTCGGGCGGATTGATGATCTTATTTCTCTACGCAGGGAAACCTTTTCTCAAAATACTGGGGCTTGATATCCGTTCTTTTGCAGTTGGCGGCTCAGTAGTGATTTTTTTACTGGGGCTTGAAATGGTATTGGGCCATGAAATTTTCAAAGGCGATAAGAATGCAAAATCGGGTACCGTAGTGCCCATTGCGTTCCCCATCATTGCAGGAAGCGGCACACTTACCACCATCATGTCACTGAAAGCGAATTTTGAAGAAAGCTATATCCTTGCCGGTATCCTGATCAACCTTATAGTGGTGTACATCGTGCTGAAATCCCTCAAATTTATTGAACGGATCCTTGGCGAAGGCGGGTTACTGGCCGTAAGAAAATTTTTCGGGGTGATCTTACTTGCCATTGCAGTAAAAATATTCAGCACCAATATTGCAGCATTCGGCAAATAATACCAATCAAAATAAAGCCTTTTAAGCATCCCCTATGCAATTATCAGAATTACAGCAACCTTTTAAGATCACAAGGGAACAGGTGGATTTTTACCGGGAGAACGGTTATATCAAACTCAAAAATATTTTTTCGGAGGATCTTCTGCAGTATATGAACGAAGTGATCAGCAATGAAGTAATGCGGTTGAACACGCAGCAGCTTGCCATGGAACAAAGAGACACTTACGGCAAGGCTTTTTTACAGGTAATGAATATCTGGACCAAAAGCGAAGCCGTTAAAGAGATCGTATTCAGCAGGCGGCTTGCAAGCATTGCCACAGCGCTGATGGAAGTGAAAGGCGTTCGCCTGTACCACGACCAGGCGCTGTTTAAAGAACCGGGTGGTGGTTTTACACCCTGGCATGCAGACCAATATTACTGGCCTTTGTCAACTGATAAAACCATTACTGCCTGGATACCGCTACAACAAACGGGGCTTTCAATGGGGCCGCTTGAATTCAGTGCCGGCAGTTGGCGTTTGCAGGAAGGGCGCACGTTGAAGATCAGTGATGACAGCGAAAAAATGATACAGGAAAAATTAACCCTGAACGATTTTGAAAAAATCGTAGAACCATTTGATGCCGGCGAAGTGAGTTTTCATATGGGCTGGACCTTTCACCGCGCAGGTGCCAATACCACCGATAGCATGCGAAAAGTGATGACAGTAATTTATATGGACAGTGAAATGAAGCTCAGCGAACCGACCAATGAAAACCAGGTGGCAGATTGGGAAACCTGGTGCCCGGGAGCTGTGATCGGAGAAGAGATCGATACGCCATTAAATCCTGTTTTGTACAGGATATAAACGAGCTTCTGAAAAAATTTTATCGGGGCTGGTTACTTAAACCCCACATGATTGATTATTGCGATCAACCCATCCTTGCTGCCTGCATCTGTATTCCTGAATTTTCCTAACAGGATACTGTAACCCGCTGAACCCGGATTATTCCCCCGGCCCAACGGCCAGCTACCTTTCGTATCCTCTATCTGGATAGAAGCCATCTTCGCGGCATCCAACGCGAAATCAGAACAATTGAACTTACTCAGGTGATAGCTTTTTTCACTGGCTGCATTAACAAAGGCAAGCACTCTTTTGAACTGTGCTTTGCTGATGAACCTGCCGATCATCTCATCCCATTCCCTGGCACTGTCTGCTTTTATCAACCGGGGAGCGGATGGAAAAATCGGGTTTGCAGAAAACAAAAGTCCGTGTTGGGGATAAAACCCGAAGGTGCGGCAAACCACCGAACGGTCCCTGTTATACTTAATCAACGTGATAAACATATGACCGACTTCCCCCAGCCCGGCAAATGCTTTGTTTTCTCCGGGTGATGGCTGCTTTACATGAATCATAAAAGCGAATGCACGGGCTTTTTTCCCATCATCAAACGCATCAAGCAGCAGGTCGGGATCAACCGGTTGTGGAATCACTTTTTTGACCTGTTCAATGGTATCTGCCTGCAGTTGATCCAAAGAAACATTCAGCAAGGAGTCAGATACAAGGTCCGTGTCCGCGACTTCCTCATCATCCTTGCTATTTAAGACAGCCGTTTCAACAATCGGTTCCCCGACCACCGTAGTTTCATTGACCGCATAAAAATTTTTTCTTTTTGTGAAGAGATTTCCCGGGTTAATCTGGCCTGCCTTGTACAAACAGGACATCGCCAAAGGATATTTTTTCATCCTGGCCAGCACTACACCCGCATCGTAATACAGGCGCGCAATCGACGCAGAATCATCCGACAAATGTTTCAGCTGCAGAAGTCTCCGGATATCCGCAAAAGCTTTTCCATTTTTTCCCAGCGCAATATGTGCTTCGGAAATTCCAAGTAATGAGCGGATTTCTTTTCCGGCTTTTTCCTTTTCTGATGCAGCCTCAGTTACACTTTCATCTTCTGTGCTCACCGGCATTCTTCTGAAAGCAGGAGCCGGGTAAACAGGGATTCGTAAGTAGGAAGTAAGATGCAGAGAATCTGCTGCAAGCGAACCGGGCAGCTGTGCCTGGCCGAATATTGCCAGGTTACAGCCTGCCGCCAGGAAAATCATCCTTACATAACGCAGGTAACCCTGTTTAGCCGTATGAAAAAAAATATTGGTCAAGTGAGTTTTTTATTTTTATTTTGTCTACTAAATTAGTAGACTATTTAATGCGAACAAAATCTTTCTCTGTGAAATCGCTGTTTCCCCATATACAACAAAAGCGCCAGGACTATTCGCAGTTGGGATTTCATCTTACGCTGTATGGTTGTTGACCCGGTTACGATGCAACAGCAAGCTAGTCGCTGCCCATACATATATCACATCTATACTTCATTATTCATTCTTTTATCATTTATGCAACATCATACCCCATTTTATTATCATAACGGACTTACGCCAGATCAGTTACAATTTTTTGAAAAAAACGGATACCTGCATTTCAAATCATTCCTGCCATCCGAAACTGTACACGAACTCATTCGCGAGATTGAGAAAGTGGAAGCTTTCCTGATCCGCAACCAGCAGGATAAGGTGAATGGCATCCCGCTTAAATTCGGTATCAATACAAACGGTCAAAAATTTATTCAACGCATCGCGTTTGCATCGCGCTACAGCGATATGCTGCACCATTTTCTTCAGCACGAGAGATTTCAGCAATTGATAGCACTGCTGGGGCATCACGAGGGCAGAATCGGGGAATTTGAGAAAGATGGTCTTGTTGTGAATCATTACCTCAACACCCCTGGCAGTGAATACAAACAATTAGGCTGGCATACCGATAGTCCGCGGGATCTTTTCCTGGGCTCACGTATCAAACCCATGCTGAATGTTGGTCTCCACCTGGATGACTGCCCCATTCAGAATGGTGGACTTCGTTTATTAAGTGGCACGCATAAGCAGGGTATGCTGCGACTGTTATTCAGGAAGAAATATTTTATTGACAACAAGCCTGATCGAAATGAAATAGGTTTTGATATCACTGCCGGTGATCTCACCATTCATGATGGCCGCCTCTGGCATCGTGTGCAGCAAAGTCCTTTACAGGGAGAAGCCAGTCGCAGAAGAGTGATGTATATACCCATTGTAACCGGTGCCTACCAGCCGAAAAATCATCTGAGCCGTACCCCACTCTACCATTCCATTGGCAGTTTGCTGAACAGAAAATCAAGACTTGCCTATGCATTAACCAACCAGCAACAGGCTGCAACCACAAATGTGCTGAAACAGACATCAAAATAATCCAGTATGAAAAGATTGATCCCGGCATTGCTATTACAGGCGTTGATACCGTTGTTCACCGAAGCGCAACCAAGCCGCATTATACGAGGAACCGTAAGCGACGCAGTATCTGCCCAACCGCTTGAAGGCGTTCAGATCATTGCCACCGGAAGTAAATTATCAACAGGAAGTCAGACTGATGGGATTTTTTCCATTCCTGTTACAACGCAGGACAGCTTCCTGGTTTTCAGGTTTGAGGAATACCGTGAAAAGAAAATCCGCATCAGCGATAAAGACGCAATCAATATCACCCTTGAGAAAGGAGCAGCGTCACCTATATTAAATCCCGCAGAACTCATAGGAAACTGGCGCGGGCTTTTCGCGATCCGCGATAAAGTGGAAGTACCATTCCAACTCACCATTACACAAAATGGTAACAGCATAAAAGCTTCACTGCTCAATGGCAGTGAACAGTTCCCTGCAGGTGATGTGCAGTTCAGGGATGATTCGGTTTTTATCCCATTTCCTTTATTTGATAATGAACTCGCATTAAGCTGGCATAACAAAACATTCAGCGGTGTTTTACGCAGGCAGGATTTCCGTGGAAACGCAACACCGGTATCCATACAACAGGATGCTGGTTTCCGGTTTGATGAAAACGGATCATCACCCCTGGTGAACCTGAATGGAAAATACCGTGTCGTATTTCAATCACCCAATGGAAAAGAAGAAACAGCAGTGGGCTTGTTCAAACAGGAAGGGAAAAAATTATTTGCCACTTTTCTCCGCGTCACTGGCGATGCCCGCTATCTCGAAGGTATTGTGGAAGATCACCGGTTGAAGCTCTCCTCTTTTATCGGATCATCGCCCGCGTATTATACGGCCACGGTGGATGCAGATGGTAAGATTACCGGTGAAACTGTGAATGCCCGCGGTTCTCTGCCATTCGTGGCTGTTCCGGATGCGTCTGCTGAACTTCCGGATGCCTATACACTTACAAAATTGAAAGGAGGTGAAAACAGGCTTCAGTTTCGTTTCCCCGATGCTGAGGGTAAACTGGTCAGCAATACGGATGCCGCATTCCAGGGAAAGCCATTGATCATCGCCATCGGCGGTACCTGGTGTCCGAATTGTATTGATGAAGCAGGATTTCTGTCCCGCTGGTACCTCGAAAACAAAAAGCGGGGTATTGAAGTTATCGCGCTTCAATATGAACGTCAGACAGATGCTGCTTTTGTCAAAAAAGCATTCACGCGTTTCCGTCAGCAATTCAATATTCAATACCCGCTTTTACTGGGTGGCATTGCAGACAAGCAGGCAGTAGTGGCGTCCTTACCTGCGCTTGAAAATTTTATTTCTTTTCCGACAACCCTTTTTATTGACAGGAATGGTGTTGTTCAGAAAATACATACGGGCTTTAACGGTCCGGCTACCGGAAAATATTACGAAGAATTCATACGGGAGTTCAACAGTGAAGCAGACAAACTGCTCCGATGATATATTTTCAAGTGCAATAGGATTTAATAACCCTTGTACGCTGGAATAGTCAGCAGTTCTTACAGATTCAGTATGGCTGTCTGAATATCCCAGTGTGCAAGGAGTAATTCAAAGCGGTGCTGTTCATCGCGGGTCAGCTTATCGAGGTCCGGGTACAATTGCTTTTTGTAAGGAGTTGTGAGGTTTTCATCAAATGCGAGTTCTGCATTTTTAAAAACAATCGTTACCCGAAAATCCCACCGGGTATCCTCGCCGCTGTGCAGCTTGGGTTTGCTGGCAGTGACGCTGATGATATCGCCTTTTTCAATGGCTTTTTTAAGCAGCGGGTAATGGTTAACAGTCCACAGATGAATAAACTCTTCCGCAAATCCCCATTTAACCTTGTAATAGTTTTCTACCGTGAAGTACCCATGCCCGTCGACAGCTGATTGTTGAACTGTGCCCTTGTTTTGTGCTGACACCCCTAAACAGAGAAGCAAAGCCAGCATAAATGTTGTTCTTTTCATTTTTTTGGTAAAAATAATTATATCCTATCAATTTGGTAGACTTTTATTCTGTGCCTATTTTGCATTCCCATTCACAGAAAACAGAAAACATGAAACCGATAGCGATTTACCATGAACACCCGGACTGGTTCAAACCTTTGTTTACCGAACTGGATAAAAGAGGCATACCCTATGAAAGGCTGAATCCTGCAGCATTTTTATACGATCCGGAAGATATTGCACCGAAATATTCATTGTTCTTCAACCGGATGAGCCCGAGCGCTTACCTGCGTAATGCGGAGCAGGGTATTTTTTTTACGTTGGGATTATTAAAACAGCTGGAAGATTTCGGGACTAAAACCATTAACGGGTATAAAGCTTTTCAGTATGAGACGTCCAAAGCATTACAGTTGACGCTTTTACAAAAGCTCAGGTTACAATATCCACGTGCCCGTGTCGTGAACCATGTAACCAAAGTGCTGGAAGCGGCAGTAAGTTTACGATTTCCGATTGTGGTGAAAGCCAATATCGGGGGGAGTGGTGCCGGTATCACCCGTTATGATACAATTGATGCACTGAAAGAAGATGTGATTCAGAACAATATTTCTTTCGGCATTGATCATACAGCATTGGTACAGGAATATATTGTTCCCGCTGGCGGACATATCACCCGCGTTGAAACCCTCGGCGGAAAATTTCTCTATGCCATTAAAGTATACACCAGCGGAGAGTCCTTTAATCTTTGTCCTGCCGATATCTGTCAGACCACCGGCGGCAAAGAACTGGTCAGAAATGCCTGTGCACTGGATGCGCCTAAAAACGGTTTACAAGTAGAAGCCTATACACCACCGGCCAATGTAATTGCAGCCATCGAAAAAATTGTACAGCAGGCAGGAATTGATGTAGGTGGCATTGAATACATGACCGATGAACGGACTGGTGAAATTCTGTATTACGATATAAATGCGCTGTCAAATTTTGTGGCAGATGCAGTGAATGTAATCGGGTTTAACCCGCATGAGAAACTGGTTGATTTTCTCGAAGAAAAAATCCATGCAGCAGGTGTATCCGGATATGCGCATGCTTTATAAACCTCATAAATATAGATTAACATGCAATATGGATACTGGATGCCGGTTTTTGGCGGATGGCTCCGCAATGTGGAAGATGAACAAATGCAGCCGGACTGGGATTATGTAAAAAAATTAGCCATCCGGAGTGAGGAGTTGGGGTATCACCTTTCGCTGATCGCAGAGCTGAACCTGAATGATATCAAAGGTGTAGAGCATCCTTCGCTCGATGCCTGGAGTACGGCTGCTGCACTGGCTGCTGTTACGCAGCAATTGGAAATTATGGTGGCGGTGCGGCCTACTTTTCATAACCCTGCCCTCTTGGCGAAACAGGCAGCCAATATCGCGCATATCAGCAACGGGCGTCTTTCACTCAACGTCGTATCAAGCTGGTGGAAAGATGAAGCTGAAAAATATGGCGTGCAGTTTGAACAGCACGATGACCGTTATGCAAGAACAGAAGAATGGCTGCATATACTGAAAAGTGTATGGACTTCGGATCATTTCAGTTTCAAAGGCAAGTACTATGAAGTAAAAGACAATGTACTGCAACCCAAACCCGATCCGCTCCCGTTGTTATATGCTGGTGGTGAATCTGAAAAAGCAAAAGACCTGATTGCAGGAACCTGTGACGGCTATGTAATGCATGGAGATGATCCGCAGACGATTGCCAATCGCATCCGCGAAATACGGGAAAGGCGTGACAAAAAAGGATTACCCCCGATGCAGTTTGGTGTAGCGGCCTATAGTATTATCCGTAATACCGAGCAGGAAGTAAAAAAAGAGCTGGAACGAATAACGAATGTGCTGGAAGGAAGTCCCGGATACAATAATTATCAGCAATGGCTGGCAGGCACGCAATTGGAAAAGACTGTTTCACTGGAAGAATATTCGGTTTCAAACCGCGGTTTACGCAGTGGTTTGACCGGAACACCCGCACAGGTACAGGACAGGATTGCTGCATTTGAAAAAGCAGGTGTTGATTTTTTCCTGTTGCAATGCAGTCCGCAACTGGAAGAAATGGAAAGATTCAGTGAAGCTATTATACAGGCTGAAGTGGTTGCATAAATAAAGCGGGTTTACTTAACGATAGGGGTTCTTTCTACAAACAACATGAGAAACGGGGCCGGTTATATTCATAACCGGCATTTCTTTTTGTTCTTTTTCCATAATTCGAAAAATAAAAATGAGTATCCGTATATTTTTTCTTTTTGTTCCGAAGAGAGATTATATACTTGTCTATCAATTTAGTAGATTAATAAAAATCCTATGAAACAAGACATACGGGAAAATCTGCATTCATCCGTAAATGAATCACAACTGTACTTTGCCGCTACCAGAAAACGGCTGATCTCCATTGTCTCTACTTCTTCCTGCTATTGTTGCTGTTGCTGTTGATCTCAGCCATTACTGATTGCCAGTCATATTTACTTGTCTGTTGCCCGCTTTACTGCGGGCTATTATTCATTACATAATCTTTTACCCATGAGGTGTTTACTCCGCATTGCGGTATATGCCCTGGTATGCATATTTGCAACCAGCGCTGTTACTGCACAATCCACTACTATACGTGGAAGAATCTTATCTGATTAAACAAAACTGCCACTTTCAGGTGCCAGCATTTTTATATGGAACGGGAGATATAGCACCGGTGTTTATTTTCCTTCACCCGGATGAGTCTGAGCGCTTACCTGCATAATGCAGAGCAGGTATTTTTTATGCCGGGATTATTAAAACAACTGAAAGACCGCGGGATTAAACCCATTAACGGGTACAAAGATTTTAGCCTGAGATTTTCCTCAATATTATAGTTGCTGCTTTTATAAAAACGCTGGTGAAAATATCTGCGTGCATGTGTTTTAACCATGTTACCAAAGTGCTGGAATACATCGTTCCCGCTGGTGGACGTATCACCTGCGTTGAGACCCTCGGTAGAAAATTGAGATTACCCTTGGTAAACAAAAGAAGCACTGAAATTATGAGGCGACAGGTAAAAGCAGGCTGACAGGTAATTTTTTCATACTATTTTCCGGTCGTTTACTTATTAAGCCAGATCGAGGGATGTCGTATGGGCAGGTTCCTGATCACTTCCTCTACTTTAGGATCATGCTCCAGGCCTTTCCATGTGTTCAACCATTGGTTGTTATTATAAGCATCTGCGCCAAAAACAAGAAAAGGCTGTGCCACCGGCCAATCTTCCCAATACATCACGTCATGTGCAAACGGCCATTTATTTTTATCGGCTACATAGGGGTACAGGAAATCAATACCCTTTTTTACTGATCTGCCGTCAGGGGTTGTATAGTTCCAGAGGTCATTTTCTTTGGTAGACAATATCTGGCAGATCATTGCGAATGCGTCGAGGTTAAAAACAGAATAACCATACGGTTTTGTTCTTTTCAGTTCGCGCGGGAGACTTCCATCGGCAGCCATCTGGTTCGGCAGTAATACAGTTTTGTATCGCTCGCTGCAAAATCTCAGCAATGTATCGTTGTGCGTAAATTTCGCAAAAGCTGCCACCTGCATTACCCAGCAGGTACCATGGTTGTTTTCTGCATTCATTTCATCTTTTCCATACTTATGTGTTGTCAGCCACTGCAGGTATTCTACGAACCAGTTCCTGATCACAGATAATGCGGCTTGGTCCATTCCTTCCGCTTTTTCCATCAGCAGCAGTGATTGTGCCACTTCCATCAGTTGTATGGTGTCGATAATGCCAATACCCCTCCCGGTAAACCTGCCTTTAATGGCCTGCGCATACAGCAGGTTGGGGTTCATGTAGGTTTCTTTATCCGCAAACCATGCTTTGCAATGTTGCATGGCGTGCAGTACATATTTTTTGTCGCCGGTCAGTTGCCAGGCAGCGGCCAATGCGCCTACGATCCGGCTGAAACGGATCATCGCCAGGCGATGCGCCGTAAAATTTTCAGGATTCGTCATACCATCTTTCTGGATATAAGGACTATCCGCGTTCGAAGGATTGGGCCACCAGTAATCACCTTCGGAAAAAAAATCATGTTTGCCTCCTGCGCTTCTCGGGGAGCTTTGTGCGGTAACCGTAATGGGCTGTTCTTTCATTGCCCAGGCCGCTTCTGCCAGTATCTGATTGCGAAGAACATTAATCACTTCTTTCTTTACTGCTGAATCAGGCCCGATCGGTTTTGCCGACATGCAGCAAATCGACAGCCACAGTATTACCACCTTCTTGTACATGGTATGCGTTTTACCTGTTTGTTATTTTGACATGAATCTCCATGTTACATTTCCTACCGTATTCGGTTTCCCTTTCACAGGATCAGCAATCGTGCCCACAAAATTTCCTGCTGCATTTTTTGTTACCCTGATTTCCAGGAAACTGTAGGCTCCGTTTTCATAGTTGAAGGTTTCACCATCATCGTCATAGAGTTTGTAATAGCCGGGTTTGGTTCCGTAATAACGGATCTCCAGGTCAACCTTCTCACTGGCTTTGGGTGCATGCAGCATGGCAGGCATCATCGGAATGATACCACCATCTTTTACATACACAGGGATTTTATCGAGGCCCGGTGTAACCGTAATCACTTCTCCATCACCCGCCAGTTCACCGGTATAGAAATCATACCATTTGCCTTTGGGCAATACAACTTTCCGGGTGGTCTGTCCTGTAAACAAGGGCGCTACCAGCAGGTATTCGCCCGCCATGTATTGGTCCTTAATTTCTTTAGAAGTAGCTTCTGCATAAGGATTTTCGTCCAGGTTTTTGTTGGCCGCGTCTTTTTTGATCTCCTGTTTAAACCCTTCTTCCAATGCCATTCCATAAAAAGGTGGTGTTCCTTCAAAATGGTACCTGGCAAACTCCGTATACCAGTATGGCATCATGCGCATGCGCAACAGTGCCAGTTCTTTGACCTGGGAAGCCACTTCGGGATACGACCAGGGTTTGGTTCCGCTCGACCATGCATTGATCATCGCCATCGGTGAAAAGATGACTGTCTGAAAACGACGTATCCATTCTTCGGCAGTTTTGGAAGCACGCACTTCCGGAGTCCATAAAACACCTGCAGTTCCGCTATTGATCAGGGCAGTGATAAAATCCTCATGGTTGTAATAATCATTGTAGATCACATAGGGCAACGATACACCTCCGCCATTATTCGCACGGACCAATCCGAATGTCCGCTGATTTTTTTCATGAAAGATATCAGCGGAATAACGCATGGCAAGCATACCAAAAGTTTGCCGCATCTGTTCTGCACTGATGCCGGAAGGGAATGTTGCAACGTCGGGCCAGAGATAATAATCGTACCCATCCACTTCATCTATTTTGTATCCGCTGACCCCGATATCCGCCTGGCTCTTTTTTAACTGCCCGAAAAATGCACTGCGCGCCTGCGGGATTGTAAAGTCGGGCACTTCACCCACCCACACGGTGTGAGAGCCGGTGTACGGTTGTATAGCATTGTAAAAAGGCGCATCTTTTGAAACATAAGGATTGATCCATAAGTTGAGGCGGATATTTTTATCCAGCATCCGTTGTACAAATTTCCCGGGCTCGGGGTAGCGGTTCTTATCCCACTCAAACGTACCGGGATATGCTTTGCTTTGCCAGCCAGGCTCAAGACCAATAAAATCAAGCGGGAAACCTTTTTCAGAAAAATCTGCGGCTTCTTTCTCCACTTCTGCAGAAGTGTATAATGATTTAACCCTTTGCGTAAAACCCAATCCCCAGCGTGGTGGCAATACACCGCCGCCATTGAATAAATTGAACCGGCGCACGGCATCCATGGGCGTTGGTCCCGCGAATACATACACTTCAACACCGGGTGCAGGAACCATGATCTCTACTGCATCGGAATAAGGACGTGAGCTCCATGTTTTGTCTGTATTGCGGTCTTTTGCAACAGCCGGCGTCCTACTTTCTTTACGAACACCTGTTCCTGCATATACATTGATATACCTGGCTGAGTTAATAAACACACCATATCCTTTTGATGATACATAAAAAGGTGTGGGTGCGTGGGTGCGGCCATTGTCTTTACCGCCATAATGGTCCAAATGCAGTTGCAGTATCTTACCCCGCTGGTGAACAGTTTGAAAATTCAGTCCGAACCCATAGAGTTGTTCCTCTTTTTCCAGCGGAAAACGCAGTGAGGTTTTCCCATCAGTAATCCGGCCGACTGCCATATCCGTTTCAAAAGGGAAAGCGGACTGCATGATTTTTTCCAGCGCTTCGCTGTTGGGGTGAGAACCTGAAGCCTTCAACAGGTCATACGATTCGGGCACACCCACCACTCCTTTCCATATACCGGGCGCCACAGGCGTCCAGTTTATTTTTTGCCCTGTAACAACACTTATGCAGGCAACCAGGCAGGTAAACACTAATAATTTCTTTCTCATTTTATTGCATTCTTATAAAGGAACAACGGGGTTCTTTTTCTTTTCCCGGTTTTAAAATACGATCTTATATATTTTTTGCATCGTTTATTTCAGTGTGTTCTTTATTTGTGAGATAGATATTGCCTGCGAGTTTTGAATAAGTTAAACAGCCGCATACACTCGCTTTGTAAAAGCCGGGCTTTGTATTTGGCCCGTTAGCTATAGGATTTCTGGCCAGTCTTCAGTAATTTGGTTTTAGCTAATCGCGTTTATAGTGGCCAGGCCAACTGCAGGAATTATTTTCCTAACTCCGGGCAACATACAGATATTGGCTGATGTATTATAAGATTTTCCAAAAAACAGACAATAATGAAATATTTAAAATCTCTCTGCCTTCTTTTACTTATCCAATCGTATATCTATGGCCAGAAACCAAGAGCAAGAGATATCGGAATTCCATTTAACGGAACGCCGGGAAAGTTTAATGCAATAACGGATGTAAAAGGCGTTGAGGTTGGTTACAGTACCATTATTTCAGGCGAAGGCAAAAATATCAGGGGCAAAGGACCGGCAAGAACAGGTGTTACGGCAATTTTGCCCAGAGGCAGAAACAATAATCCGGTTTATGCAAATTGGTATTCTTTAAATGGAAACGGAGAAATGACCGGCACAACCTGGATAACTGAATCTGGTTTTTTGGAAACACCGATCATGATTACAAATACAAACAGCGTTGGCGTTGTTAGAGATGCCGTTTTAAAATGGTTTGTGAAAACAGGTTGGTACAAAGAAGATTTTTGGTACACTTACCCGGTTGTTGCAGAAACATATGATGGTTTCCTGAACGATATTTATGGCTTTCATGTCAAAGAAAGCAATGCATATGAAGCATTGGACAGCGCCAAAACTGGTTTTTTGAAAGAAGGAAATGTGGGAGGTGGAACAGGAATGATGTGTTTAGGGTTTAAAGGAGGTACCGGCACGTCCTCAAGAGTTATAAAAATCAAAGACTCAACATATACAGTTGGCGTATTGGTGCAATCAAACTTCGGAAGCAAAAAAAACCTGACAATTGCCGGAGTGCCTGTGGGCAAAGAACTAAAAGACACGATGAATTATGAATTAAAAGCAGCGCCATCCTACAGACAGGAAGGAGACGGTTCAATTATCGTTGTAGTTGCTACAGATGCACCATTGCTTCCGCATCAGCTAAAGCGGATTGCAGCGAGAGTGCCGCTTGGAATAGGGATTGTTGGTGGTCGTGGGGAAAATGGTTCCGGCGATATCTTTATCGCATTCTCAACGGCTAATCAGGCTGCATTCCAGAGAAAAGATTTTACAAAGGTTGACGAGCTGCCGAATGATTTAATCAATCCTTTGTTCGAAGCAACAGTTCAGGCAGTTGAAGAAGCAATTATCAATGCAATGGTTGCAGCTGAAACGATGGAAGGCATCAACGGAAATAAGGCGTATGGGCTTCCACATAAGCTGGTCATTGACTTATTAAAAAAATACAACAGGATAAAATAAAAAATATTAAAGCCAACCACAGTATTTGCAAAAAGCAGGGTTAGATATTGCAATATCAGTTATTGTAAGAATCACCACCGGTTCGGGTTTGAAGTTTATTTCGCATCGTCAGCTCTTAACTTCAATAATTTTTTTCAACCAGGCATTGTTCCGGGCCGGTCTATCGATGAATAACCGGCCTTCGCAAATACTGGGATCTTGGCAGAATCGGGGCAGAACAGCGTACTATAAAAAACAGCTAAACAAGTTTCGTATAAAGCATAAACTTTAAAATTGATTTGGTGTTAAAGGCTGCCATACTTGATTATACCAGGTACAATCACTGGGCAAACAAAGCACTGACTGACTGGCTCAAATCGTTAGATGTTCGCCTGCTCTATAAAGAAACCCCATCCAGTTTTTCAAGTATCGATCTTACTTTACAGCATATGAAAAATGCCCAGAATTTCTGGCATGTAATCATTGAGGTTGCGGAGATTCATTCATTAGAAGAACAAATAAAAACTGGCTCTGTAGATTTGGTTATCGAGGAATTACTTAAAGGCTCCCAAAAAATGATTGAAATGGTTTCTTTTTTTACCGATGAAGATCTATTGACAAATGTTCCATCACCCACAATGATAAAGACAAGATATCAATTCATTCTTCATACGATAAATCATAACTCATATCATAGAGGGCAGATTATAACAATGGCCAGGTCGTTTGGCATTACTGAAAATATCCCCGACACAGATTATGAATTCTATCTTTGGATCAATAAAAATGAACCTAAATCATAGCTAAGAGCAACTACGGGTAACAGAAGTTTAGTGTGATTGCGAATTATATTGTAAACACAGGTTCCTGTTTCAAACGAAGTTTTAATGTAACCGAAATAAACCGGTGCTGGAGCCCACAACTTCTCCAGGTACCGGAACACCGGCTGTAATTCGGTCCGGAAATGCTTTATAAAAAGAAAAGATACCAGCCGGAATGATACACAATGTGGCAACCCGAATAATTGATCACTAAAAACTACCCGTTTCCTGAAACAGGAAGGTAACCGGCTTTGTACAACACATTAAATTTACTGGTCTGTATTTTTTAGGTTCTGCTTCGAATTATTCTTAATTTAACACGTGAATTTTAACAGCCATATAAAAGAGGTTTGTATCAACTGCTCCATGATCGCCTATAATCAGAAACCATTACCCCTTAATTAATATAGTTATGAGTACAAATCGCAGAGAATTTATTCGGAATGTTTCGCTTGGAGCAGCCGGTATAGGATTTGGAGGCGTCGCTTCCGGATTCTCCCCTAAAAGTTATGCAAGGATTATCGGCGCGAACGACCGCCTGAACATTGCACTTATGGGCTGTGGCCGACGGGTGAGTGCATACTATTCTGCCCTGCAGAATAAAAACAACAATGTGGATGTTGCTTACATCTGCGATGTGATGAAAAAACAGCGCGAAAAAGTTGGTAAAGACCTGAATGGAAAAATTTCCGGGAAGGCACAACTGGTTAGCGATATTCATGATGTATGGAACGACAAAAATGTAGATGCCATTTTTAATGCTACCCCTGACCATTGGCATGCACCGGGAACCTGGATGGCCATGCAGGCAGGGAAGCATGTTTATATAGAAAAGCCTTGCAGCCATAATCCACGTGAGGGTGAGTTACTGGTAGCTTTTCAGAAAAAATACAACAAGGTGATTCAGATGGGGAATCAGCAACGATCTGCCAGAGAATCGCAGGAAATTATAGCCGGGATTCATAAAGGTATTATTGGCGATGTATACAAAGCAGTTGCATTTTATACAAACAGCCGGGGCGAAGTTCCGGTAGCTAAAAAAGCACCGGTTCCCGAGGGATTGGATTGGGAGCTCTGGCAGGGTCCCGCACCGCATACAGAATATAACGACAACACCTGGGATTATAACTGGCATTGGTATGGCTGGGTATGGGGCACAGCCGAAACCGGAAACAATGCCACACACGAGCTCGATGTTGCGAGGTGGGCAATGCAGGTCACCTATCCCGAGCATGTATTTGTAGAGGCAGACAAACGGCATTTCAAAAACGATGGCTGGGTGGTTTATGATACGATGGATGCAACTTTCCGTTTCCCGGGAAATAAAATTATTAAATGGGATGGCAAAAGCCGTTCAGGCTACAGTACCTATGGAAGCGACCGCGGTACAATTATCTATGGAAGCGAAGGAACGGTTTTCGTAAACCGAAATGGGTATACCTTATACGACAGGATGGGAAAGAAAGTCAGGGATAGTAAGTCTTCCGGTACTGAAGCGGGAACAGCTCTTGGCGGTGGCGGCGACATGACAGATGCACACATAGCCAACTTCTTTAACGTTATTCGTGGAAAGGAAAATAAATTGAACTCACCGATAGAGGAAGGAGCAATTAGCCAAATGATGTGTCACTATGCTAATATTTCTTATCGCATAGGAAAACCATATAACGTAAATACCGCGAACGGTCATATACTCGACAAGGATGGTATGAAGCTTTGGGACCGTGAATACGAGAAGGGATGGGAGCCGAAGCTTTAAAACAGCCATTGAAATAATAGAAATACCTGGCAGGAAACGACTGTAATGACTGCGCTTATATTGGTTTTTTATCCGGGCGGTTTTGTTAAAAGCAAAAGATCCTGTTATAGTCATTTGCATTCTGTAGTATGACTATAACAGGATATACTTGCATAAATCAAAGTATCAACAGTAAACAGAAAGGGTCGGGTATCATATGGATACTTATCTGATGAGCTGAAAAATCTTTTTGATTATTTCTTTCTTATCAATAACTAGTCAAGAAGTTTACTTCTTATAAATTGTTTTTGCGTTTCACTGATACCAAATTCCTCTAAGAGAAATTCATCAATGGAGCCATATTTTTTTGACAATGCATCCCAGGTAGCTTTCAGGTAACTCCTTTTGACAGACATCAGGTCGGCTGCCACATCCTTGTGGATGCCTATTGCTGACATCATGCGTATGTTTTTTTCAGTTTCGGACTTCCTGTAATAGTTACTGGCCTCATAATCCTGCAAAATAGTTTCTTCAGGAACACCTAATAGATAGAGTATAAGCGAAGCAGCGATACCTGTTCTGTCTTTTCCTGCTGTGCAGTGAAAAAGAAGTGCGTCATTTTCTTGTAAAGAACCAAGCCGGTGAAACAGTATTTTATATCGAAACCCCAGCGAATCCACATTGCTGTAAAAAGCTGTCATCATGGAATCACCGTTTCGTACAGTTCGTAACTGCTGCATCCAGTCGGTGAGCCCTTCACTGCCAGCCCCGCAACGGATGTATTCAACATTACTCCATGTAGCATCCGGAGCCTTTCTGGATTCTTCAGCGCCTCGGAAATCAATAATGGTATGAATGTTCTTTTTTTTGAGTAATGCAAGGTCTGCGGTATTTAACCGGTTGATCTCGCCCGATCTGTACAGCACTCCCCACTTAACGGTTTTGCCGTTGCTGGTTTTGTATCCGCCAAGGTCTCTGAAGTTTACTGCATTTTCCAAGTTGATTTTCCGTAAAGAGCTATCTGTTATTTGTGTGTAATCCGATGAAATGGATATACATGCAATAAAAAATGAAAAAGCCGTCTTCATAATATTATTTGTGTAAAAGAAGCAGATAAATTTCTTCTGAATGTTACCGCAACATTATCAAAATGTATACTGAATGTTACCGGCTTTTTGATAATATTCGGTTAACGTAAAATCAAACTTACGGTAACATATCTCGATAAATTTTGTTTGCAAATCGTAAAGCATGCAAGCAACCAAAAACTCATTGCTGAGAATCTTTCTCGCAATTTCATTTTTTTCTTTTCTTGAGGCAACTGCGCAGGACAAGAAAATTTCAGGCACTGTACAGAATAAACAGGGTGTCGGGATTTCCGGGGCATCTGTGTCAGGCCTTGTTTCCAAACGAACTACAGTAACTGATAACACAGGTAATTTTGTTATCTCGGTTCCGGCATCAGAGCAAAAGATTTTAGTTAAATCTATTGGCTTTGTTTCTAATGAAACAGACATTACCGGGAAAGCTTCTGTAGTAATAGTATTGGAAGACGATACCAAACAACTTACCGATGTGGTCGTAACCGCTTATGGTATTAAAAAAGAGATCAAGCGTCTTGGCTATACCATTCAGGAAGTAAAAGGCGCAGATCTTACCAAAGCCAGGGATGCCAATCCGATTAACTCACTGGTTGGGAAAGTAGCCGGGCTTAGTGTTGGTGCCAGTCCTGAAATGCTGGGCCGCCCTGAACTTGTTCTGCGAGGCAGCAAAGATCTTCTCTTTGTGATTGATGGCGTACCTGTGAATACCGATACATGGAACGTAAGCCCGGACGATATCGAAAGTTATTCTGTGCTGAAAGGTGCGAATGCAGCTGCGCTGTACGGCTCACGGGGTATTAATGGAGCCATTGTAATTACTACTAAAAGAGGCACCAAAGACAAAAAAGGCTGGCAGGTAGATGTGAATTCCAGTACTGTTTTTGAAAAAGGGTTTATTGCTGAACCGGTTAGTCAGACAGAATATGGACGTGGTACCACATTTAAATATTCGTATGGTGATGTGTTGTATGATAATAAACAACGCTTACCGGAATGGGGGCCTCGTTTTGAAGGACAGCTTGTAAAACAGTTTGATAGCCCATGGGATCCTGTTACACAAACGCGTACCGCCACACCCTGGACAGCCCGCGGTGCAGACAATTTTCACAAGTTCATGCAAACAGGTATCATCAATACCAATAACGTATCGCTTTCGGCAGCAACGGATAAGTCTGATATCAGAATTTCAGTATCGAATATGAATCAGAAAGGAGTAGCGCCAAATACCAAACTGAACATATACAATATGTTCCTCACGGCCGGGTATAACCTTACCAGTAATCTCCGTTTAGAGGCCAGCCTGAATTATAATAAACAGTACTCGCCGAATATTCCGGATGTAAACTATGGACCGAACTCATATATCTATATGTTCAAAGTATATGGATCGGCAGATTATAATATTGATGATCTGAAAGATATTTACAAAGGCCCGCAGGGTGTTCAGGACCTGATTCCATATGCGCAGGAATATGGACGTGAGAACAGCGCCTGGTTTATTGCAAAAAAATGGCTCCGTTCTCATGATAAATCAGATGTGACTGGCCAGGTAAAACTTTCTTATAAAGTAAATAAGAACCTGAGCCTTAACCTGCGTTCACAGGTATCCACCTGGAGTCAGACACGTACGGAGCAGGTTCCTGCAGGTATTAACTTGAACACATATACGCCCTGGTATACTTTTGGATGGTATGGTGATTACAGAGAAGACCGCCGCAACCTGTTCGAAAATAATACTGACCTGATCGCCAATTACGACAAAAAAATGGGTGATATCAGTATCACAGGGCTCGTGGGTGGCGCCTCCCGTTCATTCAGTTACAACTCATTTTATGGAACTACGAAATCACTCTCTGTACCGAATCTGTATGCTTTGTCCAATTCCATCTCGCCGGCATTGAGTTATACGTGGGGATCAAAAATGCAGGTGTACAGTGCATTTTATTCAATTGATTTCGGATATAAAAAATACTTTACGCTTTCTCACACCGGCCGCTTAGATAATTTGTCAACACTGCCTTCGCAGAATGCTACTTATTATTATCCCTCTGTTTCACTCAGTTCAGTTATCAGCGACTATATAAAATTGCCTGAACTGATTTCCTTTTTTAAACTACGCGGATCATTTGCAGATGTAAAAAGCGCATTAACCACACCTACCGTGGCTTCAGCCTTTACACAGATCACAGGGCAAAGTACAAACGGGGGGTTATTGGGATATGGTACGGACCTGGTATCATCTTACGACGGTCCAAACTATGCGAATCAGAATGCTTACGGAATTACCAGTTATTATAATAATACCTCTTCTGTTAATTTCTCAAGCACGATCGCGAACCCTAATATCAAACCTGCTAACCGTATATCGTATGAAGCCGGTATGGATATGCGTTTCCTCAAAAACAGGATCGGTTTTGACCTCACCTATTTTGTAAGTGATAACGGTCCTTTGATTTATGCTTTACCTGTACCCAGCTCAACAGGATACAGCAGCCAGAATGTGAATGGTATCACAACCCGCAAAAAAGGTATTGAGCTAAGCATAACCGGAAGTCCGCTGAAAAGCACAAATGGCCTGAACTGGGATGTAACTCTAAACTATTCTACCTATAAAGAAACACTCAAGGAGATATTCGGAACTGAAAAAGTATTAACGATAAATAACCATGCTTACCAGGTGGGTGACAGGATGGATGCCTTGTATGACAGGGGATTTGTACGTGATGGTTCAGGTAACATCATCTATTCCGGAGGTCTTGCACTTGCGCCGCCTTCCGATAACGGGAACAGAAGTCTGCTCGGTTATATGAACCCTGATTTTACATTCGGTGTAAATAACAAATTTTCGTATAAAAACTTCACACTCAGTTTTCAGTTTGACGGCCGTATCGGTGGTAAGATCTGGGATGAAGTATACAAAGACGGTATGAATGGCGGAACAGCCATTGAATCGGCCACAGGCGATTTTGGTATCGCCCGTTTGGCAGAATGGCAGACAACTAACGGAGGTACAACTGCGCCAACCGGTAAGTATATTGCAAAAGGTGTGAAGATCGTTTCAGGCACACCCACTTTCGCCAATGGACAAATAACCAACCTTTCTGCTATCACATTTGCACCGAATGATGTACCCACAACCGTTCAAACATTTGTAACAGGTAGCTTAACAGGTGTAACAGAATACTGGATGATCAATCGTTCTTATGTAAAGCTTCGCGAAGTAACTATCGGGTATACATTCCCCGCAAGCTTCTTTGCAAAAAATAAATTTATCAAATCTGCATCGGTTTCACTGGTAGGCCGCAACCTGTTATACTGGGCTGAGAGAAAAGATATTGATCTCGATCAGTTCCCTGCTGGGTACAACGATTACGATCGCAGCCTTAATAATGGTGGGTTGCTGCAAAGCCCTACCGGCAGAAGATTTGGTATCAATATAAACCTGTCATTCTAAAAGCCCGTGTTTAAAATTAATTATATGAGAAAGTATTTCAATTTTACCAACGTATTAGCATCAGCAGTACTTTTCGTATTGCTTGCAGGTTGCCAGAAAGGTGATTTGCTGAGTAACCCGAATGTGGTATCTGAATCGTCCACGGTTCCGGCCTCATTACTATTAAATCAAATCACTTCTAACCTTCAGCAGGAAGAGGAACCGATTGTGTCTACCGTATACCGGTATAACCAGAATATTGTTTCTAATTATTCATATTATTTCGGAAGCAATGCCTATAACTGGTCAAATACGAGTGATCCCTATTCAAGGATTCGCTATTGTGCGAAACTGGAAGAACAGGCACAAAAACAATTCGGGAACACCACGAATGTATATTTTGCTTTGAGTAAGTTTTTCCGTGCGTATTCATTTATATGGCTCAGCCAGCGGGTAGGCGATATACCCATGTCGCAGGCGGGTGACGTAAATAACCTCACACCTGTATATGATGCCCAGAAAACCGTATATAAAACTGCATTGGCTATGCTTGATACGGCCAATACCTTACTTGGGTCTTTATACTCAGCTACTACTGCTTCTAATAAAATAGACGGGGATATTTATGGGCTTTCCATTTCACAGTGGCAGAAAATTGTGAATACTTTCAAATTGCGTGTACTCATCAGTTTGAGCAAGCGTGCTACGGATAATGCTGATTTGGCCATCCCCGCACAATTTGCTGCAATTGTTACCAATCCGGCCAAGTACCCGATTATGACCTCCAATGCAGATAACCTGGCATATAAGTATACAAGCATTACACTGTACCCCCCTAACAGAACAGGTAACGCTCCTTATAATAATTGTGCCAATATCAGCCAGACTTTCATGAATCTGCTCACTGCAAATAAAGATCCAAGAACATTTGTGCTTACTACACCTGCTTTGTATTACATTAAAAGAGGTAAGTCGCTGAATGATTTTACGGCATATGTGGGACAGGATAACAATAAAACACAGGCACAAATGTCGAATTTCAATGCCGATAGCCTGTATTCCTGTATGAGTTATAACAGGTACATGTCTTCAGCCTCAGGTGCTAATTGCGAGCCGTATATTTTAATCGGTTACCCGGAAATGTGTTTCAATATTGCAGAGGCTGCCAACCGTGGCTGGATTCCCGGAATATCCGGAGCCAACTGGTATAATGCAGGTATCGCAGCATCTATGAACCTGTATGGTATTACAGATGGTAAATCAGTACCGATAGGCAACTATGACGGAACCAACACTAATTTAGGTTCTGTTACACTTGAACTGAATACATTCTTGAATAACCCGAATGTAGTGTATGCAGGAGATAATGCTGCCGGGCTCACGCAAATTCTTCAGCAGAAATATATAGCTTTCTGGATGAATTCCGGTTTTGAGTCGTATTATAACTGGAGAAGAACAGGGGTTCCTTCATTTACGCAGGGAGGCCCTGGCGTAGGTACTCCTAACAACAGTATTCCGCTCCGTTGGCAGTACCCCCTTTCTGAAATTAATTATAACGCTTCAAATTATCAGGCCTCATTGCAAGCACAGTTTGGCGGCACTGATGATGTAAATGCGAAAATGTGGTTGATTAAGTAGTTTCTAAAATATCCTAAATAAAAAAGCAAGGTTTTTCAACCTTGCTTTTTTATTTATAAATCACTGCCGGAAGGCTTATTACATCTTGCATCTGATATTTTCTGTAACCGGTTCTACTAACAACTCTATTCGCACCAGTTAGTACCGATTCACCCTGCTGTTACAATTGTTTTATCGTGATTCAACTTGTGCTAAGGTTTGTATGAATTTTGTATAAGCCAGAAGTATGTAAAAGGCAGGAATATTATATTTTCCCAGGAATAGCTGCTAACAGTTTTAACAGGGGAAAGCAGACCGCGATTTTATTTAATGCCGGGAGCAATTAATAATTTAGTAGTTCGACATAACAAAATATCTCTATTATGGGGCGTGATAAAATCAGAGTTTTTGTCGGTTGTTTGGTTTTACCATTGTATCGATGAAAGAAAATAAAATATTTCTATAGATTATTCATATTTAAAACAAGAAAAATTACCTGGACTGAGTGGTACTGTTTCTTTTCATTTGAATCATTCTTAACTTTTTTCTTACCCGTGTTTGTTCGTCATGATATTGGTTGATCAAAGAACCTAACTCAGAAATCGTATTCCGGTATTTCAGGTACAATTTCTCCAAATTATCTCTTTCCTGGGATAACTGAACAATTGCCTGGTCTTTCGTTTTGATCATTTCATTGTTCAAAATATTATCCAATCGTAAAATAAAAGATTCATGAAAAGAGTGGCTTATAAAGGATTTTAAATGCATATATTATTGGTGTTTTTGCATAATTTTTATCATTCACCTTTTCAGGCTATTTATTAAAGAGTTCAGGTTATGACCAATACATACTTTTATTACTAACAGTATTTTTTGAATCTGAAAAGAAGTTCAAAAAACCGCATTCATACATTTAATAAAAGCCTTACTAATGAAGGACAATTAAATAATTTAATTAGTAAATAGTGTTAAGTAAGGGTTATCCTTTAGGGTTGACGAACGATTTAATAATTAAATAATAATTATATAAATTAAACCAATTGAAATCTTCGCATATAAATAGGACATAGCATCTAAATCATTAACACATGCATCATTTCAGAATCCCTGAATATTAATTTGTGAAAACAGTAATAAGAAAAGCGACTATAGCTGACGCAAATGAGATATACGGGTTTATTTGCGAATTGGAAGAAACCAATTTTTCTTACCCGGTATTTGAACACTTGTACCAAACGAATATCCTGAACCCTGATTTTATTTACCTGGTATCAATACTGGATGAATCTGAAATTGCAGGTTATATCAGTTGCCATGGCCAGGTATTACTTCATCATTGCGAAAAAGTATTTGAAATTCAGGAATTTTTTGTCAGAGAGCGTTATCGTGGAAGAGGTATTGGCAAACAGCTCCTGGGATCACTTGAGCAGGTGTTAAAAAATACGGGAAGTAAATTCCTGGAAGTTACCTCCCATATTAAAAGAGGAAAAACGCATAAGTTTTATAGCAAAGCAGGCTTTCTGAATACACATTTGAAATTTACAAAAATCATGTAAACGATAGTTTTAGGGTTATTATAAAATACGCTTTGGCCAGGCAAAATCCATAAGTAAACTAAAATCCCCTTTGTCAGCGGCTTTTACCAACCCAGGCTATTATACTGGCTCCTTAAACTACCGGGCGCTTTTTCCAGAGGCTTACGCTGCAGCGGCTAAATAAGCAGTAAAATGTCGAAACCCGCGCCAACATTGTGTTTCACGCGGGTTTCTACAATGATCGGTTTCGTAGTTAACCGTATTTAGTGGTCCCGCCAGGAATCGAACCTGGATCCGGAGCTTCGGAAACTCATATACTATCCATTGTACTACGGGACCGGGGTTGCAAATGTAATAGAATCCGTTCAAATTCAGGAAAACAGCTGCCTTACTGCAGCAGGAAGGAATACCGAGATCGGAACACTTCGCATAATACGGAGATCTTCGAGAAAACTGCTTTTATTGTCAAGAAAACGAAGGACGGTTTCCGGATCGTTATCCCTGAAAATGGAACTGAATATTGCATCTCCGCTCATTTTCCGGCGTGTCAATACACGGAGCAAAACAGCATCATAGAAGTTGAATTTTTTATCAGCGATTTTTCTCTGCAAGGAAAGTTTCCGGTTCTCTTTGAGTTGACGGATGATTGTATCCGCTCTTTTCTGGATAAACTGAAATGCATACCCCGAACTTCCTTTGGCCTGGCCGCCTGCAATGCCTATATTAACCACAGCATCTTCCTGTATCGGAAAAACTTCATTGGTCATTGGGATAATACCAAATTCTTCGTGAATAATTGTATAAGCGGAAATACCAAGATCCTCGCCGATATACAGCCGTAACGCTTCATCATAATTTCCAGGCTCTAATACCGCTTCCGTAAACAAAGTATATTCTACGAGTGCTGTTGTGGCAGAAAGAGGTAATACATACATAAACGCAGTGCCCTTATCCTGGCTTACCCGGAAATCCATAAAACAGGCACGTGAGGGATCAAATACCGGCTCACTTGCCTGGATAAGCCAACCTTTAAAATGCTGGAGCAAGTGAAAAGCTTTGGGATCTTTTTTTTCTCTGCCTGGGAAACGGACACTGTTAAAAACATAGTCGGCCGTATATTCATTTACATCCGTAACAACCCTTCCTTTTTTTGCATCCGTATAAACAGATTGTACGTTTTCAACCACCCGGGTTACCTGCGGCGATTGCGTAATTCTCGTTTGCAAAGCAGTATAAAGGTCTGCTCCCCTGATCATTTTGTACTGGTAGGGTTGAATAGATAGTGTACTGCTGAACCCCTTTGAAAAAAAATCAAGCTGCTCCCACCGGTGATGTACAATGCTTTCAAAAAAACCAGCTTCTTTTTCCCAGAAGCACCAGGTGCGGTCGTTTGTTTTTTTTATATCTTTTTCGACCAGGAGGATCTGTTTATCAGCAAAAAAATCATCTGTCAACATCCGCATCAACAACGAGGAACCGGCGCATCCTGCTCCGGTGATGATATAGTCGTAGTGTTTGTGCAAAGATCAGGTGTGAATAATGGGCAGTAAGTTTTAGTTGAAACCCGTTTGGGTTGCATTATTTTTTTGCAGGGTTTCATCCTGCTTTACTTTATCCCTGTATTTTTTTGCAACGAGTAACATGCCGAAACTTTCACCATCTTCTTTGCTGAGGTGTTTGTGATGCATCTTATGCGCCCAGCGGATGGCTTTGATATAACGGTTATTGCTGCGTGTAAACCATTTGATACGCTGGTGAATGATCACTTCATGCACGAGGAAATAGGCAAATCCATACAGGGCGATACCCGCGCCGATACTTACCACCCAGTACAACCCTTTCATACTTCCCAGCATAATACAAAGCCAGCTCGGGATAGCAAATATGACAAAAAAAGCATCGTTCTTTTCAAAAAACCCAGGGCCTTTCTGGTGATGGTCTTCATGCAGGTACCACAAAAATCCATGCATTACATACCGGTGTGTAAGCCAGGTGATACCCTCCATCACACAAAAAGTAAGCAATGTTATAATGATATACCAGATCATAGATAAATTCTCAGGGTTAAAAAAAACAATACCTGGATAATAAACAAATGTACCGCAAAATGGTTGGCCTTCTCAAACCGCAGGCTACGGAGCAGCCATAATAACAAGGCGCTTATCCCGAACCAGCAGAGATAGTTGAAAAAAGGGATTGACCCGTTTTTCCATTGCCAGAACCCCAGTTTTACGGCTACGGGTTCCATAATCCAGTCAAAAAAAGTAGCGAGCAAGGCACCGTCGAATATCCAGGATAAACTGATGAGCAACGGGCTGATAGCTATGTCGCTGGCTGCGATTTTTTCTTCCGTCCACTGGTGCAGCGAATGGATAATGGCAGCACCCGCGTATACCACCACAAACCAGTTGACCCCGATAAGTAAGGGCACTTTATTCCATTGATATCCCAGTATCGTTCCGTATTGATATTCTCCGAACAGCCTGCCGGTATGTACACCGATCATTTCAGCGCCCATGCCAACAAGGAAACAGCAGAACGCAAAAAGAAAAAAACCAATTTTTTTATCCGTCTGTACCCATATCAGCAGCACTGCCATCAATGCAAGGTTGAGTGGTGTATTTTGAATAAACCAATCCCGCCAGGGTGAAAAAAGAATACCTGCGAGTCCGCAAACATGAAAAAGAATGGCAACACCGGTAGCGATACTATGTTTGGGCATGGCTGTCATCAATGCCTCTGTTTTGTTTGATCCTGTGCAACAATATCAGCCATGATTTTTGCGCTTTGCAGGCATAAAGGTATGCCGCCACCCGGATGCACACTGCCACCTACGAAATACAAACCTTTTATTTCCCTGCTGAAGTTCGGGTGACGAAGAAAAGCCGCCGCTTTTGCATTGGAGCTTGTGCCATACAATGAACCCATATAAGAAGCCGTCCGCGATTCGATCAACAATGGATCCAGCACTGATTCCGCAACGATGAGTGATCCGATATCTGTATGCAATAAACGGCCAAGTTTTGCCAGGATATTTTTCCTGTACTCCTGCTGGTAGTTTTGCCAGTCCTGTCCTCTATTCGCAGGTACATTCACCATTACAAACCAGTTTTCGCAACCTTCCGGTGCATGCACGCCAGGCTCACATTTGGAAGTGATGTTAATATAAACTGTGGGGTCTTTATATGCTTTTTTTAGCCGGAACAGGTGGTCAAATTCTGCAGCATAATCATCTGCAAAAAAAATATTGTGCAGCCCCAGTTGCGGAAATGTAGTGCGGATGCCCCAATAAAAAATCAGGGCACTGCTGCTGCGTTCCTGCTTAAGAACCTTCATGGCATTCCGTTCATCACGCAGTAATTTCTGGTAGGTAAAAAATACATCCATATTACTCACCACGATATCCGCTGCATGATTTTTACCGTTTGCCACAACGCCTTTGACATTGCCTTCTGTATGAATGATACGATCGACCGGTGAATTGAAAATAAATTTTACGCCTTTTTTCAGGGCCAGCCTGTACAAAGCATCTGTAATACTGATCATACCACCTTCAGGATAAAAACTTCCTTCGTTGTGTTCAAGATGCGGGATAAGCGACAGCATGCCGGGTGCGAGATAAGGGCTGCTGCCATTATAGGTAGCATACCTGTCGAACAGCTGCACTGTTTTTGCATTCCTGAATTTGGATCGGTTCCACTGGTGCAGTGTCTGAAAAAGATAAGGTCTTTTTACAGTGGCCAGTGCCCGCATTATCTTCGATTTAAAAAGTGTAGCTCGTTTGTGCAGTGAATGATCAAGAAATATCCGTCCGATATTTTCATAGGCCTTTTCAGAGAGGTCGAGGTAAGCGGCCAGGCTGGTTTTATCTTCCCCAAGTTTGACAAACAATTCTTCCGAAAATTTTTCCCGGTCGGCATAGGCTTTCACTGTATCGCCCTCTTCATAAAAATAGTGGCAGGAAACCGGCAAACGCCTGTAATGGAAAAACTCATCGATATTTTCTCCTGCGAGTTCAAAAAGTTCTTTGATACGGTGTGGTTGTGTAAACAGGCTGGGGCCTGCATCAAAAGAAAAGCCATCTTTTGTAAAATGGCTGAGCTTACCCCCGGGGTAATCATTTTTTTCGAAAACAGTTACGTTATAACCCAGTACGGTTAGACGTATAGCACTTGCGAGACCGGCCACACCGGCCCCTATCAAAACTGCCTGTTTCCGGTTTTGCATACACTGGGATAAGAATGGTAAAGTTAGGGTCAGGCCGCAAGGTTACGGCGCCACCATTCGAAAACTTTTGGAAAAGCAATATGAAACCAGGCAGTGAATTGTTCTGGTCCTGTTTCCATAGCTTCAGCGATATTGGGCATGGATACGAAAGCATAATTATTTACTTCCTGCTCATTCACAATCACAGGCCCGTCGTAATACCCGATAAAAACATGGTCAAATTCATGTTCTGTCAATCCGTTTTCAAAACCGGCTTTGTATGTGAAGTCGAACACTTTTTCCAAACGGGTTTCAAAACCCATTTCTTCACGCAGTCGTCTTACGGCTGCATCCGCAGTGCTTTCGCCCGGGCGCGGGTGGCTGCAGCAGGTATTGGTCCAGAGCCCGGCACTATGGTATTTGTTCAAAGCCCTTTGCTGTAATAATAATTCACCGGCATGATTAAATACGAACACACTGAAAGCACGATGAAGCGAAGCGGTTTTATGCGCCGCTATTTTTTCCATGGTGCCGGTCATGTTATCTTCTGTATCTACCAATATCACTTCTTCCATAATCTGCTCAATAGCTGGTAAGTTATTACAATAAATTCAACTGACTGCGGATCCCTGCTTTTGCAAGTATCAGCATCTTGCCGTAATCAGGGATACGTACCCGGTTCTGCAGGATGCGCTGCGGTTCAACCTTTTTGATCTTTTTAAATAAGGAGAGGTAATACTTATATGCCACATATACTCCGAACCTTGCCTTTACAGGTAATATGAGGATACCCTGGTAAGCATGTTCAAAATCCCGCTGGATATCGGCTTCAATCTCTTCTTTATCACGCCAGGTAAAATTGGAAAAATCACAGCCCGGGAAATAAATCCGTTCCAGTCCTTCATAATCCGCTTTCAGGTCGCGAAGGAAGTTTACTTTCTGGAAAGCCGCGCCAAGGCTTCTTGCATAGGGTTTCAGTTTTTCATATTCTGCGGCATCTCCTTCACAGAAAATATAAAGGCACATCAGGCCAACCACTTCAGCGCTTCCGTAAATATATTCTTCATACCCTGCACGGTCGTATTTGCGTTTGGAGAGATCAAGCTCCATGCTGAACAGGAACGCTTCTATCAGTGAGTGATCAACACCATATTCGTTCACGGTTAGCTGGAAACTGTGGAGGATGGGGTTCAAGCTGATCCCTGTTTCGATCGCCTCAAAAGTTGCTTTTTTAAATTCTGTTAGTAAAAAACTTTTATCGTGGTCATGAAAACTATCCACGATCTCATCTGCCAGGCGAACAAATCCATAAATATTATACACAGGTTTGCGCAGATCCTTATGCAATAAACGTATGGCCGAAGAGAAACTGGTACTGTATCTCTCCGTAGTGATCCTGCTGCATTCCTGGCTTACTTCATGAAACAGGTTTATCATGGTTACAAGTTTTATTCTTTGATTTTGAGTTACCGGATTCGCGCATCACCGATTATTTAATATCCGCTGTGGTGTTGATCCGATAAACTGCCCATTCCCGGCTCAATTTTCCGCAAATGCTTTCAGCACTTCTCCTGCCACCACTTCACCACTAATGAGGCTGGGCGGTACGCCCGGCCCCGGTACCGTTAGCTGCCCTGTATAAAAAAGGTTCGGCAGTTTCCGGTTCCGGCAGGATGGTTTTAAAACAGCCGTTTGCCGCAAAGTGTTCGCCAATCCATATGCATTTCCTTTAAAAGAATGGTATTCATTGATAAAATCACTGACGGAAAATGATTTTTGGTAAACAACAGAATCCCTGATTGTTTGACCGAAATGTTTTTCCATCCTTTTTATGATCAGGTCGAAATACCGTTCCCGCATCTTCTCATCATCCCCCTGCAACCCTGCCGCTACCGGTATCAGCAGGAAAAGATTTTCACAACCTTCCGGTGCTGCCGACGGATCCGTTACCGAAGTGGCGCTCACGTAAAACAAGGGGTCTTCCGGCCATTGATGGGTTTTATAAATTTCTTCCCCATGTATTGCAAAAGAACTGTCAAAAAAAAGTGAGTGGTGACGGATACCTTCCAGTTTTTTATTCAGCCCCACGTAATAAAGGATACAGCCCGGTGCCATCACCCTTTTTTCCCAGTATGCATCTGTATAATTACGGTAACCGGGGGGCAATAGTTTGGTTTCGATATGGTGATAATCGGCGGCGCCGATCACAACATCTGCTTCATATATCCTTTCCTGACCCAAAGCATCTGCAGCCGTTATTCCTTTTGCCATTCCTTTTTCCGCAGCGATCGAGGTAACTGTTTGCCCGAAGTGGAATTGCACACCGAGTTGCGCAGCCAATGAATGCATGGCCTTTACGATCTCATACATGCCCCCCATCGGGAACCAGGTACCGCCCACCATATCGGCATAATTCATCAGGCTGTACAGTGCCGGTGTTTTTTCGGGCAGCGCACCAAGAAAAAGTACCGGGAACTCCACTAGCTCCACCAGTTTCGGATGGGAGAAATATTTCGCAACATGCTTTTTCATGGATTGAAAAACATCCAGCTTTAACAAGCCTTTCAGCAAATCAATATCCATGAATTCGCTCAGTGACAGTCCCGGCTTGAACACCAGTTTCTGAATACCTGTTTCGTATTTGTATTTTGCTTCTGCCAGGAATTTTTCAAGCCTTGCCCCGCTGCCCGGCTCAAGCGAATCAAACATTTTTTTCAGCAGGTCCATCTCTGCCGGTACATCCATCGGCCCATCGGGGTAATAAACCCTGTAAGAAGGGTCGAGTCTCACAAGCTGGTAATAGTCCGAAATTTTTTTCCCGAAACTTTGAAAATATCTTTCAAAAACATCCGGCATCCAGTACCAGCTTGGCCCCATATCGAAGGTAAAACCATCCGCTTTCAATTGCCGTGCTCGGCCACCCGGCGTGTCGTGTTTTTCCACAACCGTAACCTCCCATCCGGCTTTTGCCATGAACGAGGCAGCCGAGAGACCTGCAAAACCACTCCCGATAACAACAACTTTTTTTCCCAACTGAACTCTGATTAAATTTTTCCCGTTAATGTCGTTCGATCTGTGCTTTCAGCAATTTCCGTGCAAAATGGATACGGCTCTTGATCGTTCCCAAAGGTTCGTCCAGCATTTCGGCGATCTCATGGTATTTGTATCCGTCGAAATATAAGAGAAAGGGATTTCTGAAAATTTCAGGTAATTGATGGATCGCAGTTTTCACTTCTTTCAGGCTCAAACCAGCGATCGCATCATTCGTAACAGCCCCCTGCGGCATGTTCAGCAAAAATTCATTCGGGGTGTTATCGAAAATAGTGGCCTGCCTTGCTTTACGGCGGTAATTATTGATAAAAATATTCCGCATAATGGTGTACAACCAGGCCCTTATGTTTGTTCCCACATTGTATTTATCCTTGTTTGCAAGGGCGCGATACATGGTTTCCTGTACAAGGTCTTTTGCCACTTCCTGGTCGTGGGTAAGGGTAACCGCAAAAGGCTTCAGGAAATCAGCGTTCGAGAGCAGCATCTGGTTGAACTCTACGGTGGACATAAATTTTGTTTAACATTTATAAACGTAAAGTTAAACAAAAAAGTTCGCGGGGCAACTAAATATTTCCAGTGACCTGGTTTGGAGGCAGAAAAAGAACCCAATCGACTGATAATCAGATATTATAAATATAATCCATCACTTCTGCCAGAGATTTTTTGAAATGGATATTGGCGGGCAGCTTCTTTTTGTATTGTTGGGTGGCAATACCTGATACGAGCACGGTACGGCTGGGCATCCGGTTTTGGATATGGACCAGGATTTTTTCGATGTTGAAGTTTTTTGCCATTGAAGTAAGATGCGTGTACAGAAAATCGGGTGTTGTAATGGCTGCAACGGATTCAACATCTTTTATCGGAACATTGGCCCCGAGATAAAGTACTTTTAAGCCCCTGTTTTTCAGCAGAAAATTTACAAAAAGCAGGCCCAGTTCATGGTGTTCGCCTTCGGGAAGAAACAGCAATGCTTTTTTGGTGGTTTGCACATGCGTTTTAATCGTATCGATTCCCACAATAAGTTTTTGCCGGATGATATTGGTAACAAGGTGTTCCTGTGCCGGGTTGATATGGTTGGTTTGCCAGAGGATACCGATTCTTTCAAGAAAGGGAAACAATATCTGCAGGATCGCTTTTTCAATACCCCTGTTTTTGATGTAACCGTCAACCACATTTTCAAAAGCTTCCATATCCAGCGCTGTCATAAAACTGATCAGTTGGTTCACAACCCGTTCCTGCTGGGCTTCGGCACTCGATAATGCGAGGATCTTTTCATTCATCTCTGCTACCGACATACGGTCAATATGGGAAATTTTGTACCCATATTTATTCAACAAGGCTATGTTGAGCAGTTTCTGCAACTCCTCGCCGGAATAATACCGGATATTAGTGTCTGTACGCTGCGGGTTCAGAAAAGAATAACGCTGTTCCCATATCCGGATTGTATGGGCTTTGATACCCGACAGGTTCTCGAGGTCTTTAATGGTAAATGCGTTCATGCAATGGTAACACCATGGACGGCGGATGGTTCACCGGCTAAAAAAATTATTTCAGCTTTCGGAGATACTCACCATAGCCGCTTTTGGAGTATTTATCGGCCAGCTGCATCAGCTGGGCCTGGTTAATAAAACCCATCCGGTATGCCACTTCTTCAATGCAGCCGATCTTGTGGCTTTGTCTTTTTTCGATAACGCGTACGAATTCGCAGGCATCGGCGAATGAATCAAAAGTACCTGTATCAAGCCAGGCTGTGCCACGGTCCATCACCCCTACTTTTAGTGTTCCCTGCCGCAGGTATTCCTTATTCACGTCGGTAATTTCATATTCGCCGCGTGCGGATGGGGCAATATTCCTGGCAATATTTACAACAGAATTATCATAGAAATAAAGTCCAGGTACCGCATAATTGGATTTAGGGGCTTGGGGTTTTTCTTCAATCGAAATGGCTTTCCCTGCGGCATCAAATTCAACCACCCCGTATCTTTCAGGGTCATTTACTTCATACGCGAATACAGCTGCACCGTTTACATCATTGAATGATTGAACGAGCTTACTGAACCCGGATCCATAAAAAATATTATCTCCCAATATCAGCGCCACTTTATCATTCCCTATAAAACCGGCACCAATCACAAAAGCCTGGGCAAGCCCGTTGGGTACAGCCTGTACCGCATATTCAAAACGGCAGCCGAGTTCGGCCCCATCGCCCAGTAATTTCCGGAATTGCTCTGAATCTTCCGGCGTGGTGATGATCAGTATTTCACGGATACCTGCCAGCATCAGTACCGACATGGGGTAATAGATCATGGGTTTATCATACACCGGCATCAACTGCTTGCTGATTCCTTTGGTGATGGGATACAATCTTGTACCGGACCCTCCTGCGAGAATGATTCCTTTCATGATCAGAAATTTAATGTAGGCAACGCTTCTGCCAAGGTAGGCAGAATTTTATCCTTCGCTGATAATATCAATTCTTCTGCCGGCAGTTTCCAATCGATCCCCAATGCAGGGTCATTGAATATGATACCGCCTTCGCTGGAAGGGTTGTAAAAATTATCGCATTTATAAAAGAAAACAGCTGTATCACTCAACACCACGAAGCCATGTGCAAAGCCCCGGGGAACAAATAACTGGGTATGGCTTTCATCAGATAATTCAACAGCCACATGTTTACCAAACGTTTCAGACCCTTTGCGCAGGTCTACCGCTACATCCAGTACTTTCCCCTGCAATACCCGAACCAGTTTTGCCTGCGCATATTCACCATGCTGAAAATGCAAACCACGCAAAACACCACGCTGTGAGCGCGACTGGTTATCTTGCACAAAATTGATATCGATTCCCGTTTGGCTGTAAAAGGTTTTTTTATTGAAACTTTCAAAAAAATAGCCCCTGTGGTCACCAAAAAAACTATCGTGTAAAAGGAAGCACCCCTTGAGTATCGTTTCTTCTGCGCGCATATTATCGGTTGCTGTACATGGATTCGTAATAATGCTGGTAAGTGCCACTGGTTACATTTTTTAACCAGGCTGTATTTGAGAGGTACCAGTCGATCGTTTCGCTTAAACCCTGTTCAAATGTCACAGAAGGTTTCCATCCAAGTTCATTGCTGATCTTTGAAGCATCGATTGCATAACGCCTGTCATGGCCTGGCCTGTCTTTCACGTAAGTGATCAGTTTTTCGCTATACCCTTCTGCACGACCCAGTTTCTGGTCCATCAGTTTACAAAGCAGTTTTACGAGATCGATGTTTTTCCATTCATTAAAACCGCCGATATTATATGTTTCACCCGGAACGCCTTTGTGAAATACGGTATCGATCGCCGTTGCATGGTCTTTTACATATAGCCAGTCGCGCGTGTACAAACCATCCCCATATACCGGCAATGGTTTTTCTTCGATGATATTATTGATAAAAAGCGGGATCAGTTTTTCAGGGAAATGGTTGGGTCCGTAATTATTGGAGCAGTTGGATACTACTGTCTGCATGTGATATGTTTCGCCATAAGCCCTTACGAAATGGTCAGAAGCTGCTTTGCTGGCAGAGTAAGGAGAATTGGGGTCGTATGGAGTGGTTTCAGTAAAAAATCCTTTTTCACCAAGACTTCCATATACTTCATCGGTTGAGATGTGATAAAAACGATGTTGGTTATATTCCCCTTTCCATTGTTCACGTGCTGTATTCAACAGGTTAACGGTTCCTATTACATTGGTGTATACAAAATCGAGCGGTGATACGATGGAGCGGTCAACATGCGATTCCGCAGCAAGGTGGATCACATCTGTAACTGAAAATTTTTTGAAAACTGATGTCAGCGCCTCCTGGTCAAGGATATTGGTTTTGGAAAAAGTATAGTTCGAAGCATGCTCAATATCTGCAAGGTTTTCGAGGTTGCCCGCATAAGTGAGTGCATCCAGGTTAATAATGCGGTATTCCGGATAACGCCTTACGAAAAGCCGCACCACATGCGACCCGATAAAACCTGCGCCACCCGTGATCAAAATATTTCTTTGCATTGGAAAAGATAATTCATCGCAAAGTAACAATAATTGCCCGGGAGTTATACTGAAAGAAATCTTAATAAGCAGCACTGCATATACAAGGTTTGCAGCGAACTTTCTTATCTTCATCACCCAAACCCCAACCATGAACCAACGCTATTATTCGCTGGATGTATTCAGGGGCGCCACGGTTGCCCTGATGATCCTCGTTAACAATCCCGGGAGCTGGTCGCATATTTTCACACCACTTGAACATGCACCCTGGCATGGCTGCACACCTACCGATCTCGTATTCCCTTTCTTTCTTTTTGCGGTAGGAAATGCAATGGCTTTTGTAATGCCGCGTTTTGAGCAGGCCGGGCCAGCAGTATTCTGGAAGAAAGTGACCAAAAGAACCCTGCTGATCTTTGGCATCGGTCTGTTTTTGAACTGGAGCCCTTTTGTACGATGGGACGGGGAACAGATTGCATGGAAATTATGGCAGAATGTGCGGATACTGGGTGTACTGCAGAGGATCGCACTTTGTTATTTTTTTGCATCGGTGATTGTTTATTATGGTAAAACACGCGGGGCTTTTGTGATCAGTGCCGTATTATTATTGCTGTATTGGTTCCTTTGTATGGTACTGGGTACACCCGGAGATCCTTACAGCCTGGCAGGATGGTTTGGAACAAAGATCGACATCAACCTGCTTGGCCTTACGCATATATACAAAGGAGAAGGTGTACCCTTTGATCCGGAAGGTTTACCAAGTACCATGACCGCTATTGTGCAGGTAGTGTTTGGATTTTTCGTTGGACAGTATATTCAGCAGAAAGGTAAAAACTATGAAATGCTTTCGAATCTTTTCGTAGCCGGACTGATCCTGCTGGTTACCGGATATTGCTGGGACATGGTTTTCCCGATAAACAAAAAAATATGGACCAGCAGTTATGTACTGCACACGACCGGGCTTGCAATACTTTGCCTGGGAGTTTTGATTTTCCTGATCGAATTCAAAGAAAAAAAAGGTGCCTGGAGCCGTTTCTTTGATGTGTTTGGCAAAAACCCTTTGTTCATTTTTGTGTTAAGCGGTTTCCTACCCCGTGTATTGGCCATGTTCCGGTGGTTGGATCATATTGCCCCCGATGGCAAAAAAATATATACTTCTCCTTTCCCCTGGTTTTATGAGCATGTCTGTAAAAACATCGCCGCAGACCTAAGGGTGGGGTCACTCCTATATGCATTGTGTATGATCGCTTTTTACTGGTCGGTGGTTTATTGGCTCGACAAAAAGAAGATCTATGTAAAAGTGTAGAAAGATTTCTGTGAGGCGTGAATGGATGATTTGGGCAAGCAAATAATTGAATAGATAAACCCCGGTTTACAACTATCCGATCTTCTTTGCCGGGTTTCCTGCATACTTACCTGGCACTGTAATATCTTTTGTTACAACTGCACCGGCACCTATCACTGCATGATCACAAATGGTAACCGGTAAAATTGTGGCATTACTCCCGATGGAAACATAGTTGCCGATATGGGTCGCTTTCCATTTTGCCGGATTACCGGAAGGGCCACCTTCCGAAAAAGTATCGTTTACAAACATTACACCGTGACCAATAAAACAGTGATGACCAATGGTCACTTTCTCGCAGATAAAACTATGTGATTGCACACGTGTATGGTCATCGATCATTACGCCTTTCTGTATCTCGGTAAAAGGCCCGATAAAACAACCATTTCCGATGCTGCATCCATACAGGTTACATGGCTCTGTGATCCGTACATTTTCGCCGGTAATAATATCTCGGATGGATGAATGGACAGATTGAAAAGGCATGACCTGGTTTGTATGGAAAGATAAACTCAATTCTCCAATAAAGCAGCCGCGTAGATGCGTTCGATCAATTCAACCGTCTTAAATCCCTGTAAGGCTGTGGCATAAAAGGCATCACCCGTAATGAAAGTGCGGATCATATTTTCGTACACTTTATCATGGTTGCTCATCGAACCCTGGTAAGTGCCATATTCATTCGCTCCCTTTTCATTTGCAGGGATCAGCAGCTCTTTTCCGTTCCTGAATTGCTGGAATTCGATGGTGTTCAGGTAAGCACCACCTATTTTCAGTTCCCCCGACTCACCCAGTACAACCAGGGAGCCTTCCCGGTTCTTCTCCTGGCTGTTCACCGAAAAGTGAATCGTTCCCAATGCACCATTATCAAAAATCAATGCCACCACGCCATTGTCTTCAAAATCAATCAAACCCTGGTGCCCTGCATTCGAAACATACCCGCTTATTTTTTTAACGCCGCCGAATAACCAATATAAAAGATCTATAAAATGACTGAACTGTGTGAACAAAGTGCCTCCATCCATTTCCTTCATACCATGCCATGAACGGGTATAATAGCTGGCGGGCCTGTGCCAGAGGCAGGTTAACTGGATACTGAAAATTTTTCCAAACCAGTTTTCATCAAGCGCTTTTTTAAGTGCTGCCACTGGCGGGTTAAACCGGTTTTGCATGACTGTAAAAAGATGCCTGCCGGTTGCAGCAGATGTTTCGATCATCTGTTTTGCATCTTCGGTTTTTAAAGCCATTGGTTTCTCTACCAACACATGATACCCGCTTTGCATGGCGCTGATGGCATGTGATGCGTGTAACCCATTCGGTGTGCAGATCACTACGATATCCGTACCTGGTATATTTTCGAGGAATTTGTCCATTGCATCAAAGGCAATCGCGCCATATTGACAGGCCAGGGTTTCTGCTTTACCGGAATCAATATCACATACCGCCACCAGCTCGCCGAATTGTGCACAGAGCGCCGCATGTTTTTGAGCGATGCGCCCACACCCCAATATGGCGAATTTTATTTTTTCCATACCGGTCAGGGAAATAATGATTCGGCCTTAGTGATATTTTCAGGCTTGCCTACATCTATTAATGCGGCACCGGTATGATCGTAGCTGCGGATGATATGATCTCCTGCAAGATCGAGGTAAACATCCACCATCGAAAACTTACCTTTTCGCTTGATTAGCTGGAATAATGCGGTATCAATCACATGGATACCGCTGAATGCTTTCTGCCGGAGTACACCCGCGTTGCGGGCGATTTTTTCTTCACCTGTTTTTATATTCCTCCAGCCACACAATACATCCGATTCATCAAAAAGAAAATAGCGTGAGGTTTCGCGTTCTGATACTGCCAGTGTTGCCAGCGGTTGTTTCGTAAGATGCTGCCGGATCATTTCTGAAAGATCCATCTGCGTGAGGATATCCGCATTCATCACAACAAAAAAATCAGCGCCTGAAAAATAACCGGCCGCTTTTAATAAACCGCCGCCGGTTTCCAGTACTTCATCCGTTTCATCTGAAATGGTAACAGAAGATCCCCATCCTTTGTTAAAACTGATCGCCTGAACGATCTGGTCTGCAAAATGGTGAACGTTTACGATCACATCCCGGATACCAAAATGCTGCAGGTATTCGATATTCCGCTGTAATAAAGATTTCCCGTTCACCAGTGCCAATGCCTTTGGGTGATGATCGGTCCAGGGTTTTAACCTTGAGCCGAGGCCCGCAGCAAAAATCATTGCTTTACAAACTGCCACGCTGCCGGATGGATTTATTTCATGCATAGATTTTCATTTCTCTAAAATTTCGCTGAAGCGGTTCAACAAATCATTCCTTATCACCCGGCAATTCTTTCAGCCAGTTTTCCTGATTGGTATGCGCAAGTTTTACTTTCACTTTGTATTTATTCCGCAGATGCCGCGCGGTTTGTTCAGCTGCATATACGCTTCTGTGCTGCCCGCCGGTGCAGCCAAAATTGATCATCAGGTGGTGAAACCCCCGCTTCAGGTAATCTTCCACGGTGATATCGATCAGGTCCCAAACGCTGTTCAGGAATTCATTCATCCTTGTTCGCTGTTCCAGAAAATCCTGTCGGGGTTTATCTTTGCCTGATTGTTTTTTATATTCATCAAAGCGGCCCGGGTTCAATATCCCGCGCATATCAAAAACAAAACCACCGCCATTATCGCTTGTATCAGCCGGGATACTTTTTTTGTAGCTGAAACTGTTCACTTCAATCACCAAAGGTGTATTTTCATCAGCTTGTACCGGCTCAAACCTTGCAATCATTTCATCAGATACAACGAGGTGCAGCACCCTGTCAAATTCAGGTGTAACGATCCCCACCCGTTTGTGTTCGATAAAAAATTTAAGGTTACGCAATGCCAGCGGGATACTCGCGAGAAAATGTGCTTTTCGTTCAAACAAACCACGGAATCCGTAAGCGCCCATCACCTGTAATAACCGGATCAGCACATATCCGTTATACTGGCTTACGAATGTGATCCTGTCGATAGGGCGCTGCAATAACTTATCCACTTCATCCATATAATATTCCAGTAAGCTGTTTTTCCACTGCTCACTCAATTCGGCCTTGGCCTGCCAGAGGGCAGAAGCAACATCATACTGCAAAGCACCTTTCATCCCACCCTGGTAATCGATAAAATTTACTTCGTCATTTTTCACAATGATATTCCGGCTCTGAAAATCGCGGAACATGAAATATTTATTTTCAGTACGTGTAAGGTAAGTGCTCAATGCATCAAAATCATCGATCATGGCCTGTTTGTCGTAAGGCAGTTGCAGGGTATCAAGAAAATAGTATTTAAAATACAGCAGGTCGCTGAGGATGGCTTGCTTACCGAATTCTTTCGCAGTAAGGCAATAACTGTAATCAAGCCCTTTATCGCCCAATATCTGTACCCTTGCCAATGCGGCGAGGCTTTTCTGGAACAATCCATACACATAATCGCCATGCCCATGTTTCTCAAGCTGGTTCAATAGGGATTCTGTGCCAAGGTCTTCCTGTATATAGATCGTATCATCGGCATTTACCGCAAGGATGGCGGGAACGGGCAAGCCGGCTTTGTGAAAATGACGGCTGAAATATACAAAGGTCTGTGTCTCTTTCCGGTGGTGATTATAAGTGGCGATATAGGTTTCTGCACCTGAATAAATCCGGAAATAAATACGGTCGCTGCCGCTCTGGGGCAGTTTTTCAATACGATCTGCTGTATGATTTCCGATCGATTCGAATAGTGTTCCGATGGATTGTACCACTGCCTCCATGAATTCGCTGGTTTTAGCGAAAATAAAGCTTCAGTGGGATATCAAACCTGTTAAACCGAAAGCTGTTTATGAGCAGGTGCCGGGCTTTTGCAGAACCTTAACCATTTTTTGATCACACACCAGTAGAAAAACGGCTCCATAAATTATGGTTAAAGTAGCCCAAACAGCATTTTTTCCAGGGCTGTAACATTAGTTTTATTCTTTAATTCTGTGCACATGCGAACATTGATTCTGGGCCTGGCAATTATTGCCTGTACTTCTTTTACGAATTGGGAAACCAATTTTGACAAAGCCTTACAAACTGCCAAAACGCAGCATAAATATATCCTTCTCAATTTTTCCGGGTCAGACTGGTGTGGCCCCTGCATAAAATTGCACAATGATTATTTTGGTTCGCAGGCTTTTCAGGACCTGGCCAAAGAAAAACTGGTACTGGTAAATGCTGACTTCCCAAGGCTGAAAAAAAACCAGTTGCCGAAAGAACAGCAAAAACAAAACGATCACCTGGCCGATCTCTACAACCGAAACGGTAATTTTCCGCAAACCGTTCTGATCGGTACCGACGGAAAAGTGGTGAAATCATGGGAAGGGTTTCCCAAAGCCGCTTTGAATGAGTTTATTGAAGATATCAGGAATGCAATGGTGGATATCCGTTAATCCGTATGCAAAGCAAAATCCACCGCCGCTTTGGCATGGAGATAGGCAGTGTCGAACACAGGGATACTGCAATCTTCCTGTTTCAGCAGTATCGGGATTTCGGTGCAGCCGAAAATCACCCCTTCTGCCCCTTGTACGGTTAACCCGTTGATGATTTCGAGGAAACGTTGTTTTGCTTTGTCAGTAAAAATCCCTTTCCCAAACTCATTATAAATAGCATCATTGATATAATCAATGTCTGCCTGATCCGGCACCAGTACAAATAATCCCTGGTCTTTCAGCTTGTCTTTATAAAAATCCTGCTGCATCACGTATTTGGTTCCGAGCAATGCAACTGTTCTGAGGTTATTTTTTTTGATGGCATCTGCGGTAACCACTGCTACATGCAGTAAGGGAACAGAAATGGCAGCCTCTACTTTACCAGCGATACGATGCATGGTATTAGCGCCGATAAGGATACAGGATGCGCCAGCAGTTTGCAGTTTTCGGGCTTCGGCGATCATACTGCTGGCAAGTGCATCCCAGTCGCCCGCTTCAGTAAGCGTTTTGATCTCCTGGAAATTTACCGAACTCATCAAAATCTTCGCTGCATTCACGCCTCCCAGGCGTTCGTTTACCAGTTGGTTGATGTGCTTGTAATAATCGATGGTTGACAGCCAGGAAATGCCGCCGATAAGGCCGATGGTTTTCATGTGGTGAAGATACGATTGCCGGACAGACCCCGGAGCAAAAGCATCACAAGGCAAATCATTGATCTTGCCTGGGGCATGAACAATTAAACAGCATCCAGCAATCAATAACCTTTTTCGGAATGGGTTCCCCGGTTTACGATCCGGCATCCTTTTCTTAAAAATCCGCTCGCCTTAAAATATTATCTTTCCTCATCCGTCAACCACCGGTAATGACCAAGGCGTTGACGATACCGATCCCCATGGCCGAAGCCCGGAAAAGTTATATCACGGAAGTGATCAATACCTACAGCAAGCGGCTGATGGGTTTTATCCGCCGCCGCGTAAGCAGTGAGGCCGAGGCGGAAGATATCCTGCAGGATGTTTTCTACCAGTTTATCGGGAATACCAAACCCATCGAACAACTCACCGCCTGGCTTTTTACGGTAACACGCAACAAGATCACTGACAGGCAACGGAAACACAAACCCGAGTTGCTCGAAGATATTTATGTGGATGCAGATGGAGAGAGCAGTTTCGACTGGTCGGATATGTTTTTCAATGAAACTGATAACCCTGAAACAGAATACCTGCGCTCGCTTTTCTGGGAAACACTGTATGATGCATTGAACGAACTGCCGGCGCAGCAGAAAGATATTTTTATCCTGAACGAGATCGAAGGCATCCCTTTTAAAACGCTTTCAGAACAAACCGGCGAATCGATCAATACCCTGATCAGCCGTAAAAGATATGCGGTGCTGCACCTGCGCGAAAGACTGGGCACATTGCGCGACGAATTGTTAAACCGATAAAGAAATTTTTATGAATAAAGGATTCTGGCTTAAAAAAATAATCGGCTTTACACTGCTTGCCGTTGCAGCAGTGGCCGCACTTGGCTATGTGGTAATGCTTTTATGGAACCATGTACTCGCCGCTGTGATCAATGTTCCATTGATCGGCTTCTGGCAGGCGATCGGTTTATTCCTGCTGAGTAAAATTTTATTTGGGGGATGGAAAGGCGGATGGGGCGGACACCGCAGCAGCCACTGGAAACATGAAATGAAAGAAAAATGGCAGCAGATGACACCCGAAGAAAGAGAAAGGATCAAACAGGAATGGCGTAACCGCTGCCGGGTTTGGGGCAAACCTGACAATGGTCCGACAGCAGGGGCCGAGTAAAATAACCGGGAAAACCACTGATCAAAATACTGGGAAACCAACCGCTGCTCTTATTATTTTGCATCTGAACGGCACCGCATTATGGACGTACTTGTTTTCAAAACCGAACTGCACAGCGCAGAGCTGGTGAGCAAAGCCTCACCGGTGATCCATTCTATCCGCGGCATACGGAAATGGAATGTGGACCTGCAGGATTGCGACCGGGTACTCAGGATCGAATGCTTTGACCTTACCGCCCGTGAAGTGGAAAATGCACTGCAGGGTGCAGGTTATTTCTGCGAAGAGCTGAACGATTAAGAGCGTTTATCGCAATTTTCTCACGATATCTTATCTCTTTACAAATTTTCCGGTTCAGCCCAATCGCTGAAAAGGGCTGAAAAACGAACGGCTGTTAATACAGAAAACTCCCCAAACCCTTAACCAGTAAGGCTTTGGGGAGCACCCGCAAAAAAATCCGCCAAAATTCTGCCGTACCCCTAATTTTGCGCAATTCCACGAGAAATGAACCATACACTGAATTCAAACGAATCGATCCCATCCAACAAGAAAAAGATTATTGTTCTCGGCAGCGGCCCTAACCGCATCGGCCAGGGAATTGAATTTGATTACTGCTGTGTACACGGCCTGCTCGCTATTAAAGAATGCGGCTACGAAGCCATCATGGTGAACTGTAACCCTGAAACGGTTTCCACGGATTTTGACATGGCCGACAAGTTGTATTTCGAACCCGTACACTGGGAACATCTCTGGGAAATCATCGAACTCGAAAAACCAGACGGGGTGATTGTGCAGTTAGGCGGACAAACCGCGCTGAAGCTGGCGAAACGCTTACACGAAAAAGGGATCAAGATCATCGGCACTTCTTATGACAGCATGGATATTGCGGAAGACCGTGGCCGTTTCAGTGATATGCTGAAAGAGCTGAATATCCCTTACCCGGAATATGGTACTGCGCTCGATGCAGAAGAAGCCATCGCAGTCGCGAATAAAGTAGGGTATCCCGTTCTGGTTCGCCCGAGTTATGTGTTGGGTGGCCAGCGCATGCGGATCGTGATCAACGACGAAGAAGTGGAGAAAGCCGTGGTGAGTTTGCTGAAACACCTGCCAGGAAACAAAATCCTCATCGATCATTTTCTCGATCGCTGCCAGGAAGCAGAAGTGGATGCCATTTTCGACGGCGAGAATTTTCACATCATGGGTGTGATGGAACATATCGAGCCCGCAGGTATCCACAGTGGCGACAGTAACGCAGTGCTTCCGGCTTTTAACCTTACTCCTTTGGTGGTGGAAACCATGGAATATTATTCTGAAAAGATCGCGCGTGCCTTAAACATCAAGGGGCTCATCAATATACAATTCGCCATTAAAGATGGGAAAGTATATGTGATCGAAGCCAACCCGAGGGCATCACGTACCACACCGTTTATTGCGAAGGCATACCAGATCCCTTATCTGAATATCGCTACCAAAGTGATGCTCGGTGCATCCAAACTCACCGATTTCACCATGGAAAAGAAACTCGACGGTTATGCAATTAAAGAACCTGTGTTCAGTTTCGAAAAATTCCCGGGTGTAAACAAAGAACTGGGCCCCGAAATGAAAAGCACCGGAGAAGCCATCCGTTTTATCAAAGATCTCCGCGATCCCTATTTCCGTACCCTGTACAAGGAGAGAAGCATGAACCTCAGTAAATAAAACACCTGTATTTTTTCGAGGTATTTATACGAAATAAAAAACGCAGCCCTTAATCCGGCTGCGTTTTTTATTAGGTTTATCCGATGACCCGATTCGGTATTCCTTTCTGGCGATCCGCACCGTTTATCCGTATACTCATCCCATTTGTTGCAGGTATTCTCGGTGGGTATTATTTATCGCCGGGATTGGAATGGGTCATTTTCATTTTTTTTCTTTCACTGGCTTATATCGCCCTTAGCAATTATTTTTCATTCACGGCTGCGTATCATCTGCAATGGGTCAGAGGGGCAGCCATCAATATTGTATTCGCCTGCCTGGGAACCTGGCTGATTTGGCAGAGAGATATTACCCATCACCCGCAGTGGGCCGGCAAGCGGCTTACACAAAGCAAAGCCGTTCGGTGTATCATCAGCGAACCATTCATAGGCAAGCCAAGGTCTTTCAAAACCACTGCAAAACTTACGGCGATCGATCTCAACAATACATGGCATCCGGTTACAGGAAATGCGATCCTGTATTTTTCTGTTGCCGACAGTAATTCGCTGCCACAGGAAGGAGACGAAATCATCATTACAAAGAATTGGCAACCCATCCGCAACCCGCCAAACAGCGATTTTGATTATGAACGTTATTGTGCATTCAGGGATATCCATTTCCAGGTTTACCTGAAACCAAAAGAATACACTCGAACCGGTAAAACCATCAAAAATATTTTTTACGCTGTTATACAGCAAATGCAGCGATCTGTTTTATCCGTATTCCGCCGCTGGGTACCGGGGCAAAAAGAACTGGGAGTGGCAGAAGCATTGCTGATCGGCTACCGCGATGATCTGGATAAAGACCTTACCAAAGCCTACAGCAATACAGGCGTGGTTCATATCATCGCCATCAGCGGCCTGCACCTCGGCATGATCTACGGGTTGTTACTGGCAGTGCTGAAACCCTTTCGCCGAAAAAAAGGGTACCAGGTCCTGAAACCACTTATTATACTGCTCGTGTTGTGGGGTTTTAGTTTACTTGCTGGCGCCGCAGCTTCCATTCTCCGTTCTGTGGTGATGTTCAGTTTTATCGTGATCGGCGAAAGCCTGCAGCGAAAAACCAATATCCTGAATACGATGGCCGCTTCTGCTTTCTGCCTGTTTTTATACGATCCTTATTTTTTGTGGGATGTTGGTTTGCAATTATCCTATACAGCCGTGCTCAGCATCGTGCTGTTTATGAAACCTGTTTATCAGTTGCTGTTTTTTGAAAACCGGCTGCTCAATGCCATCTGGCAATTAAATGCCATTACCCTGTCTGCACAAATACTCACCCTGCCTGTTGTATTATATTATTTTCACCAGTTTCCTGTCTTATTCCTGTTTACCAATTTTATTGCCGTTCCTTTATCAGGTATTATTTTATATGCTGAGATCGCAATGCTGGTTTTCGCTGCGATCCCTTTCCTGAATATGGTTACCGGTAAGCTCATTTCTTTTCTCATCGCCGCACTGAATGGATTTATCGAAAGAAGCAACAACCTGCCCTTCGCGGTGATCAGCGATATCCGGGTATCCGTTTTACAGTCGCTGCTGCTCTATGGCATCATTGCTTCTCTTGCCACCTGGCTCATGCAGAAAAAACCAAAAGCTTTTCTTGCAGCCGTTGTTTTTATAGCATGTACCTGCTTATCGTTAAGCTGGGATAAGATTACCTGATTTTCCCCGCAATTTGTGGAAAATACAAAACGGGAAAAAACAGGCATACCACTTACATTTGCGCCACTATTCCGTTCCTGAGCCCCGCTCGCTGCGGAAACCTGACGAAGATTGCCCATCATTCACCCGGCAAAGCCTCACACACATGCAAAAAAAGATCCAATCGGCACTGATCTCCGTTTTTTATAAAGACGGACTGGAACCCATTGCCCGCCAGTTACAGCAACTGGGTATCACCATCTACTCCACCGGCGGTACCCAAAAATTCCTCGAAGATCTCGGCATCCCCTGCGTGGCAGTGGAAAGTTTAACGAGCTATCCTTCCATACTTGGTGGCCGCGTAAAAACTTTGCACCCTGCTGTTTTTGGCGGTATCCTTGGCAGGAGATATGAAGCGCAGGACCTGGAAGAAATGAAACAATACCAGATCCCTGAAATCGATCTTGTGATTGTTGATCTTTACCCGTTCGAAGAAACCCTTCGCAATACATCTGAAGAAAAACTGATCATCGAAAAGATCGATATCGGCGGGCCTTCCATGATCCGTGCCGCCGCAAAAAACTTCCGCGACATTGTGGTGATTGCCGCCAAAGATGACTATGCTTCACTGGTTGATCTGCTGCAATCCCAGAAAGGAGAAACCTCGCTCGAACAGCGCAAGGCCTATGCAGCCAAAGCCTTTGAAGTGGTGATGCATTACGATATTGCGATCAGTAATTATTTCAACCCCGGCCAGCAGCAGGTACTCCGTTACGGCGAAAACCCGCACCAGTCGGCCGTGTTTCATGGCGATTTATCAGAACTTTTCACCCAGCTGAACGGAAAAGAACTTTCCTACAATAACCTCGTGGATGTGGATGCAGCCATACAGCTTATCCATGAATTTAAAAATGATCCGGAAAAAGTCTTCGCCATCATCAAACACACCAATGTTTGCGGAATCGCTGCGCGCAGCAGCGTGAAAGAAAGCTGGGATGCAGCTTTGGCCGGCGACCCGGAAAGTGCATTCGGCGGGGTACTCGTTTGCAATGGTGCCATCGACAAAGCCACAGCAGATGCCATCAATGAGATTTTCTTTGAAGTATTGATCGCGCCTGCTTTTGACACAGATGCACTCGAAGTATTAAAAAGCAAAAAGAACCGCATCCTGTTGCAACAGAAAGAAAATGCGGCTTCACTAAAAGCACCTTCCAAATCATTACTGAATGGCGTGCTTGAACAGGGTATCGATGAAGGCAATTTCAGCAAATGGGAAGAAGTGGGTGGCCGTCAGACAACTGATACCGAAAAAGCAGACCTCAGTTTCGCCAACCTTGTTTGCAAACATTTAAAGAGCAATGCCATTGCATTGGTTAAAAACAAACAGCTTGTTGGCAAGGGTTGCGGGCAAACCAGCCGTGTGGATTCGCTGAGACAGTCAATCGAAAAAGCACGCCAGTTTCATTTCGACCTGCATAGTGCCGTATTGGCTTCCGATGCATTTTTCCCTTTCAACGATTGTGTGCAGATGGCACATGCAGCAGGTATCGAAGCATTTATTCAGCCAGGTGGTTCTGTCCGTGATAAAGACAGCATTGAATACTGTGTCAGCAACCACCTTGCCATGGTTATGACAGGCATGCGGCATTTCAAACACTGATAAATTCCTTTTTTGAAAGGGCGTAAATGACAACACGGCAAAAAGCCTATATCGCCTTAACGCTTACCAGTATTATCTGGGGAACCAGCTGGATCGCCAGTAAGATCGGTGTGCAGAAAGTACCGGGGCTTGAAGTGGCATCGATCCGGCAGTTGATTGCCGGGGTTTTACTGCTTGTATTTTTTTTCGCCAAAGGTGAGAAAATGCCCACCTGGAAAGAATTTAAATGGCTGACGATGATGGCAGTGCTTTTATTTCTTTCCGCGAATGGTATCGCAACCGTTGCACTGAAATATATCCCCAGCGGAATGGGGGCATTGATCTCTGCGTTGTATCCTTTATGTGTGGTGATCATCGAAAAGATATTTTACCGCAACACAAAAATTACCTTACTCACTTTTACTGGATTGTTCCTCGGCATCGGCGGCATTGCCTGGGTATTTTATGACAATGCGTTTCACAACCATGCGGAAGGTTTTGGATGGGGCGTCTTTCTTTCCATACTCGCGATGCTGAGCTGGAGTATCGGAACGATTGTTTTGTCGAGAACAAAGATCAAAATGAACCCCTACTATGCAACCGGCTGGCAAATGTTTATCAGCTCTTTTATTTTGATGAGCATGCTGGCTGTTTCAGGGAATGCCATACCCTTATCGGCTGTTCCTGCTCAAACATGGGGCGCCATTGCTTATCTCGTGATCATGAGTAACCTCCTTACTTTCGCAGCGTTCATTTATACAATGAAACATTTAGAGCCGGCCATCGCTGCATTGTATGCTTATATCAATCCCATCGTGGCCATTTTTGTGGGGTCACTGATCATGAGCGAAAAAATCACAATTACAATAATTGCAGGTTCTGTGATCACATTGATTGGTGTATTCCTCGTTAACCAGAGTTTACGCAAACAGAGAGAGATTCTTGCACAGGCTTCAGATGCCGATGCGATGTAAGTATTAACCGAAATTTTTTGCAAGAAAAGTTTCATACATTTCCCTCCATGCGATCCATTGTGCCTGCTCTGTCAGAAAATGATTATGGAACAGGGTAATGAATTCACCGCCTGCCTCTTTCACCACATCATAATAATACTGCAATTCCCTACCTGCTTCTTCCGCACTGTATCCCTGGCTGAAGAAAGAAACCGCTTCCATAAAACAAAAAGGATGTATCAGCAGGGATGTGATCTCTTCTTTTTCCAGGTCGTACCAGTAAAATGGTTTTGCATACGAAGCCCTGAAACCATTTACTGCACCATATCCCATCGAATACTCATCGGTAAACCCCGCTTCCAGTAACCTGCGGTAAGTGGCAGGAATGGTAAATCGCAAATAATGGTTGCGCGAATGTGTGATTGGTTTGCCCGTGATCATTTCCGCTTCCTGTTTTTCTTTTTGTAATAACCATTCATCTGTTCCGCTTTGCCAACTCGGGTGCAGGCCAACATCATATTTTTCGGAAAGCCGTTTGTATAATTCCCGGATGGGTTTTTGAGGTGCTTTGCAGTTCTTGTCGTATGTTCCGCGTTTCAGGATCGTCAATAAAAAATAAAGCGGTTTTAGCTGGTATTTTTCATGCAACCCGTCAAGCCACTCAAAAGTATCATAAGGATCTTTTTTTCTGCCGCTGTACACATTGCCCCGCTCAACCACAGCATCCATTTTTCCCTGTAACAGGTCGCGGTAAAATCCAAGCACATTTTTCCAGAGCGGTTTATGCAGGTAACTCCAGGCTTCATCCACATCATAGGTTGGAATAAACTGGAAGCCAGAACCGGCAACCTTCAGCCTTTCATTATTGCCTGTTCTGTAAAACCGGTTCAGTTCTTTTTCCAGTTTTCCCAGCCAGTAATGCACCAATGGTTTTTGTAAAAAACCTTCCCGGTATGCCAGCGATGCTGTATGCGGGTACCTTCCGTATGCATCTGGCTCATAGGGCAGGTATTCCTCGTAACGGGACAAGAGGTAAAAAGAGGCGGAAAAAATATCAAAACAAAAATCACCCTCCGTTTCAAAAAAAACAGGGAGCCCATCTGCATCAAAGCATTCAATATGCAAAGGCTTTATCTCTTTTCCAGATAAAAGCCCGTGGGGGTTCACACGGAATACCCCGTCGAATTTCTCAGGAGAATAATTGATCTTATTTCCTTCCGCTTTAACAAATAACAGCGGATCGCTTACAATCTCTATCGAAGAAAAAAGAGTTTCCGCAATATAACGAAGCCGGTTACCCGCAACGGGAGCATATAATATCCATTTATGCGGTGCCCCCATTTTTTTTGATTAACGCTTTAGATAATTCAATTCCTTTTCCCGCCCTTCCACATTTCGCTAAAAGTTTTTTCACTGAAATCAAGGTCGGCCCTGTGTGCCGTCCAGCCTTTGAAAACTTTGTTCACCACCCAGTTCTTCATTCTGCCATTTCCCATATTCATCATGGAACGGTTCATGCTTGCGGTTTTCCACATCTTCCAGGCAAGTCTTTCTGCCAATGAGCTCGAACCTTCTGCCACCGCTTCATGGCGGTTTTCGAGTAACAGCTCGTGCAAATTGATCCTCACCGGACAAACCTCTGTGCAATTGCCACACAAGGAAGATGCGTAGCTCAAATGTTTGTAATCATCCATCCCGCGAAGATGCGGAGTGATCACTTTTCCGATCGGTCCGCTGTAGGTGGTTTCATATGAATGGCCACCGATATTTTTGTATACAGGGCAGGCATTTAAACAGGCACCGCAACGGATACAATACAATGCCTCACGCGTGGTAGGGTTCATTAATAAATTGGTACGCCCATTATCCAGTAATACCACATACATTTCCCCGGGGCCATCGGTTTCATTCGCCTGCCGCGGGCCCGTTACCAATGTATTGTATGAAGTGATTCTCTGACCCGTACCATAGGTGGCAAGCAGTGGCCAGAACAAGGGCAGGTCATGTATCGATGGGATCACTTTTTCAATACCCACCACTACAATATGTGTTTTGGGCCAGGCACAACTCAGGCGTGCATTTCCTTCATTTTCAGTAACTGCGATACCACCTACATCTGCCACAATAAAATTGGCGCCGGTTACACCTACTTCGGCCTGTACATATTTTTCGCGGAGTATTTTTCTTGCTACGAGGGTCAGTTCTTCCGGTGTTAAGCCCGCAGGCGTTCCCAGTTTATCTGCAAAAAGCCGCGCCACATCTTCCTTGCTTTTATGCATTGCCGGTGTAACAATATGATAGGGTGGTTCTTCATCCAGTTGCTGTATGTATTCTCCTAAATCGGTTTCCACACTTTCAATACCCATTGTTTCCAGATAATGGTTCAGGTGAATCTCCTCTGTAACCATGCTCTTGCTCTTCACCAGTGTTTTACAGTTTTTCTCTTTACAGATCTTACCGATCTCATCCAATGCCTGGTCTGCATTTTCGGCCCATATCACTTTGGCGCCACGCGCACTGATCTTCTTTTCAAATTCCAGCAGGTAACGGTCAAGGTGTTCAATCGCATCCCATTTGCGGTTCTTCGCACGTTCGCGGGCCAGCATCACATTACCGCCAAACTGTTGTTTGCCCTGCGGCACAACCGCATTGTATTTACCGATATTGAAATTGATCTTTCGCCTGTGATCAAGATCGGCTGCTTTGATCGTGCTCTTGGCAATAAAGGATGCTGCAGTATCTTTCATGTCTTTATTTTTGGTATCAGCTGTATCACTTTCTTCTGCTTCGTTGCGTCGCACACTTATACTGCGGTGCATACATCAGCAGTTTCAAAATAAATTTTCATTTTCCCTGACCATCGTGTTTTATGTGCTGTGCTGTTGCTTCCAGTGCTGCATAAAACTCTTCCCCGTATTTTCTGATCAGTGATTCTTTCAGGAAAACATATACCGGCACTTTCAGTTTTTTTCCCAAACTGCAGGCAGCTTTGCAAAGGTCTTCCCTCGGTTCATAATTCACATATTCGATATCCGGGTCGCGTTTGCTCTTCTGTGTTTTTACCGGAAACAAATGACAGCTCAATGGTTTTTTCCAGTCAAGCTTCCCATCATTATACGCCTGCTCAATCCCGCATTTGATCACTCCTTTTTCATCACGGTACCCATATACACAAATACCTCCGTTGATGGTAGGCGTTACCCAGCCAAATTCTTTATCATATACATATTTACCCTGTCGTTTTACTTCTGCAATCCCTTCATCGGTCATATAAGGCTCTATCTCCTTATAGTGTGTTTTCAGTTTTTCAAGCTCCCATTTTTCCATTGGTGCGCCGGCATCCCCGTCTTCGCAACAGCCGCCTTTGCATTTTGCAAGGTCGCACACAAACTGTTCCTCGATCACTTCATCGCTGATCAGCTTATTGTCAATTAGTATCATCCCGTAATTTTAATCTCAGTAAAGGTAAAATCAATATCCATAACAGGCTCATCCCTTTCTCCACCGGAAAGTATTGATGAGGTGCTTCATATCGTCCAGTAAAAACCGGTTCACCACACCCAGTGAGTCTTCATTCGGTGTTGCATCAAAATACAAAGCCCCGCGCAAAAAATGCCGGGTGGTATCCGTTAAAAAAAACTGGTTGGCCGTTGCTACATCTCCGCCCACTGTAAAAAACACGCCATGCACGCCGTTCGGGGTTGCAATCAATGTATCTTCTATCGAATAAGCTTTGGAACTATGCTTGCCCGTTAATTCAAATGAGTGTTTGATGAGCGTATCAAATTTATTCTTCCCGATCTCTTTATAGCTCACATATATCCGGCCGTTGAACTGCGGAAAATCCACATTGATCCACCAGGGGTTTTCAGTGGTGTTGCCAAAGAAAGTACTATCCTTCACCACGTTTGCATACACCGGGTATTCAAAACTGTACGGATAGCCAGGCTGATCAAATAAACGGTACTGTTTTTCAGGGAAACTGATCCGGTAATACCCCGTTGGTTTGGGGGTATACGAACTGTTGCAGGAACTAAGTTGAAACCAGCCCGCCATTATACAAACTGCGATCGCTGCCGTTCTTATCCCATACCTTACACCTTTTTTCCCATGAACCATGAACCATGAACCATGAACCATAAACTTTCTCACATGATCCAGCAATTTTCTCATCATACCTGCTGCGGTTTAATACTTACTTTCACCTTTTGTATCCTGTTTTTTTCCACTTCCAGAACGGTAAATTCAAAATCACCGGATACCAGCACTTTTCCGGGCTGTGGTATTTCCCCGGCCAGTTCCAGTACCAGCCCCGCAAGCGAATCACTTTCTCCTTTCACACCGTCGAATGTATCGGCCTGCAGGTCCATGATCTTGCAAACATCATTGATCATGGTACGGCCCTCAAATAGGTAATTGTTTTCATCCAGTTTTTTATAACCTGATTCTTCTTCATCAAATTCATCTTTGATCTCGCCAATCACCTCTTCCAATATGTCTTCCAGTGTAACAATTCCGCTTGTTCCGCCAAATTCATCCACCACCACTGCAAAGTGGATCCGCTTCAGTTGAAACTCCTTTAAAAGGTCTTCGATAAATTTCTGTTCATGCACAAAATAAGGGGGCCGCATCAGCAGGTGCCAGTCGTAATTTCCTGCTTCATTCAGGTAAGGGATCAGGTCTTTGGTATGTATCATACCTACCACATTATCGAGATCTTCCCGGTAAACCGGCAAGCGGCTGTAATTCAGATCGCGGGCCGTTGCAAGCAGTTCGTCAAACCGTAAAGATTCGTCCACCCCATGCACATCCACCCTTGTTTTCATGATCTGTTTAACGGTGATATTCCCAAATTTGATGATCCCCTTCAGGATATTTTTTTCATTTTCAGATGCGGTATTCTGCGTGGTGAGGTCGATGGCATGATCGAGTTCTTCAAGACTATATGCCCCGCCTTGCCGGTTTGCGAGTTTTCGCTCAATGATATCGGAATATTTCACCAGTCTTTTGCTTAGTCCGGCACAGGTATAGGAAACAGCCTGTACAATGCCACCAAAATCTTTTGCGAATCGGATATTGTTTTGTGTAGCCAGCACTTTCGGCATCACTTCACCAAATAATACAAGTAAAAAGGATACTGCCACCACTTTTATCAGGAACTCGATCCATACCGCATCAAACTTTTCAAAATTGAACATATCATCGATCAGCAGGTTCGAAATGATGATGATGGAGATATTGATGAAACTGTTGGCGATCAGCAGCGATGCCAGTAATATTTTCGGTTCTTCCAGCAGGTCAACAATCCGCTTATAAGGAGGCTGCTGTTTCGATTTCAGGTTATTAATGTCTTTATAAGTAAGCGAGAAAAAAGCCACTTCCGCACCGGATAATACAAAGGAAAGAAACAGCAGGAAAAACAACACCATCACCAATACCGTAGTACCCTGCGCTTCCAGTGCCGACAGTAATACAGGATGAAAAAAAGAAAACAGCGCCGGGTGGTGGTCCAAAGTTGGTGTTTTAAGTGAACAATCAGCGTTCAGTCCTGCAAATGTAGCAGGTGAAGCCGTATGGGTAAACTATGTTTCAATATCAGAAAGGTAAATTTTCTCCGGGGTCGGTCATCGGTGGCAGGTCGTCTCCATGGTATCCCTCTATATCCGTTCCGCTATGGCCTGCATGTCCATCCCCCCGTTTGTCGAGCATGATCAGGTTATCACCCACCACTTCTGTCGCAAATTTTTTATTTCCCTCTTTGTCTTCCCAGGTACGGGTGCGTAACCTTCCTTCCACATATATCAGGCTCCCTTTGTGCAGGTATTTCTGCGCCAGTTCAGCGAGGCCCCGCCACAAAACAACGGTATGCCATTCCGTTTGCGAAACCAGTTTACCTGATCTGTCTTTGTAGGTTTCCGTGGTTGCCAGCGGAAATTTCGCCACGCCGATATTCCCTTCCAGGTGCTGTACATCGGGGTCCTTACCCAGGTTCCCGATCAGCATTACTCTGTTAACTCCTCTCATAGGGTATGTTTTAGGTTCGTCGCAGGGTATTCTCTTTTAAAAATAACTTTTTTTAAGCAACAAGAAAAGCCCTGCATCAAATACCAAAACATTATCCACCCGTTCCAACCTGGGATTGCAGGTAAGCCGTGATAAATTTGGGAAAAGGGAATTTTTTGAGATCCGTGCGGCTCACCCATTGGTAAGCAGCGAGCACTGTTGGTATGGTTTCCAGTTGAACCTGTATAAATTGCCCCTTTACCTGTTGGTGTGTAAGCTGCTGAACCTGTGGTGCAGAAATGGAAACAATGGCCGCTTTGCGGATGCCCATCTGTTCATACAGCCATTCGCGCACATAAAGCGTATCCCAACTGATGGGCTCATCAGTTTCCACGAGATAAAACTCATAAAGATTTTGCCAGATATCTTTTTCTGTGCGCTCATGTATCAATATTTTATCTCCACATTCAAAAACAAAATAACTGAACCAGCGGTGTTTGCGTTTGAGGTTTTTTTCTTTTACAGGCAGTTGGTTTACTTTTCCTTCGGCGTATGCGGTACAGGTTTTCTGCAAGGGGCAATGGCCGCAGCGGGGTGCAAACGGGGTGCATACGGTTGCGCCGAAATCCATAATGGCCTGGTTATAGGTACCTGGTTTTTTAACCGCAAGCACTTCCTGCGCCAATGCAGAAAATATTTTTTTCCCTTCGGTAGAATCGGTTGCCGCGGCAATGCCAAAATACCTCGACAATACCCTGAAAACATTTCCATCCAGCACCGCATAGGGAAGATCATATGCAAACGATGCGATCGCCGCAGCCGTGTAAGGCCCCACGCCTTTTAAGGCCAGTATCTCTTCGTAGGTTTCCGGGAAATGTCCCCGTCTTTCACGGGCTATTTCTCTTGCCGTGTGCAGCAGGTTCCTGCAGCGGCTGTAATAACCCAATCCTTCCCATAATTTGAATACTTCCTGGTCTGTTGCTTTTGCCAGTTGCAGGATATCTGGATATTTTTCAACAAAACGGTTATAAT
>SAIX01000010.1 GCA_004028765.1 Chitinophagaceae bacterium | reverse complement strand
GCCATATCCTGTATAAAAACCGGGTGCATACAATGTGTGTTTGTACCAGCTTCTTCTCGGCAAACCCTGCGGGGCAAGCAATTGCTGTTCGGCCTGGTAAAGTGCTTTATTAAGTGATGCTGCTGCCGCACTTCGCTGCACAGCATTCAGTTTTTCAATACGCAACTCCAGTGTCCACAATGCGTTTTGTAAAGAAGAAAAATCCAGGTAGGGTACTTCCGGTTTTGTTTCGGGGGCGAGTAATTTTTTAGCGGGGTCGTTTGATAGTGCATAACCGTTTGCGCGTATCAACGCGTTTTCTGCAGATGTGTTTTCGCGCATCTGGTCGGCAAGCGCCATCAGCTCTTTTACATATCCGTCCACCGTTTTTGCAAGACTGCCAAATTCAAAGGGAAGTGTTTCCGCATCTGCCATCCGTAATGCCGCACGGCCGGCGGTTTTGGCCAGCGCTACGCCATATGCAAAGCCGGGATCTTTAAAGCGGCTATAATCCTGGTAAGAATCAAAAATAGTATGGTATTCTCCTCCCGGGTCTTCTCCGCTAAAACCGATGTTCAGCGCCGGTATCCCGGCATGTTGTATAAAAGAAGAATAGTCAGATCCCGATCCCATGGCACCAAGCTTATACGTTGTTTTTTTCAGCGCATCCTGTTTCGCTTTCGCGGTTGATGCGTTTACGGCTTCTCTTGCTTTACCTCTTTCAAAAACAGATACGGCTGTTTGAGGGTCGGTTACATCTTTTGAAATTTCTGTTATAAAATTTTCGAGCGCGTGCGACCCTTCCACACCCAGGAAGCCGCGGCCATTGCCATCCGAATTAATGTATACGACCGTTTTCTGCTGCAATTCTTTGATATGGTCTTCCAGCCATTCGGTGGATCCGAGCAATCCGGGCTCTTCTGCATCCCAGGCACAATACACAAGTGTCCTTTGCGGTTTCCACCCTGTTTTTACAAGCTCACCTATTGCGCGCGCTTCTTCCAGCATCGCAGCCGCACCGCTGATGGGATCGCCCGCCCCGTTTACCCAGGCATCATGGTGGTTGCCGCGTATCACCCATTCATCCGGGAACCTGGATCCCTGAATTTTAGCGATCACATCATACGCAGGCTCCAGTTTCCAGTCGAACTCAAGTTTTAAATGAACCGCCGCTTTTCCGGGACCCACATGATAGGTGATGGGCAATGCCCCCTTCCAGGATGCCGGCGCCACGGGACCATCCAGCGCTCGTAACAACGGTTGTGCATCATGATAACTGATGGGCAGCACCGGTATTTTCAGCAGGTTGGTGGCTTCTGAACGTTCCAGCCTTTTTGCATTTGCTGTAGCGCCGATTCCGGGTGTAAGCGGATCACCGGGATAGATCACCATATCCATAATAGAACCCCGCTGCACACCATATTCGTTTTTGAATGCGCCCGTCGGGTACACATCACCCGCATAATAACCATCGTCTTTGGGGTCGGAATAAATAATGCAACCAATTGCGCCATGCTCCTGTGCCACTTTGGGTTTGGTGCCCCGCCAGCTGTTTCCATATTTTGCGATCACGATCTTTCCCTTTACATCGATGCCCATTTTTGCGAGCTCTTCATAATCCTGCGGTAATCCATAATTTACAAAGACAAGTTCGCCGGTAACATCGCCATCCGCACTCCACGCATTGTATGGGGGCAGCTGTCCGGGTTGTTGTGTAGACGGGTCTTCGTTAAACGCCATCTCCTTTAATACCGCCTCATATTTTGTGGGACGTATCATTTCAAGCACCCTGGTTTTGGGTGTGGGAAATAATACCTGGTAGGTTTCGATCTTTGCGTCCCATCCCCAGTTTTTGAATTTGCTGAGTATTTTTTCTGCAACGGCCTTTCCGCCGGGTGAACCCACATGGTGTGGTACCGCCGATAATTCTTTGATCGTTTCGCCCACTCTTTCTGCACTCAGCTGTGCATCAAACTGCTGTTCGGTTTTCTGTTGCTGTTGTGCCGAATTTGCACCAAAACCAAGAATGGATTTTTGTGCTGTGGTTGTTTGTGCCAGCAGCAGCAATCCCAATACCTGCGAAATTATTTTTTTCATTTTTTTTCTTTTGTCCTTAAGCAATTTACGAAGAATGATGCTCGGTTAACAGAAAAGAAAAACCCGCGATCTGCGGGTTTTTCCTGGTTTTTATTTAAACATCGGCGGATGCATATCCTCCCATTCCGTTGCCTGCTGGTAGGCTTTTGCCGCAGCGAGTATACTTGCTTCATCATATAGTTTTCCAATCAGCGTGATACTGGTAGGTAAATTGAACCGTTTATCAAAACCGGTTGGCATACACACTACCGGGTGACCCGTTAAATTTGTGATGGCGCCCTGGTTGCCGCTGCCGCGTGTGGGGCAGATGAGCACGTCTATATCTTTCAGCGCTTCATTTACTTTCTGCATCAATTGGTACCGGTGCCGGTTCGCATTGATATATTCCACTGCCGACATCAGCCTCGATACCCTGAAGCTGTTTGGCCAGTCGTTCTTTCCCTGCTGCGTCATTTCATCATCAATATTGTTCCGCGTAAACTCATCGAATGCAGCTGCACATTCTGCGCTGATCACAATATCCATGATATTGAAGTTATATACGGCGCTGTCAGGAAATACAACAGGCACCAGCTGAACACCCATTTTACGGTAAGTATCTAACACCTTCCATTCGTTCCGGCTGGTATCGGTAATGCGATCGTAATAATTTTTTGCATAGGCTACCCTTAATTTTTTAATATCTGCATTGGGTTTATAATTAAATGGGCGGTTTACCGCACTCATATCATACCCATCTGTTCCATGTATATAATTAAACACAACAGCTGCGTCTTCCGCACTGCGGCAGATGGGGCCGATCTTATCTAGGCTCCAGCTTAATGTCATCGCGCCACTGCGACTGATACTGCCGAATGTTGGGCGCAATCCCGTTGCGCCACAGGTGGAAGAGGGCGAAACAATCGAGCCCCAGGTTTCTGTGCCGATCGCAAAGGGAACCAATCCCGCTACTGTTGCAGATGTGGATCCCGCTGAAGAGCCCGATGATCCCGTTTTCGTGTTCCAGGGGTTTCTTGTGCGGCCGCCATACCAGTAATCGCCCATCGCCAGCGCGCCAAGCGTGAATTTTGCAACCAGCACCGCCCCCGCGTTTTTGAGTTGTGTATAAACAAAAGCGTCTTCTTCGATCACCTGGTTTTTATATGGCGCGGCGCCCCAGGTGGTTTTGGTTCCTTTTACAGCAAAAAGATCTTTCAGGCCATACGGGATGCCATGCAGGGGTCCGCGGTATTTTCCTTTTGCGATTTCTGCATCTGCCTGCCGGGCCTGCTGCATCGCGATTTCTTCTGTAACAGAGATCACACACTGTAAACTATCCCCGTATTTGCGGATCCTTTCGAGAAAAAACTTTGTCAGATCAACAGAAGATATTTTTTTGTTTTTGATCAGCGAAGCGAGTTGTAAAACCGAATAATAGGCCAGCTCGTTTTTATTGGCGGGCAACACAACATTGGCGGGAATATTCCAGCTGATGGGCTCCTGTTTTTCAGGAAATTTCATCCCGGGCAAAACCGGGCTTTGCCACAAACTCATTGGTACATTGTTGTTGAGGCTTTGTTTGTGCATCATGCGGTAACCCATCAGGTTTTCTTTTACACCATCGTACATCGTATCCACTTCTTTCTGGGTAAATTGCAGGTCAAGCAACCTGGCGGCCGATTTAATGTCTTCTTTGCTCATCGTATCCTGCGCAAAAACGGTGGCGCCCATCAGCATACAGGCGCAGAAAAATAATGTTCTCATAATTGTTATTCGTTGAGGTTGTAAAACTAACATCCTTGCAGATGCATTGTTCGGTTTGCTTTGATGCGTTTCAGATCTTCCGGTTTAAATAGCCGTTATAATCGGGCAGCGTTGTTTTGTATTCCCCGTGCATAAACGGCGATGTCATGATAAAATCTGCCGTTGCCCTGTCGCAGGCCATCGGGATATTCCAGGCAACACATAAGCGGAGCAATGCTTTTACATCGCTGTCGTGCGGTTGTGCTTCCATCGGGTCCCAGAAAAAAAACATCATGTCGATCTCGCCATTCGCGATCATCGCGCCGATCTGCTGATCTCCGCCCAGCGGGCCGCTCAGCAGTTTTTTTACCGGCCGGTCAAGCGTTTCCTCTAATAATTTGCCCGTGGTTCCCGTTGCGAACAGTTCGTGTTTTGAAAGCGTTTCGCTGTTGTGTTTCGCCCACTCTAACAGATCGCTTTTTTTATGATCATGCGCCACCAGCGCGATCCTTTTTCTTTTGCCGATTATTTTGGTGATGGTATTTGCCATTGTTTGGGATTGATACGGTATATGAAGATAAGGTAACCCTGTTTGTATTGCCGATAACAGCTTCTACAATCGCTTTATGGCAATCCATGCCGTTGCGGGAAACAGGATGGTTATGAAAGCCGCCATGGGGGTCGATATCAAAAACGAAAGCCCGGTGAACACCAGTACAAGAAACAAGGGGTAGTGGAAAAGCAGCACACCAAATAAAACCGAATCATAAAAAACGGTGCCTGCTGTTTTTTGTGCGATGATTTTTTTGAGTGGATAATAAAGCGGCAGGTGGAGCAGCTTCGCGGTTGTCCAAAGCGCGTTCTGATTTGTCGCTTCCTGAAGAGGAACACGAATTCTCGGGCTGATCTCTTTATACATTTTTTCGTTAAAAACACGATAGTTTTTTGCCTGGTCCGCTTCTGTAAAAAGCGTTGATGCGGATAACGGTTCGCCCAAATCGATCACGATATTTTTTCCAAAACGGGTAAACGAATCATAGGCAATGCCCATCGGCAAAACCCGGAAACGGGGAACCGTTCTGTTTTCCCACGCTATCCGCGCCGCCCCTTTTTTAAATGGCTGCAGTTCGTGTTGGTGTACACAGACTCCTTCAATAAATATCAACACGATTTCCTCCGATCGCAGTAGTTCGGCGCTTCTCCGGAATGCATATTCATTTCGGGGCAGGTTTTCTTTTCCTTCACTGAGCCGGTAAACCGGGATCATATTCAGCATCCGCAACAGGCGCCCATGCCAGGGTTTTTGAAAAGCGTCGCCGCGGGCCAGGAAATGGACCGGTTTTCTGAACCGCGAAGCGATTACAATCGCATCAAGGAATGAGTTGGGATGGTTAGCCACGAGCAGCAGCGGGCCTTGCTCAGAAAAAGCTTCCGGGTGGATGCTGGTGATCCGCCGGCAGAAAAAAGACAAAGCCAGTTTAACGGGCCATTTTAGAAACCGGTATAGCAATCCCTTTGTTTAGATTTCTAATGTACCGATTTGGTTTCTTGTCCTTTCGTTTTATACCATTTATTGCCCGTTAAACATTTTATTTCTTTTCTGATTTAGAAAAAAGCTATTTCGGGGGCAAAACCGACCCTTTTCTTTAAAAAAAACCACCGCCGTCCCCGGCAGTGGTTATACTAACTAACCCATCAAAAACAAGTTTTTATGCTTCGGCGGTTGCTTTTACTTCACTGATTTTCGCGCGGATCTTGGCCTCGATTTCATTTGCGAGTTCGGGATTATCGTGCAGGAGTGATTTTACTGCATCCCTTCCCTGGCCCAGTTTGTTGCTTTCATAACTAAACCAGGAGCCGCTTTTCTGAACGATCCCGAGTTCAACCCCCATATCAATGATCTCTCCCAGCTTGCTGATACCCTCGCCGAAAACAATATCAAATTCGGCCGCGCGGAAAGGGGGCGCCACTTTGTTTTTTACCACTTTTACTTTTACGTGGTTACCAATGGCCGCATCACCATCTTTGATCTGCGTCATCCGGCGGATATCCAAACGAACCGATGCATAGAACTTCAACGCATTTCCTCCGGTGGTGGTTTCGGGGTTGCCGAACATGACACCGATCTTTTCGCGGAGCTGGTTAATAAATATGCAAACCGTATTTGTTTTATTGATCGTGGCTGTAAGTTTCCGCAATGCCTGGCTCATCAGCCTTGCATGCAGACCCATTTTACTGTCGCCCATTTCGCCCTCGAGTTCACTTTTGGGAACAAGTGCAGCTACTGAGTCGATCACCACTACATCCAGTGCGCCGGAAAGGATCAGCCTGTCGGCGATTTCCAGCGCCTGTTCCCCGTAATCAGGTTGTGAGATCAGCAGGTTGTCAACATCCACACCCAGTTTCTGTGCATAGCTGCTGTCGAACGCATGTTCCGCATCAATGATGGCACACATACCGCCTTTTTTCTGTGCTTCGGCGATCACATGTGTGGCCACCGTGGTTTTACCGGAAGATTCCGGCCCATATATTTCGATGATCCTTCCTTTGGGTAGCCCGCCAACGCCGAGTGCCGCATCGAGGCCAATTGAGCCGGTGGAAATCACTTCCATTGGTTCCTGGCTTTTCTCGTTCATCATCATCACACTTCCTTTTCCGTAATCCTTATCGATCTTGTCGATCGTCAGCTTCAGGGCCTTCAGTTTTTCTGCGTTACTCATGTTTTTCTGTTTAATGGGTCAAATTTAATGGAGACGTAAAATTAGCTCTTTTTTCTTATCAACACTAATTTTTTTAGTATTTTTTTACTAACGTTCTTGGCGGTTGTTTCGTATGCCGCGGTAAAATTATTCTTTCGGATACGGGCCAACAAGCGTATTTCTACTGATTTTTTGGTTGTTTTTCAACGAGAACCATTGGGGAAGATGTATAATTCGGACAGGGTTCGATTAACCCGCGGCTTTTTTAGATCGACCAACGGGTTCTCCGACCGGCGGGCCTGTTTTCAAGACTGGTTATCCCGTATCTGTTTATCTTTCTGGAAATACTTTGGTTATGACGAAATACCTCGCTTCTCTTTTATTCCTTCTTGGTTTTTCCCTGGCACAGGCGCAACAAAACAAAGTAAACCCCATCGTACCCTCTTTCGGGTCTGTCTGGGAAATTCCGGCAGCCAAAGAAAAGCCCGACCCCTCGATGGAGTATAAGATCCTTATCGATATCACCAATGCAGCCGATAAACCCGACACGCTGAACCTGTACCTCGAAGCCGTTGCCACTTTATTGAACCTACATGGCGCAGGCGGTGTTCCCGCGAAAAATATCCATGCGGTTGTGGTGATCCATAAAATGGCAACCTTCTCGATCCTCAACAATGAAACCTTCCGCAAAAAATTCAAGATGGATAACCCGAACCTTGCTTTGATCAAAGAATTGAGTGATGCGGGGGTGAAATTTTTTGTATGCGGACAAAACCTGATCCGCGGCAAACTAACCGATGCGGATATTGCGCCGGAAGTAAGCGTGGCAACTTCGGCCCTGACCACCCTCACCACCTACCAGCTAAAGGGTTATGCGCTGATCAATTTTAAATGATGCGGCGGTTGGAAGGATATTCATAGCCGGTTTGTACTTCTTTTGCTTTCAGCGGGCGCACTTCGATGCTGGCGCTTTCGCACCATTCGAATTCGGGGTTTTGTCGCGCGATGGCTTCTGCCTCGGCTGCATCTTCGGCGAGGATATGGTAATAGCCAACCTGTATCTCCCCAGATGGGTCAACTGCTTTTTCTGCCTGCGGCGCCTTGCGGCCGTATAAAATTTTTCCTTCTCGCAACAATGGCTGTGCGGCGATTAATTTTTTCTGCCGCATCAGCCCGCCGATATACTCTTCGCAGGCTTTTACAAATTGCAGATGCTGCTCGGGCGAAAGCCTTGCTTTTTCATCACCCCGGTTCCTGATCAGAAACATATATTCTTTCATATAGCAGGTGTTATGGTTTTCTTTTTTGCAGCAGCCATATTACCGCATTCCAGATAAAACGGTTCTGTTCTTCGCTGCTGAAACTACTGGAGAGGCTTGCATTTGTTCCCCCATAATCCATATCATTATGCCCCATATTCATATACAGCATGCGGTATTTTTTGTTGGTCCATGCAACGGGATAATACCCGCTATGCCATATTTCCTGTGGCTTTGGACCGGTACCAAGCGGGAAACTGCTGCTGTCGATCGCTAACAGGATTTCGATATCCGGGTTTTGCCGGAGGTCTTTTTCCCAGCGGTACCATTCATTGGGCGCACTCCGGAATATTGGGGGAAGATTTTTTACGGCAGGATGTCGTGTTGCTTCAACCCGAAGCATTGCCGCCGCAGGGCGCCAGGTATTGCTTTGGTACTGGCCCGATCCGAGAAACAGATCGTGGTACCAGTTCCAGTTTTGTTCATACGCAGAGGGTGTTAAAGCAAATGCAGAAAAATGAAAGCCCATCCAGGCGCCGCCATCCTTTATATATTTTTCAAACGCGTTGCGCTGCGATACTTCTTCGGGTCTCGTATCAAGAAAAAGAATGAGATCGTATTGCCGCAGCACCCGTTCATTCAGTTCCGACCAATCATTTGTTGAATCGTATCCGATACCGTTCGCTTTTGCTTTTTTGGCGAACCAGTTATTTGCTTCGTGTACAAAACTGATATGTGCAAGGTCCTGCCGGGCCGTATAAAAAGCCAGTATTTTCTGCTGCGGATATACAAGCTGCAGCAACAAAATACAGGACAGCAAAAGGATGCTTTGTTTGGGATACATGTTGATTTGGTAACAAAAGAAAGTTACGTTTTTCAGCGGATGCCATATACTTTCACGCGCATATTGTGGATGAGCAGGTCTACCGGGTTGGGTTCATTGTACAATGCCATATCAAGGTGAAGGTTTTTCACCGTTTTATAATCATCCATCGTAAACAGATCCGTCGCAATGATGCTGTTCCATTTTTTCGGCTGAAAATCCGATGCGGTCAGGGTTGCGAGATCGCGTTTGCTCCAGTATAAAAATTTCATCCCTTTGTTTTTGGTATCGATCATCGCGAAGCGCAACGTGGGGTAGTCATCAAAATTTTCTCCGGCAATATTTACTTCGGCGGTAAACGCTACATACAGGTAACGGTATCCCGGTGGTATCTTATACAAAGGCATCACACTGGTATCATTAAGACGGGTATAAATATGCCGTACCGAGGTATCGGTTATCTCCGCCAGCAATTCCGGTTTTCCGGGAAGCAGGTCCTGTTTTTTTGGATAGATGCGGTTACTGTCGCACACATAATTGTTGATCACTTTAAAATTTTCGCGCAGGCGGGTGATCTGCTCCTGCAGCGTATCGTTTTCAATCTTCTCGAGTAGCAGGCCGTTCTTCATCCGGTATAACTGATCGCCTGATAAAAAATAATCCTGGTAGATATAATCGAGTATTTCTCGGCTCCACGACATAAACGGCATCGAATGGATATTGCGGAACTGCTGCGCCGTATCGAGTACATCACTTAGCCAGTGCACTTCTTTGGGCCTGTTTTTAAAGGCATAATTTTTTGAAAGAAATGCCGCCAGTGTTGGCGCGATATTGTTGTGTGTGTTTACAGAAAGGAACCGTTGGGCTCGTTTGAGCAGCGGCGAATAGATAATCAAAGGAACATGGTAATCATCGATCTCGGATGTGGCAGGAAAGGATCCGATATGGTGGTCGCCCGTGATCAGGAAAATGGTATTGGCATATTCGGGCCGCTTCGAGAAATCGTGGAAAAACTTCCGGATACAATCATCTGAAAACATAAAAGTAACCAGCACATCCTTGGTTTCCGCCAGTGTTCTTTTGATGGATGCCGGCACCTGCATCGTTTTCAGTTTGGCATCAAATTTTTTTTCGTATTGTGCTTTCTGGTCAAACAGGTAAGGCATGTGCGTGGTACCGGTATGGTACATATTGAAGAACGGGTAACGCGGGATCGAATCCATCACTTCAAAACTGCGGCTGTACAATGCATCATCGGGATAGCCCATTCCCCATCCTTCTTTGCCGATACCCATTTCCTTGTATTTAGACGGGTAGCGCCACAACACAAAATCGGTTCCCTGTGCACGGATATAGCCGCCCATATTATCAAAGTCGGGATTAAAACCAACCAGGAAACGGGAATAATATCCATTGTTGCGCAAAATTTTTACCAGCGACAAATGATCGGGCAATACATTGATCACCGAAAACCCTCTTTTTCCGTAGGGTAATGACCCGGTGATCGCCGGATGTGCCGCGAATGTACCCGGGGCGGTGCTGACAAAATTATCCCAGGTAAGCGAGTGGTTCGAAAGCGAATCCAGAAAGGGTGTAAAACTGCCGGCATAGGCATGATTGCCGCTGAAATCGCGCGATAACCCTTCCACCACCAGTAACACAATATTCGGGGGCGTTGGCTTCAGGTTAAAGAAAGGACCCAATACATCTTCCTCTTCATTCTTGTGCAGCAAAGGATACTGGCTGCTGGTAAAATGAAAAGGCTGGTTGGATTGATAAAAAGCAATCTCCTCCGGCAGGTTCACATTTTTTTTCCGGTAGCGTGATGTAAGAAAACGGAAACTGTCCTGCACCCAGTAACTGAATTTATTGACAGAGAGATAATAAGCCGAACGCTGTTTGAACCAGGAAGGAGAGGGGTTGGTGAAAAGAACCCCGATGCTTGCAAGCAACATCAATGCCTGCCCTGTTTTTTTTACCCCGGCACGGATATTGATTTTTTTTGTGACACCCTGGTACAGGATAAAATAAGCCGGGAGATAAATAAGAAAAGGGATATAGGGTTTGATGCCGGATGCCAGCATCTGTTTTACCGTATCAATGGTATCCTTGCTGTTACGGGTAAAGAGTTCGTGATCGAACGGGGTATTGCGTTCTGAAAAAGTAATCAGTAATCCGAGAAAACAGATCAGTAAAACAAGGTTGAGCGAATGGAATACACGAAAAAAAAGTTTTTCTTTTTTCTGAAAGATCAAGCGGAGCGGGAAAAAAAGAACAGTGCACCAGATCAACCAGAACCAGGTATCATACAATAATCCCAGCAATTCAAAACGCCAGGCAGCAACGGTAAATGATTTTGACGCGATGGCAGTATATTCAAATATCCTGAGTAACCAAAGTGTACCCAATAAAGCCAGGGCTGCGCGAAAAAAAACAGAGAAGTACGAAGGTTTGGGTTCCAAGATCATTTTTGGTTAGCCGGTAAAGATATTGTTTTACTGTTTGCACAAATGCAGAAAACGCAAGAATGGTTTTCCGGTATAGAACACCCTGTATTTTGCCGGTTGCAAAAAGTCGTCGAAGCTATCTTCCCACTCATCCCCCGATCAATCCTGCTGCGCGGCTGATCTCGAGCATCCGGTCAATGGGTTTACGCGCAGCTTCCCGTAATGTTTCGTCCATCAGTAATTCCGGCTGCTCGTATTTCATACAGAGGTATAGCTTTTCCAGCGTATTCAGCTTCATGTGCGGGCAATCGTTACAGGCACAGTTGTTATTGGGCGGTGCAGGAATAAAGGTTTTTCCCGGGCTGTCCTGCTGCATCTGGTGAAGGATGCCTGTTTCGGTAGCCACGATGTATTCATGGGCGCTGTCCTGTGAAGTATATTTCAGTAATTGCGTGGTACTGCCGATATAATCTGCTACCGCAAGAACAGCATCCTCACATTCCGGGTGGGCAATCAGTTTTGCTTTCGGATGACGAATTTTCAGTTTCGTGATCTTTTCGAGGCTGAATATTTCATGCACCATACAGGCACCGTTCCATAATACCATATTTCTGCCCGTTTTTTTGTTGATATAAGCCCCAAGGTTCTTATCGGGCGCAAAAATGATAGGTTGACCGGCCGGGATACTTTCAATGACTTTTTCGGCATTACTGCTCGTACAGATGATATCGCTGAGGGCTTTCACTTCAGCACTGCAGTTGATATAAGAAACCACGATATGATCCGGGTACTTTTCGCGGAAAGCTTTGAAGAGGTGACCCGGGGCGCTATCAGCCAGTGAGCATCCCGCTTTCAGATCGGGCAGCAACACTTTTTTGGAAGGATTCAGGATCTTGGCGGTTTCTGCCATAAAATGGACCCCGGCAAAAACAATGATATCAGCGTCCGTTTTACTGGCCTGCTGGGCCAGCCCCAGGCTATCCCCGATATAATCGGCCACATCCTGGATATCGGGTTCCTGGTAATAGTGCGCGAGGATTACGGCGTTCTTTTCTTTTTTTAATTTTTCGATCTCGGCAAAAAGGTCCAGGGCCGGATCTACTTCAAAATCCAGAAAACCTTTTTCGGCCAGCACCACATCGCGATTGTTCATAACCATCCTATTATTAATAAATAATACCTTTTTATTTAAATCACTTATTACTATTACAAGTGTGGATATCGGGATAAATTAGTTATCCCCGGAGGGCAAAGTTAATGGGTGATGGTTTATACACAGTAATTCACAAAGAGATACACAGGCATTTTAGCATTCTCTATTGAATTTCACCTGTTTTATAAACACTGGTGGATTTCATCATACACATTCTCCCGATTTCAAAATCCACAATTGCGTCACTGTGGATTAACAGGGATATCCTGCAAGTGGGTTTCCGGTGCCTGGCCGGAACAGGTACCAGCGACTGTATTTATTCCAGTTCTTTCCACAAAAGCCCCGGCAAAAAGCAGGGTTTTCCACCGGAAACCATGGATATAAACAGGCAGATGTGGAAATCCATTGCCGGGTTTAATACCGATTTGCAGTTTTCCGGCTTCTTTTTCCATAACCATGGTTTTTAATTTTTGGCAGCCGGGAATTGTTTTTCGGGTTCCCGCCAAAAGCTTGTCATTCCTGCATGGAAACGGGTTATCCACAATTTGTTCAAATGCTTTATTCCCCTATTTTTGCCTCCCCGTGAATCATCGGGGTATTATCATTTAATAATTAAAGAAGTATGTCTGTAATTCAACGGATTCGTGACAAGGGTGCATGGATCATTTTCGGGATCATTGCATTGGCTCTGATCGCTTTTATCCTCCAGGATGGTGTTCGCCGTGGCGGAAGTACCTTTTCAAACACCACCACGATCGGTAAGGTGAACGGGGAAAAGATCGAGCGCAGCGATTTTGAAGAAAAACTGGCCCTCCAGGAAAAAATGTACGGTTCCCAGGGTGCCCAGCGCGAACAACTGATCGGGTCTGTTTGGAACCAGGAAGTGGACAGGCTGGTACTGGGACAGGAATATGATAAACTGGGATTACAGGTATCTCCGAAAGAACTCAGCGATATCCTTTTTGGTGATAACTCACCGCTCCGCCAGGAATTCACGGATCCCAAAACCGGTGAGTTCCGCGCCAATGATGCGCGCCAGGCATTTGCCAACCTGAAGAAAAGCAAGAACACCGATCAGATCAAAATGATCAACAGTGTGTACATCAATCCGGCGGTTGCACAAACACTCCGGATGAAATACCAAAACCTGGTGATACAGGCGGCTTATGTTCCGAAATGGATGCTGGAAAAACAGATGGCTGATAACAATGCCGTGGCTTCTTTTTCTTATGTATATGTTCCTTATGTTTCTGTGAGCGACAGTACCGTGAAAGTAAGCGATGATGAAATTGCTTCGTATGTATCCAAACATGCAAAGGAGTTCAATAAAACAGAAGAAACACGGAATATCAATTATGTAAGCTTTAATGCTGCGCCCAGCGGGTCAGACAGTGCAACGGTTCTGAATACCCTGCTTTCTGAAAAAGCAGAATTTGCAGCGGCTACGGATATGGAGGCATTCCTGTCGAAGAACAGCAGCGAGATCCCCTTTTACAACAGTTATTACAGCAAGGCGCGTATGCAGCAGCCGAATAAAGACACGCTGGTAAAAATACCGGTTGGAGCCATCTATGGACCCTATGTGGACGGAAACAATTATGTGCTTGCTAAAATGGTGGGTACAAAACAGTGGCCCGACAGCGTAAAGGTTCGCCATATCCTGATTGCAACATCTGATCCGCGGAGCGGCCAGCAAGTGCGCGCTGATTCAACAGGTAAAAAACTGATCGACAGTATCGAAACCGCGATCAAAGGCGGGGCTGATTTTGGTGCGCTTTGCACCAAGTATTCGGATGATCCCGGCAGCAAGGATAAGGGTGGTGTATATGATTTCTTCCCGCAGGGGCAGATGGTGGTTCCTTTCAATGATTTTGTTTTCGATAAACCCAATGGAACAAAAGGGGTAGTGAAAACGGATTATGGATACCATTATATAGAGATCCTTGGTCAGAAAGGAAGTTCAACTTCTTACAAGATCGCCTATCTCGCCAAACCGATCCTCGCGAGCAATGAAACGGTGACAGCCGCAAGTACGGCTGCCGCACAATTCTCCGTATCGGTAAAAGACCCCAAGAAATTTAATGAGAATGCGCTGAAGCAAAACCTGGCTGTGCAGGGCGGAAATGACATCAAACAAAATGATTACAATATCAATGGCGTTGGTCAAAGCCGCCAGCTGGTTCGCTGGGTGTATGAAAATGGTGTGGGCGATGTTTCTGAACCATTTGAAATCGGCGACCGCTATGTGGTTGCGATGATCTCTGCGGTGAACAAGGCCGGAACCGCATCCGTAGCGGAAGCAAGACCGACTGTTGAAACCATCATCCGCAATGAGAAAAAAGCCAAGCAGATCATTGAAACCAAATTCAAAGGCAATACACTGGAAGCGTATGCATCCAGCACCGGAGCCCCTGTTCAGAAAGCCGACAGCCTTTCTTTCTCTGCACCGTTTATTTCCGGTATCGGGAGCGAGCCAAAGATCGTAGGCGCCGCATTTAACAAAACACTTGTTGGCAAAGCAAGCGAGGCGATAGCCGGAGCAACGGGAGTGTTTGCAATAAAAGTAGAAGCAACGGGCGCCAAAGCCGCGAACACCGACCTGGTAACCCTGAAACAAACACTTACACAAAGCGTGAAAATGAATGCTTACCGCGGACTTGACGCTTTGAGAAGAGCAGCCAATATCAAAGACAACCGGTTTAAGTTCTATTAACAGTAAAATTTTCTGATAACAGAGAGCCCGGAGCAACCGCTTCGGGCTTTTGTTTTACGCAAAGCGAAAACAGGAGATGGGCGGGAACCGTAACTTTGTGTTTTATTATTCATCGAAATGGCAGACATACTGGTAAATAAAGTAGCCGAAAGCGGGATCATCAGTTTTGACCTGGAAGAATATTATCCCAAAGAAGCGATCAAAATATTTGACCTGAAAGATTTTCTTTTTATGGGGCTGATCCTGAAGGAAAAAGATTTCCGGGCGGCTTTACCCGAAGTAGACTGGGCGCAATACCAGGATGCGAATGTGGCCATTACCTGTACAGCTGATGCCATCATACCGATGTGGGCTTATATGCTTGTGGCGAGTTTTCTGCAACCCGTTGCGAAGAATGTGGTTTTTGGTGATGAAAAAAAACTGGTGAGTGCTGTATTGCTGAAAAACCTTGCATCGGTGAAAGGGGAAGATTATACCGACCAGCGCGTGGTGGTAAAAGGCTGCGGGGAAGTACCCGTTCCCGAAGAGGCCTATGTAGAAATCACCAATAAACTTCGCCCTTTCGCAAAAAGCATTATGTATGGCGAGCCCTGCAGTACGGTTCCGATCTATAAAAAACCCAGGCAGGCCTGATCAGGCTTCTATATTTTTTCTCTTGTTTTCACATCTTCAAATCTTTCATCATAATCCTCACGGATGGTTCCAAGCAACCTGTCCCAGAAAAGAAAATACAATCCATAGTTTCCTTTAAAATACTGGTGGTGCTGGTTATGGTTTACGGATGTGTTGATCCATTTCCCAACTGCGCTTTTGCTGAAACCCTTCGGATACAACTCGTACCCGAGGTGGCCATATACATTGTACACGATCATCATCAGGAAAAAGATCATGAGATGTGTTTTGTGTATCGGAAGTGTAAATGAAAAGACCAGGACAATCCCCACTTCCACCACCGCTTCCAGCGGATGAAAGGCATAAGCGGCCCAGGGCGAAGGGTTGGTACTCTGGTGATGCACGAGGTGGAACCATTTGAACAATGATTTGTGGTGCATGAGCCGGTGCGCAAAATAAAAGTAGGTATCGTGAAGGATAAATAATACGGGAAAGATAGCAAAATAATATCCCCATCCATAATCAGCAATGTTTTTATAAAGGGTGGTGTGTTTCGCCACGGGCGGATACCAGAAGAGAACCAGGGAAACAAGCGCAAAGATGGAAATAGTGAGAGCCGAATAAAAAGCCTCTCTCAGGTAATCCGTGTTTTTCGGAAACCGGTTTTGTATTTTCCGGTACAGCCAGCGGTTGCGGAAGAAAATATAAAACAGCAGGAATGCGATCCCCGCGAACATAAAATAGCGGCCACCAATCAGCCAGACACCTTTGAAATAATTATCCCAGTTCATGCATGGAATTTACAAAAGGATCGCAGAAAAACGGATTAAGCTTTCATAAAAGCATCGAGACCGGCCCTCGCTTTCTTCTGGAGCCGGCGGTGAAAAAATGCGGTCCAGCCAAACAATAAACCCGGTAATCCCAAAGCCTGCCGCATCCATTTGTATAAGGCGAAAGCATCGGAATGTTCAATGATTTTACCGTCTTTGATCCGCATATGTGCTTTGATCCTGTTCACTACCCGACGGCCGGTAGCGGTAAAAATATAACTGGCGGTCCACTCGCAGGTGGCGTATTCTTCATCCAGTAACTGTATGTTGCCAAAAACAAGCGAAAAATCGCGGGCGCGTTTGCAAAGCATTTCCCACATGGCCCTGGTTTCGGAAGCATCGAGCAGGCCGAATACGGGATCGCTGAAAACCGCATCATCACTGTAACAATCCTGCATGGTTGTATAGTCCAGTTTTTGAAAGGCACTGTAAAAACGGCTGATGAGTTCTGTGTTGTTCATTCGGGATCTGTTATCTGTTAATGTGCTTCCAGCCAGTTGGAACCGGCGCCCACTTCTGCCTCCACCGGAACCTCATTGGGCAGCGGCATGGCAGATACCATGTTTTCGATGATGAGCTTTTTGAGTGCATCCAGTTCATCGTGTACGGCGTCGAACACGAGTTCATCATGTACCTGCAGGATCATTTTTGAGCGATAATTACCATTCTTCATCGCCGCGTGGATTTTGATCATCGCGAGTTTGATCATATCTGCAGCCGTTCCCTGTATAGGCGAGTTGATCGCGTTTCGTTCCGCATACCCGCGCACGGTGAAGTTGGATGAGTTGATATCTTTCAGCCAGCGCTTTCTCCCCATCAGCGTCTGTACATAGCCATTGGCTTGGGCAAAACGAATGGTATCGTTCATATAGGAAGTGATCCCCACAAATTCTTTTTTATAATTATCGATGATCTCTTTGGCTTCTGCGCGCGGAATGCCAAGGTTATCCGCCAAACCAAAAGCACCCTGTCCATAAATGATCCCAAAATTTACACTCTTGGCTTTATACCGCATTTCTTTGGTTACTTCCGATTCGGGAACATTGTACACTTTTGCGGCGGTGGCGGTATGAATGTCTTTGCCATGCCGAAACGCATCGCACATATTGGGGTCGCCGCTGATCGCTGCTACTATGCGTAGCTCTATCTGCGAATAATCGGCGCTTACAAGGATATGATCTTTGTCGCGGGGGATAAATGCTTTGCGGATCTCGCGGCCCCGGCTGCTTCGTATCGGGATATTCTGCAGGTTGGGGTTGTTGCTGCTCAAACGGCCGGTTACGGCAACCGCCTGCGCATAAGAAGTGTGTACGCGACCGGTTTTGCTGTTGATGATCTGCGGGAGCGCATCCACATAGGTGCTTTTCAGTTTGGTTAATTCGCGGAAGCCCAGGATATCTGCAACGATCGGATTGCTGGCCGCGAGTTTTTGCAACACGTCTTCGCCTGTGGCGTATTGTCCTGTTTTTGTTTTTTTGGCTTTGGGATCAATCTTCAGTATCTCGAACAATACTTCACCCAGTTGTTTGGGAGAAGCAAGGTTAAAGCGTACACCGGCCTGTGCATACACGCTTTCTTCACAGGTTTTTGCGTCGCGCTCAAGTTCTTTGCTGTAATCGTTCAGAAAGTCCACATCTATTTTTACGCCTTCAAACTCCATATCAGTAAGCACACGAACCAGCGGGTTTTCCACTTCTTCAAAAACACGGCCCACTTCTTTTTCTTTCAGCAGCGGTACAAAGATCTTTTTTAACTGTAGCGTGATGTCGGCATCTTCTGCAGCATATTCTTTTACTTTCTCTACCTCCACATCGCGCATCGTGCCCTGTGTTTTTCCTTTCTTGCCGATCAGCTCGTCAATATGCACGGGTTCGTAACCGAGGTATTGTGCACTTAGGAGGTCCATGCTTCTTCTTCCTTCGGGCTCAATCAGGTAATGCGCTAGCATGGTATCAAAAACGGGCCCTGCAAATTCTTTTCCATACCATTTCAATACGAGCATATCATATTTCAGATTCTGGCCCACCCAGGTAATATGCGTGCTCTTAAAAAGCGGATCAAGCAGGGTTAGGATTTCCCTGGTTCGCTGCTGGTCTGCGGGGCAGGGAATATAAAACCCTTCGCCGGCTTTTATGGAAAAACTCATTCCCACCAGCTCGGCCTCATTCGCATCAATATTGGTGGTTTCGGTATCAAAACAAACCTCGCTTTGCTGTAACAGTTGCTGAACCAGGGAGTGGATCGCCTCGGTGGTTTCAACTAAAACATAGTTGTGAAGTGTGTTATGTATGTTTTTTTCAGCGAGTAAACCAGAAGAGGTTTCACCAGCAACCTGCGGTTCTTCTTTTGCGGCGCTTTCTTTTTTCCCTTTACCGGGAGCGGCTACCGAATTTCCGAACAGGTCGGTTTGCGTAGCCTGCGGCGCAGCATGAAACGCATTGAATTCGTCGCCGAGAATCCTTTTACCAAGGGTTTTGAATTCCAGTTCTGTGAACACTTCCACCAGGGCCTCTTTGTTCCATTCTTTCAAACGATAATCTTCTTCATGAAATTCAACGGGTACGTTCGTGATGATGGTCGCCAGCTTTTTGCTCATGATGGCCATTTCTTTTCCATTACGCACTTTCTCGCCCAATGCGCCTTTGATAAAATCGGCATTGGCTAAAATATTTTCTATCGTATCATATTCTTTCAGCAGTTTCGCTGCGGTTTTTTCGCCAACGCCGGGAATACCGGGAATATTATCCACCGCATCGCCCATCAGTCCCAGCATATCCACTACCTGCTCCACACGCTGGATATCCCATTTTTCGCAGATCTTTTTTGCATCAAGAATTTCTTCCGCATTACCGAAGGCCGGCGGCTTGTAAATATAAACACCGGGGTGAACGAGCAGTTGCCCATAGTCTTTATCGGGCGTTACCATATAAACTTCATATCCTTTATCTGCGGCCTGCCAGGCAACCGTACCAATTACATCGTCCGCTTCATATCCATCCATTTCCACAACGGGGATATTGAAACCGCGGATGATACGTTTGATGTCGGGAATCGAATCCAGCAGGTCTTCCGGCGCTTCCTGGCGGTTGGCTTTATAATCTGCAAAATCGGTATGCCGTTCTGTTGGGGCATGCGTATCAAAACAAACGGCGAGGTGCGTTGGTTTTTCTTTGTTGATGAGATCAAAGAGTGTGTTGGTAAAACCAAACTGTGCATTTGTGTTCCTGCCCTTTGATGTGATGCGCGGGTTGCGGATCAGTGCATAATATGCGCGGAAGATCAAGGCAAACGCATCGAGAAGAAATAGTTTTTTACCCATTGGGCTAAGGTAGTGAATAGTTGCATTGCCGGTAATTGAATCGTGACCACCTGTGCCCCCGCCACTACCTGCTATGATTTCTTTTTCAGCGATAAATAATCCAGGAAATAGATCACGCGCAGCGACAGGCTGTTTAACTGAGGGGCTGCCAGTGAATTGTCGAGGTTTTTAAAATAGGGGTCGCCAACGCGCTGGTCGAAGGTGCTGCTTGAGCTCTTCCATACAAGGTTTACAAAACTGCCGAGCGCAAACTGCCAGGTATACACCATATCGATATTGAAATAGTTTACATTGTAATTGGCAACATCATCATAACGGGTTGTTGTGGGCGCAAGCCCCCCATCCGGGTTTAATACATAATAACGGTCGTAATTCACTTTCCCCCAATAATGCCTTGCGCGGAAAGTAATACCCATTTTGTTATTAAAATTGTATTTGACATTGAAGATGTTTTCAACTGTGCTCCTGATGCGGGCACCGATGATTACTTCATTGGAGCCATTGATGGTGGCAAAGCCGAGGTTGTTATAGTAAGAAACCAGGTTGGTGTTCATCGTAAGTGTTAGCTTTTTGTTGAAGCGGTAACGGTTGCGGAAATAGAGTTCCGCGCCGCCGGATGCCAAAGAAGTAAAGCTGGCAAAATCTCCCTCGAAAGAAGTGGAAAAAGCTTTTGCTCCATTCGACTCCATCCATAATCCATATACCAGTCTTTCCGGACGTTTAAAAACACGGCCAGCCATTCTCGGCTCATAAAAATCATTCTGCTGCGGCAGGTAGTTAATAAAAATGCCTGCATACCAGAGGTTTTTTAACTGCCCGTTCAGGTTAACATTCACCCTTGCCATCTGGTAATCCCAGGGTTTGTAACGCATCGAATAATACCCGTTAAAATTCAGGTTGAGGCGGTTGTAAAAACCATGGGGCTTCACCCATTTGTATCCCATCCATAAGGAATGGTCTACAAAATTGTTGTTGGTGAAATAGCCCATATCGTTGCTGTTGTATTTATTATCTGCCAGCTCCTGCGAAAAATTCAGGTTAAAGCGCCCGCCTGTTTTGCCGATGCCGATATTGTGTGTATAACCCGCCAGCGTTTTTCCATCCGGCTGGTAACCGATCAGCTGGCTGGTACCCACTTTTCCGAAAAGGTTCCAATCGTTCTTTTTATCATACAGGTCCCAGAGAAAAGCAGATACGTTCGCATCATAATCTTTTCCGCTGCGCGTTACATTGGTGTTGATAAACGATACACTTGAGTTGCGTTTGAGCGATTGGTCAAACACGATGATATTATAATTGGTGAGCGGATCGGTTTCTATTTTACGTGTTTCCTTTCCGGGCCCCCCAACTGTAGCATATTGTGCATTGGTGATGGCATTAAAAAAGCCGATACCCAAACCGGAAGATGTGCGGCCACTTACTTTGGTGGCATTAATGAGGCTGGTTTGTGAAGGATTTGCAAGGATGCTTTCCCCGGCTTTGAGTTGCGCAGAAACATCGTCATGATGCAAGGGGGTCCCCCCGATCCTGCGGCTGTAGAAAAGATTTCCCTTTCCGAAAAGCTCGGTTCCTTCTGTAAAAAAACTCCTGTTCTCATTATATTTTACTTCAAAGGGCGTGAGGTTGAGCACCTGGTTATCACTTTGTACCTGGCCAAAATCGGGGATCAATGTCATGTCCAGTGTAAAAGCCTGGTTGATGCCGTATTTTACATCCATGCCACCTGTTACGGAGGTCGCCGTATTGTTTACGCCGGGCGTATTGTAAGGATAATGGTTGAGATAAGTTGAAACATAAGGAGAGAAGGAAAGGCGCACAGGTGGTTTGATGTCTTCAATACCTGTCCACAAAGCGAACTGTGCAAAAAAGTTCCCGCCAACGGTTGGATCGGTTGGGTTCCACATATATTGCTTGCCGCTTTTCGAGCGCCGCCTTGTAATATTGATGCCCCAGTCCTGTTTTTTTACATTACTGAAACGGATGGCAGCATAAGGAATGCGCATTTCAAAAACCCAGCCCCCTTCCACAATTTTCGAAGCCGTTTCATAAACGCTGCTCCAGCTCCCATCTTCCCCGTTCGAAGAATACTTCGCATCAAACTGTTCGCCAAGCGGCGTTACATAATAGCCAAACCCATTGATCTTGTCATTATAGGTATCAAACAGAACGCCCACAAAATCATTCACGCCCACCACATCGCGGCCAACGAGCTCTGAAGAAATACTGTCGCGGCTTGCTTCGTGGCAGAACCCGCCGATATAAATCGCATTGTTATCGTAGAGGATCCTGATTTCTGTTTTGTTTTTTTCCTCTTCCACCACGCCAAAGGTCGGGCGCCACTCCACCATGTCAGTGGCAACGGGTGCATCTTTCCAGGCGGCATCTGATAAATCAGCATCGATCACGATCTTCTGAAGGGCACGGACGGCAGGAAGGCGCTTTACAATTTTCTCTTTGGCCGGAGCTGTCTGTGATTTTGCAGAAACAAACAGTACAACAGCGGCCATTACAAACACGGATTTCATAACAGGGTTTTAGCAGTTACAGCGGGTGGGCTGTCAGTTGTGAACGGGCTAAAACTAAAATGGTTACAAACACGAAGCTGTTAATATGATGGCAACAAAGATGTACGGGAAATAGAATGTATAAGCGGTAAAAGGCCGTGCATGTTTTCCAGAGCAAATGGTAAGAAAAAAGCCTGCGAAAAATTCGCAGGCTTTTATACGTGTATGGGAAAATAGATTATTTGATCCCGTATTTGTATTTGTAGCGCTCGTACAATTGTTTCTGTTTGTTATCAAGACTAACCTGGCGCCCCTGTATGAACGCGGCAGAAATACTGCTGCTTTTCATATCAAGGATATCGCCATCGGCAATCACGATATTGGCATCTTTACCAGCTTCGAGCGAGCCGGTTTTATCATCCACGCCGAGGATCTTTGCAGCATTCAGCGTGATTGCCTGTAATGCCTGTTCTTTGGTAAGCCCATAGGTTGCGGCCGTTCCGGCGTTATAGGAAAGATTGCGGTACCGTGCCTCATCATGTGTATCATTCAGCGCAAACAATACGCCGGCTTTTTGTAAAACAGCGGGTGTTTTGAAGGGTTGATCGATATCATCGTCTTCTGTTGCCGGCAACGCGTGTTCCTGTCCAAGGATCACGGCAATATTGTTTTGCTTCAGGAGGTCGGCGATCTGGAAACTTTCGCTTCCGCCAACAATCACCACATCAAAGCCGAATTCTTTTGCAAAATCGATCGCGATCAGCATCTGTTTTACCTGGTCGCCGTGTACAAAGAGCTTTTGTGTTTTGTTGAAAAGCCCCTTAACCGCCTCGAATTTCAGGTTGGTGTTTTTGTGTGTTGGTTCCTGAAGGTAGGCTTTTGCCTGGCGGAAGAAAGATTTGATCTCCTCTACTTTTTCAAGTGCAGCTTTGGATGGGTCTGCGCCACCCGCACCACCACCGAGGCCCAATTGGGCCAGAATAGCGGGCGGTATGTTACCACCCCCCCTTCTTCCAAAACGGTTGATAAAGCTGGGCATGTTTACGTGGATGCCTGCATCCATTTTGTAGGCCGCATCTTCCCAGTTCCATGCATCGAGCTGAACCACGGATGAAGATCCGCTCACAGAGCCGCCCTCGGGGGTAACACTTGCCAGCAAAATCCCGTTCGAACGCAATACGCCGATCACGCGAGAATCGGTATTATATGCAGTGATAGAACGGACATTCGGGTTGAATTCACCGATCTCCGTGTAGTCGTTGCTTCCGCGAACGCCGTTGGCGATCTCTTTCAAACCCAGATCGGTTGATGGAAGGATCAAACCCGGGTATACATGTTTTCCTTTGGCATCCACAATGGTGCCCGAAGCAGAAACATCGGTTCCCACTTTTACGATCTTTCCGTTGTTTACTTCAATGGTTGCATTCTCTATCACTGTTCCGTTGCCCACATGCACCGTACCGTTGGTGATAAAAAACCTTCCCTTATTTTCCTTGGCAGGATATACCGTTTCCTGTGCCGTAGCAATACCGGCAGCCAGAAACAATAAACTGAATATGCTGATTATCTTTTTCATGCTCTGTCGGTTTTATTTGTTCACGGTTTCATCTTCCTGGATATCGATGGTATACAGACCGTCCTTGTGCTCATGGTCACCACAGCTTAAGATTATCTGGAAACTGGGTTCTGCCGGACGAACCGCACCGGCACCACCGGTTCTTTTTTCATTGATCATTTTCTGGATCAGGCGGAAACGCTCGGCAGCAATTTTTTTGCGCTGCTCGGCATCTTTTTCCCTGTCCCAATAAACAATACCATCTACAATTGTTTTTTCTGATTTGGCATAAATGCTCAATGGGTTCTCGCTCCAGATCACCACATCTGCATCTTTACCCGCTTTGATGCTGCCCACCCGGTCATCCACATGCAACGCTTTTGCAGGATTCAGGGTTACCATCTTCAGGGCTTCTTCTTCGGAAACACCGCCATAGCGAACAGTTTTACCTGCTTCCTGGTTCAGGCGGCGCGCCATTTCTGCATCATCGGAATTGATACAAACATTCAGCCCGGCCTTGTGCATGATCGCCGCGTTGTATGCAATGGCATCGGTAACTTCTACTTTATAATACCACCAGTCTGCAAATGTGGATGCGTTTGAGCCATGCACTTTCATTTTATCCGCCACTTTATATCCCTCGAGGATATGGGTAAAGGTGTTGAATTTGAAACCATATTTATCACCAACGAGCATCGCTGCGGTGATCTCGCTCTGCACATAAGAGTGACAGGTAATAAAGCGTTTCTTGTTGAGGATCTCAACGAGTGCATCAAGCTCAAGGTCGCGGTGTGTTCCTTTGGGATCAGCCTTCATTGCAGCCTCATAGTCTTTTGCGCGTGCAAACGCATCGTTCAATACTTCTTCCACACCCATTCGTGTATCGGGGAAGCGGTTGTTGTTTTGGGAAGTGGTTCGTTTTACGTTCTCACCCAGTGCGAATTTGATAAAGGGATCCCAGTTTTTAAATTTCAGGTCTTCATCATTCGCGCCCCAGCGTAATTTGATAAGTTGTGTTTGTCCGCCAATGGTGTTGGCAGATCCGTGAAGGATGTGCGAAGAAGTAACCCCCCCGCTTAACTGGCGGTATATATTAATGTCTTCGGGGTTCAGGTTGTCACCGATACGAACTTCTGAGGTTACAGATTGTCCGCCTTCGTTAATAGAGGCCGCCGCAATATGGGAGTGTTCGTCAATGATGCCGGCAGTAACGTGTTTGCCCGTTGCATCAATCACTTTTGCATTGGCATCGCTGAGGTTCTTGCCCACTTTCGCGATCTTGCCTCCTTTCAGCAATACGTCTGTATTCTCCAGTTTGCCATCTTTTTCATTGGTCCAAACAGTTGCGTTCTTGATCAGCAGGTCTTCCTGTTTGGGCGCCTCGCCCTCTTCCCATCCGTAACCATCAAAGGGGTAAGTCACTTTTGCAAGACGGCCGGTTGTATTGTTTAATCTGCCTGTTGTATTGCCCGCCGCGCTGGCTGTTCCAGCAGCATTGAATGTTGCTGACCATGTAAGCTTGTTCCCAACAGTATCTTCTCCCACGCCGTTCCAGCTATTGCCATTGGCCACGCCGCTTAAACGGAATTGCGGACCTGCTGGCGCCGCTGCGGCACCACCGCCGCCACGTCCGCCGAAACCACCACCGCCAAATCCGGCACCGCCGCCAGGCCTGCGCACGGGTGTGGTGGAGAAATTCAGTTTCACCATTTTACCATCATAGGTAAAACGGCCAGTTAAAGTATCTTTTCCTATCACATTCGCCGTTGTGGCATTCTTTACATCAAGTATATAATTTACCGGGCCGGACGCCGTGTTGATGGTAAGGTTATACGTTCCTTTGATATCGTACCAGGCGTCTTCTTTCACTGCATATTTATCACCCTGTACCCAGTTGTGAAGAATAGTGGTATTGCTTGCAAATACAGGTCCCGATGTAATGAGGAAATTCGCGAGCTTACCGGCTTCGAGGCTGCCCACTTTATCAGAGATCCCGAGCAAAGAGGCCGGCACTTTGGTCAACGCTTCAAGTGCTTTGGTTTCTGACAGGCCCATATCAATGGCCTTGCGCAGGTTGGTAAGGAATTGTTTGGGGTCGCGCAGGTCGGCCGATGTTAAACAGAAGGGCACATTCGCCTTTTCAAAGGCAGCCGGGTTTGTTGGTGCAAGTTCCCAATGTTTCATATCCGCGAGAGAAACGCCACGCGCATCATTCGGGTCTTCCACATCCATTGCCTGCGGAAAATTGAGCGAGAGAATAAATGTTGCCTTGGTTGCGGCGATCTCTTTCATCCGCTGGTACTCATTCCCGCCGGCTTTAATAATATATTGTGTACCGAACTCTTTTCCTACACGGTCTGCACGCAGGTCGGTCCATTTATCATCTCCTTCAAATATCTGCGGAAGCGATTGGTTTTCATTAAACGCTTCCAGCGAGAGGTTGGTACCCTCTTTGGCGGGTTTTGTTTTATACCAGGCCGCATCGAGATAAGTCTGGCGAAGCAAAGCGATGCTTCCCATCACGCTGCTGGGATAACTCTGTGTACTGGTGCCGCGGCTGAATGAATAATGCGCCGAAGCTTTTTCTTTTAGCATTACCAGGTTTTCGTTTTGATTCGCCAGTGTAACCACCGTTCCTGTTCCGCGGGCAATACCATCTTTCACATGGCTGAGTACGGTCCCGAATCCCGACTCACGCAGGGTCTTCGCTTTTGCGTCGTCAACCGAAAATTGTTTGTAAGCATCTGTCTCCGGTTTAATGGCCTGGTTCCAGCCATAAGCACCCTTTGTGTTAGATGTGATCTGAGAAGGCTGGTTGAAATTGAAGCCGCCGCCTGCACCGCGCCCGCCGGCACCTTCGCGCGTAGGTGTGGCAATGCCGTAGTCGGTATAGATATCGATAAAAGAAGGATAGATATACTTATCCTTACAGTCGATCACAACGGCATCTTTCGGAATGGTAACACCCGTTGCACCGATAGCGATGATCTTTCCATCACGGATTACCAGGGTGGCATTGTTCAATGTGGTTTGTGCGTCTTTTACGATCGTGGCATTCGTGAAGGCATAACAGCCCTCTCTTTTGTCAGCCACGCCGTTAACGGGGAATGTTTCCTGGGCCTGCAGTAATAATGCAAACAACAAGCCGGAAAGCAAAAGCTTGACTTTTCTCATAATACATTAGTTGTTTAGGAAGAATTTTAAAACTACTGAAAACGACTTACCGAAAAAACCGTTCATCCTTTTATCGGTGAGGCGGCTTCCTGGTCGGTGAGTTAATCTTTTTTGAATGATCCGGCATCCACATCTTTGATGAACTGGATCAACCCTGGGAAATAATGTTCCTGGTCGTCCCACATCGAACAGTGACTTCCGTTGGGACAAACCAGGCTTCTTCCCTGTTGTACCTGTGTGGCCATCCATTTCATGTGTTCCGGGTCCATGGTATCGTGCTTCCCGCCGATGGTAAGGGTGGGGATTTTTATTTTAGGAAGATCCATGCTGCGGTCCCATTTGGCAAGCCTGCCGGATACGCCAAACTCTGAGGGGCCCTGCATCATTGTATAAATTACTGAATTGATATGCGCAAAAGACCGGTTAAGCGGCTCTGGCCAATCTTCGAGGCGGCACAAATGTTTGTGATAAAAATTCGGCATCAGCAATTCCATGTAACGCGGGTGCGTATACAAACCCTTTGACTCGAGAAGTTTTACGCTGTCTAGAACTGCTTTATCAAACTGCTTAGATAAAACCTCCTCGGCATACTGGCCGTATTTCGGGCAACTGCTCATCATATTGCTGATGATAAGCCCTTTGATATTATCCTGGTATTTTAATGCGTACTCGGTAGCAAGAATACCGCCCCAGCTATGTCCAAGCAAATAAAAATTGTCTTTGTTCAGGCCCAGCGCTTTCCGCACCTGTTCCACTTCTTCAACAAAGCGCCCGGTGGTCCAGAGGCTGCTGTCCTTGGGCTGGTCACTGTAATAAGAACCTAATTGATCGTATTCGTAAAACTCAAAACCCTCTTTTGGAAAAAAACTTTCAAAGGATTCGAAATATTCATGCGTTCCTGCCGGGCCTCCGTGCAGCAAAAGCACTTTGATTTTGGGATTATTGCCAAAACGTTTTGTCCACACTTTGAATTTTCCAACCGGTGTTTCAATGGTTATCATTTTAACGCCGCCGGATTGTACACCACTGTCGGTGATGGCATGGTAGTCTTTTACAGAAAGCGATTTGTCGGAAGATTGGTTGCAGGAAGCCAGCACAAGGGCTGCCGCAAACAGGCAAAAAATTTTCATAAACAGTGTAGTATTAGGGAGTCCTAATTTAGTCTTTATCTGTTTATCTCCCCATATATACCATCAGTATCTGAACATCGCTTGGGTTTACCCCGCTGATACGGCTAGCCTGTCCGAGGGTAGCTGGACGAATGCGCTTGAATTTCTGTAGGGCTTCGTTTGAGAGTGCGTTTACCTTGTCATAATCGAATGAAGCAGGAATCGCCATATTTTCCAGTTGGCTCATTCTTTCAACGATCTCTTGTTCTTTCTCGATATAACGCTCGTATTTCACCTGTATCTCTGATTGCTCAATCGATTCCTGCGAAATGCCCGACAAAGATGCGGCCAGTTCCGGAACCGCATTCATCAGTGAAGGAAGATCAACATTGGGTCTCAGCAGGATTTTGGCCAGCCTTTGTTTTTCTGCAAGCGGAGCAGATCCAACCGAGTCAAAATAAGGGTTCACATCTGTGGGCTCTGCATTTGTTTCTGCAAGAATGTTTTTCACTTTGGCAACCTCTGCTTTTTTCTGAAGCACTTTATCCATTCTTTCCTGGGAAGCCAACCCGAGGCGATAGCTGATCTCGGTTAAACGCAGATCGGCATTGTCCTGGCGGAGAAGGGTCCTGAATTCTGCGCGACTGGTAAACATCCTATAAGGTTCTTCTGTGCCTTTGCTGATAAGATCATCGATGAGTACGCCAATGTATGCCTCGCTTCTTTTTAATAAGAACGGTTCAAGCTGTCGGGATTTCTGGTGTGCATTGATTCCGGCCATTAATCCCTGGCAGGCCGCTTCTTCATAGCCCGTGGTTCCGTTGATCTGCCCGGCAAAAAAAAGATTTTCAATCAGCTTGGTCTCCAAGGAATATTGTAACTGTGTCGGTGGAAAATAGTCATACTCTATCGCATACCCCGGTCTGAAAATGCGGACATTCTCAAAACCCGGAACAATACGAAGCGCTTCGTATTGAACTTCTTCCGGCAGCGATGTGGAGAAGCCATTTACATAGATCTCAACTGTATTCCATCCTTCAGGCTCCACAAAAAGCTGGTGCCGTTCCCTGTCTGCAAAACGGTTGATCTTGTCTTCAATACTCGGGCAATACCTCGGACCAACCCCCTCGATCCTTCCCTGGTACATCGGGCTCCTGTCGAAACCGGTTTTTAAAATATCGTGTACAGTTTGGTTGGTATAGGTGATGTAACAGCTCCGCTGTTCTTCCGGCCTGATGCGTTTTGTATCTGTGTACGAAAACCCGGTAATAGTATCATCGCCCTTCTGTTCTTCCATTTTGGAATAGTCCAGGCTTCTTCCATCCACCCGTGGCGGCGTTCCTGTTTTTAACCGGTCGCTTTCAAAACCCAGTTCCACCAATTGCTCGGTAATACCAGTTGCTGCTTTCTCTGCCACCCTTCCGCCGCCAAACTGTTTTTCCCCGATGTGTATGATGCCATTCAGGAATGTGCCACTGGTCACCACAACGGATTTTGCCCTTACCTCGTGCCCAAGCCCCGTTACAACCCCACAGGCTTTGTTGTTTTTGATGATGATCGATTTCACCATATCCTGGTAAAAATCAACATTGGGTGTACGCTCCAACATCTCGCGCCAGGTGGCGGCGAATAACATCCGGTCGTTTTGCGTGCGGGGGCTCCACATCGCGGGCCCCTTGCTCCGGTTCAACATGCGGAATTGTATTGTACTCAGGTCGCTCACAATTCCACTATAACCGCCCATCGCATCAATTTCCCTTACGATCTGCCCCTTTGCAATACCGCCCATTGCGGGATTGCAACTCATCTGGGCAATGGTTTGCATGTTCATGGTTACCAGCAAAACCCGGCTGCCCATATTCGCGGCGGCTGCAGCGGCTTCGCAACCCGCATGACCCGCACCCACAACAATTACATCGTATTCAGGAAACATAGTTCGCAAAGATAGTTCAGCCTTTTTCGCCCCCGCTGAATTTGCGGAGGATTTCCCGTTCTAATAAAATCTTTTCGAGCGCCTCCCCCCTTGCCAGTTCTGTAAACTCTTCTTTGGTAAGCCCTCCGATAGATTCGAGTTTTTCTTTGTTGCGGGAAATAAATGCAATAAGCTTCTCGGTACCGGGAACAGGCCTGGATTCGAGGGCGTTTATTTTTTCAAGCATTTTTTTGCAGATCCTAATACCCGTTCTCTCATACAGTGATACAAAATAACCCTTTGCAGAGAGGATATCCCCTTTCGGGAGGCCGTCATCGGCGCCTGCGTCAAGCAATTCCACCCGCATATTGGTATAATTCCAGCAAAGCCGGAGATCATCCTCGCTGGAGAAGTCGAAATAATGGGTGGAAAGCACATGCCCGAATTGCCAGGCTTTTCCAAAGTTCTCCCAGCCCGCCCCTCTCGTAAACTGGCACTCAAACCAGGAGCGAAGGGTTTCACAATCAAGCCCGAAATAAGGGGCGTAAGCACCACTTGGAAGTTTCTCCAGCACAAAGCGCCGGTAAGCTACCTGCCATTTCCTTTTTTCGCGAAGCTTTACTACCGCGTCGGTCACTTCTTCTTTCCCGATCGCCGTCCATTTTTTTCTTGCCATAACCAAAAATAAAATGTTTCACACCGAAACGGTGTCATGTGGAACAAGATTTCTTCGAATGTTTCTACAAGAAACAGTGTCCCGTGAAACAATTGTTATTGAGCACAGGCAAAATCCTGTACCAAAAAGTATTGATCCTGACCATAGAGTGCAGAACCAACTCCTATTTCTCTCAAGTTGGGATCGAGAAGGGTTTTCCGGTGACTCAGGGCCGGGAGGTTAATGTCTAAGTAAAGCAGGGCCACAGAAAGCAAAACATTCTGGCTGCTCAGGGCAATATTTTCATTTGCGCATCGGCGGATACCCGCCAGCCGCATCCGTGTACCAAAGTCAACACCCGTACTTGAATTATGCCCAAGCGTGGCTTTTTTTGATCCGATATCCGTCGCATGCGCCTGTGCTGTTCTGATTAATATAGTATTGAGGGAAAACATGGGTAGCTGACCGGCACGTTTGAGGTCGAGTTCCAGGCTTTTGGCTTCTGTTTTATTCAGCTTTGGGAACGCACGGAGAAGCGGAACCAGTACGCTATCCCAGAAATATTTTGGATTGTGCCGGGCGAGATTGGTCCAATACAGCAACTCTTTAGACCGCTGTGGCAGTTGACGGTAGCCCGGCTGGGTTATATTCCAGGCATCTACAGCCGAATCGCGTGAAACCGGTTCGGGGATTTTTTTTACCTCCAGCTCAACTACAGTTAGCTGGGCCAGTGAAAAGAGGGGGAGAAACAGGAATAATAAGAAAGGAATACGCGGCATTAGCGGCTTTTCTCAAATAAACGCAAATACTCTTCCTCTTTTTGCCGCATCAGGAGGATTTCACTTTTCTTTTTGTCTTTATACCCGCAAAGATGCAATGCCCCATGAAAAATAACCCGGAGCGCCTCGTTCTGATAAGCAACACCCAGCTGTTTTGCGTTTTCTTTCACCCTGTCAAGACTGATATATACTTCCGCTTCTACAGGCTTGCCTTTGTCGGACAGGCCAAATGTTATGATATCTGTATAATAATCATGCTGCAAAAAATCACGGTTCATCTGCAGCAAAAATTCGTCGGAACAAAAGATATAAGTAATGGATCCCAAAGCCGTTTTCTCCTTGCGGAAAAGACGTTCTATAAAACGCTTCAGTGCGGTTTTTTCTTTTCTGTGAAACTTGCGGTCGGCGGAACGAAACTGGACGAGGCTCATAATATGCTATTACTCCAAAATTCGTAACAAAATGCTATGCAACGGCTTTACCTTTATTTTTTAATCTGTGGACATGATACGATTGTCGGAGTTAGGGGTTGGACAAACAGCGGTGATCCATTCCTTTGAGAAAGATGAGATCTTTATAAAGCTGATGGAAATGGGTTGTGTGCCGGGTGAACAGGTAAAAGTGGAACAGATCGCACCCCTGGGCGATCCGATCTCGGTATCGGTGTCGGGATATCATCTCAGTTTGCGGGTGAGCGAGGCCGACAGTATTTTTGTTGAGCCGACGAACTTGTCATAAATAAATGATAATCAAAATATTAGGTGAAAATCGGTTTATATTTTGGTTCTTTTAACCCCATTCATACGGGTCACTTGATCGTGGCCAGCTATGTGGCCAACCATACCGATTGCCAGCAGGTCTGGTTTATCGTATCTCCTCAAAATCCACTGAAGCCCTCTTCTGTATTATTAAATGAATATCATCGCCTGCACCTGGCGCACCTGGCGGTGGAGGGGGATCTTCGCTTAAAAGCATCGGATGCGGAATTCCGCCTGCCGCGCCCATCCTATACAATAGATACGCTTACATAC
>SAIX01000009.1 GCA_004028765.1 Chitinophagaceae bacterium | reverse complement strand
GCTGATTTCGGTACCGTCCTGCTCAACAGGGGTGGAGGAAATTTTTCAGTGTCAAATATCAACGGCCTGCAGGTAAAGGGTGAGGTAAGGCACATAAAAAAAATAACTATAAACGGGAAGCCCGCATTTGTGCTCGCCCGAAACAGTGATTCTGCCATGGTTATCCGGTTTGCAGACAATGTTAAGTAGGGCACAGGAGCAGTTCAATAAGTCATGGCTCTATACATACTATTTAGAAAAATTTATTTTCTTATCTAAAACACGTATCTTTAATCAGTAAAATGTACGTGTATGAGTACAAAACTCACATTAACGGTTGATAAATCTGTCATCAGTTCTGCAAAAAAATATGCGCGGAAAAGGGGGAAAAGCCTTTCTAACCTTGTAGAGAATTATTTAAAATCCCTATCAGTAAATGAACAATCCAAAACCGGCCTCTCCCCTAAAATAAAATCCTTAATGGGTGTGATTGAATTGCCCGAAAACTTTGATTATAAAAAAGAAATAAAATCTGCCGTAACCAAAAGATATAATAAGTGAAAAGGCTTTTCCTCGATACAAACGTGCTGATAGATTTTTTGTCTGACCGTAAACCCTTTTCAGATTCGGCGGCAATTTTATTTGAAGCTTCTGTAAGACAGAAAGTACAGGTTTTTGTAGCAGCGATCTCATACAACAACATTTATTACATACTTAACCAGGCACTGAGTCATTCACAAACTTTGAAACACTTAACGGCTTTAAAAGAATTGACCACAACGGTTCCAGTTACATCCGATACAATAGATTCGTCACTTGTTTCAGATTTTAAAGACTTTGAAGATGCGATTCAATATTATTGCGCTTTAAGTGTGCCTAAGATCGATGCAATTGTCACAAGAAATACAAAGGATTTTAAAAAAAGCACGATCGCCATTTTAACACCACAGGAAGCAATCGGTATTTTATCTTTTCAGACGGAGTAATAACAGCTTTCATATGAACAACGAACGTGTTTATAAAATGATCTTCGCCAGTGTGTATCCTTTGTACCTGAATAAGGTAGAGAAAAAGGGGCGCACGAAGGCAGAGCTGGATGAGATCATTTGCTGGCTTACCGGCTTTGATGCAAAATCTTTGCAAAACCAGATCAGCAAACGATCAGATTTTGAAACCTTTTTTAAAGAGGCTCCCAAACTGAATCCCAATGTTTCCAAGATCACAGGAGTGATCTGCGGCTATCGTGTTGAAGAGATCGAGGACAAACTGATGCAGAAAGTAAGATACCTCGATAAACTTGTGGATGAACTTGCAAAAGGAAGGGCAATGGATAAAATCCTGAGGAAGTAAACGTATTCTCTTTTATACCCGCCTGTATTGTTCTAATGAGCAATGCCATCATTCAAAATTCCTAACCCGGTAATTTCAATACACAGGCATATACAATTTTGTAACCCATTTGCTGCTGTCGGGTTGTAAGGTCCTGTCGGTAACAAGCATTGTAAAATTCATTGCCATTGATGTTTTGCGATAGTCCTGGAAAAACTGTTTCAGGTTACGCCAGGCAGTACTCACTTGTTTTTCGCCGCCAGAAACTTCTGTTATAATAAAACTCCCCTTTATCATATTTTTCATTGCAAAACCATCGGTCTCCGGCAGCATGCGGTTCGTAGGTACTGCCGCCATCAACTGAAAGTGATTTTGATCGGTTTGTGTGATATTATAAATAGGGCTCCCGGTAGCGGGGCTGTTATGTTTGGCAAGATAGATGTTGATTTTTCCGATCAGGTTATAAATATCTTTTTGAGTGGGATAAACTGTCAATTGTGTTTTACTGCTTACATACAGCGTATCTTTTAAATGGTTGCGTTCAATATTGATGCCATATACATTTTCAGGCGTTGATAAAAAATCACGAAGACTGCCCAGCACTTCATCAATAGCGGATTTTATACGTTTGGCTTCCTGGTATCTCCGGACACGTGAAATGGGGTCATTGCCCGTAACCAGTTCACATTTCCATTCAATGCCTGTTGAATCAACGGCAAGAGGCACAATGAGTAATTTTGAGGGAAGGGTATGTTCTTCATTACCGATGCTGATGCTAAGCGATTTGTAAAACTTGCCGGTTTCACGGAACAGGTAGCCGCCACCCTGAAAGCCGGTTTTCGGATCAGCTTTTTGCATGCCTTTTTTTTCTGCAGGCCACCAATGCACCCAACTGCTGTCGTTCATCAGGATCCTTTCGGTACCGATATCTGTTGTTTTTGCAACTACGGCACCGCTGACCGAAATAACAGAAGGAATCAGCATATACGTGCCGGCCGTAAACAATGCCAGCAGTAGCAGCAGGAAAAGAAAGATTTTTTTCATATCAAAAGCCTGTATTGGGTCTGCAAAATAAAGGATAAAGCGTAATTACGCTCCTTGTAAAACCGCTTCCGTTCATTTTAACAAATTTGCACGGGAACAGTTGAAAATACAGGGCCTTTCTCTTTTGAAGGCAGGTATAAAAAAGCTAATTTGCCGCTGTTGCCGACCTGTAATTACTGATGTTCGCTATGAGCCGATTTCACTCTTTTGCCGTATTGGTTTTTCTTTCACCGATCTTCCTTCTTTCCTGTAAAAACAAAAGCCGGGAACAGGATGGGGAACCACTTTTTCAATCACTGCCCTCGTCCGCAACAGGTATACGGTTTGCCAACCTCGTAACCGATACCAAGGAAATGAATATCCTTAACTACCATAATTTTTATAATGGGGGTGGCGTGGCGATCGGGGATATCAATAACGATGGGAAGCCCGATATTTTTTTTACATCCAACCAGGGTAGCAACCAGCTGTACCTGAACAAGGGAAATATGCAGTTTGAGGATATCACTGCAAAAGCAGGTGTTGCCGGGAAAAAAACCTGGCATACCGGCGTTACCATGGTTGATATCAATGCAGATGGCTGGCTTGATATTTATGTTTGCAATGCAGGGTTAACTCCCGGTGAAATAAGGGCCAATGAATTGTTTGTTAACCAGCATAACGGAACGTTTAAAGAGGAGGCCCATGCTTATGGTCTCGATGACCAGGGTGCTTCTACCCAGGCGATTTTTTTTGATTATGACCACGATGGGGACCTGGATTGTTTTGTGTTGAACAATAGCCCGCGCTCGATCGATAATTTCGGTTACAAAAGTGATGCACGGTATCTACGCGATGCCGTGAATGGCGACAGGCTTTACCGGAACGACAAGGGTAAGTTTACCGATGTGAGTGCCACTGCCGGTATCTATGGATCAGAAATTGCTTTTGGTCTTGGTGTAACGGTTGGCGACCTGAACAACGATGGTTGGGAAGACCTGTATGTGGCCAATGATTTTTTTGAACACGATTATCTTTATATCAACCAGCACAACGGAACCTTCCGGGAGGTAAGCACGCAGGCGATTGGTCATATGAGCAATGGTGCGATGGGAACAGATATGGCCGATCTGAATAACGATGGATACCCGGATATTTTTACGGCAGAAATGTTACCCGAATCCGATTACCGTATCAAAACCACGATTAAGTTCGATGGATATGATGTACAGAACGCACGGAATAAACTGGATTTCCATCACCAGTTCACGTGTAACACCCTGCAGTTAAATAACCAGGACGGCACATTCAGTGAGATCGGACAATTGTCGGGTGTGGATGCGACAGGCTGGAGCTGGGGAACGCTTTGTTTCGATTTTGATAACGATGGCTGGAAAGATATTTTTGTCTGCAACGGTATCCGCCGCGACCTGACCAACCAGGATTTTCTCGCATTTTTTAATAGTGAAGAAAACCTTCGGAGGATTCGGCAGGGCGGTTTTGACTTTCTCGACCTGCTCAATAAAATGCCATCTGTTCCCATTCCCAATTTGGCTTTTCGAAACCAGGGTAACCTGATGTTTAAGGATCAATCAAAACAATTGGGCTTTGGTATGCCTACCTTCAGCAGCGGGGCCGCTTATGCGGATCTCGATGGGGATGGTGACCTTGATCTTGTGATCAATAACGAAAATGCAGCGGCATCGGTCTATCAAAATCAGAACAGCGAAATAAATAAATCGCATTTCCTGAAACTGAAACTGGAAGGAACCGCACCCAATACTTTTGCTTACGGAGCCAAAGCAATACTGTATACCGGCAACAAACAGCAGATGCTGGAAGAAATGCCCACACGCGGTTTTCAAAGCAGTGTTGACCCGGTTTTGCTGTTCGGAACGGGTAAAGAAAAACATATCGACAGTATTGTAGTGCGCTGGCCGGATCAGAAAAAAACATTGCTGCTGAATCCACCCATGGATACACTCCTGGTATTGCAGCAGTCAAAAGCGGTTGCCGCTTCCTGGGTATATCCGCAACCGAAAAAAATATTTGAAGACATCAGCGCTGCTGTTTTAATAGGAAATGCACATCACCATGAGAATGATTTTGTTGATTTTGATGTGGAACGGCTGATACCCAAAATGGTTTCTACTGAGAGCCCTTGTTTGATTATAGGCGATGTGAACGGCGATGGGTTACAGGATGTTTTGATGACAGGTGCAGCAGGCGATACCTGTAAACTTTTTATCCAAAGAAAAGACGGGCGATATGAAAACAAACCGCAACCCATTTTTATAGCCGATAAATTTTATGAAACCACCGGTGCCGCTTTTTTTGATGCGGATGGCGATGGGGATCTCGACCTGGTAGCAGTATCCGGCGGCAATGAAGCAAAACAAGGTTCTCCTTCGCTTTATACAAGATTATACCTGAATAATGGGAAGGGAGATTTCAGTTCTGCGCCAAAGGGCTGGCCAGCCATCTCTCTTAACGCATCCTGCGTGGCGGTGAACGATTATGATGGCGATGGTAAACCGGATATTTTTATCGGTGCAAGAACCATCCCCGGTAGTTATGGGATTCCGCCTTCGAGTATATTATTACACAACGATGGAGGAGGGAAGTTTACAGATGTAACAGCCAACATTGCACCCGAATTGCAAAAACTTGGGATGGTTACAGCAGCCGCCTGGGCGGATATGAACGGCAGCGGAAATAAACAATTAGTGATCGTAGGCGATTGGATGCCGGTAACTTTTTTCTCTTATGAAAAAGGAAAACTCTCCAAACGATCGGAGATACCACACTCTTCGGGTTGGTGGAATTGCCTGCGTATCGCTGATATGGATGGCGATGGTAGACCGGATATCATTGCGGGCAATATGGGATTGAATTCAAATATCAAAGCTGATGAACAACACCCTGCCCGTTTGTATGCCGGTGATTTTGATAAAAACGGACAAAGCGAATGCATCCCGGTGTATTATAAAAACGATGGGAAAGCCTATCCGTATTATCTCAAAGATGAAATGGAATCGCAACTGCCGGGGCTGAAGAAAAAATTTCTCAGGTATGAAACCTATGCAGGTAAACCGATCGAAGAAATCTTATCAACGGAGCAGCAGAGAATGGGGGTTGTTTTAAAAGTAGAAACCGCAGAAACCTCTGTTTTTTATAACAAGGGAAATGGCAACTATATGAGGCAGCCATTACCGGTACAGGCCCAGTTTTCCCCTGTGTACGGGATTGCGGTAACCGATCTTGATGGTGATGGAAAGCCTGATCTGTTTATGGCCGGAAATTTTTTCGGACTGAAACCGCAGACCGGAAGATTTGATGCAGGATATGGCACTACGCTGATCAATAAGGGCGAAAAAAGTTTCAGCTACCTGCTACCCAGACAGAGTGGTTTATTTGTTACCGGTGAAGTGAGAAGTGTGCAGGTAGTAAAAAATGCTTTGGGTATGGACGATATTTTTGTAGGTGTGAATAACGACCTGCTTCGCGTATACAGGAAAAGAAAATAAAACCGATAATCAGCTTCTATGAAAAAAATAATTGCCTTCTGTTTAGCGGCTTTCCCTGCTGTAACCCTCTCTGCACAGAAACCGGATCCCTGGAAAATTGCCGCAGATAAAATCGATCCATCCAATTATTATGGGATCACAGTTGCCAACGGGATGATCGGGATTGTTTCCTCACCCGAACCCTTTAAAGTAAAAGATGTGGTGCTGGCAGGTGCTTATGACCTGTATGGGCGGGGCCGGGTAAGCAATTTCCTGCGCAGCTTTAACCTCCTCAATATGCAGATGGATATTGATGGAAGAAGGGTGAGCGCAGCCGATACCCGTAACCTGAAACAGGAACTGGATATGCAGCATGCGAGTTTCACTACCTCCTTTGATTACGGTGATAAAGCCACGGTTTCTTATACCTATTATTCCTTACGACATCTTCCTTTTACCGTGTTAATGGATGTAACGGTTACTGCAAAAAAAGAGATCCTGCTCGGAAGCGCGAGTGTAATGGAAGCACCGGATGCCTTGAAAGATGTTCAGAATTATTATAACGAGATCGACAGGCCGCATGTGGTGATCAGCCTGCTCACTTCTTCTGCAAAAAGCCCTACTGGTAAATTGCTGATGTGTGCATCCAATACTTTTTTATTCAGTGAACCACATGGACAGGAGCCGCGTGTGATCCATGAAATGTGGGACAACAATATGCACCTGATGAAATTCAGCCGCAAATTGAAAGCCGGTGAAACCTATCGCTATTCAATAGCAGGCTCCTCTATTACTTCAGCGCAACATGATGACCCATTGAATGAAGCGGAGCGTATGACCATATTCGCCAAACTGGAGGGGCGCGAACGCCTGGTCAGTTTTCACAACAAAGCCTGGAATGAATTATGGAAAAGCGATATCCTCGTGGAAGGAGACGACCAGGCGCAGCAGGACATACACAGCATGTTATACCATCTCTATTCATTTGTAAGAGAAGGTACGGATATGAGCCCTTCGCCAATGGGATTAAGCGGGTTGGGTTATAACGGCCATGTATTCTGGGATACGGAACTGTGGATGTATCCTGCCATTCTTGTATTGCATCCCGAAATGGCCAGAAGCCTTGTGGAATACAGGTTTCAGCGTTTAACGGCAGCCAAACGAAATGCATTCAATCATGGATATAAGGGGGCAATGTATCCATGGGAAAGTGCGGCAACCGGTGTGGAAGAAACCCCTGTTTGGGCATTGAGCGGTCCGTTCGAACACCATATCACTGCCTGTGTAGGTATTGCCGCATGGAATTATTATTGTGTAACACAGGACAAAGAATGGCTGAAAGAAAAAGGCTGGCCGGTATTAAAAGAAACGGCCGATTTCTGGGCAAGCCGCGTAGAAAGAAATGGCCCCGGGCATTATGATATCAAAAACGTAGTGGCAGCAGATGAGTGGGCGGAGAATGTAGACAACAATGCATGGACCAATGCCGCCGCAAAAGCTGTTTTGCAATACGCCACACAGGCGGCTGGAATTTTAGGCGTGAAAGCTGATGCAGACTGGATGCAGGTGGCGAATAATATCCCGATCCTGAAAATGGAAAATGGTATTACACAGGAGCATGCTAAGTATCATGGTGAAGGAATTAAACAGGCCGATGCAAACCTGCTGGCTTATCCTTTAAAAGAAGTCAGCAATCCCGAGCAGGTTAAAAAAGACCTTGAATATTATGAAACCCGTGTTCCCAATGAAGGTACACCTGCGATGACACAGGCCATCTTTACACTTTTGCATGCCCGGTTGGGTGAGGGCGATAAAGCCTATCATTTTTTCCAGGATGCTTATGTTCCCAATCTCAACCCGCCCTTCCGTGTGATCGCCGAAACCAAGGGAGGTACGAATCCTTATTTTTCAACGGGGGCCGGTGGAATTATCCAGTCTGTATTGATGGGTTTTGGAGGCCTGGAGATCACGACCAATGGCATTACACAGATCAGATCATCGCTGCCAAAACAGTGGAAAAGCCTTACTATTAAAGGGGTTGGGCCTGAAAAGAAAATCTTTACTGTTAAACAATAATGTGTTATTTTCACACGTGGTGAAACGGATCGTTTCCATACTACTGCTTGCCATTCTCCTCTTTAACTGGGGTGGTTACCGTTTGCTTTCAAACTATTTTGAAGCAAGGGCGGATGAAAAATTACAGGCAGCCCTCGATCTAGACCAGTATAACGAAAAGGATCTGCTTCACATCAAAGTACCGGCCAGCCTTCCTTATGGAAGCAGCTCTGAAAAATTTGAAAAAGTAGAAGGTAGTGTGGAGATCAGCGGGGTTACTTATAATTATGTAAAACGCCGTTTCTACCAGGATTCACTGGAATTGTTGTGTATCCCCAATACCACCAAAGCCGGTATCCGCAATGCACGGGATGAGTTTGCCCGTTTAGCCAACGATTTTATTGCTAACAATACATCTTCCAAGAAGGCGCCTTCGCACCACGATCATGCCGCGAAATTCTCTGTTCAGGATTTCACCAATGATCATGATTTCTTTTCCTGGCAGTTTAGGGATTCTGATCTGAAAGGGAACCCGAACAGCCTGTACTTCGCCAGCATGAAGCCGGGGTACCTCAGCCGCCTGGAACGCCCGCCACAGGCATAAGGCTTGGTTATTAAGCCGGTTTGTTTGTATTTCAATTTATATCAGTTTCAAATTATTTCAGCAATGATGAAAAGACTCTTGGCGGGTCTTTGTGTAGTTATAGGTATTGGTATTTATTCCTGTAAGGAAAAAACAGCATACAAAACCTATCTGCACAATCCGGAATTATTCAGTCAAACAGTACACGAGTTAAATACGGTTGTCATGGGAAACAATTTCCCTCCCATGGTAGCGGCGCGTAATTACGTTTATGCAGCAGTGGCAGCTTATGAAGTGATGGCAGCCACCCATCCGGATGAATACCAGTCGCTCGCCGGCCAGGTAAACGGGTTGAAAAATATTTCCGTACCTGCGGCGGATAAAAAGGTGGATGAAGCATTGTCTGCTTTGCTGGCCTATATCAAAGTGGGTGAATCGGTTACTTTCCCCGAGGGAAGCATGAAAAGTTATGAAGACAGTATCCTGCAGTTGGCGCGCGACAAAGGACTTCCTTCTGATGTAGAAAAAGCATCGAGGGTTTTGTCGGACAGTATTTCTGCTTCGATCATCCGCTGGAGCAAAAAAGACAATTACCTGGAAACACGCGGTGCTGAAAAATATACTGTGAAAGATATCCCGGGAAGATGGATCCCCACGCCGCCGATGTATGCTTCTGCAACGGAGCCGCATTGGAAAGAGATCAGGCCGATGGTGATCGACAGTGCTTCGATGTTTAATGTACCACCACCACCTGCATATAATATCACTGATAAAAACAGTAAATATTACCAGGAAGTGATGGCAATAAAAAAAGCAGTTGACAGCCTCACGCCGGAGCAAAAACACATTGCTGAATTCTGGGACGACAATCCTTTTAAGATGAACGTAACGGGCCATGTGATGTATGGCAGTAAAAAATTCTCACCATCCGGTCACTGGATGAGTGTGATCGGTATTGCCGCCAAACAGGCAAAATTTGATTTTGCCAATACGGTGTATGCCTACGCCAAAACAAGCATTGCATTGTTTGATGCCTTTATCGAATGCTGGTATGTGAAATACACTTACAATACCGTGAGGCCCGAAACCGTGATCAATAAATATTTTGACCCCAACTGGCGCCCTTACCTGCAAACACCGGCTTTCCCCGAATATACCTGTGGGCATTCCACCATTTCTTCCTCTGCAGCTGAAGCGTTAACCAGTGTGTTTGGCGATCATTTCGCTTTCACTGATTCAACGGAACTGGAGTTTGGTATCAAAAGCCGTTCCTTCAAATCCTTCCGCGCTGCGGCAGAAGAAAATAACTGGGCAAGGTTTTACGGGGGTATTCATTTTCACAATTCCTGTATCATCAGTACCGAGGTAGGCCGTAAAGTGGGCCAGATGGTGGCTGATCGTTTAAAAATGAAGAAGAAATAATTCTTTATCACTGTTATCACTCATTACAATTCAAAACAAGCTGTTATGAAATCCTCATTCATTATAATTATTTCATTGTTCCTGTTTGCATCGGGCACGCGATCGGTGGCACAGGGATGCGTGGCCATTAAAAGTGTGGGCGGCCTTTGCACAATGGATCACGGCGTTGGCAGCGATGCCGATGGTAAAAAATGGCTGCTCAATATCAACAACCGTTACTTCAATTCTTATAAACATTTTGTAGGCGATGTGGAACAGAAGCAAAGGGTTGACCAGGGTACAGAAGTGATCAACCACGCATATACCATGGACATTGCCGTAACACATACACTCAGCAAACGCTGGTCCATCAGCGCCGATCTTCCTATTATTTCCAATACCCGTTCTTCTCTTTACGAGCATGGCGGAAAAGAGCGCCATACCACCGCTTCATTCGGTATCGGCGATATCCGTTTCACCGGTTATTACTGGTTGCTCGACCCGGTAAAAAATCCGCGCGGAAATATCCAGCTGGGTATGGGGTTGAAATTACCTACCGGCGATTATAAGTATACCGATCGTTTTTATACTGCTACACCCGGCACAACGGTGATCGGTCCCGTTGATCAGTCAATCCAACTGGGGGATGGAGGTACTGGTATCACCACTGAAATGAATGCCTATTATAACCTCAATCACAAGCTGAGTTTGTATGGTAACTTTTATTACCTGATAAATCCGCGTGAGCAGAATGGCACTTCCACTGCAAGAGGTGGTACGCCTTCTGCTACGGCTGTTGCCAATGGAAGTGATGTAATGAGTGTACCTGATCAGATGATGCTGCGCGCCGGTTTCAATTATATGGTAAAGCGTTTCAATTTCGCATTGGGTGTACGCGAAGAATGTTTGCCGGTTCATGATTTGATCGGTGGCAGTCTTGGTTTCAGGAGGCCGGGATATATTGTTTCCCTTGAGCCGGGTATAACCTATTCTTTCAACAAATTCAATGTATATGCATATGTACCGGTTGCCATTACGCGTAACCGCACACAGAGCATGGCAGATAAGATCACAACAGATCTGACCGGAAAGTACACACAGGGCGATGCGGCATTTGCGGATTATGCACTGAATATCGGGTTATCGCTGAAATTCTAAACTACATTTTTTTACTGCGGCACAACAGGACTTTGCTACGGCATACCCTGTTGTGCCTGTAAACAATTCTGCTATGTATGAATTTGTTATAGGGAAGAGGAACCTGTTTGTTCCTTTTCTCATACTGCTTGCATGTATGGGCAACGCAGTAACCGGCAGTGCACAAACTGATGCGGATGCTATTATGATGACAAAAAATAATTTCTGCACAGGGTTTGTGTACAGTAACAGCCACTGGAACAATTATTGGGAAGGCACTCTCAAAAGAACCAACGAAAACATAGGAACTGTTACCACCAATATGTATGCTGTGATGGGCAACTATGGTGTTTCAGACAAACTCAATATTTTATTTGGCCTGCCCTATGTACAAACAAAAGCTTCGGCAGGGACGCTGCATGGATTAAAAGGACTGCAGGACCTTTCATTGTGGATCAAATGGAACCCGGTTGAAACAGATCTGGGCAAGGGTTTGTTTTCACTGTACGGGATAGCAGGGTATTCATTTCCTGTTTCCAATTATGTGGCCGATTTTCTGCCGCTTTCTATCGGTTTAAGAAGCAAAAGTCTTTCCCTGCGCGCGATGGCAGATTACCAGGTGGGTAATTTGTTTGCAACGGTATCGGGCACTTATGTTTTCAGAAGTGATATCACGATCGATCGTACGGCTTATTATACAACAGAAATGCACAACACCAATGTGGTGGATATGCCCAATGCATCCAGTTACCAGGTACGTGCAGGTTACCGCAGCGGTCGTATGATTGCCGAAGCCATTTTTAACCAGTGGTACACATTGGGTGGCTTTGATATCACGAGGAATAATATGCCATTCCCCAGTAACCGGATGAATGCTGCCACACTGGGTGTGAATGTAAAATACAATCTTAAAGCAGTGAGCGGCTTATCACTCATCGGGGGTGGCAATACAACACTGTCAGGAAGAAATATGGGACAGTCCACTGCAGTGAATGCGGGTATTTTTTATATCCTGGATTTCTCGAAGAAACAGAAACAAAAAGAGAAAGCAGGTTCATCCAAAAAAGAATAATCCATGAAACAGGTAATAAAATATAGTTTACTGAGTGTATTGGCAGTGGGGTACATTGCATCACCTTCCTGCAAAAAAAATACAAACGGCAGAACCGATTATGCGCCGATACTTGCACCTGCCAAAACAGATATCGATGCCGGCAACTGGAAACCGGTTTTACTGGCAGGAGCCACTGAATTTTCTGTTGCAGCACCCGCCGCGGTAAATTCAACAGGTTATGTGGCCGAACTGAACGAGATCAAAGCTTTGCAGTTAAATATAACTGCAGAGCAACAGGCAAAGATCAATTACTGGGGCGCAGGCGGTGTATTGCGCTGGAACGAAATCATGCGCGAACTCGTTGCCAAATATAATTTGCCTCCCTACCAAAATGCTGATGGTACGTATCCCATTCCGAGTGCGGCCAATCCTTTTGCCTATCCGTTGTTCCCATTTGCCAATCCGCCCTACGCGGCGAGGGCTTATGCTTATGTGAGCGCTGCACAATATGATGCATTGGTTGCTGCATGGTACTACAAGAAACAATATGGAAGACCCGCTCCTTATAAAACGGATGCAACCATCAAACCGATGCTCACACAAACCGATCTGCCTTCTTACCCTTCAGAAGCAGCAGTGCTGGCCGGGGTTACGGCCGAAATGATGAAATTATTATTCCCGGGCGAGATAGCGAACATACAACAGAAGCTCGAAGAAGCAGAGCTTGCAGCGATCGCTTCAGGTTCTGCAACAAGAAGTGATATTGAAGCAGGTGAAGCATTGGGAAGGCAAGTGGCACAGAAATTTACAGCAAGGGCGAGAACCGACAAAGCAGGAGCAGCAGTAGGCACACCGGCCGACTGGGCGGCATTTGAAAGCAGTACACTTGCAAAAGGCGAGATCGCATGGATCAGCCAGGATTCACCCAAGCGGCCACCCATGCTTCCATTATTTGGTAAGGTAACGCCTTTCCTCTTTGATGCGAATACAACACTGGCATTGCGCCCGGGCCCGCCACCTTCCACTTCGAGCGACCAGATGAAAAAAGAAACTGCCGAGATCAATGCATTTGTATCCAATCCTTCCAGAGAGATGATCCGCATCGTGCATTTCTGGGCGGATGGGGTGGGTACCTATACACCACCCGGCCATTGGGACGCGATCGCGGCAGATGATTTTATCACAAAAAATTTCAGTGAAGTACGTTGGGCAAGAAATATGGCTTTGTTAAACATGTCGCTGATGGACGCTGCGATCGTTTGCTGGGATACCAAGTATGCCTATTTCAATCCGCGCCCATCGCAAATGGACGCATCTATTAAAACGCTGACGGGCCTGCCCAATTTCCCTTCTTATATTTCGGGGCATTCCACTTTCAGCGGCGCAGCTGCTACTATCCTGGGATATATTATCCCGGAAAAAGCAAATACTTACAATGCAATGGCATCGGAAGCTTCTGTTTCCCGTATGTATGGTGGTATCCATTATCGAAGCGATTGTGAAACAGGAATTGCAACAGGTCAGAAAGTAGGTGCATTTGCCGTGGCGAGGGCAAGAACGGATGGTGCCGATTAAGGTTTTTGTTAAGTGTATATAGTTCAATTGATGACCCCGGGTTTTTACCCGGGGTTTTTTTGCTGCATTTATCATAAAATTCAAAGAGCCATTGTGCAATGCAGTATATTGAGATAACATATTAGCGAAGGAATGGTACAACAAAGCACGCTGAAACAATTATCCGAAAAGCTGGGATTGAGTATCTCAACGGTTTCGCGTGCTTTGAAAGATCATCCGGATATTGCCGAAAAAACCAAGCAGCGTGTAAAAGAACTTGCCACGGCGCTGGAATATGAACCCAACAGCCTCGCGGTTCAGCTGCGTACCAAAAGCAATAAAGTACTGGGCGTGCTGGTTCCCACCATTAATAATTTTTTTTACGACTCTTTTATTGCTGCAGTTGAGGAAGAAGCGCGGATGCATGGTTATTCGGTACTGATCATGCAGTCGCAGGATGATTTACAGGTAGAAAAAAATAATCTCCATCTTTTCCGGAAAAATATGGTGGCGGGTTTGTTTGCTTCAATCTCTATACAAACCGAAGATATTTCTCCATTTGCAAAATTCGGGGAACTGGAAACCCCCGTTATTTTTTTCGACAGGGTACCGGTGCACGAAATTTGTGATAAGGTATGTTTTGCAGATGCAGATACGGCAAGGATTGCGGCGGAGGCCATCATCGGCCATAAGAAAAAAAATGTGCTTGCATTATTCGGTCATCCGCATTTAAGCATTACACAAAAAAGATTGGATGCATTCCAGGAAACTTTCAGGAAACTTTCACCGGGCACAAAAGTGCAGTATGCTTTTCCGGAACAATCCCTTCCTGCCAAAGAAGAAACGCTGAAAGCTTTTGAAGGAGATGAGGCGCCCGATGTGATCTTTTGTATGGGCGATCTGATACTGATCGGTGTGATGTATGCCCTGCATGAAAAAAAGAGTAAGGTTCCGGAAGAAGTTTCAGTGATCAGTATCAGTAACGGGTTGCTGCCAACCCTGTATGATCCCATGATCACACACGTGGAAACAAGCGGTTACCAGTTAGGCAAGAAATCATTTGAACAGATGTTGCTCCGTTTACACGGAGAAGGCGGTGCCGAAGAGGTATTTGTGGATGCAAAACTGGTGCCGGGCGGATCTTTATAATTGTTGCGATATGTCCAGGTATTTATTGTATGCTTGTTTTTTATTGTTTTTTTGCTGCAAAGGGAAAGAGTATCCTGTTTCCGGCTTACCTGCTATCGATACAGCAAAGCCTGTGCAAACTGTTGTGCCTGGCGATCCGCGTCTCTCACCGATATCTTCTGTATTGGGGTTCCTGGCCTGGTACAGGGATAACGAAACATGGGTGAATGATCATCATTATATCGATGGTGGTTTAAAGGACAGTTCCACATTTTATCATATTAACTGGTATAAAGCGGAAGATTATCTCTTTGCATTGCGGAGCAGCCATTTTTTATCGGAAAACTATTTACAGGATCTGAAGCAATACCTCGCTTCCTGTGACAGCCTGATGAAAAAGATACCCCAAAATGATGGTCCTCCCATTGCACTTGATTTTGATCTGGTCATAAAATCACAAGACTATCAGGATATCTATGATAGTTTATCCGTCTCGAAAGTGATTGATCAAAAGATCAACGGAAATAAGGCAGAACTGGTGATTCGGCACAATTCTTTTCGTAGCCATCGATATTATCTTACAAAATACGGCAACTACTGGCTGCTCGATTCGAACATCGTATCATTCCGCAGGCTGTTCAGCGAAAGCACGGAATACCTCAGGCACAGATAATTTTACCCAACCACTTCCAGTAAATAAAATCCATAAGGCGCTATCACCAGGTATTCATGGTCGGGGCCAACGGATATTTTTTTGCCGCTCCAGTGGTCGAGCAGTTTGGTGGGAATGATCCCATGTTCTTTGAATGCATACCAGGTGAGGTAAGCTGTTTTACTGCTGTAATTGAACAGGCAGTATAACCGGCTTTGCGCATCGGCCCGCAAAAAAGCAGCTACATGGATATTGTGCGCAGTAAGCCAGCTGATATTTTTTTTATCGCTTACCACGGGCAGGCCGCTCCTGATCTGCAGTAATCTTTTTGTTGCTGAAAAAATCCGGGCTTCGATACTGCCCGCTTCTTTTGTACGCAGGTTTTTTTTCCAGTCGATCACCGGCCGGTGCATCCAGCGGTTATCATAACTTTTACCTGTATCGGCGAGATAGCTGTAATCGTTGGTGTAACCGGCTTCATCCCCATAAAATAACATGGGTATGCCACCTAGAAAAAAACTCTGCGCCTGCATCAGTAGGATGCGGTTCACAGCGGTATCGATTGCTGCAGCATCCTCGCTTTCCATTGCCGATTCTAGTCCGCATAAAGAAGCCAGCGATCCGCTGATACGTGCATCCTGTGTTTTGGGATTTACTGAAAACAAAGCGCCACGCGCCGGAGAACCGGTATAAGAGCTGGAATAATATTCTTTCAGGTATTTACGGTGTTCATACGCATGAAAACCTGCAGCAGCAATAGAGGCATCTTCATAGCCCAACCCAATATCATCATGGCAGCGTGTATAGGTTAACCAGGTACAGCCAAAAGGTTTTTGCAAAAGATCCTGCTGTGCCGCAAGCATCACGCGTGTATCGCCGGTAGCGAGTGCATCCCATTGCAAAGCCATCTGCGTGGCATTGTAAGCCACATCACATTCTTTGCCCGTATACAAACCTGTACCGAAGTATTTCATGATTTCTTTGGGTGCCACAATCGCTTCTCCGAGCAAGGCCATACCCGGCGCACTTACCTGCACACATTGCCGGATCAGTTGCAATAGTGTATGTGCTTCGGGAAGATTCTGACAGGTGGTGCCCAATTGTTTCCAGATGAAAGCCGGTGCATCGATGCGGAGAATATCCACACCGAGATTGGCATAGAAAAAAATATTACCGAGCATGGCATTGAATACAGCGGGGTTGGTATAGTTGAGGTCCCACTGGTAATTATGAAAAACCGTCATTACCCACTTGCCGCATTCTTTTACATAACTGAAACTGCCTGGTGAACTTTCCGGGAAAATTTCCGGCATTGTTGCATCGAATTGGTCGGGCAGGGTCCGGTCGTTGTACATGTAATAATAGTCCTGGAATTCTGCAACGCCTTCTTTTGCTTTCTTCGCCCATTCATGATGGTGAGAAGTATGGTTCAGAACGATATCGATCATCAGGTACATATCCTGCTCCAGCATTTGCTGCTGTACATCCTGCAGGTCTTCTAAAGTTCCGAACCGTTCGTCTACTTTTCTGAAATCTGAAACGGCATAGCCGCCATCGCTCTCTCCATCGGGGCTTTCAAATACCGGCATCAGGTGGAGAAAATTCACACCAAGGTTTTTAAGATATGCAAATTTTTCAGGCAGATTGCTGAGCTTGCCGCAAAAACGATCCACATATAAACTCATACCGGCAATGCGGTTGCTGAGAAACCAGTTACCTGCGGTTTCTTTCCGGTGATCCCTTTCCTGTAGAGCGTTTGAACGACCGAGATGCGTATTAATCAGTGTTTCTATCAAATGATCAAAACCATCTTTTCCTTTTGGATGGTTGCCATAAATACTGTTATACAAACTGGCGATGGCAGCGGCATTTGCGATTAGCCTTGTAAAAAACAAACGGTCTTTGCCACCGGTATCCAGTTTGTGTTTTTCACAAAGCGAAGTGATGTGCTGGTGGAGATTGTATTGGTACATGGTGAGTGGTGAGTGGTGAATGGTGAGTGGTGAGTGTTTGCTAATATTCTGTTACTCACCACTGACCACTCACCTCTTGTTATTCAAAAATCTGGTTATTCAAATGTTTAAACGCTTCCATAGCACCGAGGTATTCGCAGGTGCGGGCCCCGGCTTTATTGGCATTGGTGATGATACGGCTCCAGTGCTCCTGGCTCATTGCCTGTATCTCACCCAGTGATTTATCTGAGAGCTGATACAGCACAGCCCCTACAAAGGCATCGCCTGCACCGGTTGTGTCAACCGGTTTGATGGGAATACTGGGGATGTTGGTGGTTTTGCCTTTGAAACCAAACAGTGTTCCTTCCTTGCCAAGCGTGATGGTGAATACGGCATTTGTTTTTTCGAGCAGGATATCTGCAGCATCACTCACAGTAACTGCACCTGTGATCAGCATTGCTTCTTCATCACTGAGTTTAAAAAAATGACAGGCCTGTAAAAAATTCCAGGACTGGTCTACAAAAATTTGTGTATCGTTTGGAAAGAGGAGGTGGCGATAATTGGGATCGAAACTGATAAAAATATTTTTCTGCAAAGCTTTTTGTAACAAGCCCTGGTAAGCTGCCTGCAAGGGCCCGGGAAGAAAACCTGTGGCAGAGCCGAAATGGATAATTGAAATATCATCGAGGTCGATGCCTTCCACTTCTTCGCGGCTCAGTTGCCCGTCGGCGCCGCGGTTAAACACAAAATCTCGCTCCCCGTCTTCCATCAACGATACAAATGCGAAAGTGGTGAAATAATTTTCATCAGCGATCATCCATTTTGTGGATACGCCGAATTCCTGCATCACCTGTATCAGTTGCCGGCCGAAAGGATCATTGCCCACTTTGGCTGCCAGTTCAACTGTACCTCCCAGTGCGGCAATGGCGGCGGCAACATTGGTGGGCGCACCACCGGGTTTCTTTAAAAAATGATTGCCTTCGGATAGGGATCTTCCTTTGTCGGTACAGATCATATCGATCAAAGCTTCCCCAATGCAAAGTATTTTCATATGAGAGGTCTTATTTTATTGGAAGTGTTAGATTTACTGTTTTTTATTTTCGTGTTGTTGGTCGGCGAACAACAACGGCAAGGTCTTGTTTTATTTGAAGTCTTAGGTTTGCTGTTTTTGTTTTCCTGTTGTTGGTCAGCGACCAACAACGGCGGTGCGACCAACAATGGCAATAACGGCGATTAACTTCGGTGTTCTATTAATCGATATTCTATTGTTCAGTATTTTCAATGTCCGCCTGCAGGCATTACGATCTCCTCATCACCCACTTTATTATTTTTGATGAGCAGGGTTGCAGCGCAGGCAATTAAAAGCAGGACACCTCCGAAACCAATCGCTTTGCCTGGGTCGTTCCCGAGAAAATGTTCCAGCACATACCCAAATGTGGTGGTTTGTAAAATCATCGGTATCACGATCATCATATTGATGATGCCCATATACACACCATATCTTTCTTTCGGGATATTATTCACTACCATCAGGTAAGGTACACCCATCATACTGGCCCAGGCAATACCAAAGCCGGTCATGGGTGCAAACAGTAAATATTTGTTTTCGATATGCGGGAAAATGAGCAACCCGATACCGGCGAGCAGCAAACAGGTAACATGCACCATTTTGGGGCTGTATTTTTTGGCGAGATATACCAGCCCGAATGCGGATAGAAAGGTAACCACATTGTACCATCCGTTTACGAGCCCGCCCCAGCCAACCGCTTCTTCATACAGTTTGGGATCTTTTGCAGGCGAGGTTTTCCAGACAGACTGTGCAATGCTTTTGGATGCATTCTGCCAGTAACAGAACAGTGCATACCACTGGAAGAGGTATACGAGTGCGAGCTGCCACATCACTTTTGGCATGTCTTTAATGGCATGTGCAATCTCGAGAAAGGGCCCGAACACATTTCCTTTATTCGCTTTCAGTGCGGCCAGTTCTTCGTCGGTAGGAGGTATCTCGGGTGTTTTAGAAATCGACCACATCACTGAACTGATCGAGCAGAGGGAGCCGAGAAAGAAAGAGCCAAAAACCCAATAAGGGATCTGTCCATGTGTCTGTTTCAGGAATTCAAATTTCTGGAAAGCGAACAGAGAAATATTTGCCAACGTGATACCGAGCCCTGTAAAAAAACTCTGCGTGAGAAAACCCGTGGGCATTTGTGAAGCAGGAAGTTTATCCGCGATAAAAGCGCGGTAGGGTTCCATCGCTGTATTGTTTGCGGCATCAAGTACCCATAACAATCCCCCGGCCATCCACAAACTGCTGCTGAACGGATAAATAAACAGGCAGAGGCTGCAAAACATCGCCCCGATAAAAAAATAAGGTTTACGGCGGCCGAAACGCGGATGCCAGGTTTTATCGCTTAATGCCCCGATAATGGGCTGGATCAGTAAACCCGTCATAGGCCCGGCAAGATTGAGCAGGGGTATCTGGTCGGGTTTGGCACCCAGGAAATCGTAGATCGGGTTTACGGCGCTTTGCTGCAGGCCAAAACTATACTGGATACCAAAGAAACCGACATTCATATGGATGATCTGCCAGAAACTGAGGTGGGGTTTTTGAAAGGGCATAGCAATCGGTTGGTTGGGTATCTAAAATACTGAAAACACCAGTAAAACGCAGGATTGCGGCGCAGTTCCGGAGAATTAAATTACGTGACAACGTTACCGGGAACGATTGCGTAGAAAAAATAACGAAATAGCTTTCCCCATTGTCTATATAGGTGTAGAATTGGGATGCTATCCGGACCGGAATTGTTTCAACAAACGAAGGGGTAGTGTTTTAAAGATTGTAAAACAAAACTGCTTGCCATGCCGCTCAGAAAGGAACACCACTTAAGTGTGTGTGCCGCCCACCCGGGCCTATCTTTTTATGTATTCCTTCCCTCAAGGTTTATTGACAGTTTAAAAAGTATGCGTATGCTGCTTAGAAAAACAGGCCTCTTTTGCGGGCTGCTGCTGACATTCGTTATGTTTTCGGCCAGTGTCGGCGCACAGGATAAAAAAGTGGAAGTAAAAGGAAAAGTTACTTCTTCTGCAGATAACCAGCCGCTCGAAGGGGTGAGTGTAACGGCGAAAGGGGTGCCTGCAGGTACGGTTACGGGTAAAGACGGCCAGTACCGTATTGTTGTTCCCAATGCGAATACCACGCTTTCCTTTTCTTATGTGGGTTATACCTCCCGCCAGGAAGCTTTGAATGGAAGAAGTACCCTGAATATTGTACTTACTGCCGAATCAAAAGAATCTGAAGAAGTGGTGGTGATCGGTTACCAGACCATTAAAAGAAAAAACCTGCTGGCATCTGTTGCGAGTGTGGGTGCGAAAGACCTGAAAGACATTCCCATCAATTCAGCTGCTGAGGCATTGAACGGAAGGCTGGCCGGTGTTACTGCCACAACCGCAGAAGGTTCACCAGATGCAGATGTAAAGGTGCGTATCCGCGGCGGTATGTCGATTACAGGTGATAACTCTCCATTATATATCGTGGATGGTGTGCAGGTTGAAAATGGTTTATCGGCTCTCTCCCCCCAGAATATACAATCGATCGATGTACTGAAAGATGCTGCTGCCACTGCGATTTACGGTGCACGTGGCGCAAATGGCGTGGTGGTGATCACTACCAAAAGCGGAAGGCAAGGAAGGCTGAGTGTCAGCTATTCCGGTAATATCGGGATCAAAAAACTTTCCAAGAAATTAAATGTGCTTTCGCCTTATGATTATGTCATGTACCAGTCTGAACGCTCCCGTGGCAGCAGTACCGACAGTACCACATTCCTCAAAAACTTTGGCTCTACCTGGGATACACTGAATGTGTACAAGAATGTACCTGCGGTAGACTGGCAGGATGAAGTGGCAGGCAGAACGGGCATCACCCAAACGCATATTATTACAGCTTTGGGCGGTAATAACCGGCTCACTTATAATTTTGGATACACGTATAATGATGATAAAGCGATTATCCTGAACTCTGCCTATAAACGCCACCTGCTGAACCTGAAAGGGGAGTACCGCATCAACGATAAAATGCGCCTCTCGGTGGGAACCCGTTACAACCATACAGATGTATTCGGCGCAGGGGTTTCTTCTGACCAGGGAACCGCATATAACCGTTTGCGCAATGCGGTGAAATACCGGCCCTTCCTTTCGCCTAACCAGGATATCATTGATGCAGACCCGCTGGCAGATCCGAATGTTGGTAATGGGCTGAACCTCGTAAACCCGATTGCACTGGCCAATGCTGAATACCGGAAAAAATCAACCGATGTATTTAATGTTACAGCAGCATTCACATACAATATCACGAAGAACCTAAGTTTCAAATCCACCTTTGGGTATGATTACAATAACCTGATCGACCGCCAGTTCAGCGATTCCATCACGCCTTATTCCATCATCCAGGGTGGGCGCAAACCAATTGCACAGCTCGATTCTGTTACACGGAAAACCATCACCAACTCAAACGTTCTGACATATTCTGTAAACAGGTTCAAAGGCAAACATGATTTCAGTTTCCTGGTGGGTGAAGAAACCTATGACCTCCGCACCGAATCGCATACACAACTGGTGCGCAGTTATCCAACTTTTACTGCGCCGGATGATGCATTCACGAAGCTGGGCCTAGGTACTTCATTCACCGGTTATCCGAAACTCGGTAAAACAAGGTACACCAACCTTTCTTTCTTCAGCCGTATCAATTACGATTACCTGAGCAGATATTATCTCTCTTTTAATGTGCGTGCAGATGGTGCTTCCAAATTTGCGCCGGGTATGCAATGGGGGTATTTCCCTTCTGGTTCGCTCGCATGGCGTGTGAAGAACGAGAAGTTTATGGAGAATGTGAAATTTATCAGCGACCTGAAATTCCGCGCCGGTTATGGTGCAGTGGGTAATAACCGGATCAACGATTACCTGTTCCTTACCACATTTAAAAATGACGGAACCTATTATTACGGCATCAATAACCAGGGTGTAACCGCGTATTATTCTTCGGGGCTCGTGAACGAAGCTTTGCAGTGGGAATCGAATATCAGCCAGAACTATGGTGTGGATATCGGCCTGTTCCGCGATCGCATCAACCTGAGTGTGGATGTGTATAATAACCAGGCGAAGAACCTGTTGCTGAATGTGCCCATCGCTTCCACTTATGGATATTCCACGCAATTACAGAATATCGGTAAAACATCCAACAAAGGGGTGGAACTGCAGTTGAGTGCGGTGCTGATCAAGAAAGCCGATTTCAGCTGGAACATGAGTTATAACATGTCGTTCAACAAAAACCGTGTGGAAGCACTCGGCCGTAACCAGAACCTGTTTTATCCCGCAGCAAGCTGGGGTGTATCCGGACAGCCTACGGATTATATCATCCGCATCGGTGATCCGGTGGGTTCCATGTGGGGACTTGTAAGCGATGGTTTCTATACAACAGCCGACTTTGATTACAATCCCGCCACACAGGTATATACTTTAAAAAGTGGTGTGGTGAATGCAGCGAGCATCATCGGAACCGTACAACCCGGAGCGCCCAAATACAAAGACCTGAACGGCGATGGAAAGATCGATCTTGATAACGACAGAACCGTAATCGGTAACCCAACACCCAAATTCACAGGCGGTATCAGTCAGCAGTTTACTTATAAAAACTGGGACATGAGCCTGTTTATGAATTTCTCTTATGGGAATACGATTTACAATGCCAATAAAATAGAATTGACAAACGGCTACACGGCCAATTCAAATATGCTGGCTGAAATGGCCGGCCGCTGGAAAGTGGTGACTGCTACCGGTCAAACAGCGCAGTGGATCAACTCATCCGGACAGGTAGTCGGAATCGCGCCCGATCAGCTTGCCGCATTAAATGCCAATGCCACCATCTGGCAACCAATTAAAAGTGCGGGTGCTTTCTATCCCACATCATGGGCAATGGAAGATGGTTCCTTCCTCCGGATCAATAACGTAACCATCGGGTACAGTGTACCTGCCAAATCGCTGCGTAAAATGAAGATCGAGAAACTCCGCTTCTATTTTACAGCCAATAATCTTGCTGTGTTTACCAGCTATACCGGTTACGATCCGGAAGTAAGTGTGCGTAACAGCCCGCTTACACCCGGCCTCGATTACTCGGCTTATCCGAAAAGCAGAAGTTTCATTTTTGGAGTTAACGCAACTTTCTAACGATATAAACCCGCTACTATGAATAAGAAACCTTTTTACAAACTGATGCTACTGGCCGCCGGAACAACGTTGCTGGTGCTGGGTGGTTGTAAAAAATTTCTCGACCAGAAACCCATCACCGACCTGAGCACCGATGTGGTGTTCAGCGATGTGAACAGCGCTTATAAAGCATTGGCCGGTGTATACAGCCGCCTGGTAGGCGATGCCGGATATGGCATCCGCGTGAGCCTGTATTATACGGTGGATAACGATGAAATGCAGGGCCCCACCGGCGCTTCTGATAACGACCGCCGTGATATTGCCCGTTATGCGGCTACTTCCGGCAATGCGCAGATCACTAACCCGTTTAACCAGATGTTCCAGGGTATCGAGTATGCCAATATCTGCATTGCCAATATCCCGAAAATGGATATGTACACAAACGGATCTGATCAGCAGAAAAAACAACTGCAGCGTATGTATGGCGAAGCACTAGCCCTGCGTGCACAGTTTTATTTTGAAGCGATCCGCAACTGGGGCGATCTTCCTTCGCATTTCAGCCCTGCATCCGAACTCGCAAATGCCAATCCGTTTCCTTCGCGCACCGACAGGGATTCATTATATATGCGTTTGATAGCTGATCTGAAAACTGCCGCTGACCTTGTGCCCTGGCGCAATGATCTGGGCACCATCGGCGACCAGGCTGATGAACGTTTAACAAAAGGATCGATCAAGGCTTTACGCGCAAGGCTTGCCTTGTATCGCGGCGGGTATGCGTTAAGAAGCGATGGAACCATGAAACGCAATGCAGATTATTTAACCTATTACCAGATCGCGAGAGATGAGTGTAATGATATCATCAGTTCGGGCCAGCATAGCCTCAACCCCAGTTATAAATCGCTGTGGAGAGACCAGGTTTGCGGTCACGCCATTGCCGATCCGCAGGGAGAACTGATGTTCCAGGCAAGTGGTTTTGGCGGAGTGGGTGCAGAAGATACCAAGTTGGGTTATTACAACGGACCAACTGTAAATTCACTGGGTAATAAAAGCATCAATATACTGCCTTCTTATTTTTACCTTTTTGATTCAACCGACTTACGCCGCGATGTAACCTGCGCAGTGTATAATGTGGCTGCTGACGGAAGTACAAAAATAGGCCAGGCCATTACCGCGATCTGTGATGGGAAATACCGCCGTGACTGGATCACAAATCCTTCTTATGCGCCTACAAATGCAATACAGTATTTCGGATTGAAATGGCAGATCATGCGTTACGCTGATGTATTGCTGATGTTCGCTGAAGCAGAAAATGAACTGAATGGCCCAACAACCGCCGCTTATAATGCCATTAACCAGGTGAGAAGAAGGGGATATGGCAAAGCCATCGGAACAGCTGATGCAACAGTGGATCTGCCTTCCGGTTTAAGCAAAACAACTTTCTTTGCTGCAGTCGTACGTGAAAGATCACTCGAACTTGGTGGGGAAGGTGTCCGCAAATTTGACCTGATCCGCTGGAACCTTTTGAATACCGCATTGAATGAAGCAAGGGCCAATATGAACCGTATGGCAACCCTTACTGCCATGGTGGATCCTTCTTATATGGCTGGATACCCGGCTTACAGCAAAAGCACAACACTGCCGATCTCTATGTATTATACAACGGTTACAAAATCGGATGACAATAATATCGGGGGTATATGGGTAAACTCGTTTTATAAAACGGCACCAACAAGTACACCCGCCGGTACCACAAAAGTTACCTGGCTCAGTTCTGCTATCGCAGCAGCAGGAACCTCTTCTCCGGTAGGAAGGTTTGCAACCAATTTTGTAACAGGTAAATCTGAACTGTTGCCGATACCGCAACCTGCGAGAGATGCCAATGCCAATCTTACACAAAACCCCGGTTACTGATACCCTTTTCTTCAGGATAAATAAGGCTGCCAATGGCGGCCTTATTTTTTTGGTGAATTCTAAATTAATAAAAGCCTCAATAACAAATCAAACGGCCGGCCATTGATCCGGGGCAGCAGATATCTGTATTTCTACATAGGATTACAAAAATCATTTCGGTAAACAGCTTAAACGTTTGCGTAATTAATCTTTTTGCAACACAAGAGAAGAACTACTTTAGTAAAACAAAAAAATTTTTATGAAACTTCTTTATGTATTGTGTATTGTAAGCCTTTTCAGTTTTTCTGCAAGGGCACAAACCAAAGAACAGAAAGCGGTTGCCGATGCGGTTGAAAAATTACGCAAGGCAATGATCGATGCTGATAAAACGACACTGGAAAATATTGCTGCCGACAGTCTCAGTTACGGGCATTCGGGCGGCAAAGTGGAGAACAAAACAGAATTTGTTGAAAATATCGCGAGCGGTAAATCGGATTTTGTAACGATTGATCTGTCGGAACAAACCATATCTGTTACAGGTAACAATGCGATTGTCCGGCATATTTTGAATGCAGCAACCAATGATGGTGGTAAACCTGGAACAGTAAAGCTGAAAGTATTGCTGGTTTGGGTAAAAGAAAAAGGGCAATGGAAATTACTGGCTCGCCAGGCAATTAAACTCACCTAAATTTTCTCGCTCGATTCGCGGATAAAAAGTTGTGGTGGTAAAATGCGGCGTTCAAAATCGCGCGGTCGTTTCGCTTCTATCTGTTGGATCAGCAGTTCGGTAGAGATCTGGCCCATTTCAAATGCGGGCTGGCGCACAACCGATAAAGCCGGTGATAACAGGTCGGTAAGATCAAGATTGGAAAAACCGATCAGCGCAATATCTTCCGGCACACGGATATTTTTTTTCTTGAAATACCGCATACAGTTGGTGGTAAGTTTATCCGCAGAAGCGATGATGGCATCCGGTGGGTTGGGCAGCTGCAGGAGATGATCGATTGCGGTTTCCACTTCTTCATACAGCATCCCGCCATGCAAACAATGCTGTACCATTGTAGAATCGTAGTGCCTGCCCATATCTTCCAGGGCTTTTACATAACCACCCAAGCGCTCTTTAGTGATGGAAAGATATTCGGAACCTGCTAGTGCGGCAATATTGCGGAAACCGTTTTTTACCAGGTGCAAACTGGCATCATAAGCGCCTTTGAAATTATCAACGATCACTTTGTGCGTTTGTAATTCATCCACCACCCGGTCGAAAAAAACAATGGGAAAACCTTTTTCATGCAGGCTCCTGAGATGGTCCATTTCCTGCGTTTCGGAAGATACCGAGATCAGTAACCCATCAATTGAACGGGAAGCGAGGTATTGCAGGTTCAGCACTTCGCGTTCATATGATTCATGGCTTTGGGCAATGATCACATTATAGCCTTTATCATACGCGATCGATTCGATGCCGTTGATGATCTGTGAAAAAAAACTGTTGGCGATCTCGCAAACAATGATGCCGATGGAGCGGCTGCGTTTTTCTTTCAGGCTTAAGGCAATGGGATTGGGCCGGTAATTGATCTTTTCAGAATACTCAAGCACCCGCTTCTTGGTTTCAGGGCTGATCTCGTAACTGTCGCGCAGCGCACGCGAAACCGTGGAAGTGGAAAGCCCCAGGGCTTTGGCAATGTCTTTTATGGTTACCGCTTCAAATTTCATCGGAGGTTTTGGGGCTTATCAGGGCCGTTTGCTGTTACAGGCCTTTAAAAATACGGCTTTTATGATACTTGCCTTTTATGGGCAGATAAAGCCTTCCGGAAGCCGTTTTTGTTTGCTGGTCCGATGGGGTGAAATCATTACCCGCAGTGCGTTTTACTATGCAAAAAACCGGGAACGATTGCGTAAATAAAGTGAGAATGAAAGCAGTGTAATGAGGAATATCTGAGTAGACTTGTACCCTGTATCAATGGGTGGATTTTATGAAAACCATTCAAAAATTGCTGCCATGTTTTTAACAAAAAACCATTCCCGGGTTATGGGTATTGTGTGCGGGAAAAAGGTAGGATTTGTTTTGTTGGTATATGAGCAATCAGGCTATGCGGTTCGCTGCATAGCTTTTTTTGTACAATCAATTCTGTAATGAACGATATGAGACTGATCAAAAGATTTTGGGTGCTTCCGCTGCTACTGCTCGCTGCTTTTGGTTTACCGGAAAGAAAAGTTACAGTGTTCATGATCGGGGATTCCACGATGGCCGATAAACCACTCGCCGATAACCCGGAACGCGGATGGGGACAATTGTTCCCGCAATTCCTCAATAAAGAGGTAACTGTTCGCAACTATGCCGTGAACGGGCGCAGCACCAAAAGTTTTATCAAGGAAGGCCGCTGGGATTCGGTGATGAAATACCTGCAGAAAGACGATTATGTATTTATCCAGTTCGGGCATAATGACCAGAAGATCGAAGACACCAACCGCTATGCGGCACCCAATGGCCTATACCGCGAAAACCTGCTGCGTTTTGTAAAAGATGCCCGCGCAAAAGGCGCTAATCCCATCCTGGTTACCCCTGTAATGCGGCGCAAATTTGACGCAAGTGGAAAATTTACAGACCAGCATGGTGCGTATCCTGATGTGGTCCGTGCAGTGGCGAAAGAACTGAATGTGCCCTTGATCGACCTTCACCGTTCCAGCCAGGCGCTGATTGAAAAGCACGGCGTGGAAGGATCTAAAAAGTTATTTCTCTGGATCGATCCCAAACATTTTAAAGCAGCATGGGATGGAAAAAAAGATGACACGCATTTCTCTGAATATGGTGCTGCATCTATGGCGGCATTGGTATGTGCAGCTATCGAAAAACAACATCTGCCATTCGAACATTTTCTGAAACAATCCGCCCATCCTGAAAAAAAACAATATGAATTGCCGCTCGTATACCAGCCACATTTTAAACGCGATACTTTCTCCATCGAAAAATACGGTGCAGTAAAAGATGGCATCACGCTTAATACAGCCGCCATCAACAAAGCCATCGATGATTGCTCCTCAAAAGGCGGCGGAACCGTGTTGATCCCTTCGGGGCTCTGGCTAACCGGTTCCATTGTTTTAAAAAACAATGTGGAACTGCATGCCGATCGCGGCGCGCTTGTTTTGTTTACCCCCGATCATTCACAATACCCGCTCATCTCAAGTTATTTCGAGGGGGTTGCAGCTGCGCGTTGCCAGGCACTCCTGTATGCACGCAATGATGAAAATATTGCGATTACCGGGGAAGGTATCTTCAATGGTTCCGGTGATGTCTGGCGGCCTATTAAAAAAGACAAACTGACCGATTCTGAGTGGAAGAAAAAAATTGCATCGGGTGGGATACTTTCCGAAAATAAAAATACCTGGTATGCTTCCGAGTCTGCCTTGAAAGGTTCTATATCTGGTGATGTTGGTAAACTTACTGATGGTAAAAAGATCAGCGACTTTGAATCCGTGCGCGATTTTCTCCGCCCGGTAATGCTGCAGTTTATCGATTGCAAAAATGTTGTACTCGATGGAATAACTTTTGAAAACTCGCCTGCCTGGACATTGCACCTGTTGATGAGTGAGCATATCACTGTTCGCGGGGTGGTTTGTAAAAATCCGGAATACGGGCAGAATACAGATGCCATCGATCTGGAATCCTGCAAAAATGTATACATGAGCCGTTGTTCATTTGATGTGGGCGATGATGGGATCTGTATCAAATCGGGCCGTGACGCCGAAGGCCGCAAACGCGGGATGCCCACAGAAAATGTAGTGGTGGAAGATTGTACCGTGTACCATGCACATGGCGGATTTGTAGTGGGTAGTGAAATGAGCGGCGGTGCAAACAATCTCTTTGTATCCAACTGTACATTTATCGGAACAGATGTGGGTCTGCGCTTCAAAACCACGCGTGGCCGCGGCGGCGTGGTGGAAAATATTTACGCATCCAATATACAGATGCGCAATATCCCGGGTGAAGCAATTCTCTTTGATATGTATTATATGGCCAAAGACCCTGTACCATTGGCAGGTGAAAAAAGGGAAATGCCCAAAATTGAAACCCTGCCTGTAAATGAAGGCACACCTGTATTCAGGAAATTCTATATCAATAATATTGTTTGTAACGGTGCAGAGAAAGGGGTATTTGTGCGCGGTATCCCGGAAATGAATATCAGCGAGATCGTACTGAACAACCTTGTATTGCAAGCGAAGAAAGGCATTGAATGCACGGAAGCAAAATACATACAGTTCAATAATGTAAAACTGCTTACACAGGAAGCCGATCCGCTGGTATACCTTCAGAACAGCAGCCACATCAGTTTTAATGGCCTGGAGTATGGGAACAAAGTGCCGCTGTTATTCAGTGTAAACGGCGACAGGAGCGCTTTTATCAAAGTAACGAAAACGGATCTGTCGAAAGCTGCGCAAAAAGCAAGCTTCAGTTTTGGAGCAGATGCTGCATCTTTAGATCTCAAGTAAAAGAGCGTATATGAAAAAACCACTGATCTTTCTTTTTATCGTACCGCTGTTGTTTGCACAGCAAATGCCTGCACAAACCGTACAGGAAAAAATTGCCACTACGGTAATGACGATCTGGAAGGATTCATTAGTAACGGATCCCGCCAAACCTGTCAAATGGACCTATGACCAGGGCGTGATCTTAAAAGGGATCGAAGGGCTTTGGCACCAGACCGGCAACGGGAAATATTTTGAGTATATGCAGAAATGCATGGACTTTTTTGTGAACGATAAGGGAGATATCCGCACATACAAAGCATCCGATTACAACCTGGATAATATTCTTTGCGGCCGTATCCTGCTCACCCTCTACAATGTTACCGGTAAAGAAAAATATTATAAGGCGGCGCTCATACTGCGTGAACAGTTGAAAACACAACCCCGTACCAAACAAGGCGGTTTCTGGCATAAGAAAATTTATCCTTCGCAGATGTGGCTCGATGGTTTGTATATGGCCGAGCCTTTTTATGCGGAATGGGCCAAAGAATTTCATGAGCCTGCTGCATTCGATGATATTGCCAACCAGTTTATATGGATGGCGAAAAATGCACGCGATGAAAAAACCGGTTTATTATACCATGGCTGGGACGAAAGCCGCGAACAAAAATGGGCAAACCCGCAAACAGGCACTTCTCCTCATTTCTGGGCAAGGGCCATGGCCTGGTATGGTATGGCACTGGTGGATGTGCTGGAACAGTTCCCGGATAACCATCCGAAGAAAGACAGTCTTATCAAAATTTTTCAGCGTTTCGCAGCTGCCGTACAAAAAGTACAGGATCTTTCAAGTGGATGCTGGTATGATATCATCAACCTGCCCAAAGAAAAAGGCAACTACCTCGAATCATCTGCCAGTTCCATGTTTGTTTGTGCATTGGCAAAAGCTGTTCGGTTAGGGTATTTGCCGGCTGCTTACTGGTCCACAATAAAAAAAGGATATGAAGGTATCCTCAAACAATTTGTGGCAACCGATGCAAATGGTTTAACTGTATTGAACGGAACCGTAACCGTGAGCGGCCTTGGCGGCAACCCTTACCGCGATGGCAGTTATGCTTATTACATGAGCGAGAAAGTGATCACAAACGACCCGAAAGGGGTGGGCGCATTTTTACAATGTGCCGTTGAAATGAGCCGTCATGAAAAATTATCAATTGGCAAAGGCAAAACCGTTTTACTCGATGACTATTTCAATTCAGAAAAGAAAAAAGATATCACCGGTACGGAACTTCCCTACCATTACAAATGGTATGAACAATATAATAATGGTTTTTCATTACTGGGAGATGTATTTCACCGCTATGGTGTGCAAACGCAGACCCTCAGCGCTGCCCCCACCGTGGCTAACCTGAAGAGCGCTGATATCTACCTGATTGTGGATGCAGATAACACTGCTGATAACCCGACGCCGAATTATATGACGCCTGAGTACGCAGAAACCATTTACAACTGGGTAAAAGCAGGCGGTGTACTGGTATTGCTGCACAATGACAAAGGCAATGCGGAATTTGAACATTTCAATTTGCTTCCTGAAAAATTCGGGATCCATTTTATAGAAGACAGTAAAAACAAAGTACCGGGTAACGAGTACAAATTCGGCGGGATTGATATCCCGGCAGGTAATGCCATTCTTCCGGGTGTAAAAAAGATATACCAGAAAGAAGTGAGCCCGATCACCGTAAAGGCGCCTGCAGTTGCGGCACTCACTAAAGAGGATTTTATTGTATTCGCAACTGCAAAAGTTGGAAAGGGTACCGTATTCGCCACCGGCGATCCCTGGTTGTACAATGAATATACGGATGGCCGTAAACTGCCGCTGGAATATGAGAACCTGAAAGCAGCCAATGAGCTGGTGAACTGGCTGATCAAACAAATCCCTTCTAAAAACGCGAAAAAATAGGTGAAACAAATCCCAACATATATCAAACTGTTATGTCATAAAACCGGATGGCTCTTACTGCTCCTGTTTTCTATGCAGTTGCCCGCACAGAAAAACAACCCGGTAATTGTGGTTGACGCAGCAGGTAAGGGAGATTTTACTTCCATCCAGGATGCCATCAACAGTTTACCCGATGCAGCAACAGCGCCACGTGTGATCTTTATCCGCAACGGCGTGTACCATGAAAAAGTATTTATCGATAAAAATTTTGTGACCCTGCTGGGAGAAGATAAAATACATACCGAAATACGCATTTCATTGGCGCGGGATATCTGGCGCTGCGAAAACAAAGACGACTGGGGTGTGGCAACCCTGAACCTGAA
>SAIX01000008.1 GCA_004028765.1 Chitinophagaceae bacterium | reverse complement strand
GTATGAAGGCAAATCGGGCAATTTTATCACGAGTACCTATTACATGAATGATTTGCCTGGCTGGGTAAAAGATTTTAATGGAAGAAAGATCGTTGACTCGCTTTATAAACTCAACTGGAACCTGGTTCTTCCCAAAGACACTTACCTGCAATACGCCACGGCAGATGAAAAAGAATATGAAGCAAAACCGTTTGGAAAAGATGCCAAAGGATTTCCGTATGATCTTACCGGTTATGCGGGGAAAGATTATTCAAAAATATCTTCCACCCCCTACGGAAATACATTAACTGCTGAAATGGCAAAAGCTGCTGTGCTCGCCGAAAAACTTGGTAAAGGGGAAGCCACCGATTTTCTGGCAGTAAGTTTTTCATCACCCGATTATGTTGGCCATTCATTCGGCCCCAATTCATGGGAACAGGTGGACGATTATGTGCGGCTGGATGATGAACTGGGCAAACTGCTTGCCTTCCTCGATGAAAAAGTCGGGAAAAACCAATACACTGTTTTCCTCACCGCCGACCATGCCGTTGCACATATACCCGGTTTTATGAAAGAAAATAAATTACCGGGCGGTGTGATGGATGACGCAGGTATGGCGAAGGAAATGAATGTTCGCCTCAAAGAAAAATTCGGTATTGAGAATACGATAGTGGGTATTTACAATTACCAGGTGTACCTCAATCATCCCCGCATCGATTCTGCAAAAGCGGATGAAGCGGCGATTAAAAACTGGATCATCCAGTATATCAAAAAAAATGAAGCGGTAACCAACGTATTTGCCACAGCGGATATCATGACCGTTCCCATCAACAAAACCCTGCGCGAAATGCTGGCCAATGGTTATAACCCGCGCCGCAGCGGCGATATCCAGGTTATTCTGAAACCCGGTTATATCGAAGGAGGCGCAACCGGTACCACGCATGGTTTATGGTATCCCTATGATGCACATATTCCCCTGCTTTGGTATGGCTGGGGTATCAAAAAAGGAAAAACCAGCCGCGAAACTTATATGACCGATATCGCACCAACGGTTGCGGCATTGCTGCATATACAAATGCCAAGCGGTTCAATAGGGAAAGTGATAGAAGATGTAATGAAATAAATCCGGGGAGTTTTATTTGCCGTAGATACATTGTTTGTAAAAAGATTTGTAAGGGCCAACCTCAAAAACCGTCACCACTCAAAAATCAACCATATGAAAACAATGAAAACGCTTGCTGCCACCCTGTTGCTCACAGGATTTCTTGCTACCGGTGCTTTTGCACAGCAGAAAGAAACCAAAAAAGAAGCCCTGAAAGAACACAAATGCACAAAAGCCTGCACCAAAGACAAGCACGTGTATGCCCATGGGGAAAAGGGACATACCTGCGGTGAGGCCTGTAAAAAAATGATGGATAAGAAAGGAAAGATGTAATTACTTCCCGCTTCTTTCAAAAGAAAAGCCGTTCACAAAACATGAACGGCTTTTCTTTTGGTTGTTACATTTGTGAATGGTCAGTGGTGAATGGTGAGAATGACAATCACTTTTTGTGAATCGTTAATCGTGAATAAGGAAACACTTGCAATAATCCCTTAATTCACAAATCCGCTAATCCGCCAATCCCCTATTTCCCAAGTTTCGCTTTCAGGTTCTGGTCCAGCGCATCGAGGAACTCTTCTGTATAGAGATAATGTTCTCCGTGATTTACTTTATTCCCGTAGATACAAACGGCAAGGTCTTTGGTCATTTTACCGCTCTCTACTGTTTCCACACAAACTTCTTCCAGCGCACGGCAGAAATCAACCAGTTCCTGGTTACCATCGAGTTTGCCACGGAACTCCAGTCCTCTTGTCCATGCAAAAATCGAAGCGATCGGATTCGTAGATGTCGGTTTCCCCTTCTGGTGCTCGCGGTAATGGCGCGTTACGGTACCATGTGCCGCTTCTGCTTCCATGATCTTTCCATCAGGGGTGATCAGGGTGGATGTCATCAATCCCAAAGAACCAAATCCCTGCGCAACCGTATCGCTCTGTACATCGCCATCATAGTTCTTACAGGCCCATACAAAGTTTCCGTTCCACTTCAAAGCACTCGCCACCATATCATCGATAAGGCGGTGTTCGTAAGTGATGCCGGCTGCATCAAACGATGCTTTGAACTCGTTCTGGTAGATCTCTTCAAAAATATCTTTGAAACGGCCATCGTATTTTTTAAGGATGGTATTTTTTGTAGAGAGATACAAGGGCCATTTTTTACTCAGTGCCGTATTAAAACAGCTACGGGCAAATCCTTTGATGCTCTCGTCGGTATTATACATGGCAAGTGCCACGCCATCGCCTTTGAAATTGAATACTTCATGTTCGATCACCTGTCCGTCCTCCCCTTCAAATTTAATGGTCAGCTTTCCTTTTCCCTTGGTCACAAAATCTGTGGCGCGGTATTGGTCGCCAAAAGCATGGCGGCCGATACAGATCGGGGCAGTCCAGTTCGGAACCAGTCGCGGTACATTCTGGCAAACGATCGGCTCACGAAAAACGGTTCCATCGAGGATGTTGCGGATGGTACCGTTCGGGCTTTTCCACATTTGCTTCAGGTTAAATTCTTTTACACGCTGTTCATCGGGTGTGATGGTGGCGCATTTGATACCTACGCCATATTGTTTGATCGCATTGGCTGCATCAACTGTTACCTGGTCATTGGTTTCATCACGGTATTCCATTCCGAGATCGTAATACTTGATATCAACCTCTATATAGGGTAAGATCAGTTTGTCTTTGATAAATTTCCAGATGATCCTCGTCATTTCATCGCCATCCAGTTCCACCACCGGATTGGCCACTTTGATTTTCTGTGACATAGTGCTGCTTTTGGTTTTAAAAAGGTGGACAAATGTAGCATTTTCCGGCTTTTACGGAATGGCAAATCGGGCCGGGGTTACGGCACCGGTATTAATAATCCCTGAAAACCGGCATTGGGCTTGCATTTATCGGGGAAAGCCGCTATTTTACCAGAACCTGTTTAGCTGCGATTAACAAGTTTCATCTCATCACCACAAACCAATCACCATGAAAAGAAAACTTCTGCTTTGCATTTCCATCTTTTGCATCATGGCCCTCTCCTGCCAGAACGGGGGCGACAAGCAAGCCTCTGCCGACAGCACCAAACCGGCTGAAAAAGCTGCCCCTGCCAAACCGGCGAATGTATTGGCCGTATGGCATAAGATCAAAGATTATAACAAATGGTTACCCGGCTATATGTCGCATGATACAGCCCGTGTTGCCGCAGGACTGCACGATTATGTGATCGGCCGTGATGTGGACGATACCAGCATGATACTGGTTGCCCTGCACATGGATGATACGGCGAAAGCCAGGGCATTTATCAACAACCCCAGCCTCAAAGAAGCCATGAAAAAAGGCGGTGTAACAGGGGTGCCCGTTATCAGCCTGCTTGACGTACAGATGGCGGATACCACTACGATACCTGCTAAACTGCGGCTTGGCATTACACACAAAGTAAAAGATTATGATGCCTGGAAAAAAGTATTTGATGATGACAAAAAAGCAAGGATGGATGCCGGACTCATTGATCGTTCTCTGGGCAGAAGCTTTGATGACCCGAATATGGTTACCATTGTTTGCGCCGTTACAGATGAAAAGAAAGCAAGGGATTTTGCACAATCAAAAGAATTAAAAGATAAGATGGCTGCTGCCGGCGTAACGGGTGCACCCACCATACATTTTTATACGATCCTTAAAAAGTTTTGATGATCGTCTGATTTTACAAAGAAAACGCCGGGTTGTTTTGATCCGGCGTTTTTGTTTAACGGTTTATTTGTTTATTGGTTTATTGGTATAAAATTTATTGATCTTCCCGTTTATTTAGTACAGAGGTTGATTTGAATATACGCACAACTCACAATCGCTACTCTGTTCTTCAGTTCATTTCAATATTCACTATTCGATATTCTATTCTTGTTCTCATTCTCTCCCGTCGACACTTACGATCAACAGAGGAATTTTTAACTGGTGCCGTACATCTTCGATCGTTTCACCGAAAATATAATCTTTTAACCCGGAGTGGCGATGCGCACCCATGATCAGCAGGTCGGCATGGCTTTCTTCAACCATGCGCACAATCTCTTTTACGCGGCTCTGGTAACCGATTAAAGTTTCGGTGCGGTATCCTTTCTTTTCCAGCAACTGTGCATATTCACGGATCCTTTGTTTATCCTGCCGCGTTTCATCATCATCACTCGCATCGCCCAGGTAACGGGCAGAAACACTTTCCACCACATGCAATAAAACATAGGTCACTTCTTTTCGCCCCTGCGACAATGCATGTGCGATCAGTTTTTCATCCGACCTCGAAAAATCCAATGCTACCGCGATCTTTTGCACCGGTGCAACCGAAAGGTTTTCAAGCAATGCCACATCCGCATGCAATGTGTTTTGTTTTTTGCGCCTCAGAATGCGTTTCTTCATCAATGGTAAAAAAGTCATCATCAGAAAAAGCCATATAAAAACCAGTAATGCCAGCGTGAGCAACGATTTCCAGTACCATTCTGCATCCGACCCATATACCTTCACCGCTTCCTCTCCCACGAGTTTTACATTCAGGAAAACCAGTATGGCCGCCACGATCCAGGAAAGCAGTTTTACATGCGGACGTATCGCGTATTTGCCCATCGATTGTTTATCACTCACAAAATGGATCAGCGGTATTACCGCGAAGCCCAGTTGCAGGCTCAGGATCACCTGGCTCAATACCAGCAGGTCATCCACTTTCGCCTCCCCGTACAAAGCGATCACCAGTACCGCAGGAACAATGGCGATCAGCCTTGTTAAAAAACGACGCAGCCAGGGGTTGATACGCAGTTGCAGGTAACCTTCCATTACAATCTGTCCGGCAAGCGTACCTGTGAGCGTGGAACTTTGCCCTGCTGCAATCAATGCCACAGCGAACAATAAAGGCGCGAGTTTACTGCCCAGTAAGGGTTCGAGTAATTTGTGCGCATCCTGTATCTGCGCCACACCTGTATTTCCGGTTGTAAAAAACACACTTGCTGCAAGCACCAGTATCGCTGCGTTTACCAGAAATGCCGCGTTCAATGCAATGGTACTGTCGATGATATTGTATTTGATGGCGCGGCGGATACCTTTGTCATCATTACTGATCTTCCGTGTTTGCACCAGTGCGGAATGCAGGTATAGGTTATGCGGCATCACTGTTGCGCCGATGATGCCTACAGCGATATACAATGCCTGGTGATTCAAACGCGTGGGTACAAAACCTTTTACCACTTCCCCCATACTGGGTTTGGCCAATAATATTTCGACCAGAAAAGAAAAACCGATAATGGCAACCAGTGCTATGATAAAGGCTTCCATTTTTCGGATCCCGTATCGTTGCAGGATCAGAAATAAAAAAGTATCGAGTACGGTGATGATGGTTCCCCACATCAACGGTAAGCCGGTTAAAAGATGGATACCAATGGCCATACCCAGCACTTCCGCAAGATCGCAGGCAGCGATGGCAAGTTCTGCAAGTACATAGAGACAAAAATTTACAAGCGGAGGATACGTTTCGCGGTTGGCCTGCGCTAGATCCCTGCGCCGGACAATACCCAGCCGGGCACTGAGGCTTTGTAATAACAATGCCATCAGGTTGCTCATCAGCAATACCCATATTAACTGGTAACCAAAACGGGCACCACCCTGCAAATCGGTGGCCCAGTTACCCGGATCCATATATCCGACACTTACAAGATAAGCCGGGCCGATATAAGCCAGTATTCTCCTCCAGCCTTTCCGCGGAGCCGTGGTATCCACTGTTTCGTGTACATCGCTCAGCGAATGATCACTATGGTAATGCTGCCTCATATCAAACTGTTTTCACAAATAATGCCTGTGCCAGTTGCTGGCTGATGGTAAAAGCAGGCTGGTTGCGTACCCTGATCTCAATGGAGTGATCAAAACTGAATTTTTTTTTGATCTCGAGCTTGGTACCGATACCGATATTTTTATGACGCAACAGTTCGAGCAGTTCGGTGGACTGGCTGCCAACTGCACATACTTCCGCGGTTTTATTTACCGGGAGATCGATGAGGTTGATCTGTTGCTGCACCAGCATTTTTCCATGACTGTCGGGTATGGGATCCCCATGCGGGTCGAACCTGGGAAAACCCAGGAATGCATCCAGTTTCTCCACGAGTTTGCGGCTGGTAATATGCTCCAGTTCCTCGGCCACTTCATGTACTTCATCCCAGCCAAACTGCAGTTTGTTCACAAGAAAATATTCCCACAAACGGTGTTTGCGTACTATGGCGAGTGCCAGTTTTTTCCCTTCCGACGTAAGACGGACGCCTTTGTATTTTTCATAGCTCAGCAGTTTTTTGGTCTTCAGTTTTTTCAGCATATCGGTTACCGAGGCTGCGCGGGTACTGAGTACCGATGCGAGATCGTTCGTTGAAACCGTTCCCTCCTCCTGCTGCAGGTGAAAAATGGCTTTGATATAATTCTCTTCCGTGATTGAAAAACTCATCGGCTTAAAATATTTTTTAGACAAATCTAAATTTATTATTTGATTAAAAAAAGGAGGATTTCAACCACTAATGCCGAATCCTGTATTTTTATACAAAGAATTTGTATGAAACCATGCCTGCCATTGCTGTTGCTGGCGCTGCTGTTTACAGCCTGCAAAGAGAAAAAAGCAGACCTCTCGGGAGAAGTTCCGGTAAAGCTCAGCGATTTTTTGGCAGTATTTCCCAAGATCACTGCGTCGTTTACGGTTGCAGATACCAATCTTGCAAAAGCCGGCGACACTATAACCATCGGTTACAAAGCGCTGCTTCAATTCTTCCCTGACAGTGCCGTATCACCTATCACCGGTAATGCGAAAAAAATAAAAATTCACCCGGTCGGGATCATCGAAAAAGACAAAGAGAATTACCTGTTGTTGAAATTTTTTACAGCTAAGAAACAATCAATCCTTGCGGTATTTGTTACCGATAAAAAAAATAAATACCTCTCCGCGAAAGAACTGCTGCGGTCCGGAGATGAAGATGGCTATATCCATTCCGTTAATATAAACAGGGAACCGACATTCCTCGTGAGCAGGGAAAAAATGGGGAAAGACAATACAATCCAGTTTTCACGCAGCGGCTGGGTATATACCAGTGCCGGCAGTTTTATGATCGTGATCAATGATACGAATGAAGACCCCCAGAAAACAGCCGTGATCAATCCCATTGATACCTTACCGCGGAAAAATAAATTCAGCGGCGATTATGTGCAGGATAAAAAGAATTTTATCTCGGTCCGCGACAGCAAAAAACCGAACCGTTACCAGTTCTTTGTTCATTTCGAAAAAAATGAAGGAAGCTGTACCGGCGAATTAAAAGGTGAGTTTACAATGAAAGACGCCAATACCGCAGTGTTCAAAGAAAATGGCGACCCCTGCGTCATCGATTTTCGTTTTGAAGGAAATGAGATCAGCCTGAAAGAACAAGGCAGCTGCGGGAACCACCGTGGCATCAAATGTTTTTTTGATGACAGCTTTACCAAAAAAAGAGAGCCCCGGCAGGGCAGGAAAAAATAAATATGCCGCAGGGCCCCATCAGCTTTCTCCCAGATTATTGCATTGCACGGAAGGTTACCCACATCCTATTGTGTATAAAATACATTTTCTGTAAATACCCCTATATTGCACACCCAATTGCTCACCAAATAAGAAATAAATGGATTTCAGAAACTACGCAGTGCCTTACCACATCAATGAAGAATATAGCAAAAGAGCCGCTTATTTTTCAATGGAATTCGCCATTCACCAGCCATTGAAAATTTACAGCGGTGGGTTAGGTTTCCTTGCAGGGTCGCATCTGCGCAGCGCCTATGAACTGAGACAGAACATGATCGGCATCGGTATCCTCTGGAAATATGGTTACTACGACCAGGCACGTAACCAGGACCAGACACTGCAGGTTACCTTCATGGAAAAATATTACAGCTTCCTGGAAGATACCGGCATCAAATTCCAGATACTGATACACGAACACCCGGTATGGATTAAAGCCTGGTACCTTGCACCCGAAACTTTTTGCAGCGCGCCTTTATTCCTCCTCAGCACCGACCTGCCTGAAAACGATTACGTTTCACAAACCATTACACATCGTTTGTACGACGCAAACGTAGCCACCAAAGTGGCACAGTTTATTTTGCTTGGTGTAGGCGGTGCAAAACTGGTGGATGAACTCGGCTTTCATCCCGAAGTATACCACCTCAATGAAGCACATGGTATTTCTTCTGCGTTCTATCTCCTCAACAAATACAGGAGCCTTGAAAAAGTAAAAGAGAAACTGGTATTCACCACACATACACCCGAAGAAGCGGGAAATGAAAAACACGATATCTATCTCTGTCATAAAATGAGTTATTTCTGCGGACTGAGTATCGATGAAGTACGCAGGCTTACGGGTACAAAAGACGATCAGTTCAACCACTCACTTGCCGCTCTCCGTTTTGCAAGAAAAGCAAATGGTGTATCGGCACTGCATGGCGTGGTGAGCCGCCACATGTGGGCACAATACGAAGGCATCTGCCCCATCACATCGATCACGAATGCACAGAACTGGCGCTACTGGGCCGATAAGCAGCTATACCGTTTTATGGAAGAAGGCAATGATTATGCTTTCGACGACAGGAAAAAATACTTAAAGAAACGCGCATTCGAAATTGTTGCCGACCAGACTGGAAAAGTATTCAACCCGGATACGCTCACCATTGTATGGTCGCGGCGCTTTGCCGGTTACAAGCGGGCAGACATGCTGACATACGATATGGAGCGTTTCGAGAAACTGCTGAACAACCCCAAATACCCGGTACAGATCATCTGGGCGGGCAAACCTTATCCACAGGATTATCCGGCTATATCGCAGTTCAATAACCTGGTACACCTCAGCAAAAAATACAAAAATGTAGCTGTACTGATCGGCTATGAACTTGCGTTGAGTAAAAGATTGAAACAGTCTGCCGATGTTTGGCTCAACAACCCGCGCGTACCGCGTGAAGCTTCGGGTACCAGTGGTATGACTGCCGCAATGAATGGTGCTGTGAATTTTTCAACGGATGATGGATGGATACCTGAATTTGTGAACCATGGTAACAATGGTTTCGTGGTTCCGAAAGCGGATTATGAAAATATGACCGTACACGAACAGGATGAATACGATCTGAAAAAATCATACGACATCCTCGAGCAGCAGATACTGCCGCTTTACTATGAAAGCTTTGATACCTGGCGCCAGATACAGAAAAACGGTATGCGCGATGTACGTTTCCAGTTCGACAGTAACCGGATGGCGCATGAATATTATGAGATCATGTACAAAGGCTGATACTCCTTCTTATTAAACAAAAAGTCAGCATTCAGAACCTAAAACAGATATTTACGGGATTTTGAATGCTGACTTTTTAATTTTGCCTCATGAAGATCGTCGTTGCAATTACAGGTGCCAGCGGTTCCGTTTATGCGAAACTTTTACTCGATAAACTGGTAAAACTCCAAAACCAGTTTATCGAGCTCGGTATCGTAATGAGCAAAAACGCAGAAGAGATATGGGAAACCGAACTCGGGGATGATACTTACCGCAACTACCCTTTCCGTTACTTCGACAAATACGATTTTGCTGCACCCTTCGCTTCGGGTTCAGCAAAATATGATACGATGATCGTTGTTCCCTGCAGTATGGGCACACTTGGCAGGATTGCGCATGGTGTAAGCGATGACCTTGTTACCCGCGCTGCCGATGTGATTTTAAAAGAAAGAAGAAAACTGATCCTGGTTGCACGCGATACACCTTATAGCCTGATCCATATCAAAAATATGGAACTGGTAACACTGGCGGGCGGTATTATTTGTCCGGCAACCCCCTCCTTCTACAGCAAACCCCAAACCATCGAACAACTTGCAGAAACAGTGGTGGACCGCGTTTTAGACCTTGCCGGTTTGGATATCACGACTTTCCGCTGGGGAAAAGAAAAATGAATTATTGAATAATGAACAAGGAATACCGAATGCGATTGGGCCCTTCCTGATTCAGGATTCCTTGTTCATTATTCAAAATTCAAAAGCCTCCGTTACCGGAGGCTTTTTATCGTACTTGACTTACCATTTTTTTGATCAGGCCTCAGCGCTGGCATCTGCATTTTCCTGAACGCGTTTCTGGAAACGGAATACCAGTTTACCGGCTTCTTTATCCAGATCGGCAATTAGCAGGTCACCATCCTTGATATTGAAATTGAGGATCTCTTCTGCCAAAGGATCTTCGAGATATTTCTGGATAGCCCGGTGCAAGGGTCTTGCACCAAACTGAACATCGTATCCTTTCTCTGCAATGAAATCCTTTGCTTCGTTTGTAAGCTCGAGTGAGAACCCGAGATTATTCAAACGCTTGGCAACTCCTTTCATCAGGATATCAATGATATTGAAAATATTTTCTTTGGTGAGTGCATTAAACACCACCACATCATCGATCCTGTTCAGGAATTCAGGGGAGAATGTGCGTTTGAGCGCTTTTTCGATTACAGCTTTGCTGTTCTCTTCTGCATTCTGTATGCGGTGTGCCGTGGCAAACCCTACCCCGTCACCAAATTCCTTCAACTGGCGAACGCCGATATTGGAGGTCATGATGATCATGGTATTTTTAAAATCCACTTTCCTGCCCAATCCGTCTGTAAGCTGTCCGTCATCGAGTACCTGCAACAGGATATTGTAAATATCCGGGTGCGCTTTTTCGATCTCATCAAGCAGTATCACCGAATAAGGTTTGCGTCTCACTTTTTCAGTAAGCTGTCCGCCCTCCTCATACCCCACATAACCGGGAGGTGCGCCGATCAAACGGCTCACGGTGAACTTCTCCATATATTCACTCATATCGATCCTGATCAGCGAATCCTCGGAGTCGAACATGTGGCGTGCCAGTGCACGTGCAAGCTCTGTTTTACCCACACCGGTAGGACCCAGAAAAATAAATGTACCGATCGGTTTCTTTGGATCTTTCAATCCCACCCTGTTCCGCTGGATGGCTTTTACCACTTTCTGGATAGCTTCATCCTGGCCAACCACCATCCCTTTCATATCCTCGTTCATCCTGCGCAGCTTCTCTGTTTCTGCCTGCACCATCCGTTTTACAGGGATGCCTGTCATCATACTCACTACTTCCGCAATATTTTCCTCCGTAATGGGATAGCGTTTGTGTTTGCTTTCTTCCTCCCACTGCGATTTGGCTTTCTCAAGTTCTTCACCCAGTCGCTTTTCCGTATCGCGCAGAGAAGCGGCTTCTTCAAAACGCTGGCTCTTCACCACTTTATTCTTTTCATTCTTCACATCTTCGATTTTCTTCTCCAGTTCAACGATCTCCTGTGGTACATTGATATTTTTCAGGTGAACACGGGCGCCCACTTCATCCAGTACATCAATGGCTTTATCTGGCAATAACCTGTCGGTCATATACCGGTCGCTCAGCTTCACACAGGCATCAATGGCATCATCTCCATAACTTACATTGTGGAAGTCTTCATATTTGCTTTTGATATTATTCAGGATCTGAATCGTTTCTTCCACCGTTGGCGGTTCAATCAGCACTTTCTGGAAACGACGGTCGAGCGCGCCATCTTTTTCGATATACATGCGGTACTCATCCAGTGTGGATGCACCAATGCATTGCAGTTCCCCTCTTGCAAGCGCCGGTTTGAAAATATTGGACGCATCAAGTGAACCACTCGCGCCACCAGCCCCGACAATGGTATGGATCTCATCTATAAAAAGAATCACATCCCGGTTCTTCTCCAGTTCGTTCATGATGGCTTTCATCCTTTCTTCAAACTGTCCGCGGTATTTCGTACCTGCCACCAGTGCGGCAAGATCGAGTGAGATCACACGTTTATCAAACAATACCCGGCTTACTTTGCGCTGAACGATGCGGAGGGCAAGGCCTTCCACGATAGCAGTTTTACCCACACCGGGTTCGCCGATAAGGATGGGGTTATTTTTTTTCCGGCGACTGAGTATCTGGCTTACCCTTTCAATTTCTTCTTCCCGGCCAACGATCGGATCAAGAGAACCCGATTCTGCCAGTTTGGTGATATCTCTGCCGAAATTATCCAGAACCGGTGTTTTGCTTTTGGCAGCGCCGGCCTGTTTGCCGGTACGTTGTTGCTGGTAACCGCCACCCCGTTTTTCTTCATCAAACTCGTCGTTATCGTCATCTGTGAATTCATTGCGGGGGGAAGGCGGCGGATTGGTGGTGCCTACCATACCGAGTTCATTACGGAAGAGGTCATAATCCACATCAAACTGGTTCAGTATCTGCGTACAGATATTTTCTTTGTTTTTAAGGATACTGAGCATCAGGTGTTCTGTTTCCACGAGCGGGCTTTTCAATGCTTTCGCTTCGAGCACCGTTACACGGATCACTTTCTCCGCCTGTTTTGTGAGAGGCAAACTGTTGATGTTCGCAATATTCTTTCCTGTTTTGTCTTTTACGGCAAGCTCCACTTCCTTGCGTAATTCATATAGGTCTACATTCAGTTGCTTCAATACTTTAATGGCCGTATTATCTCCATCACGTATCAAACCCAGCAATAAATGTTCTGTCCCGATGAAATCATTTCCGAGCCTCAGCGCCTCTTCCCTGCTGAAGGAAATGATTTCCTTTACTTGTGCTGAAAAATTATTATCCATGGCCTGATTTGGGTTTATACAATTATAACGAATATTTTTGAGCGAAGTTGTGCCGCATTTATGCACAACTGTTAATCTTAATCCCCTGTATGGAAGTCAAAATTGATACCAAGGAGAAATTTACCGTTGTAACGCCGTTTTCGCCGGTTCTCTCTGCCAATATAGCAGCGGAACTATCCGAAACCTGCTCCGGCCGATTGCAAAAAGAAATAAAAAATGTAATACTGAACCTTTCAGAGATCCGTGAAATGGAAGAAGAAGCCGGCCGTATCCTTGCAGGGCTGCAACAGAGATTTTATGAATCGAATGCTTCTTTTGTGATCTGTTCGCTTCAGCCTGCGGCTGAAAAAAACCTTGACCAATGGGAACTGCTTGAAATGCTGAATTGTACGCCAACCGAAAGCGAAGCCTGGGATATTGTACAGATGGAGGAAATTGAGCGGGAATTGCTCGACGGCGATGATATTGAATTTGACAGAAACGATTGATGGCTTACGATCGTATTATATCCCCGCTGGATTACTACAAAATATTACAGGTATCCCCTTCTGCCAGTACCGGTGAGATCAGGAAGGCATTCCGGAAATTGGCCATGCAGTATCATCCTGATAAAAATCCCGGATCAATCGCTGCCGAAAAAAAATTCGCGGAAATACAGGAAGCCTACCAGGTGTTATCGGATGCAAAAAAAAGAGCGGCCTATCATTTCAACTGGTATGCGTTTTACGGCAATACTCCGGTAACTGTTCAGGAAGCCGGCACCATTGAAGAACTCAAAGAATCTTTTCATGGTTTTGTAAAAATATTCCGTTATATGGATCCTTTCAGGCTGGATAAGGATGCACTTAACAAGCAGTTGCTCGCCCTTTTATCAGACCATAACTGCCGTTTACTCGAGGGGCAGAACAATCATGCATTGCTCAAACAGGTATTTACAATTGCCGAGTTCCTGCCGCTCGGTTCGATCGAACTCGTATGCGGGAGGTTGATGCAGTTTTCCTCCTCCGACGAAGAAGCGATGCGCTCCATCCGGTATTTTCTCAGTCAATCCAGGCGGTATGCTTTCTGGAGCCGATACAAAAGCCTTTTTGCATTATTGCTGGCAGTTCTCTTTTGTTCCCTTGTGTATTTTTACGGAAAGTGATCACAAAAAAGGGCCGCCGTTTCCGGCAGCCCATATCATAATAACCCATTGCAATTATTGGTGCAGGTAAGAACTCAATGTTCTTGCCTTTGTACCTGTGGTCAGGTTGGCATCGCCCCGGAAATAGAGGCTGTAGGTACGCTGGTTGGTTGGCGCGAATGCCAGTTTTGCGAGAACAATCCTGTTTGCCAGCAGTGTACCGGCAGGTGCGTTTCTCGTAACATAAAAAGTATCGGCCACGCCTACGTTAAAACCGAGAGAGTTGAAGGCTGTTACCTGTCCGGGTTTTATGTTAGAGAAAACCGTAGCATTTCTCGCATAAGAATAGATATCAACTGTTTTACCGGCGGTATCATTTAATACACCATGCATAAACCGGATATTCACGTTACCATTCAGTGGTTTTGTATAAACATCCGGTACAAAAGCAGCATCTGGGTAAAACTTCAGTGAATCCGATATGAACAATGTGTAATACTGGCCATTGGTAAACACTTTGGTGAAATTGATCAACTGGGTTGAATCGGGGCTGGCGGATGCAAAACCGTTTACAGAGATCCTTACCTGCTGCAAACCGGGAGGTACCGCAATGTACCCGAATCCTGTTGAGGTTCCCGGGAAAATGGAGCCATAGGTCAGGAAGGGTGAGTTCACTTTAATATTGTTCACATACACGTTAAAAGAATCCGGTGCATTGAACTGCTGCCTGAAAAAAGGCGAAGCATGCACCACACGGAAATAAGCCGTGGCATCGGTGGATGCATCATAGGCGGCATTCCAGTCTGTCGCGTCTTTCCTGCAGGCCACGAACGTAATCGCCGCTGCAAGGAAAAGGCTGATATAGAGGGTTATCTTTTTCATCATCATAATTTTTGGCAGTTAAATTATTTTTGGGAGAACCAGCACTCTTTGGTGTGGTAATCCAGACCAGGATATGCGCCGATACGGGTAAGTTCAGGGATATTATACAGGTACTCTGAATTGTATCTCGGCCTTCCACGATATACCGGGTTACCATTATTATCCGGGTATAGATCAGCACCTGAGGGTAGCGTAAATCCTACATATACAGGTTTGCCAGTTACCGGGTCGAGGTCTTTATTGTAATGGAACCTTCTCATATCCGTCCATACTTCCTGTATTCCGAAACCATACAAAGCAATGTATTTCTGAAGCAGGATATGTGTTAAGGTCAGATTGGCTGCTGCCGGTACAATCTGGGGTTGTGCCAGGAAGTTGGCTTTGGTGGTGGGAGTGATCACTTTTGCGGGAGGTACGTTGGTGCCGTAATTGTTTACAAGCATATCAATATTTAGGCTGATACCGTTGGTATATGCAGCAAGCGCACCGGCATTGTCCCCTTTCCGCAGTTTTGCTTCCGCAATCAGGAACTGCATTTCAGAGGCCGTCATGATCGGGAATTCCGCCGCGTTACGGAAAATATACCGGCAACCGTTTTCATTGGCCGGTGCTGCGGTGGTGGCAAAAGTGCCGCCCCAATAGTTTGTTGGCTGATCGGCTGTTGCAAGCCCGGAAGTACCTTTATTGGGGTTGATCCCTTTGAAAGTACCATTGGTATTTTCACGGAGTATATACCAATCGCGTGGATCTTCCACACCAGTGAAAGCTCCGGCATTGTTACCACTCATAAGGTCGGCAATAAATGCAGACTGGCGCAAAGTACCTACGTTACCACGCAGGATACCCATATAGCTCGACGTACCCGAAATACCCGTGTTAGCAAATTTACAGGTGGCATTGTCGGCATTGGTGCTCATCGCAAGGTTGGCATACTTGATAACAGAATCGGCGCTGTAGGATGTTTTGTTGGCGAGATAAGCATAAGAACGGGCCAGCACACCATACACAAATTTCTTCCACTTGTTTACATCGCCACCATAAAAATACGCATCACCGATGGCGAGGTTTGCAGGACTTGCATTACCACCAGTTGTGTTCAGGTAATCCAGTGCACGGAAACAGGTGGCACGTACCGTATCATATACTTCCTGCTGCACATCGTAATTGAACTGCTGCAGGTTGGTATTGAAAGCCTGGCGGAGGATCACGTCCCCATACTGGTTGGTCAATGTTAACCATGCCCATGCACGGATCGCATACCCTACTCCAACATAATCCCATTTCTGTTCTTCCTTGGCCCACTGCACCATCTGGTTCAGGTTTTGCCCCTGGCCATAATAATGCATGGCCCAGATAGAGCCCATGTTATCACTGGCACCGGTGGCACCTGCCATCTGATCAAAAGTGTTACCCGTGGTATTGGTTTCCCAGAACTGGATATAACGGCCCACGATCAGGCCATCGCCACCTAACCCGTAACTGCTTCCCGCTGCAGAAGAGCTGCCGAGAAAGTTACCGATCAGGCTCGGGAGAATCGATTCAACCGCAACACGCGTAGATGCGTTCGGGTTGGCATATGCATCATCCAGCCTTTTGTTACAGGAAGAAACAGCCACAACTGAGCCGATCACCGTAAGCGCCAGAATTGATTTTAAGAATTTATTTTTCATACAAACGTATTTATGATTGGTCTGAAAATGATGGTTTAGAAATTAGCCCTTAATCCAAAGTTCACACTGATCGGTGTAGGCAGGTTTCCATAATCAAAACCAAATCCACCAATACCTTTGGAAGATGCCGTATTACCATTGGAAGACGGATCAGCACCGGTATAGTTTGTGAACAATAAGAGATCGTTTCCGGTAAAGAATACACTGAGCGATTTCAGGTTACGCACCCTGCGAACAATATTCTGTGGCAGGTTATAACTCAGCGTTACATCACGCAAACGCAGCCAGTTCACATTGTGCTCGATGAATTCCTCTTCCGGCATAGTTGTGTAATAGGTCTGCAGGTAATAAGGCGTGATTGCGATTGTGTTCTTTGTTGGATTGGCCGTATTCTGGTAACCATCGTTCAATACACCCTGAACTACACGGGGTGTGGTCCTGTCGGCAGTATGGCGCTGGCTCCTTCCCTGGTAAGTAAGGTACATTTCTGTTGCGTTGAATACATCCCCACCTACTTTCAGATCCCAGAGGAAACTGAGGTTCCAGTTTTTATAACGGATATTGTTTGAGGTACCAAGTGTAAAGGCAGGTGTCCTGTCGCCATGCACTTTAAACTGCGCATCGATCAGTGGTAATCCTGTGCTTGGGTTGATCAGGATATCACCATTATTATTGCGCTGGTATCCATAAGAAGTGATGGTGCCGGTAGATGCTTCACGGATCAAACCACCTCTCGCATTACCATATAACCAGGTATCAGCGATATAATATTCATACGCGATGGCATCAGGCAGTTTCAGCACTTTGCTCCACATGTGGGAGAAATTGAAACGGATATTCCAGTTCAGGTCTTTCTTGCGGATCGGTGTATAATCCAGTGAAAGTTCCACACCCTGGTTACGCGTAGTCGCAGCATTCTGTGTATTCAGGATAAAGCCTGTTGCATAACTCGCACGGAAACCCTGGCTGATCTGGTCGTAAGCCAATGTGTTATAATAAGCAAAGTCAACAGACAACCTGTTATCAAACATCTTCATTTCGGTACCGATCTCATAGGTATTCTGACGCTCAGGTTTCAGATCGGGGTTGTTATTGTCAAAACCATAAGAGAAGGCTGTGATAGGTGAACTTGCAAAGTTGTTCACGAATACAGACTGGTTACGGTAAGGATCAGACAAACGTGCCGTGCTGGCAAGTGAAGTACGCAGTTTCCAGTAATTCAGTAAACCGCTTTTCTTCATCCAGGGGAAGATATCCGTCATGATCACACTCAAACTACCACCGGGATAATTGTAATTCCTGTTGGCAGCAGTGAAAATAGAAGCAGATTCAAAACGGTGTGTGTAGTTAAAGAATACAACGTTCTTATAACTGATCGCCGCTTCGCCGAAATATGCCATCTGTCTTGAAATACTCAGGTTGTAACCGCCGTTGTTGTTGCGCAGCAAACGAACGCGGGTTGCCGGGTTGGTATTGCTGCTGTCGTTACCAAACGGATCTTTCAAACCGGTACCGTAAATAGCGAACATCTGTGATTCATAATCCTGCCACATGGTTCCCACCATACCACGGAGAGAAAATGCACCTACGCTTTTACGCGCAGTAGCGGTGATGGTGTGGTTATAACCATAATACCTTCTCCAGTAATTATCAAGCGCACCGTTTGTTGCAGCAGTGTTCAGGCTGGAAGCCGGGTGGTATCTTGTATAACCGGTCATATTATAAGTATCATATCCAAAACGGCCGGCAATCGTTAACCATTTGGTGGGATACATATTAATACCCAATGAAGCCACATAACGGTTGGTTACGTCCTGGCTGTGGTTGGCATAAGTGCTGAACAACGGGTTATCTGTTTCAGAATTGGGTGATGCAGCAAAGATCGTTTGCTTGTTACCGGAAGGATCCAGGTAGTTCTGCATATTATTGTCTGTCGGCCATACATAAAGGTTCAACAGGTAACCACCCGCACCGCGAAGTGGTTTTTCATTGGTTGAATTCGTGTAAGTGATCGATGGCGTGATATCCATGAATTTACCAAACTTGGTAGAGTTGGATAAACGCAGAGAGAATTTCCTGAAGGAATTCGAAGGGATCACACCCGATTGGTCCATATAAGATACCGATGCCCGGTAAGAAGATTTCTGTGAACCAAAATCAAGGCTCAGGTTATGCGTTTGTGTAAAGCCTGTACGGAAGAAATTATGAAGGTTATCATATTTCCTCGTATCTGCAGGATATGCAGGACCGAAATAAGTACCTGAACCGGAGTTGAAGATATTCTGTGAAACCCCGTTGGTTCCGGGACTGTAGGTATCATTCATTTCAAGAAAACGGTTCACTTTCTGGAAGCGGAAACTATTGTCGTAGCTGAGGTTCAGTTTTCTTCCCGGATCGATACGTGCTTTCTTGGTCGTGATCACGATCGCGCCAGAACTCGCCTGGCTACCATAAAGTGCAGTGGCTTCAGGCCCTTTCAGTACAGTAACAGATTCGATATCGTTGGGGTTGATATCCGCGATACGGTTGGTATAGTCGTTGTTACGGTTCGGGCGGTCAGAAGCGAGGCCCAGCGCCGTACCACCATTTGAAGTTTCATCCACTGTCTGGTTATCGAGGATGATACCATCTACCACAAACAAAGGCTGGTTACTTAATGACAGTGAATTAAAACCACGCAGTACGATCTGGGAAGAAGCGCCGGCCGTTCCGGTTGTAGGCGTGATCGTTAAACCCGCTACCCTTCCCTGTAAACTGTTCAGGAAGTTCTCACGTTTGGTTTCCGCGATTTCCGCACCTTTTACACTCTGGGTGGAATAACCGAGTTCACGTGGTTTACGCTTGATATCCATCGCAACCACCACTTCATCAAGTTCGGTCACTTCGGCACGCAGCGTGATCTCCATCCTTCCTCCGGTAACGGTTACTTTCTTGGTTTCAAATCCTACAGAACTGATCAGCAGGGTTTGGCCATTATTGGCTTTGATGGTAAAAACACCCTTGTCATTGGTCTGGGTTACAGCAGAACCGCCCGAAACACGAACGGTAACGCCAGCCAGGGGTGTCTTTTTATCAGCATCCGTGATGGTGCCGGATACCGTCTGGCTCTGCCCGTAAGAAGGCAGTGAGAAAATGAGAAGCAGCAAAAGCACCGCTTTCGTCAGGGGTACGAGTTTTCTCATAACAGGTTTTTTGGTTCTTTTTTATTTAGTTCAAGTACAGAGAGATGGACGCAGGGTTCCATCCACTCAGGACAGGATAACCCTGCAAAACATTGCACCATTTAACATTTTTTTTTACGCAAAAAGCTGCAAAAACGAAAAAAGGCTCATCCTTGCCTGGAAATCCAAAGCAATGTTAAAATTTGTGTACCACATTTACGAATTTATTTACGCACGCTCATTTTTAGAGTTACCGGGGCCGAAAAAAACCTTCCTGAAACACGCAAAAAAACGCAAGTTATAGGCCATGCCATTAAAGCACGGTGATCCCTCTCTCCTTGTAAGGGGTCAGGATCGGGTCATCGGGCTCAAGTTCGGTGATGAGCATATTGATTTCCTCGGGTTTGCAAACCTGGAGGCGCTGGATGGTATTCAGTTTTTCAGAAATGGCAAGCGAAATGGTTTTATGTGCACATTTGATCATGGCCCGCTTTACTTCGATGATCTCCCACTCCAAGTCGGATATCCCGAAAGAGGCATCGATACTGTTGGTGCCCAAAAAACAAAGATCTGCCTTGATCTGTCCTAGCCGCTGGATCACTTCCGCACCCACCGACATCTGTGCATTCTTTAAAAGTTTATTCCCCACAAAAATCACTTCACAGGTAGGATGTTCCAGTAATTCAAGTGCGATCGGCACGCTTACCGTTATAAATGTAGCGTTCAGATCAGGCGGTAATGATTTGATCAGTTCACGGATCGTGGTACCGCCCGAAAGCAATACCATCATCCCATCCTGTATCAGTTGAATGGCTTTATAAGCGATGCTCTTTTTTTCCGGCTGAGAATAAATTGCCGGGCTCTCAATCGTAAAATGAAAGGATTTTGAGAGGGCACCTCCATGCACTTTGATCAGTTTCCCTTCTTCGGCCAGCTCCTGCAGGTCGCGCCGGACCGTATCTTCCGAAACATCGAGCTGCACACTGAGGTCAGACGACAATACCTTATTATGGATATTGATCTGCTGGATAATATAAGCCTGTCTTTCTCTTTTAAGCATAGATAAAAATAAGCACTCTCTTTAATTATCCATCATTCCCTCATCGTCTTTTCAGCGGCGTTTTTTGCTTTTCGTTCATCAGAACCATTTCCGGTCCCAACCATTCCTTTAACTTCGTTACCCCATGATCAGCCGGCATACAACAGAACAGATACAGAACCGCATCGATATCATTGATGTAGTGGGCGAATTCGTAAAGCTGAAAAAAAGGGGCAGCAATTATATCGGCAATTGCCCGTTTCACAACGAAAAAACGCCCTCCTTCACTGTATCGCCTGCAAAAGGACTTTTTAAATGTTTCGGCTGCGGCAAAAGCGGGAATACCATCGGCTTCCTGATGGAACATGAAAAACTCAGTTATCCCGAAGCACTCAAATGGCTCGCCAACCGCTACAATATCGAAGTCGAAGAAACCGAAGCCAGCCCGGAACAGAAACTGCTGAACCAAACGGCCGACAGTCTTTATATCATCAATAATTTCGCGAAACAGTTTTTTGCAGACAGCCTTTTGAATACAGAAGAAGGCAAAACAATTGCACTCTCCTACCTGCAGGAACGGGGTTTCCGCCAAGAGATCATCGAGAAATTCCAGATCGGTTACAATCCGGCTGCCCGGGATACCCTGACAAAAGCGCTGCTTGCAAACCAGTTTAACAAAGAACTGCTGCCGAGAACAGGATTGGTATCATTGAGAAATGGCGATGAACTGGTAGACAATTACAGGGGCAGGATCATTTTCCCCATTCACAACAATACCGGGAAGGTCATCGGGTTTGGGGCAAGGGTAATCGGCAAGGCCGATCGTGCGCCGAAATACATCAATACCCCCGAGAACGAGATCTATGTAAAAAGCCGTATCCTTTACGGTGCATACCAGGCGAGGGTGGCGATCGACAAAGCCGATGAATGTTTGCTGGTGGAAGGATATACGGATGTGGTAAGCCTGCACCAGGCAGGAATTGAAAATGTTGTGGCCAGTGGCGGAACATCACTCACTACCGATCAACTCCGGCTGATAAAAAAATATACCAATAACCTGACCATTATTTATGATGGCGATAGTGCCGGCGTGAAAGCTGCTTTGCGCGGACTCGATATGGCGCTGGAAGAAGGGTTGAATGTAAAACTGGTACTGATCCCTGATAACGAAGACCCCGACAGTTATGTAAATAAGGTTGGTGCGAAAGCCTTTAATGAATTTGTTGCCGCTTCGAAAAAAGATTTTATCATTTTCCAGCTGGAAGTGATGCTGCAGGAAGCAGGCAGTGATGTAAACCGGCGCAGTACCGTGGTGAACCAGGTAGCCGAAACGCTGAGCCGCATCAACAAAGCAGAAGATTTTACCAAACAGCAGGATTATATCCGCCGCTGCGCTGAATTACTGCGTATCGATGAACTGGGGCTTACCAATCTTGTCAACAAATACAAACGTGACAAGATCACGAAGGAAGAAAAAAAATTATCCGCACAGGAAGCCGATATGCTGCGCGATGAGGTGCAGGGCCAGCCGGAAGACGTACTCGATAATAACCTGACGCTGTTTAACCAGGACGAAGCGCATGAACGGAATATCCTTCGTGTATTACTCGAATATGGATTGCGCGAATGGGACGAACAACGCACCATGGCCATGTATATTTTCGAGGAGTTGGAACAGTTTCATTTCGACAATCCAGAAAACGAAAAGCTTTTTGAAGAATATAAGAACTGGTATGCCAAGGGACTTGAACCCAGTACCAAAAGCATGCTGTACCACGAAGACCCGGCCATTCAAAACCTCGTGGTTGCCATCAGTGTAAACCCGCATGAACTAAGCCAGAAATGGGATGAAGTAATGGAAGGCATGAATATCGTGAACCGCGACACAAGCCGGCAGGATGTGATAATGAGCGTGAACTATTACAAACTCCGGAAAGTAAAAAAAATGATTGAAGAGAACCAGCGCGATATTGAAAAAGCTTCGATCGAGGAATTCAAACTTCTGCACGATGTACACAAACACCTCAAAGAAGTTGAAAAAGAACTCACACACCAGCTCGGCACCGTGATACTGAAATGATAACACTCCACAACAGACCCACAGTGAAAAAATTTCTATTCGGGAAAAGCCCGCATCTGAAAAAGCCTTCCTTTTTCTTTGAAGATTCCTTTTGCAGGCGTATACAAAGAAAATATTAAGAAGCCGGTGCTTCTTTTGCAAGCAGCATATCACTGTAACTATGGTGGATCAGATCGTCGGCCGCCACTTCAAAAGCGGAAAGGTACCGGTCGCATTGCTGTTTCAGGTCTTCCACCGTTTTGGATGGGTCGGCCAGGTTCCCGGCTTCGATTTCAACAAATGAACCCAGTCCCGGCACTTCATCAAGATGAAATTTCACATTGTCGATATAAAAGATCTTCCGGTATTTGTCAACCACCACTTTGATACCCAGTGAGCGTGAAAGAACTTCTTCCAGCGCTGGGCCGTCTGCAATTTTTGCGAGAGAGAAATCAGATTGCTTGGGGCCCTGCTGGTCGGGCCGGTCGTAGTAAATGAGGCTGTTCTCGATATTCCCCTGCCGCAGTTTCAGGCGGCCATTCGGCACTTTGAAATATGTGTCTTTCTGGTGATCGAGTCCAATAAATTTTGCACCATTTTCCAATAAAAATGCTTCCACTTTTTCGGGGCGGAAGCATTTTGCCTTGATCTCAATATTAATAAAAGCCATTACTTTTCTGATGGGTTCTTTTTACCTGCGAGTAATTTTTCCAGCGCTGTTTCGAGCCGACGTTTGCGGGTCTCTTCTTTTTTTGCGCCTTCAATCCAGGTTACATATTCTTTCTGGTTGGTAAAAGAAAGTGAACTGAAAAATTCCTGCGCTTCTTCATGTTTGGTAAACAGCTTACCAAGTTCAACGGGCGGCACTACCAGTCTTTTTTCAAAATCCACCCCTTTCAATTCACTGCTTTTGATCTCAGAAAAAGCCCTCTCGCGGTTTGGTATTTTGTCAAGTTTTTTGAAACGGATCGCGCTCCACACATGATCCAGTGCCACCTGGCGTACCGACTCATATTCATTCCGGGTAAGCAATTCCCAGCTGCAATCGCGGTTCAGGTCGCTCACAATCTTACTCGTGGTTTTGGGATAAGCCACCCATAACTTGGTATCCTCGTGCAAGGCAGGGAATACTTCTTTCAGTACATTGTTCAACTGGTGCTGGCTTAAAGCAAAAACCAATGCAAAGTCCACTTTTTTGCTTTTCAGCAGCGGGGTAACATTTTTTGCATAGGTGAGTTTGGCAAATTGCTTCTCGATAGAAGAAGGAAGCCCCTGGATCAGTAGGTTCTTTTCATCTTTCAATTGCAACTTTTCAAATAAAGTCTGATTTGACATGCCTCAAAACTGTCTTCTGGTGGGAAATAAAGTCTGCAAAGTTAAAAAATTGTTAGCTGAAATAGGAAACAAATAGCGGGTATTTTGTGTTACACCCCCCAAAAAAGCCCGAAAACAGGGCTTTTTGCCATACTTATATCAGTTTTTGTTAATGGGAGTGAAATATTCCTTTTCAATCGCATCCACCATATTTTCCATTTTAGTGAGCCGTTGTTCGGTTACCGGGTGCGTACCGGTCAATTCAGGCTGAATCCCCGTTCCGTTTACCCGGAACATCCGCTTCCAGAAAACAAGGGCTTCGGCGGCATGATAACCTGCTTTTGCACAAAGGATGATCCCCAGGGCATCGGCATCGGTCTCGTCCATTTCATTAAATCCCCTTACCACACCTACGTATTCTGAATTGCCGTTCGCCATACAGAAAAAATCTTTTGTTTCACCCGGCTTTGCAGATAAGGCCGAGGCAAGATCTTTTTTATCCAGGAATTCTTTGAGATAGCCCTGCATGCGTTTATCGCCGTGTTTCAGCAGCACATGTGCAATCACATGCGCCATGGCTACGGCAAGGGAAGCATCGCTTTGCGCTACCGGCAATAGCGACGAATACACGGCAATTTTGCCACCGGGTAGGCACCAGGTATCTGCTTTTTTACTGTTTACCAGGTTGAATTCCCACTGGTAACCATTCAATATCTTCAGCTGTTTTTTTTCACCATAAAATTTCTGAATGGCCGCCAGTAAACGACTGCTTACACGGTTAAGGGTTTCCACTTCTGGATTTTCGCCGGAAAGAAATATTTTGTTCTCTTTGAGGAATTGACGGTACACTTCATCACTCAGCTTATGCACCGGATCCGGGGTTCCTGCCTGCGAAAAAACTTTGGCAGGAAATATGCAGGTAAGAACCAGCCAAAGACCGGATAAAATTACAAGACGTATGAAACGGGCTGGATACATACAGCAGATTAATGATTCTGCAATGAGAGATCCCTCTTAGCGCGGCTTATAATATTGAAGCGCCTCGGGTAATACTTCTTTGATCTTGCCGATCCTTTCTTCATCACTTGGATGGTCGCTCAGAAAAGCGGGTGGCTTCTGCCCGTTCGATTGTGATGCCATCCTGGTCCAGAATTCTACCGCCACATTCGGATCGTATCCGGCAGCAGCGGCAAAGATCAATCCATAATGATCCGCTTCCAGTTCCTGTTTGCGCGAATTGGGCAGCAAAGCCCCGTACTCGGCGCTTACACCATATACCTGGTTAAAAATATTAACGGCTTTTGTATCTGCGCCAAGCGCGGCACCGGCAAGTGTACCCAAACCTTCTGCGGCCAGTTGCCGGCTCATTTTTTCTTTTCCATGCCCAAGAATCGCATGTGCGATCTCATGTCCTAACACAACAGCCAGTGCAGTCTCATTACGGGTTACAGGTAGCAGACCGGTATAACAAACCACTTTTCCGCCGGGCATACACCAGGCAATTATTTCCTTATTGTCAACCAGGTTGAATTCCCACTGGTAGCCGTTCAAAGCATTGGGCAAGCCTTTCTGGGAATAATATTCTTTCAATGCTGCAGACACGCGCTGCCCTACCCTTTTTACCATATCGGCATCCCGGTTACCAGTTGGTACCACTTTATTGGTATTAAGAAAGGATTTGTATTGCGTAAGGGCCATCGACTGGAGATCGGCATCGGATACCAAGCTTAACTGGCTGCGGCCCGTTATGGCATTTCTTTCGCAGGAGATAAAAAGGACGGAACTGATAAATAGCCAAAAATGCTTCATAGAAAATGGATACTTACCTGTTGGTGCCAAAAGGTCATCAAACAGGTTCAGGCTAAATTACGAAAACCGAGTAAGAAAAATTTATTTCCGCTGGCGGCGTTTGTCGCGGTGCTTCAGGATCGGCACTTTACTTTCCGTTCCTTTGAGGATACGCCCAAGATTTTTCTGATGCGTGAGTACCACCATCAGCGCTACCAGTACTGCGAATATGCGGTACAAAGGTTCTTTCTCGTTAAAAATAAACAGAATAAACACCATGAAAGATACCCCTGCAAGTATAGAACTGAGGGAAACAAAACGTGTCAGGTAAAGCACCAGCAGGAATACGCCGATGCAGCTGAGGGCAACAAGGGGCTGTATCGCTACAGCCATACCCAGCAGTGTGGCAACACCCTTTCCTCCTTTAAAACCGGCCCATACCGGGAAGATATGGCCAAGCACGGAAGCAAGCCCCAGCCCGATCATCAGGTTGGTGCGGTGTAATTCGTTGCTCAGGTATTCAGGGAGAAAAATGTACAAAGAAGTGGCGAGAACACCTTTCAGGATATCGATCACCATAACGATCGTACCCCATTTGGAACCCAACACCCGGAAAGTGTTCGTGGCCCCGGCATTGCCGCTGCCATAATCCCTGATATCAATTCCAAATTGAGATTTGCTGATCCATACAGCCGTTGGCACCGATCCAATACAATAAGCTAAAACAATGAGCAGAATTTCGTTCATTGGGTGGTTGAAGTTTGGGGGTACAAAGATACAGAAAATGAAGGTAATGATTTTTTAACATCGATAAACATCATTTTCGCACAAACCATAAAGCGATCCAACCGTTGCCGGTCAATGTTTTATGGTGGTCTAGGCCGGCTTTTTCACAGGCCGCTCCGATCTCTTTTTCATCCGATTCCAGCAAACCACTGAAAAGGATCTGCGCACCGGTATGAAGGGCATTTACCAGTTCACTGAGGTTGTCAAGTATGATGTTCCGGTTGATATTCGCCAGTATGATATCGTATTTGTTCGTCAAATGTAATTTTTCATTCAAATGAATATCAATATTATTACATTTGTTAATTAAAATATTTTCTGAAGCATTTTCAATACACCAGGGATCATTATCTACCGCAAATACCTTGCGGGCACCCAGTTTTTCGGCCAGTATCGCCAGGATACCGGTACCGGTGCCGAAATCGAATACAGACCGGTTACTGAAATCCAGTTCTCCCATCAATTTCATCACCATCCAGGTTGTTGCGTGGTGACCGGTTCCGAAACTCATTTTCGGGGTGATCACGATATCGTGGCGTACATCGGTATAAGGCGGATGAAAATCAGCCCTTACCCCAACAAAATCATCTACCCGGACCGGTTCAAAATTGGATTCCCATACCTGGTTCCAATTTTGTTTATTTATTATTGATTTTAAAAACGTTAGATTATACTTTCTTAATAATTGATTTAACAATATTTCATCAAAATCAACTGCATTGATATAGGCTTTTAACCCTTCAGCAGATTCTTCAAACCCATCATACCCCGATTCTGCCAGTTCGGCTACCAGGATTTCCTGCAGCTCCGGTACGGCCTCTATAAAAATTTCACAATACTGTTGTTCCATACGATTTATAAAAGAAAATGACCCGTTTCCGGGCCATTTTCAGGTGAATTATGCATTTGCATCACCGGCAGACTGTTCGCCCTGGTGATCATCTCTCTGTTCCCTTGGCTTGTGTTCGGGTTTTGGCATCAAAGCCTTACGGCTGAGTTTAAACTTGCCGGTCTTGGGATCAAGGCCTACCAGTTTTACCTTCACCATATCACCTTCTTTAAAAAGGCCGTCCATGCTTTCCAATCGCTTCCAGCTGATCTCGCTGATGTGAAGCAATCCCTGTTTGCCGGGCATGAATTCAACAAACGCACCAAATTCTTTAATCCCTTTTACGGGCCCTTCATACACATCTCCCACTTCCGGAACGGCAGTTATGCCTTTTACCCAACGCACAGCGGCGTCAAGGCTTTCTTTGGAAGCTGAGAAGATACTTACTTCACCATGGTTACCCACTTCTTCAATATTGATCGTGGCGCCGGTTTCGCGCTGTATTTCCTGGATCACTTTACCACCCGGTCCGATCACGGCACCGATGAATTCTTTGTCGATGATCAGTTTGATCATACGCGGTGCATGCGGTTTCACTTCCGGACGCGGAGCGGGCATACATTCGTACATCGCATCGAGTATGTGCAATCGTCCTTTGCGGGCCTGTTCGAGTGCTTCACGCATCACGTCCATGCTCAAACCGTCTACTTTAATATCCATCTGAACACCGCAGATACCATCGCGGGTTCCGGTTACTTTAAAATCCATATCGCCAAGATGGTCTTCATCACCCAGGATATCCGTCAGAATCGCATATTTGCCATCACCACGGGTGATCAGTCCCATTGCTACCCCGCTTACGTGCTTTGGAATCGGCACGCCGGCATCCATCAGGGCGAGCGAACCCGCACAAACCGTTGCCATTGATGAAGAGCCATTACTTTCGAGGATATCACTTACCACCCTTACGGTATAAGCATATTCCCCACCCGGCATCATCTGCTTCAGGCTGCGCATGGCAAGGTTACCATGTCCCACTTCGCGGCGACCGGGGCCACGCATCATTTTCACTTCACCGGTTGAGAATGGCGGGAAATTATAATGCAGGATGAACTTGGTGTATTCAGATTTTGCGGCGGTTTCGGCCAGTAACTCATCTAATTTTGTTCCGAAAGTAACCGTTGTAAGTGACTGAGTTTCACCTCTTGTGAAGAGCGCAGACCCGTGTGGTGTTGGCAGGGGCTCTGTTTCCATTGCCAGCGGACGTACCTCATCCAGTTTACGGCCATCGAGACGGATACGATCGTCAAGAATCATATCACGCACCACTTCCCATTTCAGGTCTTCGTAGTATTTTTTTGCTAGTTTTTTCTGGAGATCCGTGATCTCTTCGCCAAGACTTGCGATCAGTTCATCTTTCAATGCACTGTAGGCTTCGCTGCGCTCATTTTTAGAAGATCCTTTGCGGGAGATGTCATAGACGCGTTGTTTTGCGAATTCGATCACTTTCTGCTGGATCGCTTCATCCTGCTCGGGTTTTTTATAATCACGTTTGCCGGTTACACCTTTCTTAGCGCGGAGTTCTGCCTGCGCTTTGATCTGGATGCGGATAGCTTCGTGGGCAATTTCGAGTGCTTTTACGAGATCTGCCTCGCTGCATTCTTTGGATTCCCCTTCCACCATCATCAGGTTCTTTTCCGTGGCGGCAATGATAAATTCGAGGTCAGATTCTTTCAGCTGGCTGCGGGTAGGGTTGATCACGTATGCGCCATTCACACGGCCAATCCTTACTTCACTGATAATTTCTTTAATCGGAATATCTGAAACGGCCAGTGCTGCTGATGCGGCAAGACAGGCCAATGAGTCCGGAAGAATTTCTTCATCACTTGAAACAAGGCTTACAAGTACCTGAACATCACATAGATAATCCTCTGGAAATAAGGGACGTAATGCGCGGTCGATCAGTCGGCTGGTAAGGATCTCGTAATCGTTTAAACGGGCTTCACGTTTAAAGAAGGAGCCCGGGATACGACCTGCGGAAGCAAATTTTTCCTGGTAATCCACGCTGAGCGGGAAGAAATCCTGTCCTTCTTTGGGTTCTTTATTGGCCACTACGGTGGCAAGTATCACGCAATTACCCTGGCGTACGGTTACTGCACCGTCGGCCTGGCGGGCCAGTTTGCCTGTTTCGATGAAAACCTCACGGCCACCGCCCAGATCAAAGCTGACGCTGATAGGTTGTGTTAACATATTTTCTGTTTGAATAAGGACATGCACAAGCCTTTACTCGGCTGGTTACAGGTCACATGGTTGGTAATATGGCTGAGCAGAAGAGGTACGAACAAAAACGACGATTCCCAACCGCTTTTACTGCCAGTTGGGAATAGCCTTTATCATACCCTGATAATTATTTCCTCAGACCTAATTTCTCGATCAGTGCACGGTATCCCTGCAGGTTATGCTTCTGCATATAAGTAAGCAGGCGTTTGCGCTTACCTACGAGTTGCATCAGTCCGCGCTGGGTGGAATGATCGTGTTTGTTAGCTTGTAAATGGCTGGAAATCTGCGTAATACGCTCAGTCAGCAAAGCAATCTGTCCTTCGATAGAGCCGGTATTGCTGGCTTTACCGCCGAATTCAGTAAAAATGCTTGCTTTTTTTTCTGTGGTTAAATAAGGCATCTCAAAATGTTTAATGACTCCTGGAATTTTTTTCCTTCTTTTTTTATCGCGGGCAAAGGTAAGAAAATCCGGGAGAACTGGAGAAATTTTTGAGGCGGATTTTGTGGAAGAGATGATCGCTCATCGGTGCGGTTTGCCAATTTGCGATTATATTGCCGCTCAGAAGGAATACAATGTTTGGGGTAACGATACTGGGAAACAATTCGGCTGTGCCGGCTTATGACAGGCACCCTACTGCGCAGGTGGTGACTTTGAACGACCAGTTATTCCTGATTGATTGCGGGGAGGGAACGCAGATGCAGATCTCGCGGTACAGGATCCGGCGGAGCAAGATCCACCACATATTCATTTCGCACCTGCATGGCGATCATTATTTTGGCCTGATCGGACTGATCACGAGTATGGGCCTTTTAGGCCGTGAGCAGGAACTGCATATTTACGGTCCGCCTGAACTGGAAGGGATCATACAGTTGCAACTTAAAGTTGCGGATACCCGATTGCCTTTCCCATTGCATTTTCATCCTTTGACGGAGGAAGGTTTGCTGACAGAGAGCCCCAGGTTCAGCGTAGAATGTTTTAGTACAAAGCACCGCATCCCCTGCTGGGGCTTTGTAATCCGGGAAAAAAGGAAGCCGCGTAAGATCGACAAAGAAAAACTGCTCCGGTATGAAATACCTGCGGCTTATTATGAGCAATTAAAAAGCGGGGCAGACTACGAAACCAAGGATGGGAATATTATACCGAACGAAGCGGTTACGATTCCAAACAAAGCGCCGCGCAGTTATGGTTTTTGTGCAGATACAAAATATGATGAAGGGATTATTGAAAAAGTAAAAGGGGTTAGTGTGTTATACCATGAAACCACTTACCTGAAAGACCTTACCGAAAGGGCGGAAAACCGTTTTCATTCCACCACGGTGCAGGCAGCAATGATCGCACAGAAAGCCGGGGTGGAAAAATTACTGATCGGTCATTTCAGCAGCAAGTATGAGACCCTGGATGCATTCAGGACCGAGGCCCGGGAGGTTTTTGAAAATACAGAACTGGCTATAGAGGGGGTGACGTATAAGATCGGGTGAAGACAATAGTTAATAGCTAATAGTTAATAGTTGACAGTTAATAGTAGGGGGACGAATACATCAATTATTCATCAGCCATTTATAAAAATGCGCAAACTCCTCGCTCCAGCTTGTTTCATTCTGTTTGCCTAATGGGTTAACCACGGTACGTACCGTGAAAGCGGGTTGTTTCGCCAGCAAAGCGGCCATTTTTTCAAATCCGGGTTGTATATCCTGCGGTTCGCGTTTCCCTATGTACATAAAGAAGCGCGACACCCGGGCCGGAACAAATTTTTCAAGTTCAGGAAATATCTTATCAGATATGAAGAAGCATGGAGAAAAAATACCGGCAGCTCCAAAAACATCCGGGTATTGAAGCATTGCATAAAGACTGATCACTGCCCCCTTTTCACTGCCGGCAATAAAAGTATTTTCAACAGATTTTTTGGTGTGGTATTTCGAATCAATAAAAGGCTTGAGCGTTTTGACAATAAACTCCAGGTACTGCTTCCCCTCTCCTTTCCCGTTTTTGGGATCGTCATAAGGATTGTACTCCCTATCCCTTTCTCGGCTATTATCAATTCCAACCACGATACATTCCTTCGCTGTTTGCTGCTGCAGGGTATCGAGACATTCATCCACGCCCCATTCTTCGGCGCGGGCGGTTTGCTGGTTAAATAAATTCTGCCCGTCGTGCATATACAATACCGGGTAAATCTTGGATGAACCAGCATATCCTTTTGGCAGGTAGATCCATATCCTTCTTTTTCTTCCGAGTTGGGGTATCTGAAAGGCCGTATCGATAATCCGCACCTGCGGGCTGGCCGTATATTTTTTAGGGACATCGGGGTAATCATCTTTCCAGCCTGCGATGGTAAATTCCTGCGAGATATCTGCATTCACTTCGATCACGCGGTCGTTGATATCACGACCATCAGAAGTGGTTTCGATCCTGTCGGTTGCACCTCTTGTAAATTTAAACGCATAGGTACCGGCAGCGATATCTTTCAATACAATGCTCTTCCTTGAGCCACCAAAAGGCTTGAGTTTATAGTTTTCATCATGCGGGTTCCAGTTATTAAAATTCCCCATCAGGTAGATGTCGTCATTTTTCCGCGTAGCTACATCTGTAATAATAAGGCGAACAGAAAACTGGGCAGAAGCCGTTATTGAAAACAGCAGCAGGTATCCGAATAAACCATAGTTCTTCATATTCTAAAAATACGATTTGTTATATGAGTAAAACGATGTAATGACTGTTCCGATAAGGCAGGTTATTTTTGCATGGGCGCAAAAAAACCGGGACATTTTTCCCGGTTTTGGTTAAACAGATAGTGCCTGTTTAGTCGAGCACTTCAACATCTTTGGGGTACTTGCTTTTGTTGAAAACGAATTTGGTGTCTGACACAGATGCATTCAGGTTCAGGTTCGACATTTTCACTTCCGTAATATTATTGCTTTTATCGAGGATACGGGCTTTCGCAAAAGTGCTGGCAGATTTGTTGATAAACAGATTCACTTTCTGAAAATTTTTACGTGCATCGACAGGTTTCATTTCAATTTCATAAAAACTGCCTGCGGAGGAAACCAGTTTATAGGTAAAGTCTTTATCGTAGGTGCCGGATAATAATTTCTGCGGGCTGAGTGTCTGGCTGCCTTCTGCCACGGAAGATTTGGTAATGGTTTTATCACCGTCGTACTGGTAAACATTCACACCATCACAGGTGATTTCGGTTTTGCCCTGTTTGATGAAATATTTTTCCCCCTTCATCGTAAGGTCGATCAGCTTTGAACCGTTGGGTTTGCCTTTGCTGGTGAATGAGGTAAGTGTGCAATTTGCGGTGATACCCTTGGCTGATTTTACTTTTGCGCCCACCGCATCCAGTACTTTTTTGGCTGCGGGATCGTTCTGGGCAAAAAGGGCAAATGCAGAAAATATCAGGAGTGCACTCGTATAAAATTTCTTCATCAGGCTGGTTTATTGGGCGCAAATATAATATTTCAGC
>SAIX01000007.1 GCA_004028765.1 Chitinophagaceae bacterium | reverse complement strand
CATTCTCCATTTTATTTTTTTGCTACAAAATCATAATAAATTGATTTTAAATAAATTGTAGTTAGCCAATTATTATCCCGTGCCTATTACCTAAAAAAAACTGGTACTATGTGTTGCATAGTACCAAATAATATCCCATCTTTGTGTTGTCAAAGGGGATAAAGCCCGATAAAAGCAGAAACCCCGAACAACCAACTTCAATCACATTTAAATAAAGAGACCATGAAAACGCAAAACACCCACTTCTTCCAGGCACTGGGAAAAGCTCAACTGGATAACCTGGTAAAAGAAGTAAAAGAAACCGTAGCTGTAAACCATCCCGCCATCAACCATAAAAATTCATTCAGCGTGGTTGATCTCTGGAACCTGGAACGCGGACGCAGAACAAGAACCTTGAGAAGGCATCTTGCATAAACCAGAAAAAACAGCTATCATTCATCACCGACCGGCTGCAAACCCAACGGCTGGTCTTTTAAAACTCCGGTTATGGATATTCAGAACACACAAAGTCAGATGCGAAAGGGCGTATTGGAGTTTTGTATTTTATCGATCATCCGCCAGGGAGAAGTATATCCTTCCGACCTGGTGGAGCGGATGAAATCGGCCAACCTCCACATCCTGGAAGGAACCCTTTATCCACTGCTTACGCGATTGAAAAACGCAGGACTGTTAACCTACCGCTGGGTAGAAAGCAACAGCGGCCCGCCCCGCAAGTATTTTATCATGACCGATAAAGGGCTTGAATTCTACAGTGAGCTTGAAAGAACCTGGCAGGAACTGGCCGATGCCGTTCATGCACTTACTCAGCCTGCGCAGCAGTCAGCACCCGATGAAAACCAAACCCAACCTTAACCAACCATAAAATTGAACTGACATGAAAAAGGTAATTAACATAAACTTCCAGGGCAGGGTAATCCCCATCGAGGAAACTGCCTACGACATGCTGAAACAGTATGTGGAAAGTTTGCGCAGGTTCTTTGCTGAGGAGGAGGGTCGCGACGAGATCATTAATGATATTGAGGGACGTATCGCCGAACTGTTTGGGGAGAGCCTGAAAAAAGGCGCTACCTGCATCACTGAGGAAGATGTAACGGCGATTATCAGCAGCATGGGCCGCCCCGAAGATTTTGAAGGAGAAGAAAACAAAGTGCATTCACAGCTTGGCGGCGAAAAAACACAGCAGCAATCTGCCGGTACAGAGCAACGCTATGAAGAACAGGCACCGCCCAGGGGGCGTTTGTACCGCGATGCGAATGATAAAATTTTAGGTGGTGTGTGCAGTGGTTTGGCTGCTTATCTCCGTGTGGATCCCACAATTGTGCGCCTCGTATTTGCACTGTTAACATTTGGCGGTGGCTCAGGTATCCTGTTGTATATATTGTTATGGATCATTCTTCCAAAAAAAGAACTGGATTCGGTGATCTCCACCAAACGTTTGTACCGCAACCCCGATGAAAAAGTGATCGCAGGTGTGGCAAGCGGCATCGCATCTTATTTTGATATTGCTGTATGGATACCGAGGATCATTTTCGCGCTGCCGCTGGTATTTGGTATCCTGAATTCCATCTCAAGAAGCATATTCTTTGATATGGATCCGTTCCCCAGCATTATGTTCGGGTCATTCGGCGGAACCCTGTTTGTAGTGTATGCTGTTTTGTGGGCTGTGATACCCGAAGCAAAAAGTGCTTCTGAAAAACTGGAGATGCGTGGTGAAAAAGTAGACCTGAATACAATCAAAAATACCATACAGGAAGACCTGGAAGGTTTTAAAACCCGCGCTGAAAAATGGAGCGGTGAGGTAAAAGACAAAGCCAAGGAATTTGGCCAGGATTTCGGTTCAACAGTGGGTAAGAAAGGACGTGAGTTCGGAAACGAAGCGGGTTCTGCTATCCGCAGGGGCGGATCGAGGATCGGGAGGATGATTGGATTTATGTTCAAAGCCTTCTTCCTCTTTTGCGCCGGCCTGATTGCTTTTGCCATTATTGTGGCACTGCTTGCGGTGATGGGTGCAGGTGTGGGTGTATTCCCGCTCAAGAATTTCTTCCTCGAAGGTTTCTGGCAGAATTTCTTTGCATGGACAACCCTGTTGCTTTTCCTTGGTATACCTGTGATCGCATTTATGACATGGATCATCCGCAGGATCATGGGTGTGCGTTCGGGTAACCGGTATCTCGGCTTTACTTTCGGTGGATTATGGTTTATTGGTTTGATCTGCGCCGGTTTGCTCGCTGCATCACTTGCCAATGATTTTGATGCAAGGGCGAGAGAAAAACAGGACTATACGATCACACAACCTGCAAATGGAAAAATTGTGGTACATGTGCCCGACAGCAAAGTGAAAGTATACGGGCGCTGGTTTAAAATGGATGGCATACTGAGTATGAGTGATGACAGCCTGTTCCTGAACAATGTTCGCTTACGTATCCTGAAAAGTAAAGATTCCCTCTTCCACATAGATTCCTATAAATACAGCAATGGCCCGGATGAAGCCAAAGCCCTGAACAATGTGAAGGAGATCAATTACAGTATTACACAGCAGGACAGTATGATTTACCTCGATCGTGGTTTCTCACTTAAACGCGGTACCCGTTTCCGCAACCAGAGTGTAACCGTAAACCTGCAGGTACCGGTTGGTAAAAGGATCGTGATCAACGGAGCAGTATCGAGAAGGCTGAGTTCGTTCAGGATCCATACCAACAGAAACGACTGGGAATTTGAAGATGATGACTGGAATGATGATTATGGCTGGAGCTCTGATGTGGAATATATAATGACGCCCGGCGGATTGGAACGTGTTGATAAAAAAGAACACAAGAAAAAGGACGACAACGGTGAAAACGATGCCGTGGAACAATACAAAAAGAGCAAGGAAGAGCTGAAGAAAGAGTATGAGAAAAAACAGAAAGAAGCAGAAGACCTGAAGAAAGAGCTTGACAAACCCGTGGATACAACCCGTTACCAGTATAAGAAAACCGTTTCCGTTGTTCAGCCTTTACACGAGAAGAAAAATCACGATAAGGCTGATGCGAATACAGATGATGATTCAAGATACAGTATGGAAGCATCCCGGATGCTGTACATGCAGATGGTATTATAAACTCGGTTGAAGTTGGGAATTCAAGAACCCTGTCTTGATCACAGGATGGGGTTCTCCCTTTTTGAAGCCCAAAGCTTAACGCCAAACGCTTAAGGCTTGCTTGGTGTGTATTGTACGGGTTGCTATAAAAAGTAAGTTTTTCGTCCGGCTAAACAAATCAAGCGTTAGGCATTGCGCATTCAGCTTTTTTAAAATCATTTTATGAGAAAAGTTCTCCTCGCCGTATTGATACTTGTAATCGTATGTGTAATGGGTGCTTTCAGTTTTGTCTGGTACACTTTTCACCGGATGGAAAATATCTCCGTCAACATCAGTGACTCTGATGAAAGCTATTCTATCAATGCTTCTTTTAACCGGTGGAAGTCTGGCAGGATCCGTCATTACCTGCGGGAGAAATTCCACAACGATATATTCAAAAAAAACAATGTAGATGCTTACCTGAATATGGATGACCATGCAAGGGTGCATGTGAAAACGCGGCCGGGCCATATTTCCATTTACCTTGATAAGAACAATGCCGGCTTTGATTCTTATTATAAACTGAAAGAGGTGGAAGAGGAGATCAAGAAAAAGCTGACTGAAAACTGATGTTGCGCAAATCCTAATTGTTAGACATATGCCGAAACCGGTAAAACGTATCCTGATCGTTTCTGCTTTGCTCTTTTCTTATTTTCTTGCCGGGAAAGCGCAGGGTAATGCCCATACTGCCGAACGGTTACAATTATTCAATGAGATCGCTTTACAGGACAGTATCCTCTTTAACGCATTTAACAGCCGCGATCTCGACAGGATGAAGCAATATTTTACCAGTGACCTGGAAGTATTTCAGGATAATACCGGGTTACGCAATTTTCAGCAAACTGTCGCTGCCTTTGGCGATCTCTTTAAAAAAGAATATGTATTAACCCGGACCCTTGTAAAAGCAAGTATGGAAGTGTACCCGATCAAAGGATTTGGGGCTATCCAAACAGGGTCGCATGTATTCAGCCATATCGAGAATGGCAAAATGGAGTCGGCCACTTTCAAGTTCACACATATCTGGCAAAAAACAGCACAAGGCTGGAAGATCAAACGCCTGATCACTTACGACCACTGAGCTCAGTACTGATTCACTATATATCCGGCAGCAGGCAGCACCTGCTGCTTTTTATTTTTCCCGCTTACAGGCATCGCCTATTTTTGCGCAACTATACGATGCAGCTATGAAATCAACTCCCTTTACAAAGAAACACATTGCTCTCGGCGCAAAGATGGCCGAATTTGCCGGTTACAATATGCCGATCAGTTACAGTGGTATCAACGACGAACATGCAGCCGTTCGCAACAATGCCGGTGTTTTTGATGTGAGCCATATGGGCGAATTCATCCTGAAAGGTGAGAATGCGCTCGACCTTATCCAGCGGGTAACTTCCAATGATGCATCAAAGATCACAGACGGTCAGGCACAGTACAGTTGCTTGCCGAATGAGCAGGCAGGTATTGTTGATGACCTGATCGTGTATTGCATCGAATACAATAAAGCCTATATGCTGGTAGTGAATGCATCGAATATCGAGAAAGACTGGAACTGGATCAGCCGTTTTAATACAAAAGGGGTTGAAATGCACAATATCAGCGATAAAACCTGTTTGCTTGCAGTGCAGGGCCCAAATGCCGCAAAAATATTACAGCCATTGATCAGCAACGATATCATGAACCTGAAATATTATACGTTTACCAAAGGTGTATTTGCCGGCGTTGAAAACGTGCTGGTAAGTGCAACTGGATATACCGGTGCAGGTGGTGTGGAAATTTATTTTGAAGACAAAGACGGCGCAGCCGATAAAATATGGGACGCTATTTTTGCAACCGGAACGCCGCAGGGTTTGAAGCCGATCGGTCTCGGTGCAAGGGATACCCTGCGTTTGGAAATGGGCTATTGCCTGTATGGTAATGATATCGATGATACCACTTCCCCGCTGGAAGGCGGATTGGGATGGATCACCAAATTCACCAAGGATTTTACTGCGAAAGAGATTCTTCAGCAACAAAAAGCGGAAGGTGTAAAAAGAAAGCTCGTGGGTTTTGAAATGATCGACCGTGGTATACCCCGACATGATTACCTTATCAAAGATGCGCAAGGCAATACCATCGGGAAAGTAACCAGCGGCACGCAGGCCCCTTCACTTGGAAAAGCGATCGGGTTGGGTTATGTAGCTGTATCACACAGCCAGCTCGATACCGAAATATTTATCAATATCCGTAACACCCTGGTAAAAGCGAAAGTGGTAAAAGCGCCATTTGCATAGGGTTTATTCACAGGATTTTTCTTTTGTTGAAAAATGAAATCCCTTCCATGGGCAAGGATAAAATAGCTTCGTGTTGTTATGGTACGAAGCATAGCCCTTTTTTTATGCCTGATTGTTGTGGCCAGTTCCTGCCACCGCAGGCATATTCCCGCTTCTTCGGATGTAAGCGGAACAGAAACAGGTATGGCCTCCTATTATTCTGAATCTTATAATGGGAAAAAAACAGCGAATGGTGAGATCTATTCTTCTTCAAAACTCACTGCTGCCCATAAAACACTTCCCTTTGGGACCAAAGTAAAAGTCACCAATTTATCAAACGGTAAAACCGTAAAAGTACGCATCAACGACCGGGGCCCGTTTGTTGCGGGACGTATCATCGACCTCACGCGCACGGCTGCGGATAAGCTGGATATGCTGCAGGCCGGTGTGGTAAAAGTGAAGATCCGCTACTGAAACAGGTAGTTCCGCTCATTCAACGGAACAATGTGTACATATCCGCTTTTTAATAAACGGTACCCCAGATCATAACAGTAAAAAACCGGGGCCCCTTTTGAACGGGGCTGCTGGTGGGTATAATATAAAAACTGAAAACCGCTGGTTTGCAAAACCTGTTGGGGTATTTTCTGAAACGGCCCTTTTTGTTGTAAAATACCCTGCAGGATACGGCGGTTGTTGCGCAGGTAACGGTTAATGCTGCGCATGCAATCATTGGTTTCGCTGTTGAGCTGGTTGTGATAAAGATTGCGGCAGGAATCGTTGCAGAATTTTTTATCGGCCCTTCCGTGAACGGGCTTACTGCAAAGCAAACAGGTTTTGGGTGTTGTACGCATGGCAGAATGGTAGCGGGTAACAAACCATACAAAGCTACCGGCCTGGTTATATATGAAACAATCGTTCAATCACGGATTTTTACAGCGTATTTACCGCGGGTGTTATTTGTATTGATTGATGATTGCCAGTAACCATACCTGTTCTTTATCGGCAAAGCCTGTACCAACACTACCATTCCGGGAATGCGATACAATCCCTTTCGGATACTTTATACGTTTGCAAACGTTTACAAATACTTATATCCGGATATAAATACTTATTTACCGGCTAAGAGATACCTGGTGCAGCATATTTGTTTTGTCAATGGCAGTAAGCCTTTCTGAAAAACAAATCAATTTTATGAATGCGATCAAAAACAAAGTGCAACTGATCGGCCATCTTGGCCAGGCACCCGAAGTAAAAAGCATTGCCGATGGAAAAAAAGTAGCGCACCTCAATGTGGCCACGAATGAAAACTACAAAAATGCCAAGGGCGAAAAAGTAACGGAAACCCAGTGGCACAATGTGGTAGCCTGGGGCAAGCTGGCGGAAATTGCGGAAAAATACCTTGTAAAAGGAACCGAAGTGGCGATAGAGGGCAAGCTGATCAACCGGAATTATACCGACAAACAAGGTGTGAAACGCTATGTTACCGAAGTACAGGCGAACGAGTTGCTGATACTGACCAAAAAAGCCTGAAGGTAACAGGGAAACAAAGGATGTGGGGGCTTCCCCCGGCCCCTGCATCCCGATCCTTGTTCTTTAAGCATGTTTGCCGCATCTTTGCGGCTCTATGCGTAACAAACCCGTTTTACATACGGTTCTTTCTCCAAAATTGTTAGACCTGTATGATGTGAAAGATACCGTTGTTGTGATCATCGATGTATTTCGTGCCACATCCACGATTGCTACGGCATTGTACAATGGCGCTGCAAGGGTAATACCGGTCGACTCAGTGGATAAATGTATCGAGATAGGAAAAAATACAGGCGGTATCACAGCAGGCGAAAGAGACGGGAAAGTGATCCCCGGTTTGGCATATGGCAATTCCCCGGCTGAATACCCGCGCAGTTTTATAGAAGGCAAAACACTGGTGCTTACCACCACCAATGGCACCAAATTGCTGCATATGGCCCTTAACAACGGCGCATCTGAAGTGGTTACCGGTTCATTCCCCAATCTTTCATCGGTATGTGATCACCTGCTGGCTCAGGAAAAAAATGTGATACTAGGATGCTCCGCATGGAAAGACAGGTTTAACCTGGAAGATGCATTGTTTGCAGGTGCTGTGATCGAAAAAGTAAAAGAACATTTTACCATTCACTGCGACAGCAGCCTGATGGCGGCAGACATGTACGCGCTTCACAAAAACAATATGTCGGGGTTTATCCGTCAAACCACGCACTGGCACCGGCTGGCTTCCTACGGCTTGGAGAAAGACCTTGAATATTGCATCAGTATTGACCTGGCCAATGTATTGCCCCGCTACCGGAATGGTGACCTGATCGTATAACAAATTCAGCATCAACCCACGAATGATTTCCGGATCGGTTGTTAACAGAAACTTATCTTTTTCCAACAAAGCCTGCTAAATAAGTAGATTTTTCTCAAATCGCTTCGCAAAGCCATTTGCTTTCCTTTACTTTTGCAAATTGCCCTTTTCAAAACGGGCGTATCAGAAAACTGAGGAGCAAACATGGCTTTACCCTACCTGATCAAGCATATTTATAATAACGGAACAGAAGAAGTAATCCGCCGCGGGAAAAAAATACATGCATTGGGCAATGTGGAACTGATGGAATACGACGACCTGATGGGGTCGGTTTTGTTTCGTGTGAAAGATGACGGGTATGCAACTTTTTACAAAGTGCATATCACGCAGTTTAAAGACCCCAAAACATTATCGCTCCGCTGTACCTGTCCATATAACCTTTCAGAAATATGCAGGCATAAAGCCGGCGCCCTGTTTCACCTGCAGGATATGCTCGATAAAAACCTGCTTGGCGATAAAGAAACGGTTTACGACCAGCGGCATACGGTTGTAAAAATGAAACAGCTGGAACTGAAGCTGATCCGGATGCTTTCTTCTCCCGAAAATTTTGAAGCGGCTGAAAATTACCTGCGCAGCTATCGCAGCAATATCATTTCTGCCAAAGACGAACGCGTACTGGCTGAACTGGAATATGAGGACCTGGTTTATAAAGTACTGATCCAGAAAAACGAAGAAAGGAATTTTGATACGAGCTGCAATTGCCAGAGCGATACGGAACACCCGCTTTGTGTACATAAGAATATCGTGTTACTGCAACTGCTGCACAATTATGGCCCTAATTATTTTGATTCGATCCGTAACTGGGACAAAGAAAAAAATAAACTGCTCGCCATATACGGCTACTCGCTGGATGATGATCTGTCGGGTAAATTTGAATTCACTTATACAGATGGGAAACCTTTTTTGCGCGTACTCGATACTTCGATCAAACGGGTAACACTCAACCCTTCCTCCGAACCGCGGCCCAGGCCGGTTGAAGCAGAACCGGTTACTGCCGTTGCTGCGGAAACGCCCGTAACCATTGAAACAGATATTTCAAAGAGCCTGCAGAAACTCGGAATCGTGATCACGGTGAATGAACTTCAGTACCCATACCTTCAGCTCGAAGCTGTTCAGGGCGAAGCCGATGAAGCGCTTACAAAGTATGTAAGTAAAGCCGCGAAGATCGATCTCGGGAAATTTGTGAATACGGAAATATTCAGCGAAGAAGATAAGATGCTGTTGCAGCAGCTCCGTAAACTTTTACCGGGAGAAGTAAACCGCTATCTGAACCGCAATTCGCCTTTCAGCGGCATCTGGGAAAATATCATACAGCAACACAACGATGAACTGCCCGAAGAAACCAGACACCTGATCAACGAATACCTGCATCCCAAATTCAGGAAACTTTTTGCCGAGCTTGCAGAAAGTCGTTTTGTATTTTATCTCCCCGAGAAAAAAACCTTTACCACCGCCAATCTTGAACCGGCTGAACTTTCGCAGGTGTTCATCAGCCCCGAATTTGAAGTGAATTATACCGGGGGGGTGTATGAAATCGATTGCCGTATCAAACTACCGCTGGCCGATCTGAATATTTCTGACAATGAAAGCAGTTCTACCTTATTGTTCCGTTATCATAACCAGTTTTTTAGCTGGCAAAGACCGGAAGATATTTCACTCGTCGAGAAATTCCTTCCATCCGGAAAGATCAGTGTGAGTGCAGAAAACTGGGCAACACAACTGCAGCAGTTCATCCTTCCGCTGTCGAAGGAATACAATGTACATTTTACCAATGTACAGAAAGAAGAGGTGAAAGACAGTAAACCCGAAGTGAAAATATTACTGAAAGAGAAAGGGGATTACCTTTTGTTTCAGCCGGTATTTACCTATCGCGGGTATGATGTGCGGCCGGTCGACAAAGAAAAAATTATCCTGCCGCTGGCAGACAAACTGCTGGTGATACAGCGTAACCTGGAAGCAGAAAAGGAATTTGTACAGAAAATCGAATCATTGCATTCCGGTTTTATCAGGCCGGTTGAAGGCAATGTGCTCGCATTGAAGGGAACAGATGTGCTGAAGAACAACTGGTTCTTTCTTTTTGTAGATGCGGTGAAGGATATGAATATCCCGGTTTTTGGTTTTGAAGCACTGAAGAATTTCCGCTTTAACACGGCCAAGCCCACTACCCGCATTTTTATCAGCAGCAATACCGACTGGTTCGATGCAAAAGTTGAGATACAGTTTGGCGAACAGAAAGTAACAGTGGATGAAGTAAAAAAAGCACTTACCAATAAACAGCAATTTGTACAGCTGGAAGACGGCACACTCGGCATCCTTCCCGAAGAGTGGATCAAAAAATATTCCCTCCTGTTCCGCGTGGGCGATGGCCGTTCACAGAACATGAAACTGAGCAAGTACCATTTCAGTGTGATTGAAGAATTGTACCTCCAGCGCGATGAACAGGAACTTTTTTTCCAGCTCGAGGAAAAATATGAAAAACTGAAAGGGAACCATTCCATTAAAGAACTGCCGGCGCCTGCACACCTCAAAGAAATATTGCGTCCTTACCAGGAAAGCGGTTTCCAGTGGCTGAATTACCTTCGCGAAGTACAATGGGGCGGGATACTGGCAGATGATATGGGTTTGGGTAAAACGATACAGGCGCTCAGCTTCCTGCATCACCTGAAAGAAGAGAACGGGAACCTGAAAGCATTGGTGGTATGCCCGACCACCCTGATGTTTAACTGGCAGAACGAGATCCGCAAATTCACACCTTCGCTGAGTTTTGCCGTGCACCATGGTGGTACGCGTACGCGCGAAAGTCTTGCAGAATCAGAAGCGGATGTGATCATCACAACTTATGGCACGCTGCGAAGCGATATCAAACAGTTTGTGGAAGTGATGTTTGACTATGTAATACTCGATGAAAGCCAGGCCATCAAAAACCCGGGCAGTAAAGTAACAAAGGCGGCAGGTTTACTGAAAGCAAAGAACCGTTTGTGTTTAAGTGGTACACCTTTGCAGAATAATACTTTTGATATTTTCGCACAGATGAATTTCCTGAACCCCGGTATGCTGGGAAGCGTGGAATTTTTCAAACAGGAATTTTCGATCCCCATCGATAAATTCGGGGAGAAAGAACAGAAAGACCATCTCCGTAAATTATTATATCCCTTTATTCTCCGCCGCACCAAAGAGCAGGTAGCAAAAGATCTTCCTGAAAAACAGGAAATGGTTTTGTTCTGCGAAATGGGCGATGAGCAACGGAAAATTTATGAAGCCTACCGCAATGATTACCGCGATAAGATCATGGGCGTGGTGGAAAACCAGGGTATTCAGAAATCACAACTTACCATTTTGCAGGGTTTGATGAAACTGCGGCAGATCTGCGACAGCCCGGCTATTGTAAAAGAGGAAGAACGTTTCCCGAATGTTTCTGTAAAACTGGAAGAGCTTGGCCGCGAAATCACGGAAAATATCAGCAACCACAAAGCACTGGTGTTCTCCCAGTTCCTGGGTATGCTGGCACTGATCCGTGCAAAAATGGAAGAGCTTGGCATCGATTATGAATATTTTGATGGCAGCAGTACCGTGGCAGAAAGAGAAAAAGCAATACAGCGTTTTCAGAACGAAGAAAGCTGCCGCGTATTCCTGATCTCTTTAAAAGCAGGGGGTGTGGGTTTGAATCTTACCGCTGCTGATTATGTGTACATTGTTGATCCCTGGTGGAATCCCGCGGTGGAGCAACAGGCCATCGACCGTACGCACCGCATCGGGCAAACCAAAAATATTTTCGCTTACCGGATGATCTGCACCGATACCGTGGAAGATAAAATCCTGAAACTGCAGGAACGCAAACGCAACTTAGCGAAAGACCTGATCACCGATGATGAAGGCTTTGTGAAGAGCCTTACAAAAGAAGATGTGGAATACCTGTTCAGTTAATGTTCCGGCAGCAGCATGCATGTACCGGGAATGTTCACGCAAAAACGGGAAGTTTTTTCTGTCAAGAGCCTATCGAATCAGTACCACTGTCCCTTTCCTGAAAATCGTTTTGCCGGTATAGTCTTCTCCTTTTGTTACATATACATAAGCACCGCTTCCCTGTGCTGCGCCATGTAAAGTGCCATCCCATCCCTGGGAGCGGTTTGTGGTACTGAATACCACCTGCCCCCAGCGGTTATACACGGTAAAAAAATCAAAATTTGCAATGCCAACCAGGTAAGGCCGTAACACATCATTTTTTCCGTCTCCATTGGGTGTAAAAGCGGATGGCACATAGATCTCCGGTCCGTTTCGATAGATCATGACCCGGATATTATCGCTGGCGGTACAGCCTTCGGGTGTGGTTACCGTAACATAATATCGGATCGAATCAATCGTTGCAGTGGCTGGTATCGTAACAACGGGATTATAAATCGTTCCATTATCAAGATAAAGCGAAGGGTCCCACTTGTATTTCCAGGCAGGGTCGCTTCCGCTGACAGCGAGTTGCAGTGCCTGGCCAACGCTGGTAACCGTATCAGCCCCTGCATCTATATTAAATGGCGGGATCACTTTCACCACAATGGTATCGCTCACCGGTTTGGGGCAATAAGAAGTATCAGCAGCAGTAAAAATATAACTTGTTGTTTTTACCGGGCCCGCTATTGGAGTAAGCGTATTGGTATTGATCAGCGTGGCGGTATTGCTCCAGCTGAAACTGCTTCCGGTAAAACGAGCCGATAACTGAACACGTTTTCCAAAACATACCACTGTATCTGCACCCAGTTGTGCAACAGGATAAGGCGCCACATTCACTTTTATTTTTGCACTATCCTGGCAGTAACCCAGGTTGGCCGTTACATAATAAGTGGTTGTAGTAACAGGTGCCACTTTCGGGTATTTAACGGCAGCGCTGCTCATGCTGCTTCCGGTGCCGGACTCGCGCCATTTGTAACTCAATGCATCACTTACAGGTCGTAAAACAATGCTGTCGCTTTTGCAGATGCCCGTATCTGCCGCAATCGACACTTTGATAAACTGCAGCACATTCACTTTGATCTTGGCACTGTCTACACAACCCTGATCACGAACAATCAGCGTATAGGTAGTGGTATCTCTGGGATATACCAGCGGACTTACGGCATTTGTATCTGAGATCCGGTAATTGGGCGACCAGTGAAAAGTTCCCGTGCTCTGTGCTTTCAGCGGAAGTGTATCGATGCTACAGATCAGCGTATCGGTAAAGGGAAGATAGATATAGGGTTTGTCGTTGATCGTCACAGTTTTTGTAAAACTGCCAGCACATCCTACAGAACTGGTAATGGATATTGTGGCCGTTGCGGTACCTGGTTTGCTATATTGGTAGCTGAGGCTTGCCACCGAAAAAGTATCATTGCTGTTATTCGGATCGCCAAGGTCCCACAAACGGGATGTGATGTTCCCGTATTTTACAAGACTGTTATCGGTGAATACAAAGGGCGACTGGTAACAACTTCCTGCAACTGTAAAAGAAGGATTGAAACCCGGGTATACTTTTACACTGGCCGTTGCCGAATCTTTACAGCCACCGGAATTGCTGACCACCAGTTTTAAAACATAAGTACCCGTATCTGTATAAGTGAAGGTGGGGGTCGGATTGGTGGAAGTGTCTTTTGTAGAGGATGTTACCCCAAAATCCCAGTTGTAATTGGTGATATTGGATGCAACCGATTCGTTCTGAAAACTGAAACTGTAATTGTTGCAGTTGAGATACACCGGTTGCAGCGATGCACCCGAAAGGGTACAACCGGCAACCGTGATCTGCAATTCTTTTTTGGTGGTATTGATCTTGACGCCGTTGCGCCACTCATCAACATATACCGCGATCACATATTCCCCGATAACAGAAGGAGCTGTCCCGGATATCAGACCTGTTTGCGGGTTGATGGTTGCATTTCCACCCAATGGCGTGGTTCCTGCATAGCCTCCTGCATAAGTGATGGAAGAATATGGCGGCGATGACAATTGTGAACTGCCATTCAAACCATTTCCGAACGAATAACTCAAACTGTCGCCATCAGCATCTGTTGCATTAAACTGGTAAGTAAAACGGCCACTGTAACAGATCACGGCCGTATCAGTGAATTTAAAAAACGGGCTGCTGTTAACATGGTAGTCGTTGCCGTTTAATATACCCGGAATGGTAGCCGTTAAAGTGATGCCGGTGCTTGCAGAGTTTACGAGGTTGCGGATACTGTCTACCCGGTTCGCTTCCTGCACGGCTATCAGGTATCCGTTGGTGTTATTGGTAAGTGTAACCGTTGTGGAATAGGTATAGATCTGGTAACATATTTTTGGAGGAGAACTGATGCAGGGACCGAAATCGATCTTAAGGGCTTGTGCCTGCAAACTGTAGGAAGAACCTGTTACAGTAATCGCATTGACATAGGTTGATGCATCATAAATCCCCAATGCTGAAGGGAATGGGCCTGGCAAATCACAATTTTTAAAAAGATATACTGTGATCTTATAAATGGAAGTACCTGATGTTGCTCCCGGCCCGGAATATTCATATTGTATCCAGCCACCTTTGATATGTCTTGCTTCTGCAGGGCAGGCCCATACGAGCAACAGCAAAACAAAACACACAATACACCAGCACTTTCCCCAAAAGAGAAAAAAAGAACGGAGCGCCGGGTGAGCGGGTGAGAACAAAAATGGCATGAAAGTGTTTTGGCAATAGCCTGATACAAATATCTCCTGCGATGTTGCTGCACCCGCCTGCTTTATCGGGGATACCGGCTTTTGTACCGATGAATGCAAATAAAAAAGGGCCGTTACTAACGGCCCTTCGTAAAATAATGGGTTGTTTTATTTCTTTTTCAGATCCGCCGCGGCGATCATGCCTTCGGGGTTCTTCTCAAATTCGGCCTTACATTCTTTGGAACAAAAACCAAGGACCTTGTCTTTATAATGCGCCGTATCGCCGATGCCGGCTGAAACAGGCATACCGCAACTGGGGTCTTTCATATTGTCCACCAGCATGTGCTCAAAAATATTGGCGGTTGAATCGGGTTTCATGGCTACGGTATCTGCGCTGGGTTTGGTTTCCTGCTTGGCGGGGCCGTTCTGGCAGGCAACCATCGCGAACATCCCTGCAGCGGCAACGATAAAATAACGGATCTGTTTCATGAGTCAGGTTTGTGTTTGTTGGTAATCATCAAAAATAAGGAAGATCAGAATGCAATGCTTAGGTGCAAAACCGTATGGTTTGTTAAAAGGGTTTGCCCCGAAGCATATTGCTGCTGCAAAGGCAACTGTGTATTCAAACCGATACTGAATCTTTTCAGGCCGATCTCAACGCCCCCTGTCAGGTTTATCCTGTGCCCGCCGGTTTCTGCAACCGTTTCATGGTTCAGGCTGTTACTGTTGTTATGGTCGAACAGCAAACCCAAGTTGGGCGACAGGGAAACACCATTGATGCGGTAACGGTGATAGGCATACAAAGCCCCAGTAAAGCGGTTCCCAAAACGATACCCTTCTGCATTGGTGGTATTTGCCTGGTATTGAAGAGAAGCAGCCATCCCGTTCTGCCCGATGCGCAACTGGTATTGTGTGTTGAATAAATAAGACACACTGCCCGTACCGTTCTGCGAATTGGCATCACCGATATTCGCAGTGGGGTCGGTCAGGTCTACATGATAAGCGCCTGTAGCGAGTTTGATACCTGCACCTGTCCATACCTGCTGCTCAACGATCTTATTACCCAGGTTTGTACTGCGGGTATGCAAGAGGGAATAATTGGCGAGCAGACTGATATCGCCAAGTCCGTTGTTTTGTTTGATACCATCATCTGATATTTTTTTATTGAAACGCCAGGGAACAAATGCCAGCACCTGCCAGCGGCTGCCGATATTCCAGCCTGCCCATAATTCAGTGGTCTGATATGCGTCTTTACTGAACTGCGATTTATCAGTGGCCATCTCAGATTTGTATCGCATGTACTGGTAACGGATACCCACAAAACGCGTTTTAAAGCCCGGCAACTGCCCGATATAAAGATTGCCCACGCCACAGCCACAGATTTCACAGGCCTGTACGGTGAAATTGCTGATCAGTAAAAAAAGAAATAAGCTGATATATTTTTTCATATAGATTGATTGGGAGATGCCGTTACCTGTATACGGCATAATGCGCCGTTACAGGATAACAGATCCGGTTAATTAAATCAGGTAATAAATAAAAGTCGGAGCAGGGTTTCAGGCGCCTGGCGGATGGAAAACAGAAGACGGCCTGTCGCAAAGCGGCGAAGCTGTTTCAATAGTTCGGTGGGCAGCTCCGGCAGGGATGTAATCCGTAACAGTCGCAAAAAAAGACCTGGAAGAAAGCACTTCTTCTTTACCGCTGTTGCGGCGTTCAGGGTTTTGCTGGTCTTTTTTCTGCTCCTGTTTCAGCTTTTTCAGCATCTGGCATTTCCCGTTGCAATGAAGCTGGGGTTTTGCTTTGTTGATACAGTTCCGGGCATAAGATTCCGTGTTCACATAGTAGCCACCCACGATCATGGCATTGCTGAAGCTTTGTGCCATCAGGCACAGCAACAAAAGGAATGCGGCTGTTTTTTTCAGCATGATGTGATCATTGAAAACGGCTGCAAGGTAATGCTAAAAAATCGGAGCTTTTATGCTTCGGTCATAACACGCGGGATATCAGGCCGGATTTCGGTTTCGGTGAATCCCCCTTCATTCCCGACCAATCAACCCGCTGTGAAAAGCCTACCTAAAATGCCCTTATTTTCACCGATTTGCATAGTACCATACCCAACTATCCCAGTAGTTTTCCGTTTGTATTGATGATTGGAGGCCGGCGGTTACAATAAATTATATTTGCATTCTTACTAATATCTGTGCGTATATGAACAAGATTTTTACGATACTGGGATTTATTCTTTGCAGCCTTGCCGGCACGGCCCAAACCACGGGCTCGGTAAGAGGTAAACTGCTGGACACCCTTGGTAAGCAATCGCTCAAAGATGCTTCTGTAACCATACTCGATGCCCGCGACTCATCCCTGGAAGTGTTTACGCTGGCAAAAGAAGACGGCAGTTTCTCCCTCCTGAATATCCCTTTCGGCGATATGATCCTGCAGGTGAAATTCCAGGGATATGAGCCTTATTCAAAAAAGATCAGCTTTTCCAAAACAAATGCATCGGTAAATGTGGGCAATATTTACTTAAAAACATCGGCCAATGATCTTGGGAACGTTACTGTTACGGAATCGCTGATCCGGATGAAAAAAGATACGATGGAAGTAAGCGCTTCTGCTTTTAAAACCAAACCCAATGCCGTTGCAGAAGACCTGATCCGGAAAATACCGGGTATGGAAGTGGGAAAAGACGGAACCATCAAAGCCCAGGGCGAACAGGTACAGCGGGTACTGGTGGATGGGAAAAGATTTTTTAATGACGATCCCAAAATGGCTACGCGCAACCTTCCTCCCGATGTGATCGACAAGATCCAGGTGTTTGATGATATGAGCGACCAGGCCAAATTCAGCGGTTTTGATGATGGTAACCGGGTAAAAACACTCAATATCACCACCAAAAAAGACAAGAAAAAAGGCATGTTCGGGAAAGCCGTTGCGGGTGCCGGCTCGGATGGCCGTTATGACGAAAGTTTCAATTTTACCCGCATGAGCGGCGATCGCCAGCTTACTTTCCAGGGCCAGGCGAATGATGTAAACAAACAGAATTTCACCATCAACAATATCGGCGGTGGCCGCGGTGGTGGTGGAGGTGGCGGCGGATTTGGCGGCGGCGGTGGCAATTTTGGCGGGGGTGCTTCCAGCAGCGGCATCACTACGGTACTGGCTGGCGGCCTTAATTATCGCGATGCATGGAGCCCGAAAGTGGATGCCTATGGCAGCTATACATACAATACACCCAAAGTGAATACGGGCCAGAACAGTCTTACTGAAAATATCCTGAACAGCGATTCTTCCACTTACAATGCGTCAAAATCATCTGCTGAAACGCGTTCTGAAAACCATTCGTTCAGTTTTAATATTGAAGACAGGATCGATTCGATGAACTCATTTATTTTCCGCCCCAACGTGCGTTTGCAGAGCACCAACCCGGTATCTACTTCGCAAACTGTAACCACGGGTGGTAAAAATAATGCGCCGATCAACAGTTCAACCAGCACTTCGTCCAGCTATAACAGCGGATACAATATCAATGGTTCGAACTTAACGCTCCGTCACCGCTTTGCGAAAAGAGGCCGTACCATGTCGCTTGACCTGAATTTCTCTGCGAGCGAGAATAATGGTGATGGCAAGAACTATTCTGTAAACTCTTTCTTCAAGCCTTTTGTAAAAACGGATACGCTGAACCAGTACTATATCGATTCATCGAAATCAGTATCATTCAGTCCAACTCTTTCTTATACTGAACCGATCAGCAAGAACCAGATGATCGAATTCCGGTATTCTTACAGTTACAATAACAGCACCACGATCAACCGGACTTACCAGTATGATAATAGCTCAGGCAAGTTCAGCAAATTCGACAGCCTGTTCAGCAACTCATACAAATACACCAATATCTCCAATACAGCCAACCTGAGCTGGCGTTTGCAGCAAACCAAGTTCAACATCAACGTGGGTGCGGGTTTGCAGTTCCAGGATATTGATAACAACAATACCACCAAGAATGTGGTCGTGAAACGGAGCTTTACCAATTTTACACCGAGCATGATCTTCACCTATAATTTCACCCGCACCAAAAGCCTGCGTGTGTTTTATTTCGGGAGAACGGGGGTTCCGAGTGTTTCGCAGATGCAGCCCATCAAAACCACTTCTGATTCCATCAATTTCACCATTGGTAACCCATCGCTTACGCCTTCATTCAATAACAGCATCCGAGTGCTGTATAACTCCTTCGATCCGTTTACACAGCGTTTGATCTTTTTAACCATCAACGGGAATGTTACAGGCAATGATATCGTGAGTTCTATCATACAGAACCCGAATGGCGGAAAAACCACTACCTATGTAAACCTTGGAAGCACGTATAACCTGAACGGGTATTTCAACTACAGTTTCCCGATCAAATCGCCCAAATCGAACCTGAGCCTGCAAACCAATGCATCTTACAACAGCAGCCAGTCATTGCTCAATAATGTGCGCAATGAAACGAAGAGCACAACCATCGGGGAAACGGTAAAATGGACCACCAACCTGAAGAACAATTTTGATATGAACCTGAGCACTTCCTATTCGGTTAACCCGATCAGGAATTCGCTCTCTGCCAGCCAGAATACCAATTACACTACGGCAAGTATGGCGGCTGATTTCACCTTGTATTCCAGCAATGGATGGATACTCGCGAGTGATTTTGATTACACGCATTATGGAAACCGTCCTCCCGGATACAACACCACGGTATTCCTGATCACGCCTTCGATAGCCAAACAGTTCCTGAAAAACAAAGCGGGCGAATTGCGCTTAAGCTGCTTCGATATCCTCGGACAGAACAAAGCAGTCAGTTCATCTGCCTCAGCGAACCAGATCGTGAACAGCGTATCGCAAACACTTACCCGTTACTTCATGCTTACATTCACTTATAACCTGCGTGCATTTGGTCAGCAGCAGGGCCGCGGGCAGAATAACCAGATGCGTGGCATGTTCCCCGGAATGGATATGCGTGGTGGTGGCAATTTCGGTGGCGGCGGATTTGGCGGCGGTGGTGGTAACCGCAGGGGTGGTGGCGAATAAATGATTACCCGGAGAGCAGACTCAAACACCTATCATATATCTGATATCTGGCCGCCCGCAATACGGGCGGTCTTTTTATTGATAATGAAGGCTTAACCAAAGTTTTGGAAAAAAATCGGCGCTGGTTAGACAAACTATTATACTTTTACAAAAATTTCAACGGTATATCGTTTATATCAGTGAAAAAAACCGCTTTACATATCAATTTCTTCCCGGCTGTTACCGCTGCGCCATTGGCCCCGGTAACCGTCCCGTGCAATTCCCTGCCGCGACCTCGACGTGGTTGCTGATAGGACGAGCAACTGGCACTTGCCCCTATCAGTGGAAACTCTCCCGGAACTGGTTCTCACAACACGCAGGTGTTATCTTTTTTACGCTTATTTAATTATTACAAGTTGGAAGACAATATCATCGTTCGTGTAGCGAATAGTGGCGATACACATTACGCGAAGATCATCACAGATGAAATGGAATCCTCCGCCAAGGCAAGAGGAACCGGTATTGCCAAACGCAGTCCCGAGTACCTCGCCAAAAAAATGGAAGAGGGGAAAGCTGTGATTGCCCTATTACCAGACGGCACCTGGGTAGGTTTCTGTTATATTGAAGCCTGGGGGCATGAGCAGTTTGTGGCCAACAGCGGGCTGATCGTATCTCCACCCTTCCGCAAAAGCGGCATCGCAAAAAAAATCAAGCAAACGATTTTTAACCTGTCGCGCCAGAAATACCCGCACGCAAAAATATTCGGGCTAACCACCGGGTTGGCTGTAATGAAGATCAACAGCGAACTGGGGTATGAACCTGTTACCTACAGCGAACTTACCGATGATGAAGAATTCTGGGCAGGCTGCAAGAGTTGTGTGAACTATGATATACTGATGAGTAAAGACAGGAAGAACTGTATGTGCACTGCCATGCTCTACGACCCTGCCGATCATTATGAACCCGAAGAAACCACGAAGGAATTTAACCAGAACTCAAAACTCTACGAACGGTTTATGAAGATAAAACAGGGGAAACTGCTGAGCTGGTTCCGCAAAAAAGAAGGCAATGGCGGCAATGGCAACGGCGTAAAACCCAAATCTCTGTTCCATACTTTTTTTAATCTCTGATATTCCTGCACAATGCAGGGATGATTTTATAAAGCAAGCAAGCAATGACAAACGAACAACCAACCACATTACAAAAAGGCGATGCCGTTGTGCTGGGCTTCAGCGGAGGGCTCGATACTTCTTTCTGTGTGAAATACCTCACAGAAGAGAACGGATATGAAGTACACAGCGTGATTGTAAACACCGGTGGGTTCAGTGAAGAAGAACTCGCAGCGATTGAAAAACATGCATACACACTTGGTGTAAAATCGCATACTACCGTAAATGCTGTAAAGAGCTATTACGACAGCATCATCAAATACCTCGTGTATGGAAATGTACTGAAGAACAATACCTATCCGCTCAGTGTAAGCGCTGAAAGACTGAGCCAGGCATTGCATATTGCCAAACATGCCAAAAAATTAAAAGCAAAAGCGGTGGTGCATGGAAGTACCGGTGCCGGTAACGACCAGGTAAGGTTTGATATGATTTTTCATATCATGATACCCGGTGTGGAAATTATCACACCGATACGCGATATGAAACTCAGCCGCGAAGCGGAGATCGAATACCTGAAAGGGAAAGGCGTTGAAATGAATTTCGCGAAAGCGGCTTATTCGATCAATAAAGGCCTTTGGGGAACCAGCGTGGGAGGAAAGGAAACACTCAACTCAAAAGGTATCCTTCCTGAAGAAGCCTGGCCTACTCAGGTTACCAAAACCGGCAGTGAAGAAGTAAAACTCCATTTTGAAAAAGGGGAGCTCAAAGCAGTAAACGATAAAAACTTTGTGCACCCGACCGAAGCGATCCAGTATTTACAAACCATCGCAGGTCCCTACGGAATTGGCCGTGATATCCATGTAGGCGATACCATTATCGGTATCAAAGGCCGCGTGGGTTTTGAAGCTGCAGCACCCATGGTGATATTAAAAGCACACCATGCCCTCGAAAAACATGTGCTCACCAAATGGCAACTGAGCTGGAAAGACCAGCTTGCACAGTTTTATGGCAACTGGTTACACGAAGGCCAGATACTCGACCCCGTGATGCGTGATATTGAAGCTTATCTTGAAAGTTCACAGGCACATGTAACAGGCGATGTATTTGTACAGTTGCTGCCCTATCGTTTTCAACTCATCGGTATCGAATCAAAATACGACCTGATGAGCAGCAAGTTTGGAAAATACGGCGAAATGAACAGTGGCTGGACGGGCGATGATGTTCGTGGCTTCTCCAAGATTTTCGGCAACCAGACCAGTATCTATCACAATATCAAAGAATCGAACCAGTGACGCAGAAAGTTTCCATACAACAAAGCCTGCGCCATTACCAATGGGGCAATGCCTGTGACGGATGGAACTTAGTGGATGAAACTTCCCTTTCTGTAAAACAGGAAAGAATGCCCGCTGGTACTGCAGAGCAATTGCATTACCATGAAAAGGCGCAACAGTTTTTCTTTATCCTGAAAGGCGTGGCAACATTTGAAGTGGAAGGAGAAACCATCGAAGTGGCTGCACAGGAAGGGCTGCACATCCGGCAGGGTTTGCAGCACAGGATCCTTAACAATACAGATTCAGAAATTGAATTCATCCTTTCGTCGCAGCCATCCACTGCCGGCGACAGGATCAACTTATCAATATGAAAAAGATCAAGGCAGGCATCATTGGCGGAGCAGGATATACAGGCGGTGAAACGACAAGGTTACTCATCCATCACCCTGACGTTGAACTTTCCTTTATTCACAGCAGCAGTAATGCAGGCAACCCGGTAAGTAAAATACACAGCGATCTGCTGGGTGATACGGATTTGTTATTCACGGATACCATTCAGCAGGATATTGATGTATTGTTTTTATGTGTGGGACATGGGGACGCGAAAAAAATCCTTGGAGAAAATACGATACCCGGTTCGATCAAAATCATTGACCTCTCTCAGGATTTTCGCCTTGCTGATAAAGCAAGCATTGGCAACAGGCAGTTTGTATATGGGTTACCTGAATTAAACCGCGATGCCATCCGTACCGCGGCAAATATTGCCAACCCCGGTTGTTTCGCCACAGCCATCCAGCTTGGATTATTGCCCTTGGCTAAAGCCGGGTTACTGAATGAAGTGTATACAACCGGTATCACAGGCTCAACAGGTGCCGGGCAGGGTTTGAGCAGTACTTCACATTTCAGCTGGCGCGCCAATAATATCCAGGCATATAAATCATTACAACACCAGCACATCAATGAGATTCAGCAAAGCCTGGTGCAGTTACAGAGCAATGATAATATCCATGTGCATTTTGTTCCCTGGCGGGGAGATTTTACAAGAGGGATCTATATCAGCTCAGTGATCGATTGCAGTTTGTCGCTGGAAGAGATCAGGCAGGTGTACAAATCTTTTTATGAACCCCATCCCTTTACACATGTAAGTGATACGATGATCGATCTGAAGCAGGTGGTGAATACAAACAAATGCCTTATCCATATTGAGAAGCAGGGGAACAAGATCGTTGCACACTCGGCCATCGATAACTTGCTCAAAGGCGCCAGTGGACAAGCAGTGCAGAATATGAACCTGCTTTTCGGACTGGATGAGCAGGCGGGTTTGCAATTGAAAGCTGCGGCATTTTGAGTTAGATAAAAAGAGAAAGGACAGAATACCGAAGAATGATTTTTAAATGCAGAAATTGAATACAAGGAAAATATATAAGGTGGTGATTTTATTTCCCGGGATGGAAATGAATGTGCCTGCCTGCGAATGGCGACGATCCGCTGCACCTGTTCCTGTAAATCATGCAGAGCGGTGCGGCAATCAATCGAAACAGGCAGTAACACATTATGTATAACTTATTACTTTTTATTTATGACTTTATTCGACGTATATCCCCTCAACAATATCGCCATCACCAGCGCAAAGGATTCTTATGTTTGGGATGAAAATGGCGTTCAGTATCTTGATATGTATGGTGGCCATGCCGTGATCAGTATTGGCCATACCCACCCGCATTGGGTAAAAAGGATCGAGGACCAACTGGAGAAAATCGCTTTTTACTCCAATTCGGTGATCATTCCTATCCAAAAAAACCTTGCTGATAAACTGGGTGCAGTAAGTGGCAAAACGGATTACCAGTTATTTCTCTGTAACAGCGGCGCCGAAGCAAATGAAAATGCATTGAAGCTGGCTTCTTTTGTTACCGGGCGGAAAAAAATAATTGCCTTTTCAAAGTCCTTTCACGGCCGTACCTCTCTCGCTGTGGCTGCAACGGATAATCCTTCTATTGTGGCACCTGTAAATGAAACAGAGAATATTATTTTTCTTCCATTCAATGATGCCCAGGCATTACAAAAATGTTTTGATGAACAGGGTTCAGCGATCGCAGCTGTGATCATTGAAGGCATACAGGGTGTGGGCGGTATCAATGTGGCCGATGATGATTTTCTGCAGCTGATCAGGGGCTTGTGCGATGCGCATGGTTCGGTATATATCGCAGATAGTGTACAATGTGGTTACGGAAGAAGCGGAAAATTTTTCTCACACGATCATGCAGGGGTAAATGCAGATATCTATACGATGGCAAAAGGAATGGGCAATGGTTTTCCCGTGGCCGGTATCCTCATCGCTCCGCATATCAAACCCAAACATGGTATGCTGGGCACTACATTCGGAGGCAACCAACTGGCCTGCGCCGCTGCATTGGCTGTGCTGGAAGTGATTGAGCAGGAGAACCTGGTAGCGAACGCAGCAACAACCGGCAATTACCTGATGGAACAGCTCAGGCTGATCCCCGGATTACAAAATGTAAGAGGCCGCGGACTCATGATCGGTTTTGATGTACCCGATGAACGGAAAGACCTGAAAAAGAAATTGCTGTTTGATCATAAAGTGTTCACGGGAGAAGCAAAACCTAATGTGATCAGGTTATTGCCTTCTTTGGCTTTGAAGAAAGAACAGGCGGATCAGTTTTTAAGCCTGTTGCGGAAAGCGGTTGGGTAAAAGGCAAAATGCTAAACGTTAAATACATAACGCTGAATGCATAATGCTTGATTGGAGTAATTATGAGAGATTACCGTAAATAGGAAGTTTGGCAAAAAGCGTAAGGCTAAATGGATAACGCATAACGCTGAACGCATAAAGCTTAACGCCTGATTGGAGTAAATATGAGGGATTACCGTAAATATGAGGTTTGGCAAAAAGCGCATCTGCTGACACTTCATATATATAAAGTGATCATACCCTGTTTTCCGAAAGAGGAACAGTTCGAATTAGGCAGGCAATTACGGAGAGCGGCATACTCGGTACCTTTGAATATAGTAGAAGGTTGTGGTAGAAACACAGACAAAGATTTTGCCCATTTTCTTGATACGTCACTTGCCTCCTCTCAGGAAACAGAATATTGTTTATTGCTGGCGATGGATCTTGAATATATTGATAAAGAAAGGTATGGAGCGGTTCTTGAAATGGTTAACGAAGTAAAAGCCAAACTCATTAATCTGATTAAAACTATCCGTATTCAATAATTACTAAATAAACGTTTCCCATTAGGAATTATGCATTCAGCGTAAAAAAATGAAAAACCTTAATAAAACTGTCTGATATAAAATTACTAAACAGGCGTTCCGCGTTAAGCGTTATGCGTTCAGCTTATATAAAATGAAACAATTCATCTCAGTAAACGATGTAACCGACATCAACGCCCTGGCTGCAAAAGCCCTGGCCTATAAAAGCAATCCGCTTTCAGATAAACAGCTGGGTGCGGATAAACGGATCGGGTTATTGTTTTTGAACCCAAGTCTGCGCACCAGGTTGAGCACCCAGATCGCCGCAAAAAACCTCGGGATGGAAGCGATCGTATTCAATGTTGACAAAGAAGGATGGGCACTGGAATTTGAAGAAGGGGCCATCATGAGCGGCAATACGGTGGAGCATGTAAAAGATGCCGCACCGATACTGGGCCAGTATTTCGATATACTCTGTATCCGCACGTTCCCTTCGCTGAAAAACCGGGATGACGATTACAGTGAAATGTTCATCAACCAGTTTATCAAATATGCCGGCGTGCCCGTGGTTAGTCTCGAAAGCGCCACCCTGCATCCATTGCAATCGCTTACAGATGTGATCACGATCACCGAAAGCCTCCGGATGAATCCTGTTGCCGGTAAACCCAGGATCGTATTGAGCTGGGCACCGCATATCAAACCGCTTCCGCAATGTGTGGCCAATAGTTTTGCGCAATGGATCAACGCCTGGGGCGAAGCCGATTTCGTGATCACCCACCCGCAGGATTATGAACTGGCAGAGCAATTCACCCAAGGTGCCACGATTACCCACGACCAGGATGCGGCACTGGAAGGGGCTGATTTTGTATATGTGAAAAACTGGAGCACATTTACCGATTACGGTAAAGTATATGAGAACGACCCGGAGTGGATGCTGACAGAGGAAAAACTGAAAACCACCCGCAATGCGAGGGTAATGCATTGTTTGCCTGTAAGAAGAAATGTGGAACTGAGCGATGAAGTGCTTGATAGTGCGCACAGCCTCGTGACCCGCCAGGCCGGTAACCGGGTATGGGCAGCACAGGCGGTTCTTTCAGAAATCATAAAAAATAAATAGACAAGACAGATTGTGGAAACAGTAAACGTCATAAAGATCGGAGGCAATATCATCGATGATGATGTGAAGCTGGCTTCTTTTCTCCAGTCGTTTGCAAATGTTCCCGGAAAAAAAATACTGATCCATGGTGGTGGCAAACTCGCTACCAGGCTGGCCGATAAAATGGGTGTACAGCAGCAGATGGTGGATGGAAGAAGGATCACCGATGCAGAAACACTCAAAATCGTTACCATGGTTTATGCCGGGGCCATCAATAAAAATATGGTTGCACAACTGCAGATGAATGGTTGCAATGCCATCGGCTTAACCGGTGCGGATGGTAACCTCATCCTCGCCCACAAACGGCAGCATGCCACGATCGATTATGGATATGTAGGTGATATCGACCAGGTGAATACGGCTTTGCTGCATTCCCTTCTCGGGCAGAACCTTGCCGTGGTAGCTGCCCCCATCACACACGATAAAAAAGGAACCCTTTTAAATACCAATGCAGACACCATTGCGCAGGAGATTGCCACTGCGCTGAGCGCCCACTATCATGTTAGCCTCATTTATTCATTCGAAAAAAATGGTGTGCTGCTGGATGTGAATGATGAAAATTCTGTGATCCCCAAACTGACCCCTGTGTATTATGCGGAGCTGAAGGCAGCAGAACGCATTTTCGCGGGGATGTTGCCAAAACTCGACAATGCCTTTGCTGCCCTGCAGAAAGGTGTTGGAAAAGTGATCATCGGGAAAGCAGAAACATTACATCAACTAATCTCCGGCGAAGCCGGCACAACCCTTTTATATGAATGAGGAAATATCGGTACTGTACGGCAATGCAGTTACCCTTTTACAACAACTGATCGCAACGCCTTCTTTCAGTAAGGAAGAAGATGCCACCGCAACGATACTGGCTGATTTTTTAACCGGGAAAAGCATTCCGGTTAAACGCTACCTGAATAATGTATGGGTCATCAATCAATATTTTGATCCCGCAAAACCCACATTGTTGCTCAACTCACACCACGATACGGTTAAACCCAATAAGGCTTACACAAAAGACCCGTTTGCACCTGAAATAACAGATGGGAAATTATATGGCCTTGGCAGCAACGATGCCGGCGGATGTCTCGTGGCATTGCTGTCAGTGTTCCTGTATTATTATGAAAGGAAAGATCTCAGCTATAACCTTGTTTTTGCTGCAACTGCAGAGGAGGAAATATCCGGGAAGAACGGTATCGAAATTTTATTGAATGAACTCCCACCGGTCAGCTGCGGCATTGTCGGTGAACCCACTTTGATGAATATGGCCATTGCTGAACGAGGATTGCTGGTACTCGATGGCGTAGCGACCGGAAAAGCAGGTCACGCTGCGCGCGAAGAAGGTGAGAATGCTTTGTACAAAGCAATCGGCGATATCCAATGGTTCCGGAATTTTGAATTTGAAAAAATATCTCCGCTGCTGGGAAAAATAAAGATGTCGGTAACGGTGATTGAAACAGAAAACAAAGCGCACAACGTGGTACCGCCTGTTTGCCGTTTTGTAGTAGATGTGCGGGTAAATGAATTGTACAGTTTTGAGGAAGTGCTTGACATTATCCGAACAAACGTAAAAAGTGAAGTAACACCCAGAAGCCTGCGGATGCGTTCCACCTCCATCCCAATGGATCACCCGCTGGTAAAAGCCGGCCTGGCTTTAAACAGGTCTTATTATGGATCACCCACAACCAGCGATAAGGCACTGATGCCTTTTCCGACATTGAAAATAGGCCCCGGCGACAGTGCGCGCAGTCATACAGCGGATGAATTCATTTTTATTGACGAAATTCACGAAGGCATCCGGTTATACATCGATCTGTTAAACCAGGTATTGCTTAACCCAAACAAAGGAATATGAAATTATGGAGTAAAGACAATACGGATACTTCTCAGCTTGTCGAGAAATTCACCGTTGGCAGGGATAAGGAATTTGACCTGATGCTGGCACCTTTTGATGTGCTGGGCTCCATCGCACATGCAAAAATGCTTGCATCTGTAGGGCTGCTCCGCGAAGAGGAAAAGCAGGCGCTGGTAAAAGAATTACAGGATATCTATCGGGATATTGATCGCTCTGCATTTAAAATCGAAGAAGGGATTGAAGATGTTCACTCACAGGTAGAGCTGCTGCTCACACAAAAGCTGGGAGATACCGGGAAAAAAATCCATTCTGCCCGCAGCCGCAACGACCAGGTACTTGTTGATGTGAAATTATTTCTGCGCAATGAAATTGAACAACTGGTTAATGCAGCGCAACCTGTTTTTGAATTATTGCTGCAGCAGAGCGAAAAATACAAACAACAGCTTTTTCCCGGCTATACACACCTGCAGCTCGCCATGCCTTCTTCTTTCGGGTTGTGGTTTGGCGCTTATGCGGAAAGTATGGTGGATGATATCATCACCCTGCAGGCGGCTTACCAGGTGGTGAATAAAAATCCTTTGGGATCGGCCGCAGGTTATGGATCTTCTTTCCCCATTAACCGCACGCTTACCACGGAACTGCTTGGTTTTTCTGATCTCAATTATAATGTGGTATATGCACAAATGGGTAGGGGCAAGGCAGAACGTATTACGGCGATGGCGATGACAAACCTTGCAGATACTTTATCGAGATTAAGCATGGATGCCTGTTTGTACCTGAACCAGAATTTTGATTTTATCAGTTTCCCGCCCGAACTCACTACCGGCTCCAGCATTATGCCGCATAAGAAAAACCCGGATGTATTTGAACTGGTACGTTCTTATTGTAACCGGTTAAAGGCATTGCCGAATGAGATATTGATGATGACCAGTAACCTGCCATCAGGATATCACCGCGACCTGCAGTTATTGAAAGAACATATCTTTCCCGCATTCCAGACCCTGAAAGATTGTTTGACGATGGTGCAACTGATGCTGTCGAATATCCGCATCAAAGAAAATATCCTGAGCGATGAAAAATACAAATATGTTTTCAGCGTGGAAGAAGTGAATAAACTGGTATTACAGGGGGTTCCTTTCAGGGATGCCTATAAAAATATCGGTATGGCTATCGAACAGGGTTTATTCAAGTACAGCACGGAGGTAAACCATTCCCATGAAGGAAGTATCGGCAATTTATGTAACGATAAGATCCGGGATATGATGCAGCAAACCCTTTCCGGTTTCGGATTCGAAAAAGTAAAAACTGCGATCGCCCAATTGCTTCAGTAAGCTGGTTACCGGTCCGGAAAAAATTGTTTCTTTGAAAACTTAAAACCAAACAGATGATACGTTCCTTTCTTCTTATTACTTTATTTGCCTGCAGTATTGCCGGGTTTTCACAGGTAAAAAAACCGGCGCCAAAAACCGGTGCTGTAAAAACTGCTACGGCTGCGGTTACTTTTAAAAACAATACCGACAGCATCAGTTATGCCGTTGGCCTTCGCATTGCGCAAAGCCTGAAATCACAGGGTTTTGAAAACCTGAACATGCAATTGTTTGATAAAGCCATGACTGATTTCAGGACCAATAAAACCGCTGCGCTGAATGATGAAGCCATTGCAAAATGCTTTGGTAAGTTTCAGCAGGAAGTAAATGCCAAAAAGCAAAAAGAAGATGAAGCTAAGGCGCTCGTATCTAAAAAAGAAGGACAGGCTTTTCTTGCGCAGAATGGCAAACGTGCGGGTGTGGTAACACTGCCCAGCGGTTTGCAGTATGAAGTGATCAAAGCAGGAACCGATAACACAAAACCCACCATCAACAGTAAGGTAAAATGCCATTATACCGGAACACTGATCAATGGAACCAAATTCGACAGTTCGGTAGACAGGGGCGAACCGATCACTTTCCCGCTGGGTAATGTGATCCGTGGCTGGCAGGAGGCCTTGCAACTGATGACGGTAGGCAGCAAATGGAAACTTTATATCCCATCCGATCTTGCTTATGGCGATAACGGCCCGCCCAATATCGGTCCGGGCGCTACTTTGATATTCGAAGTGGAACTGCTGGGTATAGAAAACTAAGTGATAACAGAACAGGAAGTCATTCCGGCATAAGCGATCAACGATCCTTTTACCCGGAATGACTTTTTTATTTTATCACGCATTAACTTTCATTAACCTTTCCCTAAAGTTTATTAACCGCATTTGTTTCCGGGGCCGCATAATTTTGGCCATCAAAAAACGAATGGCTATGTACCGGATATTTACCCTGCTTATTATTTTACTCATCGGCGCCACTACTTACGGGCAAAGAACACCTGCCGCTGTTAAGGGCGTTGTATATGATACCATTTCTCACAAAGGCCTCGCTTATGCCACTGTTTCGGTGGTGAACAGCAAAGACTCCACCCTGGTTACGTTTACGCGTGCCGACTCAACCGGGAAATTCCGCTTGAACGCACTGACCAAAGGCAAATACCTTTTATCTGCTTCCTATGTTGGCTATCTGCCTGTATGGCGTTCGCTGGAGATTGCCGGTGAAGGCGAAGAGATCAACCTCGGTAATATCAACATGAAAGATATTCAAAGCGCCGGTGATGTAACCGTAACTGCACGCCGGGCACCGGTTACCATCAACAACGATACGGTTGAATTCAATACCGAAAATTTTAAAACACAACCCAATGCTGTGGTGGAAGACCTGCTGAAAAAATTACCGGGTATCACGATCGATAATGATGGCACCGTGCGATTGAACGGGCAAAAAATAAACCGTGTGCTCGTGAACGGAAAAGAATTTTTTACGGGCGACCCGAGAATGGCCACCAAAAACCTCGATGCCGATGCAGTTGACAAAGTACAGGTATTCGACAAAAAAAGCGACCGTGCTGAATTTACGGGCGTGGACGACGGGCAGAGCGAAAAAGCGATCAACCTGAAACTGAAGAAAGACCGTAACCATGCTTTGTTCGGAAAAGTATCCGCCGGCACAGGAACCGATCAGCGCTATGACGGGCAAACCAATATCAATAAATTCAACGGCGATCAGCAGTTGTCTGCCATCGGCATGGGCAACAACACCAACAAACAAGGTTTCTCCATTACAGACGTATTGAATTTTACCGGTGAGCTATCAAGGGGCATGCGCAATGGCGGGGGCATCAATATCCGAACAGGCGGACCAGATGATAATGGCCTTCCTGTTACCGGCCAGGGCGCAAACCAGCAGGGTGTTGCCAAAACATTTGCAGGCGGTATCAATTTTAATGATACCTGGAACAAGAAAACAGATGTAAACACCAGTTTTATGGGGAGCAATATCGACCTCAGCACCGATCGGAATACTTTCCGTCAGAATTTATTACCCGGTAACCAGTTTGATTATATCTCTAATAACAGCACCAACCGTATCAGCAAACAACAAAGGCTGAATATGATGGTAGACAGTAAAATCGATAGTTTTCATTCGGTTAAATTCACCCCGCAGTTTACCACGCAGCAATCGGATGCAGTTACAGCGAGTAACTATGTTTCCCAGGATGGCAAGGGTGTGAAACTGAATGAGGGTCTCACCAATAATGCCACACATTCGGAAGCTTTTAATTTTGGCGGTACGGCATTGTTGAGAAAACGGTTTGCAAAAAAAGGGAGGACGATATCAAGCACCATCAGCCTGGCTTATAACGACAGCCGCCAGGATGGGTCGCTGTACACCAAAAATACTTTTTATGCATCGGGTATTGCTTTGAAAGATTCCATCACCAACCAGCGCAACCGCCGCGAATCGGTGACCAGGAGTTTTGGTGGCAACCTGATCTATACAGAACCGATCGGTAAAAAATCCCTGCTTGAGATCGGCGGTTATTACAATACCAGTGTGGGCGACAGCAAACGCAATACCTATGATTATGCATCTGCCAGCGGCAAATATGACCAGTTCAATACTTTGCTGAGCAACGATTTTAAAAGTGAATACAATTATGCCGGAGGCAGCCTCAATTTCAGGTCGAACCAGAAGAAATTCAATTTCACTGTGGGAAGTTCGCTGCAGTCCGCCAACCTCTACAGTACCAATAATACAACCGGTAATGTGATACGCCAGCAGTTTACGGATGTATTGCCCAATGCCAACTTGCAATACCGTTTTCACAGCACCAAAACACTTAGTTTCAGTTACAATACTTCCACCACGCAGCCAAGCACTTTGCAGTTGCAGCCTGTTACGGATATCAGCGACCCGCTGAATACCTATACCGGTAACCCCAACCTGAAAAGAAGTTATGTGCAAAGTGTTACGCTCAATTTTTTCTCGGCCAATATTTATACGCAGCGAAACCTTTTCGCTTTTATCTCTGCCAGTAAAACCACTAATGCTATTGTAAATTCGGATATCGTGAATGGTGCCACCGGTGCCAGGACATCGATGCCTGTGAATGCAGATGGGACCTATTTTGTTTTCGGGCAGGTAAATGCAGGCTTCCCGCTGAAGAAGATCAAATCAAGGGTGGATATGGGTATCGGCTCAAATATCATGCATAATATCACTTTTGTAAACGGGGTACAGAATGCAATTGATAATATGAGCATCGGCCCCAACCTGAATTATAATTTTTCGCTCGATGGAAAAATCGATATCCTCGCGAGCGGCAGGCTGAACATCAGCAAGGCAAAATATTCATTACAACCGCAGCTGAACAGCAATTACCTGCAGCAGGTATATGGTTTTGAAATGACAAATTACCTGCCATGGGGTATCGTTTTCAACAATAATTTCAATTATACGATCAATTCCGGCCGGGCCGATGGGTTTAATACCACCATCGGTTACTGGAATGCTTCCATAGCAAAAAGTTTTTTAAAGAACAAACGGGCCGAAGTTAAATTAACCGGCTTTGACCTGCTGAACCAGAACCAGGGCCTTAGCCGCAATGCAAATGCCAACTACCTGGAAGATACCCGGTACAATGTATTGCAGCGTTATTTCCTGTTAAGTTTTACATTCAGTTTAAACAAGGCAGGCAATACGGCCCAGGGCCCGCGTGTGATGATCCGCACTTTGGGTGGTAACTAATTTTTTGTTTTTCATGTGCGTATGGTCCCGCTCAGTGATGGGCGGGATTTTTTGCAACCCATCGCCTATGTTGTTTGGTGACTAATATTTTCATTTGTTTCCCATAGGCGAAACAAAAAAGAACAATATGAAGATTGAAATTATCGAATACTAAACCACTGGGTCGCATTATTCGGAAAATCCGTAAATGAACTGAACACTAAAACGTCGGCTAGTTATATGAGATTTTTGCGTTTTTCCCTCGGAATAAAAAAAGAGCATTTTCATTTTCAAAAATGAAAACAGTTCTCAAATCGCCCTTGTATTCATTATTAAA
>SAIX01000006.1 GCA_004028765.1 Chitinophagaceae bacterium | reverse complement strand
AGGCTCTGGTATGACGAGTGCACAGGTGAGTGGTACGACGATCAATTTTTTTGGAACGAGCAATCCGGGATTCCGGGATGATATCGGCGGTCATACATATAGTGATGTTGGCTTCCAGTCGGGAGGCTACCTGAATGGAACGAACAATACGTTCCATGATGTATTGTTCAAAGCGGGAGTTACATCCAATATCTATGCATCGAACTGTGTATTCAATGATGTAACATTCAAAGACGGGGGCACTATCTACTACAATAACAGTTTTCATGACCTCAGTTTTACTGCTGGTAAAACCTATAGTGTCAGTAGCCTGCAAACCCTTTCGGGTAACTGGAATGCGACCGGAACAGGCGGGTTCCCTGTGATCGTGAATGGAACGGGAACTTTGAAAAAGACGAGCGGAACAGTTTGTAATGATTATGTACGCATTTCCAATATGACTGCTACAGGCGGTGCCAGCTGGAATGTTGGCCCGAATGGCCAGGACGTTACCGGCAACAGCGGCTGGAATTTTGCACCGAATGTGATCACGATCTCAGTGAGCATCACCACCCCTTCTGTTTGTTTAAGCAGCCCGATGGTATTTACGGCAGTTCCTGTGAATGGTGGTACAGCAACTTATGAATGGTTCCTCAACAACGTATCTGTGCAGAACAGCAGTTCGGGTACATATACAAATGCGTCGCTGCATGCAGGCGACCAGGTAAAATGTATTATGACCTCTACCTTCCCTTGCGGCAGCCCGGTAATCAGTAACAGTAATGTTATTACGGTTGCTGCATCATCGCAGGCTGTTATAACTGCAGGCGGCGCCACCACTTTCTGTGCGGGTGGTTCTGTAATGCTGAATGCCAATACAGGAAGCGGTTTAACTTATCAATGGCTGCTGAATGGTAATCCCATTTCAAATGCTACTGCTGCTTCTTATAAAGCAACAGCTGCTGGCAACTATTCTGTTACCGTTCGTAACACAAATTGTTCAGCCAGTTCGGCCCCGGTTACAGTAACAGTGAATCCTGTTCCTTCCTCCAATATCACAATCGGTTCTGCCACTGCATGCCAAACTGTATTGAATGCAAACAGCGGTAGCGGTTTAAATTATCAATGGTTAAATAATGGCAGCCCTATCAGCAATGCAAATGCGGTATCTTATACTGCAACGTCTACCGGGAATTATTCGGTAGTGGTGAATAACGGGAGCTGTTCAAGCAATTCAGCATCAGTGCCTGTTACAGTTACGCCACCGGCGGCCCTCATAACCGCTTCAGGAAGTACTGCTATCTGTTCCGGTGCATCTGTTGTTTTACAGGCATCGGTAAATACAGGGAATCTGTATCAATGGTATAAAGATGGTAACAGCATCGATGGTGCTACTGCATCTTCATATACAGCCGCTACAGCAGGCAGTTATACCGTAACTGTTACCAATTCCGGTTGTTCTGCCACATCACCCGCTGTTTCTGTAACCGTATTGCGTTTACCCGATGCAACGATTACAGCATCCGGCGCCACTACATTCTGCTCGGGTGGGTCAGTTGTATTATCGGCTCCGGCATCCAACGGGTATGCGTGGAGCAATGGTTCTCATTCTTCTTCGATCACCGTAGCACAGGCAGGCAATTATACGGTAACTGTTACCGATGCAAATGGATGTTCTGCCACTTCCTTACCGGTTTCCGTAACTGTTAATCCCGCTCCGGCAATTCCATTGCTTAGTCCTTCGGGATCCGTTACGATATGTGAAGGAAGTTCGGTTACCCTCTCATCAAATGTATCAGATGGATCTACCAAAATGCTTTCGATCACACAGCCGACGGGTGAGATCACTTGTGATTGCCCGCAGGGATATGTGGCCGTGGGATACAGGGGCCGTGTCGGTTCCTGGATGGATCAGTTCCAACTGGCCTGTAAAAAATTAAACAGTGATGGAACGCTTGGAAATGATGTGGTGTACACGTCAACCAATGGGTTTAGTGGTGGTGGTGATGACAGGGGAGAATTCCTGCTTTCCGGAAACAATGTAATGGTAGGTGCCAGGATGAATTTCCTCGACTTTGCACAATCCATATCTGGTATTACCGGATTTGCGCAGTCTGCCAGTTATATTCAATCCCTGGGAGTGAACAGCGATCAACCCTTTGTAATGCCTGCGATGGAGAGCGGACAAACCACTTCTACACAAACTGTATTTGTTCCGGACGGAACCGTTATTACAGGGATGAGCGGGTATAATACTTACTATGGACAGGGTGTTGCATTCCACTATAAATCCATTTCTTCTTTACTGAATCCTGATGCACCTGCATTGAATATTGTATGGTCAACCGGCGAAACCACTCCATCGATCTCTGTAAACACACCCGGCAGCTATTACCTGACTGTTACCGATAACAATAATTGCTCTGCCCGTTCTGCTGTAACAACGGTTATACAGAATCCAAAACCAGTTGTCACGGTTACCGCTTCAGGCCCGCTCAGCTTCTGTACCGGCGGATCAGTGGTGCTCACTTCTTCATCCGAAACCGGGAACCTGTGGAGCAACGGAGCCACTACCCAATCGATCACGGTTACTGATGCGGCTGATTATAGTGTAACAGTTAGTAACGACCAGGGTTGCAGTACCACATCGGATATTTTTACGGTAACTGTAAACCCGGTTCCGGTTGTTACTTATACTACCGGCGCAGTGAAAGGGGCGGTTGCCGACCAGGTGATTGAGGGAGATAATGCAGGGTATACCTGTTTGAGCGGAAGACAGATACTCGGTCAATCATTTACCGCAGGTAAATCCGGTCCGCTTACAAGGGTAAGTATTCTTTACTCGATGTACCAGGCAGCGCATAACTATTACACATTTACGGCAGATATATTAAGTGGCGATGGGTTCTCCGGAACGGTACTTGCCACAAAACACATGCGTATCGAACTGCCTTTTGAACTGAATACACTCTTTATTGATTTTGATACACCCGCCAATGTTGTGGCAGGCGAGGTGTATACATTCAGGATTACACCAGACCCTGGACAAGGTTACTATGCCATGCCCGGCATGCCTTTTATTTTTGATGAATGTGGTGGATGGATCGTTACGCCGGGTAATACCTATGCAGGGGGCAGTCCTTATGTTTTTGCAGAAGGGCAGCCTGATGGAGAGAATGACAGGTTCATGACTACCTATATTGGTGGCACCAGCAGTGCAAAGCTTTGCCTGGATGCAGCACCGGTAACACTTACGGGAGGTTTGCCCGAAGGAGGGGTGTATAGTGGTGCCGGTGTATCGAATGGTGTATTCACCCCGGCCACAGTAGGAACAGGCACGTATACGATCACTTACACCTATACCAATCAATCCGGTTGTTCGGCATCTGCTACTTCCAGTATTACGGTAGTGGAAGCAGCTTCAGCTGTGATCACTGCCGATGCAAATTCGATCTGTGCCGGCACATCTACCGTACTGCATGCGAATGCAGGCGATGGGTTCAGTTATCAATGGCAGAAAGACGGACAGGATATGGAAGGAGCCAACAGTATTGATCTCACGGTTACCGATGCAGGTTCTTATACGGTTACTGTCACCAATTCCAATGGTTGCACAGCCGTTTCTGCACCATCGGTTGTTACCATTAAACCGGTGATAAACCCCGAGGCCATTACAGGCGGAACAGTAGTTTGTAAGAACGGATCGCTCACATTGGCCAATACGGTAACAGGTGGTGTGTGGAGCAGCAGTGATAAAACGGTTGCTACTATCGGATCGGATGGCAAACTTCTGGCATTGCAGGAAGGAACGGTAACAATTACATATCGCATAACGAGCGAGAGTGGATGTGAAAGCGCCGTATCAACTGCTATAACCGTAAACCCGGTTCCTGCAAAACCTGTTATTTCAGCCAGCGGCGTCACTACTTTCTGTGCGGGAGGTTCCGTAACGCTCAGCTCTTCTTCTGCAACCGGCAACAGGTGGAATAACGGATCTGTTGCACAATCGATAAACGTTACAACAGATGGTATATACAGCGTGGTAGTTACCAATAATGCAGGTTGCACGGCTTCATCAGATGCCATCAGCGTTTCTGTATACCCGTCACTGCATTTCGTATCAAGCCCGGGTAACAAGACTGTAAACACTGATGCAGGTCTTTGTACTGCCAAAGTAAATTATACAGCCGTGGCACAAGGTTCCCCTTCTGTTGCATATCAATACCAGTTTACCGGGGCTACTACAGGTTCGGGAGCGGGTACCGGCAGCGGATCAGTATTCAACAAAGGCCTTACAAAAGTTTCTGTAACTGCAACTGATGCATGTAGTGTTGTGAATAGTTCGTTCTATATCGCAGTTGTAGATAATGAAGCACCGACTGTGATCACTAAAAATATTACAGTGTTCCTTGATAATAATGGAAAAGCGAAAATCACTGCCGCTCAGATCGACAATGGCAGCCATGATAATTGCGGTACGGTAGGCCTTTCAGTAAGTCAGACCGATTTCACCTGTGCCAATCTTGGTGCAAATACGGTGACACTCTCTGTAACGGATAATAACAATGCACCCGTAGCTGATCAATCGAATACCAGTGGTGGTACACCAGCCGGATTCTTTAACGTAGCACAAACTTTTACGGCAGGCAGCAGCGGAACGATGACCGCTGTGGAACTGAGCCTGAGTTACTGGAACGTTACCAATCCACAAGGCACCGTGCAACTGGCGATCTACAGCGGGGCAGGTGTATTTGGTCAGCCATTGTCAACACAGATCATACAATTGCAACCGGAGGGCACTTATCCCAATATTACCACCACCACAAAATATACATTAGCAACCCCTGTAACTGTAACGGCAGGACAGGTATACACTATCGCGCTTTTATCAGTTAGCGGCCCGATCGATGTAAATGTGGCTGCAGGAGGTAATCCTTATGCAGGTGGTCAATTGATCAATGTTTCAGGCGCTAATGGTAATTACTTTAACAATTTCACACAATTGCCTACCTGGGATATGTATTTCAGGACATTTATCGGTTCAGGCTCCGGTGGTAACCAATTGCCGCCAGATGCACCGGTATATACGCAACCCGTAAATACTGCTACTGCAACTGCTGTTGTTACCGTGGTAGACAATATTGCACCAGTGTTCACCAGTTGTCCTTCGGGTATTACAGTCACAGCTACTAGTGCTGCCGGCGCAGCGGTGCATTATAGCACACCTGTGGCAACTGATAATTGTTTCGCTACGGTTTCAAGAACAGCAGGACTTGCCGATGGTGCAATTTTCCCGATCGGAACCACAACAGTAACGCATACCGCGACTGATGCTTCAGGTAACAAAGCTGTTTGTTCATTTACCGTAACAGTATCCGGTTTGCCGCCTGTGATTCATTGCCCTTCTAATATTACCATCAATGCTGAAACCAGCAAATGCGGTGCGAGTGTGGGTTTTGCCGCAACAGAAACGAATGCCGTACCAGCATCAGTAATTTCGTACACAGAGAATGGTAATCCGGTTACACCCGGCAGTTTCTTCTCTGTAGGAACGCATACGATCAATGCGAAAGCCACTAATGCAGTAGGCAGCAGCAGTTGCAGTTTCACCATAACAGTAACCGATACGCAATTCCCGGTACTGGTGGGCGTACCATCGGATGTTACGGTTGAGTGTGACGCAGTTCCTGCAGCGGCAGTTGTAAGTGCAAAGGATAACTGCAGCACTTCAATACCTTCGTTCAGTGAAGTAAGAACCGATGGCAGCAATGCAAACAATTATACTTTGAAAAGAACCTGGAGCACTACAGACGCTTCGGGTAATACAACCACACAAAGCCAGGTGATTACGGTGAGAGATACCAAGGCACCGGTGATTACATCCCTGCCGTCAAATATGACAGTGAATACCGATGCAGGTGCATGCAGTGCGAAAGTAGATTTCAAGGCAATGGCTACGGATAACTGTAGTCCTGTGGCGATCAGTTATTCAGCTGCGCCGGGTTCATCCTTCCCGCTCGGTACCACCACAGTTCTGGTTACGGCAACTGATATCAGTGGTAACAGCAGTTCAGGAAGCTTTACCGTAACGGTGAAAGATATAACTCCTGCCACCGTGGTCACGAAGAATATCACGATTAACCTGTCAGCAAATGGAATAGCGACGATTACACCAGCGGATGTAGACAATGGCAGCAATGA
>SAIX01000005.1 GCA_004028765.1 Chitinophagaceae bacterium | reverse complement strand
CGGCAAAAACATAACCGGGATTTTGTTTTGGGCAGGGATGCCGGGCTATTTGCCGCAGCTGAAGGGTGCGACGCAACCGCTGCCGGGAGGGGTTACGGGTGCTGGTTTCATAAACCTTTCCAAAAATGAATCAAAAATTTTATTGAAAACCAACATTTTACAAAGGTGTCCTGTAAAATACTTTCCAAAATCTTTGGAAGATGGGGCATTGCGGGCCTACCTTTGCCCTCCCGAAAAAAGGGATATCCGACTGGCGGGATAGCGCCGGTTTCATTAAAACGAGAAATTATGAGTAAACTTCATTTCACCACCAAGCATGCGAACGCGGCTACCGTACAGCACAACTGGTATGTGGTTGACGGTACTAATCAAACCGTAGGACGTATTGCATCAAGAATCGCTTCTGTTCTTCGCGGAAAGAACAAAGCCTATTACACACCGCACGTTGATTGCGGCGATTATGTGATCGTTATCAATGCCGAGAAAGTTGTTTTCACCGGCAACAAAGGCGAGCAGAAACAATACATCAACTTCTCCGGTTACCCAGGCGGTAAAAAAGAAGAAGCTGCGGAAGACCTGCTGAAACGCCGCCCCGAAGTGGTTATGGAAAGAGCTGTAAAAGGCATGCTTCCGAAAAACCGTTTGGGCCGTAAGATGATCAAGAAGCTGTTTGTATATGCAGGTGCGGCACATCCGCACGGTGCACAGCAACCCAAAGAGCTGAAATTCTAATCAACACATTTCAAAAACCTAATTCCAACATAAATGGAAAAACAGAAAAATGCAGTTGGTCGCCGTAAAGAAGCCGTTACCCGCGTGTTCATCAGCAAGGGCGATGGTAAGATCACTGTAAACGACAAAGATTATAAAGCTTATTTCCCACTCGTGTACCTGCAGAACCAGGTAGAAGCCCCTTTGAAAACAGCTGATATGCTGGGCAAAGTGGATATCGTGATTAATGCACAGGGTGGTGGTTTGAAAGGCCAGGCCGAAGCGGCCAAACTGGGTATTGCACGTGCATTGCTGGAAGTGAATGCGGAACTCCGCCCGGCACTGAAAGCAGCCGGTCAGCTGAAGCGCGACCCGCGTGGTGTTGAACGTAAGAAATTCGGTCACAAAAAAGCCCGCAGAAGCTACCAGTTCAGCAAGCGTTAACAGTTGGGTTCATGGGTCATGGCCGATAGTTCATCGCTGTTTCGCCATAAACTGTGAACCATGAGCAATGAACCATTATCAATCACAAATTATAATCGAACAAATGGAAAATAACACTTCATTACAACAGCAACTCCTGGAGGCCGGTGTACATTTTGGTCACCTGAAAAAGAAGTGGAATCCCAAGATGCTGCCTTACATCTTTGCTGAAAAGAAAGGTATCCACATCATTGACCTGAACAAAACCGTTGATCACCTGCAGGAAGCTGCAGCGGCTGTAAAGCAGATCGCGAAAAGCGGTAAGAAGATCATGTTTGTGGCCACCAAAAAGCAGGCGAAAGAAATCGTGAGCGAATGCGCCAAGCGTGTGAACATGCCTTTTGCCACTGAGCGCTGGCTGGGTGGGATGCTTACCAACTTCAACACGGTTCGTAAGAGCGTGAAGAAAATGCAGAGCATCGAGAAAATGCTGAATGACGGCAGCGCAGAAAGCCTTACCAAGAAAGAGCGCCTTACTTTAAGCCGTGATAAGGATAAAATGGAGAAAGTGCTGGGTGGTATCGCGCAACTGGGCCGTTTACCTGCAGCATTGTTCCTCGTGGATATCGGTCATGAGCATATCGCATTGTCGGAAGCAAAACGTTTGGGCATCACCACTTTCGGGATGGTGGATACCAACTGCGATCCGAACAAAGTGGATTTTGCGATCCCCGCGAACGATGATGCAACAAAATCTATCGCCATCATCACCAACTATATCGTAGCTGCCATCGCAGAAGGTTTGGCTGAGCGCCAGGCTTCTAAAGATGAAGAAGAGTCTGACGAAACCAACAACGAGAACGAAGCCAAGGCACGCCGCCTTGAAGCGGAAGCCCAGGCTGAAGGTGGCCGTGGCGGACGTCGCGGCGGTAGTGCGGCAGCAGGTGGTGCAGGTGCTCCCAAGCGCCGTGTTCCGGCCAGCCGCAGACCGGCAGGTGGTGGTGCAAAATAATTTCTGCACAACTTATTGAATCAGGGTTGGGAATTAAGAATGAATAACGGATGTTATTGTTCTTGTTTCCCAATTCTTAATTCCTCATTCCTAATTCTTAATTATTTCAATAATGATAACTGCACAGGATATTAATAAACTGCGCCAGACTACCGGAGCCGGTATGATGGATTGCAGAAAAGCATTGACGGAAACCAATGGTGATTTTGAAGCGGCCATCGACTGGCTGCGTAAGCAGGGTCAGAAAGTAGCGGCAAAACGCAGTGACCGTGAAGCGAAAGAAGGTGTGATCATTGCGCAAACATCTGCTGATAATAAAACCGGTTTCGTGGTTTGTATCAGTTGCGAAACAGATTTCGTTTCCAAGAATGCCGATTTTGTTGCATTTGCGCAAAGCATTGCGGATGCAGCAGTTGCCAATGACGTAAAATCTGCAGAAGAACTCAATGAAGTAACCGTGAATGGTGCGAAAGTGTCGGACCTGATCAATGATAAACTTGCCGCGATTGGTGAAAAGATCGGTATTGCGAAATTCGAGAGGGTGGAAGCGCCTTATGTGGCTTCTTATATCCATGGTGCCAACCGTATGGGCGTACTTGTAGGGTTAACTGCTGTTGCAGAAGAAGCCGGAAAAGATGTGGCGATGCAGATCGCTGCGATGAACCCGCTGGCGGTTGATGCGGCAAGCATCCCTGCCGATGTGGTGGAAAGGGAAAGGGCCATCGTGGTGGAAACCATGAAAGCCGATCCGAAAATGGCTGGTAAACCAGAAGATATGATCGCCAAGATCGCTGAAGGGAAACTGAATGCTTTCTTCAAGGAAAATACATTGCTGGCGCAGGCTTTTGTAAAAGACAGCGCTATTACCGTAGAAGCTTACCTGAAATCTGCGGGTGATGTGAAAGTGACCGGGTTTAAGCGTGTGGCGCTGGGATAACCCTGCAATCTTTTTATATGCAAAGGGAGCGTATTTTATGCTCCCTTTTTTTATGCGCTGATAGTCTTGGCATTTGTATAAAAATTAAGGTTATTTGCATACAAATCATTTTACATGCTGCCTAAGTTCAAGCGTATCCTTCTCAAACTATCCGGTGAAGCATTATTGGGCGACCAGCCAACAGGCGACCCCTTTAACCCCAAGATCATTGAACAGTATGCACATGATATCAAACTGGTAACCGAGTTGGGTGTACAGGTGGCGATTGTAATCGGTGGCGGAAATATTTACCGCGGGATGAATGAAGCCGACAGCGGTATTGAAAGGGCGCATGGCGATTATATGGGGATGCTGGCAACGGTGATCAATGCAATGGCCATGCAGGCCATGCTGGAAAAGATCGGTGTGTATACCCGTTTACAAAGCGCCATCAATATGGAACAGGTGGCAGAACCCTATATCCGCAGAAAGGCATTGCGCCATTTGGAAAAAGGCCGTGTGGTGATATTTGGTGCAGGTACCGGTAACCCATATTTTACCACGGATACGGCAGGCTCTCTCCGCGCAATTGAAATGAAGGCCGATGTGATCCTGAAAGGAACCCGGGTGGATGGCATTTATACGGCCGACCCGGAAAAAGACCCCTCTGCTACCAAATTTGATAAACTAAGCTTCCAGGACTGCATCAGCAAAAACCTGAAAGTGATGGATATGACAGCTTTTACGCTTTGCATGGAAAACAAACTCCCCATTATTGTGTTCGATATGAACAAGCCGGCCAACCTGCTGAAAGTAGTGGAAGGAGCCAATGTAGGGACGCTGGTAAGCTGATCATCCGTTCATATAAATTTTCTGATGACACAAAGCCGCATTGGTAATTTCAACAGCATGAGAAAGATCGCCGTTATCCTTGCATTGCTCACAGGAACTGCATACGCGCAGCAATCGTTCACACTCACCGATGCCATCAATACGGCACTTAAGAACAGTTACGATATCCAGCTCGCGAAGAATAATATCGAGATCAGCCTGGTGAATAACCATCCCGGTGTGGCAGGGGCACTTCCCACCGTATCGGCTACGGGCAGCGACAATGAACAGATCACCAGTATCAACCAGAAATTTTCAGACCCAAGCCGGGATACCAAAAGAGACAATGTGGGTTCGAATAACCTGGTAATGGGTATTACAGGAAGCATCCTTTTATCGAACGGTTACCGCGTGATCACCACCCGGAAAAGACTGGAACAACTGGTAGCTCAGAATAAAGACCTGCTGAATGCACAGATCCAAACCACCATTGCCGCAGTGAGCACCAAATATTTTGATGTGGTTCGTCAGCAGGGATACCGTAAAACCCTGCAGCAATCCATTGAAGTGGCGAAAAAGAAACTCGAAGTGTTACAGGTGCGGAAAGATGTGGGCCTTTCAAACCAGGCAGATATTTACCAGGCACAGGTAGACCTGAATGCGCTTGTACAATCACAGCAGGCGCAGGAGCTCGTGATAGAGCAGGCCATTACAGATCTGCAGAACCTGATGTTTATGAAACCGGGCACGCCTATCACAATTAAAGATACCATCCTCATCGATCGTTCTGTTAATATGGATTCAGTGCGCAACCGCCTTGCTTTGAATCCATTGGTTACTGCTGCCAGCAAACAGATCAATATCAATGAACTGATCGAAAAGGAAACAGCAGCGCTGCGCTACCCAACAGTGAGAGCAAGTACAGGTTATAACTTCAGCAGCAGCAGCAGTGCCGCAGGCTTTACACAACTGAACCAAAGCTATGGCCCGTTTGTGGGCATCAACTTATCCATACCGATTTATGCAGGTACGGCCAGTAAACGGCAGCTGCAGGTAGCACAGATCAATACACGTAATGCAGTTATCCAGAGAGACAACCTTATTTACGATAACGAAGTGGGTATGGTAAAAACTTACCAGGGCTACCGTAATACGCTTGCACAGCTTGAAACGGAACAAAAGAATTACCAGCTTTCGATGCAACTGCTCGATCTTGTGCTGCAGAAATTTCAACTTGGCCAGGCTACGATTATTGATGTAAGACAGGCGCAACAAAGTTTTGAAAACGAAGGATACCGTTTGATCAATCTTGCTTACGCAGCAAAAGCTGCGGAGATAGAACTGAAACGACTGGCCGGTCAACTCACCCCCTGATGACTGCCGCTTACTGGTATGAAATGCCATTCTTACCAGCTAAAAAAGATGAATCGATTTTATATATCGGCGATGCTGGTTATGCTGGCCGGCCTTCTCTCTGTTTCTGCACAACAGGCAGACACCGCCGCGCTGCAGCGATACAACCGGTTGTTCCCGCAGGAAAAAATGTATGTGCATTTTGATCGTTCAGGTTATTCGCCGGGGGATACGGTATGGTTTAAATTTTATCTCCAATCATCCCTTGGCGATGCATTCAGTAAAGTGGCTTACCTGAACTGGTTTGATGAGAATGGAAAAAGTATTTCAAGAAATGTGACACCGGTTTACCAATCATCCGGTTGGGGAAATTTTACCATACCCGAATCGTATAGCGGATCACAACTGCATGTATTGGCGTATACCCAGTGGATGCTGAATTTTGATTCATCCTTTCTTTTCCGGAAAAGTTTCCCGGTAGCTCAATCCGCTTCTCAAAAAAATACTGGCCCCGCATCTCCCGCTGAAGCGAAAATTGATTTTCTTCCCGAGGGAGGAGAGATGGTGGCTACACTCGTTTCACGCGTAGCATTTAAAGCAGTGAATGCTGATGGCAAACCGATAAATATCAGTGGCATAATTACCGATCAGAACAATAAAACGGTTTGCAATTTTATTTCTGAACACGATGGCATGGGTAGTTTTTCGCTGCAGCCCGGAGAAAATATGCAATACACGGCTATCTGGCCGGATGAGAAAGGAAGGGTCCACCATACTGCATTACCTTCCATACGGAAAAGCGGGGTTGTTTTTTTTGCAGATAAAAATTCATTGGATTGCCGCTTTCAATTACAGGCTACTGATGACCTGGTACAGCAGCAGGAAAAATTACAGCTGGTGGTGCATCATAACCAGCAGTTACTGTTCCAGGCGGGGTTGCAGTTCAATGGTAAAAAAATATTAAAAGGGAGTATCCCCCTCAGCAGGTTCCCTTCCGGGGTTGCGGTGATCAGTGTGCTTGACAGTAAAGGAATGCCGCTCGCAGAACGTGTGATCTTCGTAAACAATGAAGAATATATACCTGCTATCGATATCAGGGCCGACACTATCGGAACGGGTAAACGGGAGAAAAATATTTTCACGATCCTTAATCCTGATTCTGTTGCAGCGAATTTATCTGTCTCTGTTGTTACAGAGAGCAGCCGGTACGACAGTACACAGAACCTGGTATCGGCTTTGTTGCTTTCATCAGATATACGTGGTACCATACATAACCCGGCTTATTATTTTTCTTCCTCCTCTGATACGGTTGCAGCCAGGCTTGATCTCGTGATGCTTACCAATGGCTGGCGGAAATTCAGGTGGGAGATGCTGCACAAAAATTCTCTGGTAAAAGAAATTTTACCTTTTTCAAGTGAAGAAGAATTTATTTCTCTTTCGGCAACGGTGCACCCTGAAAAAGGGGCAGCAGGTATGCTGAAAAAAGCAAAACTGGTAAACCTGTTTTTTGAAGGGAAAGATTCGTCCCGTTCCGTCGCGGCAGCGCCACTGATCGATAACAGCTGGTTTACGTATCCCAACCTGCTTTTGTTTGATACAACAAAAGTGTATTATAAACTGGATAATGATGCATTGAAGGGATTAACCCATGTGGAAGCACAACTGAGTGCATTGCCATACCAGCCTCAAAAAATGCTCCCGCAAAGTTTCCGCGAAATGGCACCAGCGCCTTTGTCGCAGGAAGCGAGAATTGCACAGGCTGCCCGCTCGTTCGGCAAGATGACGCTTGAAGAAGTAAAAGTGCAGACCCGTATCGTAAAGAAAAACCGGAATGAAGAACTGAATGACCAGTACACCTCGGGCATGTTTAAAAGCGGCGATGCCACGATACTGAACCTTGTGGATGATGATGCAACAAAAATGACGCAGAATATATTTACGTACCTGCAATCAAAAGTACCCGGTTTGCGTGTGCAATACAATGACGGCAGGGTGCTGCTGATATCGCGGGGAAGCAATACCAACTCTTTGATTGGTGCACAGGCATCGGTTGCGGTGATGTTAAATGAAATGCAGATCGCTCCCGAGCGCTTACTCGATTTCAGTATCAGTGATATTGCGATGGTAAAAGTGTTCCGGCCGCCTTTTCTCGGGGTTCCCCTCGGAAATTCAGGTATCGGCGCGATCGCGGTTTATACAAAAAAGGGACAGGATGCGAAACCGGATATAAAGGGTATGGACAACTTCACCATCAGTGCCTATACCCCAATCCGCGATTTTTATTCTCCTGATTATGCATCTTCCGGCACATCCTTAGCTCAAACAGATTTCAGGAAAACCCTTTTCTGGAAACCGGACCTGTTTGTGGAAGAAGGCCAAAAAACTGTATCGATCCGTTTTTATAACAACGATGCGGGTGAAAAATTCCGTGTGATACTGGAAGGTGTTACCAACGACGGGAAACTGGTTCATATCAGCCGCAGGCTGGAATAAGAACCTGCTGAAATAAAAGCTTGCCGGATATTTTGTTCCTGATAAAACAAAGCCCTATGCTAAAATTGATTACAGCAAACTGCCTGTTACTGATTTCGTTCTTTGTTACGGCACAAACCATCCCGGTCGATTCTCTTTTAGCGAGGTATAACCTGCACAGTCCGCAGGAAAAAATGTATATCCATTTCGATAACACTGCATACCTGCCCGGTCAAACGATATGGTACAAAGCCTATTTTCAAAAGTCGAATGAAAATATCGATTTCAGCCGGAACCTCTATTTCGAATGGTTTGATGAAGCGGGAAAACTGATCACCCGTTCGGTATCACCTGTTATTACCGGAACCGCCACCGGAAGTTTCACGGTCCCCGAAAAATACAATGGCAACAGCATCCGGTTATTGTCTTATACCCGGTGGATGCTGAATTTTGATTCTTCATTTCTGTTCCGGCAAACAATCCCTGTTTTACAAACCACCGCCTCAATACCCGCAAACCAGCTGGTGCCTGAAACTTTTCTGCATTTCTTCCCCGAAGGCGGGGATATGGTAACAGGGATCGTTTCACGTATTGCATTCAAAGCAACGAATGCTTCGGGGTTGCCTGTAACTGTAAACGGGATTATCCTGAACAGCCGGAAAGAAAAGGTGGCCGATTTTCGCACCGTTCATGATGGGATGGGATCTTTTTCCCTTACAGCAGTTGAAGGAGAAAAATATTATGCCGAGTGGCGGGATACAAAAGAACAGATACGCACAACGGAACTTCCTCCTGCAAAAAAATCGGGGGTTGTGTTGCAGGTAAATACTTCGATACTTCCGCATGCATTTAGTGTTACAAGAAAAAGCAATGCCGAAGCCCGTTTGAAGAAACTGAAAATTATCGCAACAATGAACCAGGAGCTTATTTTCAGTGCGGTGGCAAACCTCACCGATAAAAATTCGATCACCGCAAGTTTGCCTACGGGTAACCTGGCTTCGGGTATTTTGCAGTTAACCATATTGGATGCCGATCAGCAGCCTGTTGCAGAAAGGATATTGTTTGTAAACAACCATGAATTTCTTGTAAACACAAACCTGCTTACAGATACGCTTGACCTGGGCAAACGCGGCAGGAATGTATACAGCATAGAAGTAAATGATACCGTACCGGCTTCCTTATCTTTATCGGTACTGGATGGAGAAGGGTTTTCAGAACCGGCTGATAATATTGTATCCCGTTTTTTGCTGAGTTCGGATATCAAGGGATATGTACACAATCCTGCTTATTATTTTTCTTCTGATGAAGACAGTGTGGAACAACAGCTCGATCTCGTTATGCTTACCAATGGCTGGCGCAGGTTTGCCTGGCAGGACCTGTTGTCGGGAAAAATTCCCTCGCTGAAGTACCAGCGCGATACGGGCTATCTTTCCATTGAAGGAAATATCAGCCGACTCAGTGAAAACAAGATCAAAAAAGCCGAAACGCTGAACCTGATCGTGATGGCAAAGGATTCTTCGCGGCAATTCATTTTTACCTCACTCAACCCTGATGGCAGTTTCCGGGAAGACAACCTTGTACTGTTTGATACCAGCAAAGTTTTTTACCAGTTGAATAAAACGATGCTGCCGCTTCGGAGTAAAGTTACACTGGGTAACGGCTTCCTGCCTTTTGATTCACTGCGAAGAATAAAACCGTTACAAGAATACCTCGCAGATACAACAGGTATGGCAAGGATAAAAACGATAGAAGCGGAACAAAAAAGGCTGGATGAACTGACCAGGCAAACCACTCTGCGCGAAGTGGTGGTAAAAGCCAAAGTAAAAACGCGGTCACAGGAACTAAATGAAAAATATACCAGCGGGCTTTTTAGTGGGAGTGGTTTTTCCCGCGACTTTAACATCGTTGATGATGTTACAGCGCAGGGTTCGGCGAATGCATTGTTTTACCTGCAGTCAAAAGTACCGGGACTGATCATTAATAATGCAATTGGCCCCAATCCATATCTGGAATGGCGCAGGTTACCGGTAAGGTTATTCCTGGATGAATTTCCTTCCACAGCAACAGAAGTGCAATCCATTCCTATCAGCAGCATTGCATACATAAAAGTGTTTAACCCCCCATTCGCGGGAAATGTAGGTGGGGGGCCATCCGGGGCGATTGCCGTGTACACCAAAAAAGGGGATGATGCTTCCAAAGGACAGTTTACAAGAATGGATTATTCGCTTTTACCGGGATATACTCCGGTTAAAGAATTTTATCAGCCCGATTATGCAAAACCTGCAGAAGGTTTTTCGCGGACAGATTTGAGACGGACATTATTGTGGAAGCCGGATATTGTTTATGGCGGCGATGGCAAAAAAATCACATTGTCATTTTATAACAATGATATCAGTCATACCTTGCAACTGGTGCTGGAAGGCATTACCCAGGAAGGCCGTTATATACGGTTAAGTAAAACAATCAAATAGTTTCAAACCGGTATGGCAGAATTACCATTTGTACAATCCAAACTCCCGGAAGTAGGTACCACCATTTTCACGGTGATGAGTCAGCTCGCTATCGAACACAATGCAGTGAATCTCGGGCAGGGTTTCCCCGATTTCCCAATGCCGGATGAATTGTGCAGGCTTGTGGATGATGCGATGCAAAAAGGGTTTAACCAGTACACACATATGGCGGGTTATCCCTTGTTGCGTGAGAGGCTGGCAGAAAAAGCGGCATTTCTTTATGGCGCCAATATCAACCCGGATACCGAGATCACCGTTACACCCGGGGGAACCTATGCGATCTATACTTCGCTTACGGGTGTTCTGCAGCCGGGTGATGAAGTGATCGTATTTGAACCGGCCTATGACAGTTATATTCCCAATATTGAAGTGAATGGAGCAGTGGCGGTTCGTATTGCGCTGGAATTTCCTTCTTACCGCATCCCCTGGGATAAAGTAAAAAAAGCCATCACCGCACGCACGAGGATGATCATGATCAACACACCGCATAACCCAACCGGTATGGTATTGCAGGAAGAAGATATTGAACAATTGCGGCTGGTGGTGAACGGTACCAATATTCTTATTCTCTCCGATGAAGTATATGAACACCTGATCTATGATAATATACCGCACCGCAGTATGCTGCGTTACCCCGACCTGATGCAGCGTGCATTTGTATGTTCTTCCTTCGGGAAAACCTATCACTGCACAGGATGGAAACTGGGTTGCTGTATCGCGCCGGCAGCGTTGATGAAAGAATTCAGGAAAATACACCAGTTCAATTGTTTTTCCTGTGATACACCGAAACAGGTGGCTGTGGCGGAATACCTCGCTAACCGGGATGCCTATCTTTCTCTTTCAGCATTCCTGCAGCAGAAAAGAGATTATTTCCGTGAACGGATGCGTGCAACACCTTTTCAATGTATCCCTTCTTCCGGCAGTTATTTTGAGTGTTACAGTTACGGGCATTTCTCGGAAGAAAAAGACACGGATTTTGCTACGAGGCTTACCAAAGAATATGGCATCACCGCGATCCCGGTATCGGCCTTTTATAAAAACGGGGAGGATAATAAAGTGCTTCGTTTCTGTTTTGCAAAAAAGGAAACAACACTGGAGAAAGCGGTTGAAAAACTCAGGAATATCGCATAACGGACAATTGAATACCGAAGCGCTTACAGAATTGTAATGTCAACATTCGATATTCAATTGTTCATCTTTTCTATTGGTCCTCTATTCCTCACCATCCATCCCCATCCAGCATATTACCGATACCGCCGAGTATACTGCCTTCTTCTTTTCTGGGCCCTGTTGCATACCGGAGTATACGGCTTGCCAAACGGCTGATGGGCAGGGTTTGTATCCATACAGTCCCCGATCCGCGCAGCGTGGCAAAGAAAACGCCTTCGCCACCGAACAAAGTATTTTTAATGCCGCCCACAAACTGGATATCATAATCGATGCCATTGGTGAAACCAACGATACATCCCGTATCGATGCGCAGCATTTCCCCGGGTATCAAACGCTTTTCAACCACATGGCCGCACGCGTGTAAAAAAGCCATGCCATCACCTTCCAGTTTTTCCATGATAAAACCTTCGCCGCCAAACAAACCGGTCCCGAGTTTGCGCTGGAATTCGATACCTACACTTACGCCTTTTGCTGCACAGAGAAAGGCATCTTTCTGGCAAATCACACGGTTACCAAGTTGTGCGAGGTCCACGGGGATGATCTTACCGGGATAAGGTGAAGCAAAACTTACACAGCGCTTGCCGCTTCCCATATTTGTGAAGGCCGTCATGAATAAACTTTCGCCCACCAGAACACGTTTCCCTGCGTTGAGCAGTTTTCCAAAGAGGCTGTTGTTTTGCTGCTGGCTGCCATCACCAAAAAGGGTTTCCATCTGGATATCATTGTCCATCATCATAAAGGCACCGGGCTCGGCTACTGCCGTTTCATTGGGATCCAGTTCCACTTCCACATACTGCATTTCCTCGCCATAAATGCGGTAGTCTATTTCGTGATTTTGTATCATGTTGATTTGTTTGTATGAAAATAAGCGGCTGTAAATTTTCAGCGAAATTTTTTATGGATGAGTGGTCAGTAATGTCAGATTGCCGAATTGCGGATTGTAAACGGATATTTTTAATTAATCCAACAATCCGCTGATCCGTAATCTGCAAATTGATCACCAAACAAAACCGCCCCGGAATTTCCGGGGCGGCGATTATCAACCAAAAACCAACTGTGATTAAAACCAGCTTCCTGTGAAAGAAGCGTTTACTGCCGGGTTATTTTTCAATCTTGCTTCCCGTTTTTTCCTCGCAATCCGGTGACGTATCAGTACGGCCACCATCAGCAGCAGGAAAATGATTGTGAAAGGCGGAATGCCCAGGAAGCTGATCCACTTACCGCCGAACATGGCGCGCATGGGCCTGCGAAGACGCTCGGCAATCAGGTACATACTGGGTACAATAATCAGCGTCATAAAAAATGCGAAGGCAAGACCAAAAATGATTGTCCAGCTCAACGGTTTCCAGAATACCACATTATCTCCGCCAAAGAAGATATGCGGGTTCAGTTCTGAGAACAGTGTAATAAAATTGATATTAAACCCAACAGCGATCGGTATAAAGCCTAATATCGCTGCCAGTGCGGTCAGCAGTACCGGGATGATCCTCGTTTTTCCTGCCTGTATCACGGCTTCTTTTGTTTTCATACCCCTGCTGCGAAGTTCATCTGCAAACTCAATTACCAGGATACCATTTTTAACAACGATACCCGCCAGTCCAACGATACCGAGCCCCGTCATCAATACCGATACTTCCATACCGGTTATGGTGAAACCGAGAAACACGCCGATTACGCTGAAGATGATTTCTGTGAGGATGATCACGGGTTTGCTTACAGAATTAAATTGCAGCACCAGGGTGAACAGGATCAGCATCAGGGCAATCAGCAAAGCTTTTCCGAGGAAGGCCCCGGTTTCTGCCTGCTGTTCTCCTTCACCGGTTTGTTTAATGGTTACACTGTCCGGTTTTTTAGTGAATGATGCGATATGTTTTGCCAGTACCGCATTTACGGCAGTGGCATTATAGCCCTGCGTGGTAAGCACATTCGAACGAAGTGTGATAAGGCGCTTTTGGTTCTTGCGCTTTACACTTCCCAAAGTGCTGGTTGGCTCTACTTTTACCAATGAACTGATCGGTACATTTTTTACAGCTCCGCCAGATGCCATATCGCGGAAAGAAATACGCATGTTCAGCAGGTCGGTCAGGCTCTTGCGCTGCAGTTCATTATTGCGCAACTGTATCTTGTATTCCTCTTTTCCTTCTTTGATTTTTGATACTTCCTTTCCAAACAGCGCGGTACGGATCTGTGAACCGATCTGTGCAGAAGAAACACCATTGATAAGGGCACGCTCCCGGTCAACCGTTAAAGTGATCTCAGGGTTTTTCAGGTCTACATCCATCTTGAGCTCTTCCACACCCGGAACCTGGATGGAATCGAGATAATTTTTAAGGCTGTTGGCAGTTTTGATCATTTCATCAAAATCTTCACTTGCGATTTCGATGTTGATAGGAGGATCGGTGGGGGGGCCGCCGTTTTCCTGGTCAACACTGATCTCGGCACCGGGTATCCCTTTCATCATGGTACGGATCTGATCGAGGTAAGGACGTGTGGATACACCATGTCTTTTTTCAAACTCAACAAAATTCACCTGTATGCGGCCGAGTTCACTTCTGGTACTTCTGTCGCCGCTGGTGGGGTCACTGGCACCAACCGCTACGTTACTGATCACGCTTTCCACCACTGGATTTTGTTTTCCATTTTCCAGGCCCAATACTTTATTTACCCTTGTTTCGAGCGACCGGGTTACAGAATCTGTGTATTTCACATCGGTGCCCACCGGCAGTTTCAGGTACACAAAGATCTGGTTGGGGTCTCCCTTAGGGAAGAATGTGACGGGGATACGGCCACCCGCAATGGAACCTACAAATATGAACAATGAAACAAAGAACAATGCGATCGTTCCCAATAAAAGATGAACGGGCCTCCACCCATTCAATGCCCAGCGAAGAAGCGATTCATAGTGGCTCATGATCCATGGCAACGCACGGTTCTGGAAAGAATGAATGGCATCATCCAGTATATAGCGGTTCAGCAATACCAGCAGCATAAAGAAGATGAGCAGGTTGCCCCAGAATGCAGCGCCTGCGAGATTAAGCAATATGCCGATGCCCACTGCGATCCAGAAACCTTTTTTGCGGAAGATGGCTGACTTTTTTTCTTTTTCTCCTTCCGGGTGGTTCATGAAATCAACTGCAAATACCGGGTTCATGATAAATGCAACTACAAGCGATGCAGCCAGTGTGAAGATCAACATCGTGGGCAGGTACACCATGAACTTACCGATGATACCCGGCCAGAACAGCAATGGAAAGAACGGTGCCAGCGTGGTAAGCGTACCGGCCAATACCGGAACAAATACTTCCCCTGCGGCCATCCTTGCCGAAGTGCCCACTGTTAATTTTCCTTTTCCTTCTGTAAAAATCCGGTGTGTGTTTTCGATCACAACGATCGCATCATCCACGATGATGCCGAGGCCGAACAGCAAAGCAAAAAGCACAATAAAATTCAGTGTTACATGCGTCCCGATAATCACATCGGCTCCGGGAAGGAACACAAATGCCACGAACATGCTCAGCGGCACCGATAAGGCCACAAAGAAAGCATTCACCACACCCATGAAGAACATGAGTACGATAAGCACGAGTATGAAACCGATCACAATCGAATTCACGAGATCGTTGAATGAAGTACGGGTTTTGATGCTCTGGTCACCGGTTGTTACGGCTTTCAGGTCTTTGGGATAAATAACACCCCGGGCTTCTTCTACAATTTTCTTCACGCCATCACTGGTTTCAATCAGGTTTTCACCGCTTCTTTTAATGATGTTGAGCGTTACCACGTTTTTGCCATCCAGGCGCGCAAAACTTTCGCGCTCTTTTGTGGTGTCTTTAATTACGGCAATATCTTTCAGGTACACGGGTGCACCGCTGGTATTGCGTATAATGATGTTTTCTATATCCCTTGCGGTTTTCAACTGCCCTTTCATCTGCAGGTTACGCCGCATGTTTCCCACTTCCAGTAACCCGCCTGAAATATCCATGTTTTCCCTTTGTACGGCAGCCGTGATATCATCGAACGTAACCCCGGCGCTCTGCAAACGGTAATTGTCGATATTGATCTGGAATTCGCGTTCAGGTGCACCAACAATGTCCACCCGGTTGATCTGTGGAAGGTCTTCCAGTTTGTCTTTCAGGTCGTCCGCATATTTTTTCAGGCGCGGTAAATCGTAATCGCCGCTCAGGTTCACGTACATGATCGGCTGTTCACTGAAACTTACTTCGAGGACAGTAGGTTCCTGGGTGAGATCATTGGGCAGATCCTGCTTGGATTTGTCAACGGCATCTTTCACTTTCTGCAGCGCGATATCCGTTTTTACATCCGTATCAAACTCCACAATGATGGCAGAGTAATCCTGCTGTGAAGTGCTGGTAAACTTTTTGATCTTGGCACCTGTGATCCCTTTGATCTGTTTTTCGATCGGGCGGGTTACAAGGTTTTCGATGTCTTTGGGTGAGTTACCTACATAGATGGTCTGAACATAAATCGTAGGGATCACGATGTCCGGGAACTGCTCTTTGGGCAGTGTTACGAACTGGTAAATACCTGCAAGGCTCACGAACAGCATCACCAGGTAGATGGAGGTCTTGTTTTTGATACTCCAGGTGGTGGGGCCGAATTCCTTGAATTTACCTTTTATATTTTCTAGTACACTCATAAAATTGGTTTGGTTGAATGAAATCCTGACCGGCAGAAATTTTTGTTAACAGCCGTTTTATTTCGCTTCAGTAGTGATAAGTTGCCCTTCATACAAACTCTGGAAACCTTCGGTAATGATCTGGTCACCTGCCTGTAATCCTGACTTCACTTCCATTTTATTGCCATACATTTCACCAACGGCAATGGCTTTTTTACGGGCGATCCATTTGTTGCCTTCCTTCACTGCCACCATCACATACTTCCCTTTATCATCGCTTTGAAGTGTATTCACCGGGATGGTAATGGCTTTGGCATTGGTATAATCCTGGATCTTCACCAGTGCCACCTGGTTGGGGCGGAAATCTTTATTTGCCGGAACAGCCGACTCAATAAAGAAACTCCTGCTGTTGGGATCGATCAGTTTACCGGCTACAGTAACAGATGCATCAATGGTTTTATCAACATCCGGTAAAGTAATTTTCAGCAGTGAACCCTTCTGCACACGATCGAGGTAATTCTCCGGAACCTGTGCAGTTACTTTTAATTTACTGGTGTTTACAATTTTAATCTGACCGGCTCCGGCAAAAAGTTCTCCTACTCTCACGTTTACATCTTCTGCAACTCCCGCAACATCACTGTATACACTGGTAAAGGAAAGTTGTTCTTTAGACAACTTGAGCTGCTCCTGCGCGCTCTTTAACTGGTTTTCCAGTGTTTCCACATTACTCTTGGCAGTAATTACCTGTACTTCGGTTCCAATGCCCTGGTCCCACAGATTTTTTTGCTTGGCATAGAGTGTTTTTGCGAGTGCCAGCTGTGTCTTGATGGTTTCCAGGCCCTGTTCAGCTGCTATAACGCTTTGTTTCTGGATGGCGTCGTCCAGTTTCAGGATCAACTGACCTTTTGTAACGGCATCGCCTCTTTTGAGGTACAGCGATTTCACCTGCCCGCCGCCGCCACGAGCTGTAACATAAGAAATGTTATCAGACTCCACTTTGCCCTGGAGATCGATATAGTGTGTAAAATTTTCAGCAGCAAGGGTGTTGATGGTAACCAGTTTCGCTTTTTCTTCTTTCGCTGAAGCAGGATCGAGAACCGCAATTTCTTTTTCCAGTTTGCTGATCTGATCATTCAACCCGGCCTGTTGTTTTTTCAGGCTTTCGAGCTGGGCCTTTTTTTCAGCAATGGCGCCTGTTCCTTTTTCGGTTTTTGCACCGCAGGAGGCAAGGGCCAGAGAAGCCGTGATCAGGAAAATGTTGATAAGCTTTTGCATATAGGAGATTTTGATAGTGTTGGTTAAAGTTTTCCGGTTGCTTTTAAATAATCCACTTTGGCGATCACCGCACTGTACAGGGCACTCATGTAATTGGTTTGTGCTGTTATCAGGTCGGTTTGTGCTGCCGTTATTTCGGTATTGGAACCGGTACCGGCTTCAAATTTTTTCTTTGTTTGATTGTACACTGTTTCAGCGAGCTGCATATTCTGTTTCTGGAAATCCATTGTAGCCAGTGCTGAACGGAAATTGATCTTTGCCTGTTCCACTTCCCCATCAATGGAAAGTTTGAGGTTGTCGATCTGGTTCACGGTTTCTTTGAGTTCAATCCTCGAACGGCTGATCCTTGCACTTCTCGCAAAACCGTCGAAGATGGGCACCGAAAGGTTCAGTCCGATATAAGAAGTGGTAAACCAGCTTCCGCCACTGAAAAAATCGAACTTGTTCCGCTGCGCGTTTTTGCTGTAGGCCCCGGTAAGCGATAACGAAGGGATATAGCTTAACTGGTAGCGTTTGATGTTAAACTCATTCAGCTTTTTAGCGAGGGAGAGATATTGAAAATCCTTTCTGTCGCTGTACAGGTAAGAAGTGTCTTTTGAAAAATCCTCTTTTACCTGTTCATCGCTCAGTTTATCTGTCAGCACCAGTGTATCTTTTACCGGCATCCCCATCAGTGTTTTTAAACCGAGATAACCGACGCTGATGCTGTTGAGCGCTTTTGTTTTTTCGGTTTGCAGGTTTACCAGCTGAACAGAAACTTTATCGATATCCAGTTTCTCTGCAAAACCATTTTTGTACAATTCAGCGGCATCGTGCTGTAATTTTTGTAAGCGGCTGATATTTGCATCCAGCAAATCAATCTGTGTTTTACTCAGCACCAGCTGGTAATAAATTTTATAGATATTCGTTTTGATCGCTTCTTCGGTTACTTCTTTATTCTTTGTCTGGAATTCGATAGAAGTATTTCTTGCCTGAAGGGCGATGAATACCTGCCCGTCGAATAACAATTGCTGTAACTGGATACTGGCAGTAGAGTTGTACTTGGTACCAAACTGTACAGGGATATAAGTCCCTGCCGGCTGCCCGAATACTTCTCCCGGTATCAGTGAAGTTGGTATCTTGATATAATCCGTCATTCCCACACTGCCGGTAATATTCGGGAGTGCCGAAGCGGTGATCTCGCGGTTGGTTTGCTGCTGGCTCTGGATATTGAGCAGTGCATTTTTTACCTGCACATTGTTTCGGGATGCATATTCCACCGCTTGCTGCAAACTGAATTCGTGCCGGTTCCCCTGTGCCATCACAGAGCCCGACGCAATCAGCCATGCCATTATCAGTGGAGCCATGATCTTTCTTCCTGGTTGTTTCATACGCTAATGGTTTTTGATCTTTGTTGCTTATATTTCTGGACCAGCTTTGCACCTTTTGGCGTCACCAGTCCGAATAAAAAATTATAGGTGATTTCTGTTAATACACTTGCAGGACTGTGTTTCCCCATAGGAAAATGTTCCTGGCTGAAAAGGAGAAAAGTGGATGCCAGCCTGAACCTGGCCATGATATCCGCATTTACATCTTCCCGGTACAATCCCTCTGCCATGCCCTGTTCAATATTTTTTTTGATGATATTGAAGAGAAACTGGTTTTTAAAATCATTGTGTTTTTTAAAAGCACGGGGATGGTATTTTTCAAGATCGAATAAAACATTCGGGTTGATCTTGCTGAGGATCTCAAGTACCATATCCACTGCAAGGAACATTTCATGAATGGGGTTCTCGCTCTGCAGGTTCTGTTGCGAGCATTCGCCCTGGTTCCGGCGGATCTCCATATCTATCACACCTTCTACCAATGCATCTTTATCCGCAAAAAACTGGTAAATGGTTTTTTTGCTGATTCCCAGGTGGTTGGCCACCTCGTCCATGCTTACACTGCGTATGCCGTAGCGCATAAACAGCTCATGGGCCTTGATCACGATTCTTTCCTGTGCTTCTGACATATTTTTTAATTGGGGCGGACAAAACTATGGAAACTTTAATCGTTACGAAAGTTTCCTGATGGTTTTTTTTGCTAAGTTTGTGTTAAGCGGTTTCAAAAAAGGATGAATGCAGTGCTGCAAACCTTTGCTTATCATTGTTAGTTTTGCTGCATCCGGCTTTCTTGGTTACTTTACACCCGATCCGGCCATGACCTCCTTAAAAGCAAAAACTACCACCCGCGCCATACTGCGCAAACTTCTGCAGTTGTTTCTTCAGGGATTGATTGTATTGGCGCCCATCGGTATCACAATATGGGTGGTGCTGGGCTTATTTAATTTTGTAGATGGCATCCTCCCCAATATCCTGCATAACCTCGCACCGGATTTCCTGCCGATGGATGCTAAGGGCAATATTGAAAAAATACCCGGTCTTGGTTTTATTGTGGTGATTGCCCTGGTTTTATTTGTAGGCTGGATATCTTCTCTTTTTGTTGTGGGCAGACTTGTCGCCATACTGGATACCGTTCTGGAAAAAACACCCGGTATTAAATTTATTTATTCCTCGGTTAAAGACTTTCTCGAAGCGTTTGCAGGCAATAAAAAGAAATTTGAAAAACCTGTGCTTGTAAACATCGATGCTGCCGATGTATGGCGCATTGGTTTTATTACGCAGCAGTCGGCACAGGAGTTCGGGATGAAAGACCATGTTACCGTATATGTTCCCCATTCTTATGCCATCTCCGGCATTACTTATATTGTCCCGAGGGAGCGCATCAAACCCATCGATTCCGTAAGTGCAGCCGATGCGATGAAGTATACGGTTTCCGGCGGTGTAACGGATGTGCACGACAGGGGAGAAGCGTGAATCGTTCATCGTGAATGGGCAATGGTGAATGGTCAATTGTGAAAAACTGATTTGTTGTTAATGGATGTTTGCGCAGCAAACGTCCATATAATTTCCCCTCCCAGCGGGAGGGGCGGTCGGCGGTAGCCGGCCGGGGTGGGCAGTGTTGGCGTATTTTTAAAATAGAAAGTCAATCCCCTGTTCGTTTTCTTCTGAAGAAATGGTGACTGTCATTCACAACTCGCCATTCACCATTCACGCACCTCCCTTCTCACCAAAACATCCTACCTTGCGCATTCAAGCAATCGGAATGAAACTTTACAATTTCAATTCAGGCCCTTCTATTCTCCCACAATCTGTTCTGGAAGAAGCATCCCGCGCAGTTCTGGATTTTAACGGTACAGGTTTATCTGTTCTCGAGATCGGTCACCGCACTGCCTGGTTCCAGGATATCCTGGATGAAGCAAAAGAATCAGTCAAAAAACTGATGCAGCTGGATGATACGTATGAAGTATTGTTCCTGCATGGTGGTGCCACTACGCAGTTTATGCAGGTACCGATGAACCTGCTGAACCCCGGCGAAACCGCTGCGTATTGCGACAATGGCATCTGGGGTAAAAAAGCTTCCAGGGAAGCATCCCTTTTTGGGAATGCAGTAGTGGTTGCAGATAGTTCCGACAAAGGTCATACTTATATAAAAAAAGATTTCACAGTTCCGGGTAATGCACAATACCTGCATATCACCACCAACAATACCGTGGAGGGAACACAATGGCACCAGTATCCCGAAACCCATGTGCCGCTGGTGGCGGATATGAGCAGTGATATTTTCAGCACACAGGTTGATTTTAAAAAATTCTCCCTGATCTATGCCGGTGCCCAGAAAAATATGGGAGCCGCAGGGGTAAACCTGGTGGTTGTCAAAAAAAATATTCTCCGCACATTGCAGAAGCCGGTGCCCACCATCATGGATTACCGGAAACATATCGAAGCGGGTTCACTCATGAACACACCGCCTGTTTTTGCAGTATATGTAAGCATGCTTACGCTAAGATGGATACTGGCTGAGGGCGGGCTGGAAGAAATGGGCAGAAGGAGCCGTGAAAAGTCAGGGTTGTTTTACAAAACACTCGACAGCCTTCCTGTTTTCAAGGCAATGGTTGCCAAAGAAGACAGGAGCGAGATGAATGCTGTATTTTTCCTTGCCGACCCTTCTCTCGAAGCTGAGTTCCTCGAGCTTTGTAAAAAAGAAGGTATGATTGGTGTGAAAGGATACCGCACCATCGGCGGGATACGTGTGAGCATGTACAATGCCCTCCCATTGCAAAGTGTTCAGGTTTTCTGCGACCTGATGAAAGATTTCGCGATTCGAAAAGGTTAATTTTATAAACGGCAAACCCCCGGCCGTCTTTTCCCGTACTTTTGGACCGAAAAACGATTTTGGTCGAAACTATGATCCTGGCAAAAGACGATACCATCCGTGAAGATATCCTGAAAGAGGCCCGCAAACTTTTTCAGCAGTTTGGTGTGAAGAAAACCACCATGGAGGATATCGCCAAAGCCATGGGCAAGGGCAAAAGCACACTCTATTATTATTTCTGCAGCAAGGAAGATATTTTTGATGCCGTGGTACTGGGTGAAATGGAAGAAGTATTTTTCACCGTAAAACAGGCAGTTGAAAAAGCAGATACGGCAGAAGAAAAACTGAAAGCGTTTACCTTACACAAGATCAGGGCAGTTCAGAAAAAAGCCAACCTGTACAAGCTGGTGAAGGGTGAGATGCAGGAAACTTTCCGTTGCATGAAACACCTGCATACAGAATACGACAAGCAGGAAATTTCGCTGGTAAAAGAAATCCTTTCCTTTGGGGTGAAGAACGGTGAATTCCAGAAGAACATTGCAAAAGAACTGGACCTGCTCCCGTCTGTAATGGTAAGCTCTTTGCGCGGGCTCGAACGTGATGTGTTCAATGATGCGAAATATGCCAAACTTGAACCCAGGCTCGAATCGATCATGGGCATCCTCATCCGGGGATTACGGAAACAGTAAAACAATACCGACATTCAAAAAATACAAACCACAAACACAACTCTTATGAAAGAAAAGATACAGTCAGCGGAAGGAAAACTGGGCATCCTTTTACCCGGGATGGGCGCAGTTGCCACCACGATGATCGCCGGTGTGATCTCGGTAAAAAAAGGACTGGCGCAACCCATCGGTGCGTTAACGCAGATGGGCAGTATCCGCCTTGGGAAAAGAACCGAGAACCGCTACCCGCTGATCAAAGATTTTGTACCGCTGGCAGAGCTCAGCGATATCGTATTCGGAGGATGGGATGTGTATTCTGATAATGTGTATGAAGCGGCAATGAACGCAAAAGTGCTGGAACCCTCCCTGCTGAATACCATCAAACCCGAGCTGGAAGCGATCACACCGATGAAAGCGGTTTTTGATAAGAACTATATTAAAAACCTGGACGGGCAGCATATCAAAAAAGCTGCTACAAAATACGAACTTGCCGAACAGGTGATGCAGGATATCGAGCATTTCCGTGAGGCAAACAATTGCACCCGCGTGGTGATTGTATGGTGCGGATCAACAGAAAAATATATTGAAGAAACGGATGTTCACCAAACCATCGAAGCATTTGAAGCCGGTCTGCATGAAAATGATCCTGCCATCTCGCCCAGTATGATCTATGCCTATGCGGCGATCAAACTCGGCGTTCCCTTCGCCAATGGCGCACCCAATCTTACCTGCGATATCCCGGCACTGATACAGCTTGCCAAAGAAACAGGCACACCCATCAGCGGTAAGGATTTTAAAACGGGGCAAACGTTGATGAAAACCATTCTTGCGCCCGGCTTGCATGCAAGGGCACTCGGCGTACGAGGCTGGTTCTCTACCAATATACTTGGTAACCGCGATGGACTGGTACTGGATGATCCTGATAATTTTAAAACAAAAGAAGTATCCAAACTGAGTGTGCTGGAAGATATCCTGCAACCCGATATCAATCCCGATCTCTATGGCGACCTGTACCACAAAGTGCGGATCAATTATTATCCGCCCCATGGCGATAACAAAGAGAGCTGGGACAATATCGACATCTTCGGATGGCTGGGTTATTCAATGCAGATAAAGATCAATTTTCTCTGCCGCGATTCCATTCTTGCTGCACCGATTGTACTCGACCTGGCATTATTTATGGACCTCGCCAAACGTGCGGATATGAGCGGGATACAGGAATGGCTGTCGTTCTATTTCAAATCGCCGCAAACTGCACCAGGTCTGCGTCCCGAGCATGATATTTTTAAACAACTGATCAAACTGCAGAATACATTAAGGCATATCATGGGTGAAGACCTGATCACACACCTGGGCCTTGATTATTACCAGGACCTGGTAGAAGCATTATGATGCAGTTATACAGAGCGATCGCAGGTTGTTTGGGTATCGGTTACCTGAAAGGCGGCGGCAGTATTGCAGCAGCAATCACCTGTATTGCTTGGGTTTTACTGCAAAGAGAAACAGGTTCAAGCGGAATGATGATACTGGTAACGGTGATCATTATTGCCATGGGAACCTGGTGTGCGGAAAAAGTAGAGAGCGCATGGGGCAAAGACAGCAACAAAGTGGTGATTGATGAAGTGGCAGGTATGTGTGTAAGCCTTTTGTTTGTTCCGATAACAGCAGAATGGGTTACGGTTTCTTTTTTGCTGTTCCGTTTTTTTGATATCCTGAAACCATTGTATATCCGTAAAACGGAAAAATTACCGGGAGGTATGGGTGTGATGGCAGATGATGTGTTGTCGGGGATCTATGCCAACCTGCTGGTACAACTGGTACGGAAACTGTTTTGATATGATCACATTCGCAAAAGCACAGGCAGCTTCTTTAACCGCTACGGGCGTGGATTTTGCTGTTACGATTGTGCTGAAAGAATGCCTGCATATCGGTTACCTGCCGGCCAGTATTTCGGGAACAGTGAGCGGAGGGGTTGTGAATTTTTTGATGAACCGCTCCTGGGTATTCAGGGCGCACGACGGGAAGATCCATTTCCAGGCGGCGAAATATATCATGGTCTGGATCGGCAACCTGTTACTGGTATCGGGAGGGATGGTGGTACTGACAAAATATGCCGGTTTGAATTATATCGTTTCTAAAATAATGGTATCGGTACTGGTAGGTGTATTATATAATTATGTGTTACAGAAAAAATTTGTGTTCAAATAAAAGAATATGACAAGGACCCAGAGAAGAGGAGGCGGGATATTTATCATGGTGCTGTTGTGCATGTCGCAGGTATTTGCACAAACCATTGTGCAGGGCGTGGTAACGGATGCGTTTTCAAAACAGCCGTTGCAATATGTAAGTGTTGTGCTGAAAGGCGGAAGGGGAACGGTTACCGACAGTGCAGGTCATTACCAGCTTCGTTCCTCAGGCAGCATTGCAACACTTCAGATCACTTATGTTGGGTATAAAACCATTTTAAAAACCATTGTACCTGGCACCACGCAAACCGTGAATGTGGAACTGGAAACAGATCCCAAAGCCATTAACAATGTAACGGTGAGCACCAATAAACGTGCGCCTTACCGCAATAAAGGCAATCCCGCTGTGGAACTGATCCGCAGGGTGATTGAGAACAAAGCGATCAACCGTACAGAACACTATGATTATGTGCAGTACGACCAGTATGAAAAACTCGAGGTTTCGATCAGTAATGTTTCGGATAAAATCAGCAATTCAAAACTGCTGAAGAATTATAAATTTCTTTTCGAGAACCGCGATACCACCAAGGTAGAAGGTAAATCCCTGTTGCCCGTTTACCTGGAAGAAACACTCTCCAAAAAATATTTCCGGAAAAAACCGGAGAAAACAAAAACGATCGTTACAGGTGAGAAACGCGTCAACTTCGGGGAGTATATCGATAATGCAGGCGTGAGCAGTTACCTGAACCGCTTGTATATGGATATCGATATTTATGACAATGATATCCCGCTGTTCACCTACCAGTTCCTGAGCCCCATTGCCGACCTTGCCCCAACATTTTATATGTATTATATCCGCGATACCACAACGGATGCGAGCGGGCAGAAACTGATCAAAATATATTTTACGCCAAGAAATACCAATGATCTTTTGTTCCGGGGTAATATGTGGGTTACGCTGGATGGCAATTATGCGGTGCAGAAAATAAACATGTTCCTCAGTAAAAATGCCAACCTCAATTTTGTAAGGGAATTACATATTGACCTTGATTTCGAAAAAAGCGAGGACAGCCGCTACCATCTAAGCCGCAGCAATATCATGGCCGATGCAAGCGTAACCAAAAATTCGGCGACCGGTTTTTTTGGTGAAAGAACGGTATCATTCAAAAATTTCAGGATCAATATCCCGCAACCCGATTCGGTATATGATGGAACGGCCACGGTGAAACTTGAGACTGCCACACAACATTCTGACAGCTTCTGGCAAAAAAACCGGCACGATACACTTACCCGGACAGAGGCAAAAGTGTACAGCAATATCGACAGTCTTGAGAAAATGCCTTCTTTCCGCAGAACCATGGCTTTTCTGAGTTTCCTGCTGGCGGGTTATACCAACCTGGGTCCGTTTGAAATCGGTCCTGCTGCTGCTTTTTACAGCTTCAATCCGGTGGAAGGATTTAAACTCCGGTTTGGCGGCAGGAGCACACCGAGACTGAGCAAACGCATTTATTTTGAAACCTATGGTGCTTATGGCTTCAAGGATGAACGATGGAAATATTTTTTCAGCACCACCTATTCGATCAACAATAAATCGATCTACGAATTCCCGCTGAATTTTATCAGGGCCAGTTACCAGTATGATACCAAGATACCGGGTCAGGAACTGCAGTTTGTATCGGAGGATAATTTCCTTTTGTCATTCAAGCGCGGTAAGAACGACCGGTGGACCTATAACCGCAACCTGAAACTGGAATATGTGCATGAACTGGATAACCATCTTTCCTATACATTCGGTTTTAAAAACTGGCAGCAGGAACCCGCAGGATCGATTGTGTACACTAAAGTGGTGAATGGTGCAGATGTGAACATTGCCAAACTTACCACTACCGAACTCTCCGGCGAGTTGCGCTGGGCGCCGCACGAACAGTTTTACCAGGGCAGGGTATACCGTATCCCCATCATCAATAAATATCCCATTTTCACACTGCGTTTTATTGCGGGCGTGAAGGGGATCCTGAACAGTGAATACAATTACCAGAACCTGAGTTTGCGGATGGAGAAAAGGGCCTATATGTCGCAGCTGGGTTACAGCGATGTGGTACTCGAAGGCGGCTATATTTTTGGCAAACTGCCCTACCCGCTGATGACGATACACCGCGCCAACCAAACCTATGCATACCAGCTGAACTCATATAACCTGATGAACTTCCAGGAATTTGTGAGCGATCATTTCGCGAGTGTTGCAATAGATCACCATTTCAACGGTTTGTTTTTTAACCGGGTGCCGCTGCTGAAAAAACTCAAACTGCGGGAAGTGATTTCGCTGAAGATGATCTATGGCGGTGTACGGGATGAGAATAAACCATCGGTAGATCCCTCATTGATCAAATACCCGACGGTTGATGGTGGCCCGGCCACTTTTTCACTGGATAAAAAACCATATGTGGAAGGAAGTGTGGGGATAACCAATATCTTTAAACTCATCAGGGTGGATCTCGTAAAAAGGTTCAATTATCTCGAGAACCCTTATGTGGCGGCTATTGGTGTGCGGGCGCGCTTTAAATTTGATTTTTAGGAACTGAGGAGATTACTTGCAAAAGATTCAGAAAGGCGTTTCTGTTGCCATGAAAAGATGCAGATGAAGTGCTTGCGACGCAACGAAGATGCCATGAAAACCTGCAGCCGGTAATAAAAATAATAACCCGGCAGTTTTTCAGTATTTTAATTTTACCTGCGAAAAGAAAACGGTTCATGGAAAAACCCCCGCTGCGAATACGACTACAGAAAGGGATATATGTTGTGATTAACCCGGTTGTGAAACTGCTGATCAAACTGGGGCTTACCCCGAATGCCGTTACCACGATCGGTTTTATCCTGAATGTGGGCGTTACCATTATTTTTATCAATGGGGCGGAAGAGGGCAACCGCGGCGATCTCTCGTATGTGGGCTGGGCGGGTGCACTGATCCTTTTTGCGGGATTGTTTGATATGCTCGACGGACAGGTGGCGAGGCTGGGCAATATGGGCTCTACTTTCGGTGCGTTGTATGATTCTGTGCTCGACAGGTACAGTGAACTGGTGATGTTTTTTGGCATCTGTTATTACCTGGTCGGGCACCATTATTTTCTCAGTTCCATTTTTGCTTTTATTGCGATGATCGGTTCGATGATGGTGAGTTATACAAGGGCGCGCGCGGAAGGTTTGGGTATTGAATGCAAAGACGGGCTGATGCAGAGGCCCGAGCGTATTATCACCATCGGCATTTCTGCCATTGCCTGCGGCATTACTTCACATTATATCGGCGGCGATCATAAATGGTACCTGCCCGGTGTTTCTTTTCATGTGCTTGAAACCATGTCGATCTTTACCATTCCCATTGCACTGATGGCGGTGCTCACCAATGTTACCGCGATCAAACGTTTGCTTGGCGCAAAAGCCACACTTGACAAACGGGATGCGGAGAAAAAAAATAAAAATAATTCCGGTACGGCATTGTTAAGTATTCTGCTGGTATTGTTTCTTACAGGAGTATCATTTACCAATTCGCAGCCACCGCGGAAACCGGTGCCTGCCCCTGTGCCGGGTGTGGTTGATCCGCAGGATACTTTTCCCGTACCTGTGGGCAATCCCAACCAGTTGTTTTACCTGCAACGCAATGCCAATACCAATACCATTGTTTGCGAACTGAATGTGAACAGCAAAGGCCAGGTGGATGAAGAATCGCCGGTGCATGTTTTCTGGATACGTTACCAGGAAGGCGGCATGCGGAAAGAACTGAGTTATATACAGCGTGTATTTGCTTACGGCATGAAATCGCAGCATGTAGGGAACGGTGTGTATAAACTGCATTTTGTTTCATATAAAAAACAGGTGTTTACCCTGATGCAATCGCCCAAAGACAATAAATACCATGTGTACACGAATATCAACCAGCGGCAGGCATTGCTGAACCGTCTTTTTGTAAAAGTGGAAGGGGGTACTTTCTGGTCGCCCAATGTGGTATATATGGAACTGAAAGGGATCGATGTAAGCACCGGTAAAGAAGTGATGGAACGTTTCAAACCCTGATATGGCGCAACCGGAAACCATTGCTGAAGAATCTTTGTTTGCAACAAAAAGGTTGTTCACCATCCTTTTAATCACTGTAACCTACCTCGCGCTTTCTACTTTATTGATTGGGTTTAAGACGGATCAGGCCTGGCTGGCGCTGCTGTTCAACACCTGTTATTTCGCCTCGCGCATCAGCCGGAAATTTATTACCGGTTTTTCCATTTTTATCGTTTTCTGGGTGCTGTTCGATTTTATGAAAGCTTTCCCGAATTATCTCTACAATGAAGTGCATATCGGGAGTTTGTATTCGGCAGAGAAAACCATTTTCGGTATCCATAGCGGCGCCAGATTGCTTACACCGAATGAATATTTTGTGATACACCACCGTACCTGGCTGGATGTGCTCACCGGTTTTTTTTATCTCTGCTGGGTGCCTGTACCGCTTGGGTTTGCTGCATGGCTCTTTTTCCGCAACCGGGAAGCTTTTCTGCAGTTCGCATTGACTTTTTTACTGGTGAACCTGATCGGTTTTGTAAATTATTATGTGTATCCGGCAGCGCCACCCTGGTATGTTCAGCAGCATGGTTTTGATTTTATCGCTTCCACACCCGGCAATACAGCAGGCCTTGAAAGATTTGATTCCTATTTTAATACCGGCATTTTTCAGGGATTGTACAGCAAGAGTTCAAATGTATTTGCTGCAATGCCCTCGCTGCATGCTGCGTACCCACTCATCGTTTTGTACTACGGGTGGAAATACCGCCTGGGTTGGATCAATCTTTTTTTTGTGACGGTGATGCTTGGTATCTGGTTTTCGGCCGTGTATAACAGTCACCACTATGTGCTCGATGTACTGGCCGGAATTACCTGCGCAATCACCGGTATTTATTTTTTTCAATGGCTGTTACAGCGGAGTGAACGTTTGCAGAAATGGTTGCGTGCGTATCTGCGGGCGATTGGATGATATGTTTATTGGTTTAGTTGTTTATTAGTTTAATGGTTGATTGGTTCGCTGTGAATAGTATGCTTGCAGTTGCATACGGAAATCTGCCCTCTTTACAGCTTCGCGCCCCTTGCGTGCATCATTTTCAAATTCAAAACAGGATAGTAGTTATCAGCAGATAGAAAAGCCTGTATGGTTACATCTCTCTGCGAAAACTTCGCGTTCTCCGCGGCTCTGCGGTGAAAGAATTTAACACCCACACTTTTTAACAACAGAGATTGGGAGGCACGCAGAGAAATCTCTGTGCAATGCTGAGCACTCAGAGCCTCTGTGGTGAAAAAATACCTGCATTCAGTAAACCTGTAACAAAAAACCTCGCAGTAAAACGGAAAAGGTATTCCCACACGCTGAACAGTCAACGTCCACAATCTCATTTCCGCTCTTTCCAATCATAACTTTCTGTTTGTAATTATTTACAGATATTTGCCCAATGGCAAGCATACGACCCTTCAAAGCCCTGCGCCCGCAACCACAACTGGCAAAGCAGGTGGCAAGCCGCCCTTATGATGTTTTAAATTCTGCAGAAGCCAAAACCGAAGCACAGGGTAACCCCAATTCATTTCTGCATATCACCAAAAGCGAGATCGATCTTCCCGAAACAACAGATGTACATGATGTATCTGTATACGAACAGGCGAAAAAAAACCTCGCTGCATTTATCCAGCGCGATATCCTTTTCAGGGAAGCAAAAGAATGTTATTATATCTATCAGTTGATCATGAATGGCCGTGCACAAACCGGGCTGGTATGTGTAAGCAGTGTGGATGATTATGAGAAAGGACTGATCAAAAAACATGAATTTACAAGGCCCGAAAAAGAGCAGGACCGAATTAATCACATCAAAATATCCGGTGCGCAAACGGGGAATGTGTTTCTTGCCTACCGTAACCATACAGCAGTGGATACACTTATCGGCAAATGGAAAGAAACCAAATCGCCGGTTTATGATTTCCTTGCGGAGGATGGCATACAACATACCATCTGGATCGTAAATACCGATAAAACAATTTCAGAGATCACACACTTGTTTGAGACAGAAATCCCCTGCACTTATATCGCCGATGGGCACCACCGTGCAGCATCCGCCGCCAAAGTGCGTACGGCACTGGGTGCGGCGGCAACAGAAAGCGCGGATTATTTTCTGACCACACTCTTCCCTTCGAACCAGTTATACATCATGGATTATAACCGCGTGGTGAAAGACCTGAACGGGCATACGCCGAAAAATTTTATAAAAGAACTCGGAAAACATTTTGCGGTTGAACTGGTGAGCAGTGGTGCATTCAGTCCCGGCAGCCTGCATAGTTTTGGCATGTACCTCGATAAAAACTGGTACCGGCTTACAGCAAAAGAAGGATCCTATACAAAAGACCCGATCGGTGTGCTCGATGTTACGATCCTTTCTAACCATATACTCGATAAAATACTGGGCATTAAAGACCAGCGCACAGATAAGCGTATCGATTTCGTGGGTGGCATCCGTGGATTGGGGGAACTGGAAAAAAGGGTCGACAGCGGTGAAATGGCGGTTGCATTCAGCCTGTATCCTGTGACCATCGATCAACTCTTTGATATTGCAGACAGCGGGAATGTAATGCCGCCGAAAAGTACCTGGTTTGAGCCCAAACTGAGAGATGGTCTGCTTACACACCTTATTTATGATTAACCGCTGGCACAGCTTTTGTGCCCGGATAATATAACCAGATAACATGAAATACCTCTTGGTGATATTAGGGCTTGCTGTTTCCACAGGCGTTGTAACAGCGCAGGAGCAAACAGTAAAACAAATGCAGGAAACCGCAATGGGGTACCTGCAGAGAAGCGAGTACGACAATGCGATCAGCACGCTTGAAAAAGCGCGGCAGAAAGAACCGGATAATATAGAAGTACTGCGCGATCTCGTGTACAGCCTGTATCTCAAACGCGATTTCGCCAAAGCGGTGGAAATCGGGAAACAACTGATTGAAAAACCCAATGCCGATCAGCAATCTTACCAGGTTCTCGGGCTTGCCTATAAAGCCATTGCCGAGTATAAAGAATGCGCGAAACTGTACCGCACCGCACTTCGTAAATTTCCCAACAGCGGCGTGATCTATAATGAATCGGGTGAATTGTTTGCACTTGACAACGACATCGAAGAAGCGATCCTGCAATGGGAGAAAGGAATTGAGATGGACCCCGGCTACAGCAGCAATTATTACAACGCAGCCATGTTTTATACGAACCGCAAAAGCTGGCTGAAGGCTGCGATTTATGCAGAACTGTTCCTGAACCTCGAAAGCTACAGCCAGCGTACTGAAGATATCAAACAGCAATTGTATAAAGCGTATGAGGGTTTGCTTTCTGCCGCTTACCTGCAACAGGCGGTGGATACAAAAGCAAACAGCACGTTTGAAAAAGCGGTTCGCGAGCTGCTTGTAAAAGCCGCAGGAAAGGGAAAAGCTTCTCCTTCGATAGGCGATCTTACCGGGTTCCGCACCCGTTTCCTGCTGCAATGGATGCAGGGTAACCAGAAAACATTCCCCTTCCGTTTATTCGAACAGCAGCAATACCTGATGGGCCAGGGTTTGTTTGAAGCCTATAATTACTGGCTTTTTGCAAATTCCATCCCTTCGGATGCCCTGGAAGCCTGGAAAAAAAATCACCCCAAAGAAGACGAAGGATACAAAACCTTTCAGCAAAGCCGGGTATTTAAAATCCCGCAAGGCCAATATTATTTTTCGCACTGATTTCGGTAATACCTCTTCTGAAGCCGTTGTGTTAACATCGGCTTTTTTATGTCTTGCTATTTGCCTAATTTGAAAGTCCTAAAAATGCTTACATGGAAAATGCCAATGATGAGAGGCTCTGGCGTATTGCACGCAAAAGGGCCCTGTTCCGCAAAAACCTTTACAGTTTCATGATCACGAACCTGTTTTTATGGGCGATCTGGTGGTTTACTTCGGGCAGGCATACGGGTTTTCATTCTTATCCCTGGCCGGTATGGGTAACACTGGGCTGGGGTTTGGGGATCGCTTTCCAGTATTTTGATGCCTATTACGGGAACAGGCAGGATATGGCGATCGAGGAATTTAAAAAACTGAAGGAAGAGGAAGAACGTTCGCATAAATAACTGCCAAAGCTCCGGGTCTTTCCTTATTTGCGGAGAGTAAGTATCTATTTGACGATAACGATTGCACATGACCATTCAACGACTTTTTGATTGTATTGACCACCAGTTACAGCACTTTCCCAAACAGGATATGCTGGCAGCCAAGGAAAACGGGCAGTGGGTTACTTATTCCACTGAGAAAATAAAAGATATCGTGAACCGCTTCAGTGCAGGTTTATACAAACTGGGAGTAAGCGGGAATGATATGATGCCCATGGGCAGCGATAAGATCGCCATTATCAGCAATAACCGGCCTGAGTGGGTATTTACTGATCTCGCAGTTCAGCAAATCGGGGCGATACTGGTTCCGGTATACCCCACCACCAATCCGCTGGAACTTGAATTTATCCTGAACGATGCAGCGGTGAAATATATGTTTGTAAGCAATGAAGAACTGCTGCAGAAAGTAAAAGGCATCGCTCCCAAGATCCCTTCTTTACAAGGCTTGTATACCTTCGACCATATTGAAGGCTCGGCCCACTGGAGCGAGGTTACTGCAATGGCAGATGAAGCATCGCTGCAGGAAGTGGAATCGATCAAAAAAACAATACCTGTTACGCATCTTGCCACCATCATTTACACTTCCGGCACAACAGGTACACCCAAAGGTGTGATGCTGAGCCATAAAAATATTTACTGCAATGTGCAGTTCTCCAAACAAAGCTTTCCGTTTAATGATGCACCCGATACCAAAGTGCTGAGCTTTTTACCCTTGAACCATATTTTTGAAAAAACCTGCACCTATATCTATCTCTACAGCGGCATCAGTATTTATTATGCAGAAAGCCTTGAGACCATCGGTGATGATCTCCGTGAGGTAAAACCAAATGGCTTTACCACCGTACCGCGCCTGCTCGAAAAAGTGTTTGAACGTATCATGGCCAAGGGCGCAGAATTAACCGGCATAAAACGAAAGCTGTTTTTCTGGGCAGTAGCCCTGGCCGAACAATACGATAACCAGCGCAGCGGCGGCCTATGGTATCAATTACAACTTGCACTTGCCAACAAACTCATTTTTACCAAATGGCGCGAAGCACTGGGGGGCAATGTGTCCTATATTGTTACCGGCGGTGCTGCCTGCCAGGTAAAACTGCTCCGCATTTTCAATGCGGCCAAAGTACCCGTTTACGAAGGCTATGGGCCTACAGAAAACAGCCCGGTGATTTGTGTGAACCGCCAGACCAATAACGATACCCGGTTCGGAACGGTAGGCCCGGTGATCAATGGTATTGAAGTAAAACTTGCGGATGATGGTGAAATATGTGTAACCGGCCCCTGTGTGATGGAAGGGTATTACAAACGCCCCGACCTTACGGCTGAAGTGGTGATTGATGGCTGGCTGCATACAGGTGATATCGGCGTTTGGGTAGAGAACAGGTTCCTGAAAATCACCGACCGCAAAAAAGAATTGTTTAAAACCAGCGGCGGCAAATATGTGGCCCCGCAACCGATCGAAAACAAACTGAAGGAAAGTCCTTTTGTAGAGCAGGTGATGGTGGTGGGCGCTGAAAGAAAATTTGTAGGGGCATTGATCGTTCCTTCCTTTTCTTCACTGAAAGAATGGATGAAAGGGAAGGCCATCCCCTTCACCTCTAACGAAGCAGCTATTACAAACCCGCAGGTACTTGATATGTACAAAAACCTTGTGGAAGATTTTAACCAGTTCTTTAACCATGTGGAGCAGATCAAAAAATTTGAATTGCTGCCACGCGAATGGACCATTGAAACAGGGGAGATGACACCCAAGATGAGCCTGAAACGAAAAGTGGTGATGGAAAAATACAAGGATGCGATCGAACGGATCTATGCCGCATAAATTAAAAGCTGCTTATGAAACGGGCAGCTTTTCTTTTTCCCGTAAATTTAGAACGCTGCTATACGAGGAAAGTCAATTCCCATTTATCACCACATACACCAAAACATGCAAACCTTTTTCCGCATCTCAGGGAAAGTTTTTTTCCTGCTTACCGCTTTTTTATTTCTCTCTGTTGCATCTTATGCACAAACCCCGCGTAAATATGAAGCGGCATTGGTTGAAAAAATGAAAACAGAAGCAATCGCTTCGGTGGCATCCAAAGAAAAAGCGATCCAGGAAATGGTGGATATGGTTTTCAGTTTCGGCGAACTGGGGTTCCAGGAATTTGAAACCTCTAAATACCTGACAGGTGTTCTCGAAAAAAATGGGTTTTCAGTTGAAAAAAATATTTCGGGTATCCCCACTGCATGGATGGCGAAATGGGGGAGCGGCAGCCCGGTGATTGCATTGGGCAGCGATATCGACTGTATCCCCAAAGCTTCGCAAAAACCCGGTGTTGCTTACCGCGACCCCATCGTGCCTGGTGCGCCAGGGCATGGAGAAGGGCATAACTCCGGGCAGTCTGTGATAATTTTTGCTGCGATCGCCGTAAAAGATATCATGGAGAAAAACCATATTCCCGGCACATTGGTGATATGGCCCGGCGTGGCGGAAGAACTGGTGGCAAGTAAAGCCTGGTATATCCGCGATGGCTATTTTAAAAATGTGGATGCCTGCATTTTTACGCATGTGGGCAGGGATTTTAAATGCAACTATGGCGATGCCGGCATGAAG
>SAIX01000004.1 GCA_004028765.1 Chitinophagaceae bacterium | reverse complement strand
ACCGTTGTACCTGGGCAAACTTTTTCTTATGTAGTGGGAGCTGCGGTAACAGGAGGCACAGGAACGGGAACAAACGGAAACGGTAGTTCATTCGGAACTTTTTCTGCCACAGGCGGTACAGGGGGCAGCCAGTTGGCTAATGGTACAACGGTAGCTTCGGGTACAGGTGGTGCGGGTGGGGGTACTTTTGTTGGCTCCCCGGCTTTTAGCATTACCGGTGGAACAGGTATGCCAGGTATCCGTTTTTCAGGCACAACAGGATTTTCGGGAGCAGGTGCTTCCGGTATTTTTGGCGGAGGTGGCAGCCCTGTTATTACACCGACAGCAAATGGTGGTACGGCTGGGGGGGCAGGCACAGGTTTTGGCTCCGGTGGTGCAGGAGGTATTGCTATACGAACAACAAGCGGTGCCGCGAGCGGTAACGGAGGTAATGGAGCGCCCGGAACGATTGTAGTAAAAGAATATCGATAGATATTAACCTGTAGCAGGGTGCTTGCCTGTCATGCATTTTTGTTTTGTAATTTAGTGACCGATGAATCAGTTCAGATTAACGGCACCAATTTTTAATGCTATGGGGCTTGTTCGGTCATGTCTCTATCTTCTCTTCACATTAACGGCATTGGGATCAACGGCGCAGCAGAAAAAAAACGATATTCCCCAGAAAGAAAAAAGAACTGTCCCCACAACCCTGCTAAAACTGAACAAAGCGGAAGATTCGATACAATACGCACTGGGAAAAAATATCGGGAACTACCTCCTGGCAGCCGGTTTTCTGAGTATCGATACGGATTATTTTATGGCCGGGCTGGAAGACATTTTCAATAAACGACCCGGTTTACTGAACGATAGCATCGGATCGCAGATACTCGCGAGATACCAGGAAAAAACCAGGCGCGAGCGGGCCACCGAACTGGAAAAGAAACTATTTGAATTATTAAAAGAAAAAGAAGGCGTAGGTAAACTGCCGAGCGGTGTTCAATACATCGTGGTAAGACCTGCAAAAGGGGCCAAACCTGCGGATACCGATTCTGTTAAAATCCATTACCGGCAGCGGCTGGCGGACGGTACAATCATCGAAGACACGTATTCAAAAAACATCCCTGTTACCACCACCCCCTCAACGCTGTTCCCAGGCATCAGTGAAGCGCTTCAGCAGATGACAGTGGGCTCTCTCTGGCAGGTATTTATCCCCTCCCGCCTTGCTTTTGGTGAAAAAGGAAATGGCGCCATCCCGCCCAATTCCGCACTGCAGTTTGAAATTGAATTGTTGGAGATCAAAAAGCCTAAATAAAACAGGCTCATTAACCTTAATTAACCTTGCTTTCCGACCTTAAAAACGTTTATGGGATATCTTTGTCCGATAAATCACACGCAAATGAAAAGGTATTTATTTATGCTGGTTTTGATCGCAATGGCCTTTGCTTCTGCCACTGCGCAAACCAAACCCGTAGGCCCCAAAACAAAAGTACAATTAACCGATGACACCATCCAGTACACACTTGGTGTATATATGATGCAGCAACTGCTCTCAAAATCAGGGTTTGAAGTTTCTGACCCTGTTATGTTTAAAAAAGCCATCGATGATGTGCTTTCTAAACGCAAACTAATGGTGGACCCAGCCACCACCGAAGCCCGGCTGATCGCTTTTCAGCGCGAGTTTACACTGGAACGGAATAAGCGCCTGGAAGCATTACTGTTTGATAAAGTAAAAAAAGAAAAAGGATTTACTGCATTGCCAACAGGTGTATATTACTCACAGGTTAAGGCAGGAACCGGGCCAGCGGTTGGTTTAAGAGATACGGTTGTATTGAATGTAATCTGTACACTGCCCGATAATACTGAGGTCGATAATTTCAATAAAACAAAACAATCCTACCTGTCGCTGGTGAATGAAATGATCCCCGGTTTGCGGGATGTACTGGTTAGGATGCAGGAAGGTGGTATTGCCCGGATCATTATTCCCGCATCCCAGGCCTATGGCTCAACCGGAACGCTTACCATACCTCCGAATTCGGCCCTTATTTACGATCTGGCAATTGTAAATGTACGAAAGACAAAGTAAACATATCTGATTATCAGTCTTTTAGACAGAAGTCAAAATTCAAAAGTCAAAATGGTTCCTTTTTTTATTTTGACTTTTGAATTTTGACTTTTTCATTTACAGATAGTTTTCCACAACAGAATTTAATAGGATTTGGGTAACCGAACAATCGGTAATATTCCTACCTTTGCGGCTCGAAAAAAACAGACGCCGAGCCTCAAACAAATCTAAAAACAAGAACTCTTTATGGCTGACTTGAAATTTCAACGCAACTTCGGTATTGCCGCGCACATCGATGCGGGTAAAACCACCACTACCGAGCGTATCCTGCGCTATACCGGTATGATCCACAAGATCGGGGAAGTGCACGATGGTGCCGCTACCACCGACTGGATGGAGCAGGAAAAAGAAAGGGGTATCACCATTACCTCTGCAGCCGTTAGCTGCCAGTGGAACTTCCCAACCGTTTTGGGTAAAGCCACTCCGGATACCAAAAAATATTATTTCAACATCATTGATACTCCCGGACACGTGGACTTTACCGTAGAGGTTGAACGTTCCATGCGCGTACTCGATGGTTTGATCGCCCTGTTCTCTGCCGTTGATGGTGTGGAGCCACAGTCTGAAACCGTATGGCGCCAGGCCAACCGTTATAAAGTTCCCCGTATCGGGTTCGTAAATAAAATGGACCGTTCCGGTGCCGACTTTTTAATGGTGGTAAACCAGGTAAAAGAAATGCTGGGTGCCAAAGCGGTTCCTTTACAGTTGCCGATCGGAGCAGAAGATAATTTCAAAGGTGTGGTTGACCTGATCAAAATGAAAGGGATCATCTGGCACATGGAAACAGAAGGAATGACTTTTGATGAGATCGATGTTCCGGCTGATATGGTGGAAGAAGCGCAGCAGTGGAGACAAAATCTCGTGGAAGCAGTGGCTGAATACGATGATCACCTGATGGAAAAATTCTTTGATGATCCGAACAGCATCACCGAAGCGGAAATGCATGAAGCCATCCGTAAAGCAACGATCGATCTCAGTATCGTTCCGATGATGTGCGGTTCTTCATTTAAAAACAAAGGCGTACAAACTGCACTGGATGCCGTTTGCCGTTACCTGCCTTCACCCGTAGATATTGAAGATACCGTTGGTACAGATCCGGATAGCGGTGAACCAATCGTTCGTAAGGCAGATGCGAAAGAACCTTTTGCGGCTCTCGCCTTTAAAATCATGACCGATCCGTTTGTGGGCCGTCTTGCCTTCTTCCGCTGCTACTCCGGTCACCTCGATGCGGGTTCCTATGTTCTGAACGTAAGAAGCGGGAAGAAAGAGCGTATCAGCCGTATCATGAAAATGTTCGCCAACAAACAGAACCCGATCGATTTCATCGAAGCAGGTGATATTGCCGCAGCTGTTGGTTTTAAAGAGATCAAAACAGGGGATACCCTTTGCGATGAGAACCACCCGATCGTACTCGAGAACATGTTCATCCCCGAGCCTGTGATCGCCGTTGCCGTTGAGCCCAAAACACAGGCCGACGTTGATAAGATGGGTATGGCCATTGCCAAACTGGTGGAAGAAGATCCCACCCTGCGTGTGAATACGGATGAGGATACCGGCCAGACCATTCTCCGTGGTATGGGTGAGCTGCACCTCGAGATCATCATCGACCGTATGCGCCGCGAGTTTAAAGTGGAAGTAAACCAGGGTGCGCCACAGGTGGCTTATAAAGAAGCATTCGGTACCACCATTGAACACCGCGAAGTGCTGAAAAAGCAGTCGGGTGGACGTGGTAAATTTGCCGACATCCAGTTTGCGATCGGGCCTGCTGATGCAGAATGGCTGAAAGAGAATGAAGGGAAGCATTTCCAGTTTGTAAACGACCTCTTTGGTGGATCTATTCCTAAAGAATTTGTTCCTGCCATCACCAAAGGTTTTGAAACCGCGATGACGACGGGCGTTCTGGCAGGATATCCTGTAAACAATATGAAAGTCCGCGTATTTGACGGAAGCTACCATGATGTGGATTCTGATGCGATGAGCTTTGAACTTTGTGCGAAAGCCGGTTTCCGCGAAGCGGGTAAAAAAGCAAAACCCACATTGCTCGAACCAATCATGAAAGTGGAAGTATTGACACCGGATCAATATATGGGTGATGTTACGGGTGACCTTAACCGCCGCCGTGGCATGCTGGAAGGCATGGACAGCCGCGCCAACCTGCAGGTGATCAAGGCAAAAGTGCCTCTGAGTGAAATGTTCGGTTATGTTACACAGCTCCGTTCATTGTCATCAGGCCGAGCTACTTCTACAATGGAGTTCAGTCATTACTCTCCTGCACCGAATAACATTGCAGAAGAAGTGATCGCGAAAAACAAAGGAAAAGTGAAAGTGGAAGAATAATCATCTCTCCAATCTTTATAAAAAGTCCCGGTTGATAAAACCGGGACTTTCTTTTTTGGTAAAGGTTTTGGTTACTGGCAACCAGCCTGCTTCATAATTCCGTCTGCATCTTTCCAGCCTTTGGTACTTGCCGTTTTCAGCAGCCCGCAACCCTTTGCTTTTTGTTGTGTGTTGATCATTGCCACACCGAGAAAATACTCCGGCTTTCCTGTTACGGAAATATTCAGAGCGATTTCTTTTTCAAAAAGCAATATTGATTTCTGCCAGTCCTGGTTATTAAAATAACTGATGGCCGCATTTTCCAAAGCTACCCAGTTACCTGGGTTCAGATTGTATGCTTTGAGGAAGAGGGCCCCGGCTTTGGGCAGGTCGTTTTTACCTTTTACGCCGGCCCCAAAACTTGCAACTGCATCACCATACAATTTATTGGATTGTTCTATTGCAGTATTGCTGATATTCCCAACCGCGGCCGACATCATGCTGTTTTGTATTTCAGTTCTTCTCGTTTTCAGCAGGCTTACACCGGGATCATCTTTGAACAGTTTGATGCTGCTGTCGGCAAGCGCCAGTAAGTGTGCATCGCCTTTGTTGCCTTTTGCATTCCAGAGTCCGAGTATGTAGAGGTTCCACCCAAAAATCTCTTTCCGGTATGTATTATAGGTTTCAAATGCTTTTTTGATATTAACCGTATCGCCACGTTTAGCAAGTACTGCGATCAGGGTCTGAAAATAAGTGTTGGCGCGCGGTCTTACTTCGTATGCATACATGGCGTTGCGGAAAGCGCTGTCCATTTTGTTCTGTTTAAAATACAGGCCTGCTTTCAGGAATTCGCTGTAACCAATAACGGGGTTGGCAATTCTTCCTTTGTCGAGCAGAGCCAGTGCTTCATCGTACCTGCCGGCTTCGGAAAGGTACCTGCCTTTTATACCTTCAATGGGTTGACCGGTAGCGCAGAGATTGGGGATGGGAGGGAACATTCCGAGTACTTCGTTTACATTCATCTTCAAAGGCTCATTCATGATATCTGCCAGTACAACCCTTTGTACAACGAGGGAGCGGTAAGTGAGATAAGTGATATACAGCGAAGGCAATAATAATAGGGAAGCGATCAGTCCGTAAGCGGCTTTTTTATTTTTGAAAGATTCCGGGTTCTCTTTCTCAGCTTGTTCTCCCGTACCCTGATTTTTAGTTTCCAGGTAGCTCAAAACATTTATTGTACATAACAAAGCAAAAAATACCTGTGTTAATGGCCTTTCTGCGGGAAAATTAAAGAATGCATCCACCGAGTAACCGATAAAAGCCATGAAGGAAAAAAGAGAAATCATCCTGCTGTTTGTGTCGGCACCTGAAAAAAATGTTTTGAATGTAAACCATGTAATACTGGCAAATAGGAGCAGGTATAATAAGCCGCCGAATATTCCCAGTTCAGCGAAGTTTTCAAGATAATCGTTGTGTGAATGAACAGGAACGATGAGGTCGTTGGTAAGAAAACGTTGGTAAGGGATAGAAGCGATTTTCCAGTTGCCGTATCCGCATCCCATCAACGGGTGTTTTTTTGTATAATCAATTGCATGTTGCCATAAGTTGATCCTTACCTGGTTATTTTCGGCATTAAATGAAACCACGGTTCCCAAACGCTCTGTAATGGTGCCATACCCGCCCGCAGCTTGGTTTTGAATAGATTTGATACTGGATAACTCTACCTGCGATATCAGCAAGGAAATGGCAAGTGGTATCAAAATGAAACCAAGCCTTGTAATGGTTTCGGATGTTTTCTTTTCACTGAACTGAAGTTGCAGACACAGGAAAATATAAAACAGGAAAACAAGCACCAGGCTTATATAACTGGCCCTGGCGTTCAAAAAAACAATGGTTGTTATGGCGAGTGTGAGGATACAGGCATTCACTATTTTTATCAGGCTTCTTCCGGTGTGTATCAGGTAAATGGCAAAAGGGAGCTTCATAACGAAACCTGCCGCAAAAATGTTTTTGTTGCCTGTCTGACCTTTTAAACTCAGGATCACGGCAGACAGGTCGGTATTCTGTACATCTGTGAGAAACTGGTGAATCGTTTGTATGGATTCTATCAGCAGTATCAGGGATAAAACCATTGCAATCACCCTGAAAAGGTGGAGCCTGTTGTATAAAAGGAATGAGAGATTAAAAAAGGCAACGATTGTGCCGATCAGCCGCGCATAACAAACCCAGCCTTCGGTTGGGTTAATGGAAAGAAATATGGAGATGCCCGCCAAAAGCAGGTAGGCGAGATATGTTTTCGAAAACAGGTTCCCAAAAACGGAACTGAAATGAGAAGGCTGTAATTTTTGCGTGGTAAGCAATACTGCCAGTCCTGTAATATCGAGTATGATTATGTACAACCATTGCGGTCCAAAACTGTCATAGGCATTCATATCCGGGATAAAATGAACCATCAGGTATAAAGCGCTGAACAGCAAAGGCAGCCAGTCGGCCCTTTCGATCAGGTGTAAAGCCTGCCCTGGTTCAACTGCGATTGATGCTGCCCGCTGAGATGGTTTGCCGGGGGTTATTTTCTTAGCCATTCGATGGAAATTGCCCTAAAGTTATCCTATTGAGGGTTTTTTGTATTTGTAAGTGTATAATTTCTTTTCAAGTCCTGGTTTATACAATTAACGGGGCGTGGTTAGCTGCGGATACAACTGAAATAGGCACGGGAGAACCGGAAATGTGGATAAAAATGCCGGGTACAGCCTAAAATACCCAAAAAAACTTTCAAAATACTTGTCTGTTCAGTTGCGGCCGCTTACCTTTGCAACCCCAATGAGAAAATTGGGTTTCGACTATGTCTCAACGAATCAGGATCAAATTGCAGTCTTACGATCATAACCTGGTGGATAAATCCGCTGAAAAGATCGTAAAAACCGTACGCAGCACAGGTGCTGTAGTAACTGGACCCATTCCTTTGCCTACACACAAACGGATCTTCACTGTATTGCGTTCACCCCACGTGAATAAGAAAAGCCGTGAGCAGTTCCAGCTTTGCACGCACAAGCGTTTACTGGATATCTACACGTCTTCTTCACGTACCGTAGATGCACTGAGCAAACTCGATCTTCCCTCAGGAGTTGAGGTTGAGATCAAAGCCTGATAAACAGGATCGTCCTGTTAAGCAGGGCAACAGTTCTTATAAAAATTTCATCTGCCAATCGCGCCGCGCGTGAAAAAGCAGCTCTGAGTAAAATGTAAACATCACTCTGAAAAGGGTGGAAGACATATAAACAGGCCCTTCGAGGTTTGTTTGCTGCCGGTACTTCCTCTTCCCGATATAAAGCGGGAAAACAACGGAAAAGGTCGGGAGAAAACAAGGATTGAATTCCGGTATTATCATCACCGGGATGTCCTCACAACCTTGCGGGGCATAAACCGCAAAAAGATGAAAGGTATTATTGGTAAAAAAATCGGGATGACCAGCATCTTCGCTGCCGATGGAAAGCAGACAGCCTGCACCATCATCGAAGCTGCTCCCAACACAGTTACCCAGGTGAAAACTGTAGAGAACGACGGGTACACTGCTCTTCAACTGGCTCTGGGCGATAAGAAAGAGAAGCACTCTTCCAAATCAGAGCTGAACCACTTCGCTAAGGCACAAACTGCTGCCAAAAGATTCGTAAAAGAATTCCGCAATTATTCCATAGAAAAAGCACTCGGTGAAACCGTTTCACTCGACATTTTCGCTGAAGGCGAAACGGTTGAAGTGGTTGGTACCACTAAGGGTAAAGGTTTCCAAGGTGTTGTAAAACGCCATGGATTCTCCGGTGTGGGTGAAGCATCACATGGTCAGCACGACCGTCAGCGCGCTCCCGGTTCTGTGGGCGGTTCTTCTTATCCTTCCCGTGTATTCAAAGGGATGCGCATGGCCGGCCGTATGGGCGGTGACCGCGTGAAAATGAAAGGTTTGAAAGTGGTTAAGATCTTCCCTGAAAAGAATTATATCCTGATCAGCGGATCTGTTCCTGGCCACAACGGTTCTATCGTTTTAATCCAGAAGTAATCACCCATTCAACTGAAAGATCATGCAAGTAGATGTATTAAATATAAAAGGACAGAAAACCGGCAGAACCGTAGAGTTGCCCGCAGAGATTTTCGGTATCGAACCGAACGATCATGTAATCTACCTGGCGGTGAAACAATACCTGGCACAACAGCGCCAGGGAACGCACAAAGTAAAAACCCGCGCCGAAGTACATGGTGCCAGCCGTAAGCTGCACAAGCAAAAAGGTACCGGTGGTGCACGTAAGGGTAATATCCGTAACCCGCTGTACAAAGGTGGTGGTACCATTTTCGGACCCAAACCCCATGCTTACGATTTCAAATTGAACCGTAAGGTGAAGGACCTTGCTAAAATGTCGGCCCTCAGCCATAAGGCAAAAGACAATGCCATCGTAGTTGTGGAAGATATTACCATGGAAGTTCCCAAAACCAAGCAGGTGGCAGAGATCATGGGTAACCTGAAAGTGGCTGATAAAAAAGCCCTGATCGTATTACCTGAATATAATGATAACCTGTACCTCAGCACGCGTAATATTCCAAACGTGGCCAGCTCACTGCTCGCAGATGTGAATACATACGACATCATGAATGCCGATGTACTGGTGATCACTGAAAACACCGCCAAGATCTTCGCAGAAGAAGAAGGCGCAACCGCTTAATTTAAGTAACGTTTCAAACAGACAACAATGAAACTGACTGAAGTACTGATAAAGCCCATCTTAACCGAAAAAGCAAATGCCCAGCAGGAAAAACTGAGAAGGTATGCTTTCAGGGTAGACCGCAGGGCCAATAAACTGGAGATCAAAAAGGCAGTGGAAGAATTTTATGGTGTAAGTGTGGTGGATGTGAATACCGCTGTGGTTCCAGGAAAAAACAAAACCCGTTACACCAAGGCCGGTTTCATCCAGGGTATGAAAAGTGCTTATAAAAAAGCATTGGTTACCGTAGCCGAAGGTGAATCGATTGACCTGTATTCAAATATTTAACTATAGCAGCGGAGCTGAAAAATCCGCATAAAAGAGTAAACAATGGCACTGAAAAAGTACAAACCGATTACAGCCGGCACGCGTTGGAGGATCGGTAATGCTTATGCTGAGATCACTACCAACGAGCCTGAGAAGAGCCTGCTGGAAGCCCAGAAAAGCACTGCCGGCCGTAACTCATCCGGTCGTCGCGTATCGCGTTATATGGGTGGTGGTAACAAACACCATTACCGCATCATCGATTTCAAAAGGAACAAACATGGCGTTACCGCTACGGTTGCTTCTATTGAATATGATCCGAACCGTACCGCATTTATTGCACTGCTGCAATATGCAGATGGTGAAAAAAGATACATCATTGCCCCGCAGGGTTTGCAGGTGGGCGCTACCGTGATCTCCGGCGATGAAGTTGCCCCAGAGATCGGTAATGCACTGCTGATGAAGAACATGCCGCTGGGTACCATGATCCACAATATTGAACTACAGCCCGGACAGGGTGGTAAGCTGGTGAGAAGCGCAGGTGCTTCTGCACAGTTGGCCAACAAGGAAGAAAAATATGCCGTGTTGAAAATGCCTTCCGGTGAATTGCGTAAAGTGCTGATCAACTGTTATGCAACAGTTGGTGTGGTATCCAACAGCGACCATAACCTGGAAACTGCCGGTAAAGCCGGTAAAAACCGCTGGAAAGGTATCCGTCCCCGTGTTCGTGGTGTTGCGATGAACCCCGTAGATCACCCGATGGGTGGTGGTGAAGGTAAAGCTTCAGGTGGCCATCCGCGCAGCAGAACCGGTAAATATGCAAAAGGTGAGAAGACACGTACCAAAGGAAAAGGTAGCGATAAGCTGATCATCCAGCGCAGAGACGGAAAAAAACTGGCTAAATAAATACAGCCGAAACAAAATCAACTAACAGACCAGTAAATAAAAATACACTATGGGTCGTTCGATAAAAAAAGGTCCTTATGTAGATGCCAGCCTCGAAGGCAAAGTGGTTTCCATGAATGACGGCAAATCAAAGAAAGGTGTGATCAAAACCTGGAGCCGCCGCAGTACCATTACGCCTGATTTCGTTGGGCATACTTTCGCGGTGCATAACGGGAATAAATTCATCCCCGTTTATGTAACAGAATTCATGGTAGGTCACAAACTCGGTGAGTTTGCCCCCACCCGCAACTTCAGAGGACACGCAGGAGCAAAAAAATAGTTAACAGTTAAAATTAAAAGTTAAGAGTAAAGTGACTTTTCACTTTTAACTATTAACTCCAAACTTAAAAAAAATGGAAGCAGTAGCTAAACTGAACAATTATCCCACTGGTCCGCGCAAAATGCGTTTGCTGGCTGATGTGATCCGTGGTATGGAAGTAGAGAAGGCCCTTGCCATTCTGGAACACCACCCGCAGCACAATGCCACTCCGCTGGCAAAACTGCTGAAGAGCGCTATCAGCAACTGGGAGCAGAAAAACAATGGAACCAGTGCTGCAGACAGTGGCCTGGTGGTGAAAACCATTTTCGTGGATGGAGGCCGTACACTGAAACGCATGCGTCCGGCGCCGCAGGGCCGTGGATACCGTGTTCGTAAACGCAGCAACCACGTAACATTAATCGTAGATTCTAAAAACTAATTGTAAAACCATTATATGGGTCAGAAAGCAAATCCAATTGGTAACAGGTTAGGTATCATCCGCGGATGGGACAGTAACTGGTATGGCAGCAAAAAAGACTATGCCTCCAAACTGATCGAAGATCATAAGATCCGTACTTACCTGAATGCCCGTATCAACA
>SAIX01000003.1 GCA_004028765.1 Chitinophagaceae bacterium | reverse complement strand
AGAGAATGTGGAAGGTTGTACCGGTACCTGCTTCAGTGGTTACCTGCAGTTTTCCGCCATGGCCATTGGTAACAATATCGTAACTGAGACTCAAGCCCAAACCGGTTCCCTGCCCTGTGGGCTTGGTAGTAAAAAAGGGTTGGAATATTTTGTTGAGTACAGCTGCAGGGATACCATCGCCATTGTCTTCGATAAGGATCTCGACCTGGTTACCGGACCGTTTGGTTGAAACAGTTACCTGGGGCTGATAGGTTTCCTGATCAGCGGATTGCGGATGGGCGGGTTTTATTTGTTTTGCTTTTTCATTCACAGCATAAAAAGCATTGTTGATCAGGTTCAGCACCACCCGGCCGATATCCTGCGTCATGACATTCACTTTTGGAAGAGATGGATCAAAATGGGTTTCGAATTTTGCGTTAAAGGATTTGTCTTTGGCGCGATAGCCATGATAGGCCAGCCGCAGGTATTCATCACACAATGCATTCAGATCAGTAGGTTCTTTTTGACCACTGCTGTTGCGGCTGTGCTGCAGCATCCCTTTTACAATGGAATCGGCCCGTTTACCATGATGATTTATTTTGGAAAGATTTTCTTTCAGGTCATCCGCTATTTCCTTTGCATGTTGCAGGTTACCGGCGGCCATCTCTTCCTTCATCTCATCGATCAGCTCATTGCTCACTTCGCTGAAATTGTTTACAAAATTCAAAGGGTTCTGTATCTCGTGTGCAATGCCGGCAGTGAGCTCACCGAGTGAAGCCATTTTCTCTGACTGTATCAACTGGCTTTGTGTGGCTTTAAGTTCATTCAACGAATTCCTTAATTCAATGGTTTGTTTCGCCACTTCCTCTTTCAGTATCTTTTGCTGCTTTTCAGCCTGGACCCTTTTCTCCTCAGACAATTGAACAATAGTATCCGCATTAGCCCTCACTTCCGATAACATCCACTTGAACCGAACAGCGGTATAAATCATTAAAGAAACCGGAAAAGAAATACTGCTTAAGAAAATAAAAAGGAAAAAAAGCTTGTATCCATAAATAGGTGTCGTAAAAGGTAAAAAAGATATGAACAACAAACTACCCAGTACGCCTGAGATAATAATCCTGTTAAGTTTTTTTCCGGTTCTGTATAAGAAAGCAACAAAATAAAGACACAATAAAAGATTCAGCAAACATACCAAAAGAAAGAAAACAGAGCTATCATTGCTGTTGGCGCCAAGATAAAAATCAAAAAAGCTCAATACTATAGAAACCGGCACCATCCATTTTACAACTCCCGCATATCGATGATCTTCAAGTTTTGCCAGGAGATACGGTGCATAAGAAATAAAAAAAACGATGAAAGTATTTACAGTAAAATCAAGAAGGTTTTGCTGCAGAAAAGAAATATCTGTTGGATAAACTATGGAATGCTCAAAATTAGAAACAGCGAGCGCTAAGAAGTAAACACCGCTGAAAATAGTAAACCGCCTTAAGTTTTTATCAGCGCTATTTAATAACCATAGCAAAAAGAATAGACAAAATAAGATAAATAAAATGCTGTTTCCGACTATTGACAGACCCGTTATATAGGGCGTTCTTGCTTTTTGCCATTCAACAAACTCTGGTGATGTTATCTCAAATAAATTATGAATTCCGCTGCCAAGTTGACCTTTTAATAACTGACTCTTGAAAGGAGCCCCAGGGGCGTCTTTGATATGCCAAAGAATCGTATGCACAGAACCTGCTTTTAAAAGCGGCATTGCAGTTGCCTGCAAATAATGAAAAACTCCTTCATACTCGTGGTAAGGCTTACCATTTATACCGGTATTCCCAGTGGAGAAATACAGAACATTGTCTATAAATATATCCTGAGCTGCCCTTGTGCCTATGAAAGCAAATAACGGAGTATTGGCAAAAGAAGAGTCAATCTCAATATCGGCCCTGAACCAACCTTCAAAAAGGCCCCTCGAATCCACCATTTTTGTATTAATATCGACTGGCCTTAGCTTTTTCCATCCTTTTCCGGGCATACCATCAACTACCCAGCTGGAATCTGATCCCTGTTTAAAACACCATCCATGTTTTTTACCAGGATAAATCTCCTGTACATCTTCATAATCCTTTGGTGAAAGAAGAATTGTATCCTGTGCACAGAGCGCCAGAACATGTAAAAGGAATACCGTTACAATTGCCAGCTTTTTTAACTGCATATCAGGCGAATGATTGATCAGGTAATATAATCATAAATCGGGTGTAATTCTCCACTTCAGTATCCACTTTCAAATTGCCGCCATGCGCTTTCACGATATCGTAACTTAAACTCAAATCCAGTCCTGTCCCCTGTCCTGAAAGTTTGGAGGTGAAAAAAGGTTGAAATATCAAATCCATTCTAAGTTTTATTGTAGAGCCATCGGCTCGGTTAATTTTATAACAACGGATTAAAATGCGTTGGAACAACCCATAATAATACTTCAGTGCCATAGGCACGATAGATGTTTATACAAGGTCATGAAAAACATATTTTTCATCATACTCAATTTTAAAAGCCGACAGCAATGCAAGGTATTCGTCTTTGAAAGTTTGTTTCCTATGATGTTCTTCCTGATTTTGTATGTATTTATACACAGAATCGATTGACGATTGGCTGTATGAGAATACACCATATCTTTCCTGCCATTCAAAACGTTGTTTGGTTAAGTGGTTGTCATTGATATATTTTGAAGATCTGGCTTTTACAGTTTTGATGAGTTCTGATACAGAAACAACAGGCTTTAGCCCAAAGAAGCAGTGGACATGATCTTCTACACCATTTACAATAATTGTCTTACAATTTGATTCGTTGATCAGATTACCAATTACACCAAATAACCTGCTGTTCCAATCCTTATTAATAACAGAATTGCGATATTTAACTGCAAAAACCGCTTGTAAATATATTTGGTGATATGTATTTGCCATACTACAATAAGATTTGATCAAAAACAATATTGGCCGAACCTACGGTTCTCTTTCCATTTTGCTTATCTTCTGTCAACAGATTAAAATCCGTTGTTACACTATTTGTCGAGGCTACGCCTCTTTACCAACCCTATTATTAAACAGGGAGTAAAATAACAAATGTTGTTCCTTTTCCTTCTTCTGTTTCCACTTTCAAATCACCGCCATGCGCTTTCACGATATCGTAACTTAAACTCAAACCAAGTCCTGTTCCCTGTCCCGTAGGCTTCGTGGTAAAAAAGGGCTGGAATATTTTATCGATGATTTTTTTCGGGATACCATTGCCATTGTCTTCGATTGCGATTTCAATTTTGTTATCCGCGTATTTCGTGGAAACGGTTACTTTGGGCTGATAGGGTAACGAATCAGCGGATGGCGGATTGGCGGATTGTTGTGTTTTTGCTTTTTCATTCACAGCATAAAAAGCATTGTTGATCAGGTTCAGCACCACCCGGCCAATATCCTGTGACATCACTTTTACTTTTGGAAGAGATGCATCGAAATGGGTTTCAAATTGCGCATTGAAGGATTTGTCTTTGGCACGGTACCCATGATAGGCCAGGCGCAGGTATTCATCACACAAAACATTCAGATCGGTCGATTCTTTCTGGCCGCTGCTGGTACGGCTGTGCTGTAACATGCCTTTGACAATCGCATCGGCGCGTTTGCCGTGGTGGTTGATCTTGGAAAGGTTTTCTTTTACATCATCTGCGATCTCTACTGCAACTTCATAATTTCCGGTAGCAAGTTCTTCTTTCATCTCATCGATGAGTTCATTACTCACTTCGCTGAAATTATTGACAAAATTGAGCGGGTTCTGTATCTCATGGGCAATGCCCGCAGTGAGTTCACCGAGTGAGGCCATTTTTTCTGACTGTACCAGCTGTTGTTGTGCCTGTTTCAGTTCTGTCAGGGTTTGTTCCACTTCTTTCTTGGCTGCTTCAAGCCGGTTAAAATCTTCATAACGCGCATAGGCCGTGGAAAAAGATTCAGCGAGAGATTGCACCAGGTCAAGTTCATTGTCCGAAAGCCGTTCCGTATTTCCCACATACAGCATTCCCTGTAAAAAAGGTAAAAAATGCAGGTGTATCCCATCTTTTGGAAGCGTATTGATGTATTGTTTTTCATTTTCGATACGGCCCTGTTGCAACAGTGTTGCCGCAATACCTGCAAAATCCTGCTGTTGCCAGTGTGCCACATATCGCTGTGTTTTTCGCCAATGCAACAAAACTTCTGATAAGTTTCCTTCCCCTGCAAACGGCAGTTCAAAAGAAGCGATGGATTTTCCTTCGGGTGTTGACAGGAAGCAATGCATCTGTTCTGAACCTTCATCCATGATAAATACACCGCACCGGATAAAAGGAATCGAAAGAGAGGTAAGTTCCCGCCATATCACCGGCGTGATGCGCTGCAGGTCTTCTGTGGTGCGCATAGAAGCGATCTCTGCACGCACCCTGTCGAGCGAAGCATCTTTCACCGCCTGCTTTGCCCTGGTTTCCGACTGCAGCAGGTCGGTAAAGCGGGTATAGGTAAGGTCAAACACCCGCGCAAATCTTTCCAGCAATCCGATTCCTCCCATTGACAGTGGCGAGGAAGAGGTAATACCGATGAAACCATTCGAATGATAGATAAAATTATTGACGCGCCTGGTGCCATAAATACCGGGCGCAACCGGGAAGCCAACACCGGAAAGATAATCCAGCCATTGGGTTAACTCATCACCCGACATATCCCGGATGATATAGGATTGTTTTTCTTTCCATGCTTTGTAGATATGCTTCCCCTGGGTAGGTTCATCAAAATCGATTCTGAAAAACTGCCTGATTTCAGATCCATCAATATCCGTAATCCATAAATCAAACCGTTGTTCAGGCTCATTCACGATCGTAATAAAGCCCCTGCTGAGTATCAGCGGGTCTTTTTCTGAATGCAGGTTTTTAAATTCTTCGAATAATAATTTCACCGTATCAGTCAGTTCCTCGCTTCGCTGCATGGCCATGGTACGGGCACGCACCCTTTCGAGTGAAAGCTGTATTTCCGCTTCGCGTGCCTGTTGCTCCGCTCTTTGAAGATCCAGGAAACGGGTATAGGTTTGTTCGAATACAGCTGCAAATCTTTCCAGAACCGCTACTGCTGCTTCAGACATGGGGTGATTGGCAGAAAATGACAACCATCCTCTTGAGAAGAATGCAATATTCACCACCCAGTTGTCTTCTGGAAAATTGATGGCAGCTTCTAAAAAACGATTCCGCAGCTCATTATATTCTTTTAATTCCTGCCCCTGAATTTGTATGGTTAATGATTTTTGTTTTGCCTTCCAGGCCGCCACTGCTTTTGCCATCACATGCGGATCATCGACAGGAACCTGTATCGTTTTCGGTACCAGGTTACCCCTAACTGTGGTAGAGAGTTCAACAAGTCCCTCCTCCTCATTCACAATGACAATGGAATTTTGAACAGCTGTTTCGCCGAATGCCTGCATTTGCTGAAACAGCAATTGAGAAGTTTCCGGCAGCTCATCGCTTTTCTGCATGGCCATTGTCCTGGCGCGCACACGCTCCAATGCTAATTGAATTTGGGATTCTTTAGCCTGAGCTTCGGCTTTTTGAAGATCTGTAAATCGGGTATATGCCTGTGAAAAAACATTAGCGAAACGCTGTACTATCTGATTTTCATCATTTGTATATCCTGTTTCATAATACCGTAATAAACAAACCGAAATCTGACCTGAAAAAGCAACAGAAATATTATAACAGGATTGTTCCAGTATAAACCGCCTCCTTTCCTCAGGCAAATTTTTAAAATCACTGTTCTCCATCAACCACGACCAATGTTGGTTCTTCTCCTCAAGCGAATAACATTTTACGAACGCTTTCCCGATTGGCTGGTTTGTAACAAAATCGCTTGCAATGGCGCTGTTGATTTCAGATTCAGGCCTTGTTATAAATTTAGTGGAATAGGTTGCATTATTATTGGCTATCCAGTATTCAGTTGCAGATGCATGAAAGATCAGAATAGTGACCGCATCTCTTTGTATACCGAGCTCGCTTAATCTGTCTGCCAACGAATACACAACTTCCATGATCTCTTCGCTTTTATGCATGGCCAGTGATCGGGATCGAACTTTTTCCAGTGCATTTTCGATCTGCGCCTCCCTTGCCTGTGCTTCCGCTTTCTGGAGATCGAGGAAACGGGTATAGGTTTGTTCAAAAGTGTAAGCAAACCGTTTGAATATAGGATAAGCGGCAGAATCTGGCTCAGTAGTGATAAAAAGCAAATTACCATGGGTGAAATTAAAAGCATTGTGTACCTGCCTGCCTGGTGTGGGTACACCCGAGGATTCTGATTTCCTGAATGATTCATCCAATAAAGGGAACGACCTGAGATAGGCATAATACTCCTGCATTTCCGCTCCTGAGAAATCATGTACGATGTATTCCTCTCCCTTGTTCCAGGATTCAAATTGCTGCCTGTTCCATTCATTCTCGAATATCGGCATTCTGAAGGGTGGGTTCACCGATCCGTCTGCATTACACATCCACGATACCAGTTCATTGCGATCATTATCCCATATCGTAAATCCACTGGTATATGTTGCAATACCCAATGCTTTAACCTGGTGAAAAAGAAGGGCGGCAGCCTCCGCCAGTTCATCACTTTTCTGCATGGCCATCGTTCTTGCGCGAACCCGTTCCAGTGCCAACTGTATTTCAGCTTCCCGAGCCTGTTTTTCTGCTTTCTGCAGATCCATAAAACGGATATAAGCCTGTTCAAATACTTTCGCCACCCTTTTCATGATCTCTTTTATGTCTTCTGAAATTGCGGTATCAGAAAAGTTAGCAAGGGCGATGGCCGATCGGCTTTCAAAAGCGAAAGTCAGTTCATAATATTGGTTTGATAATAACCATTGCCGCTCTTTTTCCGGCATATTTTTCAGATCCGTATTTTCAAAGAGATAACCGAAGAAATTATTTTTTTCAGCTACTGAATAAGATATACTGTAAAATGGCATACCCGCTTGCCTTGCATTCCACAAATCGGTAAGTATCGGGTTTTCGAAATAAGGAGTAAATAAATAAACAGTGGCATCATGTTCCGGTGAAGCAACCCATTGGTGAAACTCTTTAACACCCGGTTCAAAAGTGTTAATGATCGCTGAACGGTTACTCATACTGATACCCAGAGCCTGCATCTGCTTCAACACCACTTTGATCACTTCATTCAGCTCATCACTTTTCTGCATAGCCATGGCACTGGCCCTGATCCTTTCAAGGGCAAGTTGGATCTGCGACTCCCTTGCCTGCCTCTCCGCTTTCTGCAGATCGTTGAAACGGGTATAGGTAAGGTCAAATACTTTGGCAAAACGTAATAGTATATCATTATGTTCTTCCGATAAAGGTTCCAGTGTTGCCAGGGTAAGGTTTCCGAAATTGTTGAATGAGGCAGACAGGATTACCTTATCCGGTGCTTTCATACCCGCTATTACAAAACCGGGTAAATGGCTAAGTTCTGTTTGACTGAATAAAAATTCGTCCCAGTCTTTTTTAACCTGCCCCTGCAGGTTATATTGCCAGCGTATGGTTCTCGTTTCCCAGGCTTCCAGATAGGCCATGTAGGGCGGATGTTCATGGTATTTTACAAACAGGCCGATGGGTTCATTTTGTGTTTCTGAATTGGCCATCCACCACCAGGAACCTTTGGTGGCCGGATCAAAAATCATAAGCAGGCAACGCGTAAGTACAATGTCAAGTTTGGTAAGTTCTGTAAAAACGGTATCGATCAGGTCTTTTAATTCTTCCGAATGTTGCATAGCCATTGCCTTTGCTCTTACACGTTCAAGCCCCAGCTCTATTTGTGCTTCACGGGATTGGGCTTCTGCTTTCTGCAGATCGAGAAAACGTATGTACGACTGTTCAAATACTTTTGCAAAACGCTGCAGAATGGTTTTCTGCTCCTCTGTAGGTGGCTGATCAACATAGGTGGCAACAGTAATGGCCGAGTGTTCTTCAAAAGCCACCGTGAAATGCTCTACTTCCCTGCTAAGAAACCATTGCTTGGTTTCTACAGGGAAATCTTTATACAGCCCCATCTCAAAATACAGCTGCCAACACTCATTGATGACCGGCCCATCGTATCTCCTGGAATAGAGAGGCGTACCTTTCAGTTTCTCGGTTGTAAAATCGGAAGGGATCGGATTCTCAGTATGCGGGAACCTGACCAATCGCGGTTTGTCCAGCGTATCTGCTGCCACCCACATATCTGCGTACTCGTATGCTTTGAATTCGGTAACGATGGTCACACCACCATCCGTTGAAAACAGGAACTGATTCAGTTGCTGAAATACAGTTGCCACAACCTCACTCAATTCATCACTTGTATGCATCGCCATGCTTCTGCTCCGCACTCTTTCCAATGCCAGCTCAATCCGGGTTTCCTTTGTTCTTGCTGCAGCATCCAGCAGGTCTTTGAAACGCGTATATGCCAGCGAAAAAACATTGGTGGCGCGGACCAGCAGGTCCTGGCTTTCCTTTGAAATAGCCCCCAAAGCTGCCGCGCCCATAAAACCACCTGTAAACTTTACCAGGTGATAGGTACGGTCCGGGATATCACTACCATAATAGCCTTTTAGCGAAGCTGATTTCTCCGCACAATAGTTGATCCATTCCTTCCGGTTTTCACCTTTCATCAGAATGGATACCTGGCTTTCGTTGCTTTTATAAAACTTTTCCATCTCACGCCCTACCCATGTATCACCCAGGGTTATCAGCATATGATCGCTGATGCGTTTTGTATTTTCCTGTCGTACATCTTTAAGGGCATACCAGCATTCCGTATTTTCCTCGTGAACGAGGTACACAGAACTTGTTTCCAGTTCTTCTACACCCAGCATACCCATTTCTTTCCGCAACAGTTCAGCCACTTCTTTTAATTCATCTGGCTGTTGCATAGCCATGGCCCTGCTCCTTACTCTTTCCAATGCCGCTTCGATCTGCGCCTCTCTTGCCTGGGCTTCTGCTTTTTGCAGATCGAGAAAGCGGGAATATGCCTGTACAAAAACAATGGTGAATCTTTTAATGATGTCATTTTCCTCTTCGGTGTAGGGTTTGGCATGATGATTGGCTACTGCCAGTGAAAGGTTTTTGATCCGGTAAACAGACCACGCAAAACCTACCCCTTCTTCCAGGTATTTCTGCATTATCTTTTTTCCTTCCGGGTCTTCCGGCATGGAAATAACACCCTGCTCGAAAAGATATTGTTCAACTGCTACGGTTTCTTCTTTTGTAAAAACCTGCTGCACAATGGTCTCTTCCGGGTTATTGCAGGACCGGTTAAAAAAAGGATGATCAATGTATTTCACCTGCCATCTTACCGGTGACCCGATCCATTTAAAATGGCTCCATAAATCCCAGTCTTTTTCTCCTTCATTGATACGGAAATTTGCATGACTGAAAAATAAACCAAGATTTTCCAGTTGTTCTGACACAACTGCGATCACTTCTAACAGTTCATCAGCTTTTTGCATGGCCATTGCCCTTGCACGGATGCGTTCGAGCGCGAGTTGCACCTGTGCTTCACGTGCCTGTTCTTCAGCTTTTTCAATGTCCCTGTATCGCCTGTAGGCCAAAGCAAAAACATTCCGCAAGCGTTTGTACAATTGAAATTCATCATCAGACAATGCATGGTCGGTAACCAGTCCCAGTGCCGCCTGACCTACCGAATAAAAATGATAATGCACTTCATTTGCAGCCAGTAATTCCGGCGCAACATAATAACCGCTGTTCTGCATAAAAGCGAACCAATCCGCTTTCGGGGCGCCTTCTATTTTTCCACCATAATAGAAACTGTCTTCCGATTGGAGGATGGTGTCCACCATCTGCCGGATCAGCTCATTTTCCCTGTAACGGAATGTTTCGACAATTCTATATTCTGAATCATTATAATATTCATAATCGAGAAAAAAATCACTGTTTTCTTTTATCACGATCGTCTCTACCAGTTTGATGCCTCCGATAGATAACCGTTTCAATTCTTCTGCGATCACTTTGCACATATCCAGCATATCCGCCGGTTCTTTCATTCCCATGGCTACCGCCCTTACGCGCTCCAGGGATGATTCTATTTCAAGTTCCCGGTTACGCAGTGCGAGATCAGTTGTTTTTTCTGCCACCAGTTTTTCGAGCTCGGCCATTTTGGTTTTCCACTGATCCACATGAAAAGTATCGTCGATGGTGGTGCCCGTATCCGGTGCAGATCCGTGAAAATGGGTCATCATCCATTTCCCATTTTCAAATTCCATGATGAGGCTCATTCGTAAATCCCTTTTCATCAGCTCACCGCCAACAGTCAGCTGCACCTGTATCTGCTGTACATAAAAAACTTCATCCTCACCCGGTGAAATATGTTGATGAATCACCTGTCCCGTTGCTTTGAAATGAAGCCCTGCCGATTGCTCCCTTGCTTTCAGCACGAGGCGCCGGCAATCTTCGAGGTTATGGATTTCCTCATCGAATTCAGTTCCGAAACCTGTTACCGCAGGACTTATATATTGATCGATCCATTCGAGCGGGGCAGTCATGTCGTATATACAGACCTGCATAACCCTCTCAAAAGCCTCATCCAGTAATTTTTGTTTTGCTTGGTTCATATATCAAATATTACCCGGTATTTCAATGATAAAATTTGTACCGGTTCCTTCTTCGGTTTTCACTGTTAGCTGCCCGCCATGCCCCTTTGTAATGATATCATAACTCAAACTCAATCCCAACCCCGTTCCTTCTCCTGTTGGTTTGGTGGTGAAGAAGGGCTGAAAAATTTTATTGATCGCAGAGGAAGGGATGCCGTTTCCATTGTCTGCAATTCCGATTTCAATCTTATCACCTGTCCGTTTTGTAGAAACGGTTACTTTGGGGTTATAGGATGAGGGATTAACGGATTGTGGATTGGTGGATTGTTTTGCTTTTTCGTTTACCGCATAAAATGCATTGTTGATCAGATTCAATACCACGCGGCCGATATCCTGTGGTATTACACTTATTTTGGGAAGAGCCGGATCAAAACGTGTTTCAAATTCTGCGTTAAAGGATTTGTCTTTGGCCCGGTAACCATGATAGGCTAATCGCAGGTATTCATCGCAGAGTGCATTCAGATCGGTGGGCTCTT
>SAIX01000002.1 GCA_004028765.1 Chitinophagaceae bacterium | reverse complement strand
ATCATGTACGGTTGTTATTTTGAATACTGTATAACACATGTTCCTGCAGCCGGTGTCCGTTGGGAAGTGATGGATGCAGGAAGTTTTCTTTTTTTTGCATGCCTGTTTTCTGCATGATGTTTTCCGACCGTTTGTTCAAGGTGGCTGTGAAAGAAAGGATCTCAGTAAAGTTCAGTTTATTAAATGCAAATTGCAACACCGCTTTTGCCGCTTCGGTTGCAAATCCGTTGCCCCAGTGTTCTTTCGCCAGCCGCCAGCCTATCTCGGTACAGGGTGTAAAAGGCGCTTTGAAGGAAGGATGCGATAAGCCAGTGAAACCGATAAAACTGCCACTGTCTTTTCTTTCCACAGCAAAAAGGCCATAACCTTTTTGGCTGATCATCTTTTGTATCTTCTCAGCATGTTCCCTGCTTGCTGTTTCCCCGGTCACCGATGGAAAAAATTCCATTACCACGGGATCGAGATTAAGGGCACAATAAACGGGTATATCATTTATATGCCATTGCCTCAATAAGAGCCTCGGTGTTTCAATGAATATTTCAGGCTTATACATTGAACATCTTTTTCAGCGAGAGCCAGAGTTTGCTTTTCTCCAGTTTCGCTTCCTGTGTATTGCCGAGCATGGTGGTAAGCGGGGGGCATAACAGTAACTGGCATTTGTCGTATGCCTGTAACTGGTAATGCGGAATGGTAAAGGGCAATTGGATATCCTGTGCGGTTACGCCGAATAAAATCAGGTTTGCAGGTTGCAGGGATTGTTTCAGCAGGGTATAATCTGCAGTTGTTTGCGCGAGATTTACAATGGCAACATCCCCGAGGTTCAGTTTGCAGGCGTTCAGGATCGCTGAGAGAAACTGTAAAGAATCGTCATCGAGATAAACGGCATTGGGCTCGTTTACCAGCAATGTGGTTTTTCTCAAATTACTTCCGAGAAACCATTGGCGCCCCGGATCAGTTTTGAGGGATTCCGGATCCGGCTTTTCCCGGGTAACCACTTCATTTTCTGTAATAACCAGGTTGTTTTTATACAAGTCAGCGATCATAAATGCCGGTAATTCGCTGTTTTTGGGGTTGTTCATGCCGTTTGAAATAATAACGATTGTTAGCTTTTATTTTTTTTGTTTCTTTGCGTCAAATATAAAAAGATGGTAGCAGCAGCAGGAATAAACATCACGAAAGTTGAAACGAGTAAACTGAACGAACAATCGCTGAAAGATTTGCCCTTTGGCCGTTATTTCACCGACCACATGCTGGAAGCCGATTATGAAAACGGGGAATGGAAGAATGTAGAGATCAAACCCTACCAGCCACTCTTAATGGAACCTTCTCTTGCTGCATTGCATTACGGGCAGGCAATTTTTGAAGGAATCAAAGCGTATAAAGATGAGGCGGATAATGCTTATATCTTCCGGCCATATGATAATTTCAAAAGGTTTAATATTTCTGCTGAAAGAATGCAGATGCCAACCGTGCCGGAAGATATTTTTATGGAGGGGATGCGCCTGCTGATCGACCTGGATAAAAAATGGATCCCATCACTTCCCGAACATTCTTTGTATATCCGTCCCTTTATGTTCTCTTCCGACCCGGTGATCGGCGTAAAACCTTCGGAAACATATAAGTTCATGATCATTCTAAGCCCTACCGGTCCTTACTATGTTGCACCTATGCGCATCTATGTTGAAGAAACCTATACCCGTGCTGCCCCCGGTGGTGTGGGTTTTGCGAAGAATGCAGGTAATTATGGAGGCAGTATGCTTGCAACAGCCCTTGCAAAAAAACAAGGGTATGACCAGGTTCTATGGACAGATGCTTTTGAACACAAATACCTGCAGGAAGTGGGTACGATGAATGTGTTTTTTATTGTTGGTAACAAAGCCATCACCCCCTCGTTGGAAGATGGTACGATACTGGCCGGTGTTACGCGCGACAGTGCCATCACCATTCTCCAGGAAATGGGTTTACAGGTAGTGGAAACAAAGATCAGTATCGATGAACTGATTGCTCACCATGAAGCGGGGCAGTTGCGGGAAGTATTCGGTACAGGAACCGCTGCTACCATTTCAATGATCAAAGAACTGCGTTACAAAGATTTCAGTATGCATTTCGATACGACTCAGTGGCAGGTTGCTCCCGAATTAAAACGCCGCCTGAATGCCATCCGTGATTCCAAAGCACCGGATACACATGGATGGATGTTCAAAATATAACTGAATAAGAAAACCCGGGGCCGCTACATGGTAGCGGCCTTTTTTATTGTTTGATGAACTGAACTGTACCGGTTTCATCCCCGCATTTGATGGTCAGGTTGTACACGCCAGGTAACAGTCTGCTGATATCTGCAGTGAGATCCGCTTCTTTCAATTTCCCCTCATTTTGTGTTTGATAAGGTATCCCGTTCATGCCGGTAATGATAAGAAAGGTCATTGCTTTTTTCTCTGCTTTAAAATGAACCCGCAACCGGTCATGCGCCGGAACTGGAAATACTTTTACGGCTATTTTTTGTTTTGAAGAAAGAGAATCTGTGATAACAGGTGTTGCGATCTCAAAACGGTTGTTTCCAAAGGTTATCGTATCATTTGTTGTATGGAATGAGTAGGTACTGTCGGTTACAAGCGGCATCCATTTCTTCAAAAATTTATCGTGCAGCTGCAAACTGTTCGATACAGGTAACACGGCTTTCGCCACCCTGAACCTGAAATTCCCCTGGCTGCCTGGCTGAATACCCAAAGGAATGATGGACATATTGTTCAAAGGCCTTGCATCGATCGAAAGCATTTTGCCATCACTGCCAAGCGTATAAAAATTTACATCCGGGTTCAGCAGTTTTTCACCATCGTTCCTGTCAAAACCGTTTCTTGCACTGTCAGTAGCGAGCAGGAGAATACGGTCCTGGAAAATGCTATCCGTTTCTAACCTCAGGTCTATATAAAAAATATCATCGAGCCTGGGAACCGGGAATTCTGATATTGTACAATCACTGCATTTGGTATTCTCGGAAAAAAATAGAGATGCAGCCGTACTGCTGTTGTTTTTGACAATGAATGCAGAAAATGGCGGCAGGATATATTTGTCCCGCATGGGATAAGCAGTATAGCCTCCCTGTTTTCCCTGGTTCTCCTCCCATATCCAGCAAATATTTCCAACAGCATGGCTGCGGGTGATATTGGCAATATTGATATTGCAGGGATACGGATTTGCGATAAGGTGATATGCGCCGGGGTCACCCGCAGTGAGGGGGATCTCCTGGTCGCCTGTTCTTAGATTTCCAGTTAACCTGATTGATACGGGTTGCGGATAATAAGTTCCGTTCATTCCATTGCCGGCTGGTTTGCCATCGAGCCCCTGTCCTTTGCTGCCCCTGAAAAAAAGCTTTATACCATTTCCTGTTTTCCAGAGATTTTCATTCAAACCATTGGTATTGGTAAATGGTTGCCAGCCCGTATCAATCCCGTTTATATCAGTTGCCATGGTGCTGTTTAACCGGAATGCTGATGAGGCATTTGAGGCAGTTGTGGTAAAACCGTTTGCAGCGCCTTTTTCTCCGGTAATATCCAAATAAGGCGTTAGTATTGATAAAGGGAAATTTTCCTGAAACGGGTGCCCTGTTAACCGGAATACTCTTTTACCACCCGGCCACAAATGTTCAATGGATACTTTTCCATTAATGCCTGTTCCGTTTGCTGCTGCCGGTATTGATGCACCGTTGCGCAATACGAGTTGATCCTGTGTTTTGAGAATGCCTTTCCGTAAAACGAGTTCTCCGCTGATAAAAAGGCTGTCATTCATTTCCAGCCCCTGTGGGTTTTCGAGTATCAGCGTATGCAGACTGTTTTTTTCAAACAAAGAAGCATTGATCTGCTGTATCTGGTTACCTGTAAAATGAATCGTCCCGTTTCCTGCATTGATGGAATTCATTCCTGCTTTTATCTGCCCGCTGATTTGTAATGAGCCAGATATATTCAAGCCTGCACCGGCGGCAAGCCAAAGGTCTTTACATTTTGCAAGGCCAGTGATTTCAGGGAAACGGGTGGTTGCTGAATTGATCAATACAGAAGTGATCGTATCCGGTATTTTTTGCAAACACCAGTTTTGGGGATTGTTCCAGTCGGTATTGCTGGCGCCGGTCCACAAACCGTTTCCGTATACTTCTATTTTCACAGGTGCCGAAGTATCGGCGCAATAACCTGAAACAACTTTTCTCCTGAACCAGGATGTGGACTGAATACTGTTAAGATACAATTCATTTGTTCCGCTGCTGATCAGCGAAAACTTTACAGAATCCGTTGCAGATTCCCACTGGTATTGGTAGTTACCGTTACCGCCAATGGGAACAGAACCCTGTATCAAAACGGGTTCCCCTTTGCAGGCAATCATCGGTTTACCTGCAATATTGTTACTGATCTTTGGCAGTAGTTGGATAAATATTTTTTTTATGACACTGTTGATACCATCACTTACTTCAATCAATACGGTATCCCGGGATATCGTGTTGCTTTCAGATGGAGAATATTGCACAACGGGGAAATTCTTTTTGCCGGTTGATACCATTTCAAAATCCTGTTGTAATAAACTACCGGCATTGCCCTGGTTGCGGATTCTCCAGCGAAGTAATTCACCAGTTTCACTGTTTTGTACACCCAAAAAAGTTCCGAGGTCAATTGCCCCTGTATTACTGCAACGGGTGATGCTGTCTGTTCCTGAATTGAGGAACAATGGTACCTGTGCATCAACCAGTAACTTATCAGGAAAATTGGTTTTTGGTAAACGTAGATCCGCTTTGTTTCCTGCGATATCGGTGATCGTATTATTCCCGGTAAAGACGGAGCTGCCAAGTGTTAACCCGTCTTTGTCGGCTTCATTTTCAGCGATGATATAACTGAACCTGGCTTTGTTGGAGATGGCACCCGAATCACAGAACATGGTTCGCTTGTTTTTTCCAATTGATAGTGTAAGAAATGGCCGGTCACTCTGTATATCCCATGTAACGGTTTCGGTAAATAAAACCGTTACACGCAAAGTGTCTCCTTCACGATAAACAGACGGTTCCGGGAAAATGATTTCCCGTATCTGCGGCGCCACACCGTCTATTTTGATCTCACCCGGTGATAATTGAACGGGCAGTAATAAAGGGGCATTATAACTTTTTTCATCTGTTAGGCTGTTCCCATTCAATACAATCGAATTCCCGATCTGCACGGATGTACTATCTGATTCGCCATTTTGAATCGTGTAACTGAATGTCAGCGTATGGGTTCCGGAACCTTCCCTGTATTTCATCTGCCGGTTTACTCCGTTGATATTGCACCTGAGATAAGGAAGGTTTACACTGTTGCCGATAAATATATTTTCACTGTAAAGTATGGAACATATCAGCGTGTCGCCCGCTTTGTATATTCCCGGTTTTGGAAAAGCAACATCCAGGATTCCGGCGGTCGGTTTATTGAGACGGATCTTGCCGGCCGTTGATAGCGCAGGAAAAAATACATCGGCGTTGTTGCCTGTGCTGTCTTTGATATTCCCAATGGTTGTTTCAAGATGATTGTCGGTCCTGATGCCTGTTGTGTCAATATCAGTTTTGTCGACGATATAAGAAAACTTTAAACGGTAAGTACCTGATCCGTCCCTGTAAAAAACTTTCCGCTGTTGTGAACCAAAAGAAAAACTGAGATATGTGTTGCTGTCAATGCGCTGCAGCCATATTTTTTTTGAGAACAATATTGTCCACAGTAAAGTATCTCCTGTTTTATAATCGCCGGGTAAGGGCGGTAATACGGCCGTGATATGTGGTGAAACAGCATCAACTTTTACATCGGGCACAGAAGAAAAAAGAAGACGGAGATCGGCTTCGTTTCCGGCGATATCTCTTATAACCGTTTTCCCGGCCTGTAAAAAATTTCCGATACTGATGCCATCACTGTCTGTTTCCTCTTTCTGTATGATATATAAAAACCGGGCCGAATCGTTTGGCGGATCATTTCTGCAAAACAGTTTTCGCTTTGTTTTTCCAATGGTCAGTTCAAGGTATGGGCTGTCAACCTCTTTTTTCCAATCCGTTGTTTCCGAAAAAAATATTGTAAACTGTAAGCTGTCGCCGGTTTTATACGTGCCCGGTTTGGGTGGAATAACAGCCTGTATAAATGGTTTTACGCCATCCACTTTTACTAGGCCCTGCAGAACCGGGGGTGGAAGTATAAGCGGGACCGGATAATTTCTTTTATCGGTTATTGTGTTGCCGTTTAAAATGATGGAAGCCCCTGTTTCTATGCCATCTTCGTCTGATTCGTTGACCTGTATGATATACCTGAAAACCAGCGTATCTGTTCCAGACCCGCTTTGGTATTTTACCTGCCGACCCGTATTGCCAATGGTGCACCGGATGTATGGGGCGTTGCCTGCTGTTCCGAGAAACACTTTTTGGGTATAACAAATTGTATACTTCAGGGTATCACCAGCCTTGTACAATCCCGGCTTTGGATAGATTACAGTTTTAATCACTGCTTCCGGTTTATTGATGCGTATTTTATCCGCACCGGAAATATTTGTCAAAGTATTTATCGCGGTGTTCCCAATACTATCTCTGAAGCAGGATGATGGAGTAATATTTTTATCAGAAATTTTGATGCCGCTTGTGTCTGTATCTGCTTCCTCAACAATATATGCGAACTCAATATTTGAACTGCCATTCCCGCTGCAATAAACTGCCCTGTGAACCTTATTGCTCAAAATAATCGGTATATATGGTAGTGTATCCCCCGGTAAAAGCCATACCTTTTTCGAAAATGAAACGATCACTTTAATACTGTCTCCTGTTGTATAATCCCCGCTGATAAATTTTGTCGCAGTAACTTTTGGCTGAACCGCATCTACTTTGATCACAGGCATTAACTGCGGAATCGGAACAGCATTATTCAATGAATTACCTGCACTGTCTGTGATGTGATTTTTACCAAGTGCCAACTGATTACTGATGCGGATTCCATCTGTATCCGTTTCTTCTTTTTTGATCTCATACTGAAACTGTATCCAGTCCTTGCCAGGTGCTGTGATCGCAGGTAATGTTCTTTTGGTTTTTCCCACTGTGATCGAAAGAGAAGGCGTATCTGTTCCCGGCAACCAGAAAATATTTTCATTCATCATGCAGGTGAAAAGAAGCTGATCCCCGGCTTTATAAGTTGCAGGTGCAGGCAGGATGAACTGCTTTACATAAGGCGCCTGGCCATCAACCAAAATAACCACTGAATCCCTGCTGTCTGGGATTAACATCGGTACTGGATAATTTCGTTTATCCGAAATAGTATTTCCATTCAGGTTAATGGTTTTACTGAAACCTACCCCGTCTGTATCAAGCTCATTTTCCTGGATGCGGTACTGAAAACACAAACTGTCCTTACCGGATCCGCTGGTGTATTTTAATTGTCTGATCGTATTTCCAATCGTACAATTCAGGAATGGAGGATTTTTTACAGATCCGATAAAAATATTTTCTGAATAAACGACAAATGCATTCAATGTATCACCTGCTTTGTACAGTCCCGCTTTTGGTAAACTGAATGATCTGATGAAAGCTTTGGGTTTGTTTACATAAACAGCAGATGTATTACCAATATTCTGTAACGATTCGTTTGCTGGGTTTCCGATACTGTCAGTAATGGTTTTGCCTGTAAAAAGGCTCTGTATTTTTATTCCGTTCGTATCCGTATCCGGATCTTCGATTTTGTAATAAAAATCAATCGATGAATTGCCTGACATCGATTTGAAAATTGCTTTCCTGGTTTGGTTGCCGATTAAAAGAGACAGGTAAGGAATACTGTCCGGGTAAGCCCGTACGACCGGTTTCGAAAACACCACACGGAACTGCAGTGTATCTCCCGTGAGGTATTCTTTTGGCTCAGGAACAAGCACTTCTTGCACCACAGGTAATACCGCATCCACAAAAACAGATGTTGCAATTTTACTGTTACTGAATGTAACGATCGCCGTGTTGCCGGCCTCATCTGTTATTTCGGATTTGTGAAGCGTAATCGTTCCCGCTGTTTTAATACCATCCGTATCCACATCACCTGACCCTATGATATACATAAAAAATAAACTATCGGTGCCGCTTCCTTTTTTATAAATGGCATTTTTAGTTTTTGTTCCAACAGTAAGTGTGAAAGAAGGCGCCCCACCCGACACCCACACAACTTCACTAAAGCGAAAAGCAAATACCAGGCTGTCGCCGTATTTATACCACCCTTTTTTTGGGGCGATCATTTCTTTTATGAAGGGTTTATTGGCATCGATCCTGTCCTGTGCCTGTATTACCGGAACCGTATATTGGCAACGGTTACCAGCTTCATCTGATAATACAAAATTCACGGCTATATTTTCATCGGCCCTGCAATCCTTTCCACCATTGGCAACTACAAAAAAAGCATCGTACAACGAGTCGTTCTTTTTTGTAAAACCCGAAACAGGAAAACCATTGATGCTGCCATCCTGTAACCGGTAGGTTTCTGTATCTGCTGTCACAATAATTGTAAGCGCTACCGTGTCACCTGTTTTCATGGGCCTGTCGGGGAAAGCAACCGACCGGATAATGGGCGGCGTGTTATCAATGATGGCGGTATTGGTTGAGGATACAGGCAGATCATCAACAGGGAAAGAAAGGTTACTGTCAGTCTGCAATTTCAATCCCAACCTGCCGTCACCGTTCCCTGACTTTACGGTGATCCTGTATAAAGTTTCACTTCCCGTAATGTTTACAATGCCCGGTCCCGACATGCCATTTGCAGTCACGCTGAAATTTTCTTTACGCAATCCCTGCAGGGCTTGTTTGGTTTCAAGGATGAATTCAATACTGTCTTTATTGGTTTTTCCCGTTTGATCTGTAGCGAATCTCAGGATTTCAACGGGTGTTCTTACCGAATACATTTCTCCGTATGCAATTCCCCCGCTGTTAATGGCATACGACCGGAAATATAAAAGATTGCCACCGGGGAGATGTTCGATTATAACAGAAAAATATCCTGTATCATTTCCTGCAGGAATGCGGTGATGCAGGATGGTAGGATTGATACTGTCACTCCAAACGATCCCCCTTTCGGTAACTGTTGCACCACCGCTGGCTAACACATTTGCGTTTGCAGCAACCGATTCTTTTGTAAACCTGTTTACAGATAAGGTTTTTACCTGCGGCAAGGTAATCGCTGTTGTAAATGAAATTGTATTACCCAAACTGGTTCCTTTCCCGTTTATTGCCATAATGCGGCAATAATATTTTGTACCCGGCCGGAGGTCATGGATACCTGCGCTGATGGTATCGTTCCCAAAACCCGCTATGATGCTGTCGGGCAGTGAAATTGTTGCCGGGTGCGTAAACAAAGGGCTGGTGTCGTACTGAATAAATAAATGCGTCTTATCAAAATTGTCGTTTACAACGGCATTGAATGCCGCATCACCGGAACCCGCTGAAACAACAGAGCTGTTCACGACAATGGGCGGCCCCGACGATAGGGTTGCGCTGAATAAAAAATTGTCGATCCCCATTCCATCATCATTCCCGCTTTCATCTGCATCATCCCATCGCAGCATGAGTTGTTCGCCTGGTTTCCAGAGAATATTGGTAAGGGTGATGTTTTTAGATTGCTGGTTCGCAGCTATATTGCCATTCAGGTTTCCTGCGCCGGTGCTGAAAACAGCAGAACTGAAGTTTAAGGAAGTATCTGTTGCAAGATTCGGCTGGTCGATGGAATTGATATTCCCTGTTTTGTAGCGGAAGGTCCATGTATTTTTATTGCCCGATCCGCCCTTCCGCCATTGTTCGGCCGTGAAGCTGATGGTGATGCGGTTCAGCAAACCACCTGTCTGGTTGGTAAATATTACTCCGAAACCATAAATACCTGTTCCGGAAGCAAGTGTGCCAAGGCACCTGTCTGAAGAACCCGAAGCCCCGAAGCTGTAACAGCCATTCCCCGTTCCTGAACCGGTTCCGGGTAAAAAAGCCGCGTTTGTGCTGGTACCTGAAAACATAAAAAACTGCCAGCCGGAAATATTTGCTGCATTGATCGGGTTTGCTGAAAGGGAAAAAGGCCCTTTCCCTGTCAGGGAAAAAGTTCCGCTTGCTGGCAACCCGTCAAAAGTCTGACTGTAAACAGCAGCTGCCACTGTATAATTAACCGGCACGATTCCGGGTTGCGCCATTACTCCTGCAGATAAAAAAGGCAGTAAAATGATGCAGAGGGCTAAATATTTTCGCATAACCGAATGTTTTTTGGGAAAACATCCAGTTTTCACAGGTTACGGAGGCAAAATACAGAGCGAGGATTTAGGGTATGTGGTAAGATAGAAATCGGTGGTAAAAAGCGGGTAGTACCGCCGGTTTTACGGGGGGTGTAAACCTCAATCTGGACATTATTAATAGGCCGGCACACCCGAACCACACCAGCTTATCCACAAATGGGAAAACTTTTGAAAACATTTTGGATTTTCCGATCCAGCCATTACCTTTGCCGTCCGAAATTTTAAATGGTTTAGAATGCCTACAATACAGCAATTAGTAAGAAAAGGTCGCGAAATCATCCGTGCCAAGAGTAAATCAAGGGCCCTGGATGCCTGCCCCCAGCGCCGTGGGGTATGTACCCGTGTATACACCACCACTCCTAAAAAGCCGAACTCAGCGCTTCGTAAGGTTGCCAAAGTTCGTCTTACCAATAAGGTAGAGGTGATCGCGTATATCCCGGGTGAAGGTCATAACCTGCAGGAGCACTCAATTGTACTGATTCGCGGAGGCCGTGTGAAGGATCTGCCGGGTGTACGTTACCATATCGTACGCGGAAGCCTGGATACTGCAGGTGTGAAAGACCGTAAAAAGAGCCGTTCCAAATACGGAACCAAGAAAGAAAAGGCTAAAAAATAATTCATTTTCAAGTAATTACATTTAATTCGCTCTATCATGCGTAAAGCACAAGCCAAAAAATTACCCCTCGCTCCGGATGGCCGTTTTAATGATAAACTGGTTACCCGTTTTATCAATAACCTGATGTGGGAAGGAAAGAAAAGTACTGCGATCAACATCTTCTATGATGCTGTTGATAAAGTAAGCAAAACAACCGGTGAAGATGGTTATGAGCTTTGGAAAAAAGCGATTGCAAATGTTACGCCTTCTGTCGAAGTCCGCAGCCGCCGTATCGGTGGTGCTACTTTCCAGATCCCTTCTGAAGTCCGCCCCGACAGGAAAATATCCCTGAGCATGAAATGGCTGATCCGTTACAGTCGTGAAAGGAATGGTCGTACCATGGCCGATAAACTTGCCAATGAGATTATGGCAGCAGCAAAAGGGGAAGGTGCAGCCTTCAAGAAAAAAGAAGATACCCACCGTATGGCTGAAGCCAATAAGGCTTTCTCCCATTTCAAAGTATAATCCCGGAAAAATATTTTCTGAATAAGGCCCTGAAAATCAGGGCCTTATTTTTTTTCAAAAATTTTTTTAAAAAAAGTTGACACTTTTTATATGCATGTCGTGAATGCGTAGTATATTTGT
>SAIX01000001.1 GCA_004028765.1 Chitinophagaceae bacterium | reverse complement strand
GCCCTGTGCCACCCTTGTTTGCTGTAATATCACTTCACTGAGCCAGATTTTGTAGGGGTCTCTCTCCCCTTTCCAGGGCATGCTCCTGGTATTGTGTTCCGCATGCCATTTCAATAATCCGCGGGTAAATTTTTGCTTCATTCCGGCACCAATATTGCGTAAAAAACAGGAAATGCGGCAGGATGATTGCCGGAAAAGCCGGTGGCTTGTCGAATTCCGGAATTTTTCGGCCCTCAAATCATATATCTATCAATTACTAACGTCTATAATATTTACACCATCTTTACTTGCATTATTGAATTTTTTTAGCTTATTTTAAATCCTCAATCGATTAAAAAATAATTAAAATGAGAAAATCAGATCTCATCAACCAGATTTCAGATAAAACCGGCATACCCAAAGTGGATGTTTTGGTTACCTTGGAAACGATGTTCAAAGAGGTAAAAGACAGCCTCGCAAACGGGCAGAATATATATATCCGTGGGTTCGGCAGTTTTATCACCAAGAAGAGGGCAGCTAAGATTGGCCGTAACATCAAAAAAAATGTAGCGGTTGAAATCCCCGAACATTATATCCCGGCTTTTAAGCCCGCGAAAGAATTTGTAAGTGAAGTAAAAAGCAAACGTAAGCCGGAGTAACTTTGCGCAAAGTATTTTTTGCGTGAAAAAACAGCAATTCTTCCTGGTCGGTTCCGGACTGATCCTTTTTGTCTTACTCTATTTCCTGGGCAATACCATCCCCCCGAAAAAACCGGATACAAAACCTGAAGGTGCACAAGCTTCTGAACACCAGGGCATTAAATTTGAAGACCTTCTCGCGAAAGCGAAAGAAAAGATAAGTCCCGCACAGGTACAGCGCTTATTGCTGCTCGAGAATACTGTGAAAAGAGGAGATGTAAAAGACCAGCAGATCCATGTTTATCACCAGTTGGCCCGCTTCTGGTCGGATTCAGCCCGGATTTTTGAGCCTTACGCCTATTATACCGGAGAAGCCGCGAAGTTGGAAAATTCTGAAAAAAGCCTCACCTTTGCCGCCCGTCTGTTTTTAGATAACCTGATGACAGAGGGGCAGCCCGCCATGCAATATTGGTTGGCGAGTAATGCAAAAGTTCTTTTTGAGAAGGCGATCGCTATCAATCCGGCCAATGATTCGAGTAAAATCGGATTAGGTGCCTGCTATCTTTTCGGCAATATTTCCGATAACCCGATGCAGGGTATCCTGCCGGTCCGGGAAATTGCGCAGAAAAATCCTGATAACCTTTATGCACAGATGGTATTAGGT